>CALRNU020000005.1:0-125392 GCA_943369595.1 Synechococcus sp. UW140
GCCTTCTCCTGGTCAAGGAAGGCGGTCGGAGTATTCGCACTGTGCCTCTGAAGCCTCAGATAGCTGCAGCGTGATGATCGGGCTGCGGGCTCAAGCAGGTCTCCTTTTTGTTGAGGCTGACTCCGAATTCACTTTCTCAGGAGGCCCTAAGTAGCTATTTGTAGTTTTAAGTGGCCAGGCTGATTATTTGTTAAAAATTCTGTGCTTTTGGTCGATTTAGGTTGTCGGCCAAGGTTGGTAAGGGGGGATGTAATCAGCTTGATTCGACTTGCCAATTAAGTTGCGGGCACGGTCGTTATGGCCCTGGCTAGCCTGAATCCAGCAAGCTTTTGCCAAAGCCGATGGCTTCGTCCCGCCCGGCCGATCTGCCCCCCCAGCGCCGGCACCGGGCGGTCAATCCCTGGAATCCCTTGCCACCGCTATTGGTGGGGCTCTGTTTTGGGCTGGCCTTTGCCGGCACCAGTCGGCTGCTGGATGGCCGCTTTGCCAGTTTCGTGAGGCTGGGGGAACGCTTTGATGTAAGGGGTTTCCCCGGCACGGGCCTTGAAAGCCTGCGCATGCGTTTTGGCGCCGACCGCATCGATCTGCATGGCAGCCCCGAGGGCCCAGGCTCGGCCGAGCCGAAAGCAAACTCCATCGGCAATCCCAGCCTTGATCCCCTGGCTCCGCCAACGACCAAGGAGGAAAGCAAGTTGGAAAAACCGCTCACTGACCCGCTTGAGGCGCTTAACCAAGCCAGCCCTGCCCCCAAGTCCCCCCTGGCCCCTCGAACTCCCCAGCCCCCCCAGTTGCCGCCCCCGGTGGCCCCCGTGGTCCCACCACCGCCCGCTGGATCTGCCACAGTCGTGGCACCGCCCGTGCCCTGGCGATGAGCAGCCCCGACACGCTTCTGCAGGCCGCCCTCCATCGGCTCGTCGCCCGCCTCGGCAGCGGTGCCATGGATGCCGCCGCCCAGTTGAGCCTTTTGGCCCAAGACGCCCCCCAGCGGTTGCAGGAGGAACTGCAACTGTTTTGGGAAGAGGTGCAGCAGGAGGCCGAACGCATGGATAACTCTGGGCGCCCCAGCCCCGCCGCTGGGGCGCCGGTGCCGGCGCCAGATGTGCAGCAGCAATTGGATCAGTTGCGTCAACAGGTGGCGAGCTTCACCAAACGGCTTGAGGAGCAGGCTTGATGGGCCCCCTGCGGAGCCTGCTGCGCTCCCTGCGGATTTGGTCCGTGGTGCTTGTGCTACTCACGCGTCTTTGGTGGGATGGCCAGGCTTGGAGCTATCCAGGGGGCGTTAGTGACAGCCGTCGGGCCAGGCGCCAGCAGCAGTTGGCCCAATGGTTGGTGGCCCAGTTGTTGTTCCTGGGTTCGGCTTTTATCAAGCTTGGCCAGTTGTTATCGGCCAGGCCTGATCTGCTGCCAGTGGGGTGGGTGCAGGAACTAACCCGCCTGCAGGACCGGGTGCCCGCCTTCCCCTTTGCCTTGGCCGAAGCGCTGTTGGAAAGGGAGTTGGGGCCCCGCTGCCACGAGATCGTGGAGATTGACCCGGCCCCGCTGGGTTCCGCCAGCCTCGCCCAGGTGCACCGCGCCGTTTTGCGCAGTGGCCGGGTGGTGGTTTTGAAGTTGCAACGGCCGGGGTTGCAACGGCTGTTTCGCCTTGATTTGGAGGTGATGGCCCAGGTGGCAGCCGTGATGCAGCGCCATCCCAGCTGGGGCCGTGGCAGGGATTGGGTGGGTATGGCTAGGGAATGCAAGCGGGTGCTGTTGCGGGAGTTGGATTTCCGCATCGAAGCCGAATATGCCGCCCGGTTTCGCCAACAGTTTTTAGATGATCCCGCCATTCGGATCCCGGCGGTGATCTGGGAGCTCTCCAGCGAACGGGTGCTTTGTCTTGATTACCTGCCGGGCATCAAAATCACCGACCGCGAAGCCTTGCTCGCCCAGGGCATTGACCCGGCAGCGGTGGCCGAAAAAGGGGCGGCCAGTTATCTGCAGCAATTGGTGCGCTACGGCTTCTTCCATGCCGATCCCCACCCCGGCAACCTTGCCGTTGCCAGTGATGGCGCCCTCATCTACTACGACTTCGGCATGATGGGGCAACTGTCGCCACGCTTGCGCCGCCGCCTGGGGGCGATGGTGCGAGCAGCGGCGGCCAGGGATGCGGCAGGCCTGGTGGCTGAATTACAGGCGGCAGGGGTGATTGCGGCGGAGCTGGATCCCGGCCCCGTGCGCCGGCTGGTGAGGCTGATGCTCAAGGATGCCCTTACCCCCCCCTTCAGTGGCAACGTGCTGGAACGGCTGTCGGGGGATCTCTATGCCCTTGTTTACGGCCAGCCCTTTCGGCTGCCGGTGGAGCTGATCTTTGTGATGCGGGCCCTTTCCACCTTTGAGGGGGTGGGCCGCAGCCTCGATCCCGGCTTTAGTTTGGTTTCGATCGCCAAGCCCTATCTGCTGCCGCTAATGACCTCCAGTGGATCAGGCCCCTCAGAACTGTTTAACGACCTGTCCCGCCAGGCGGCGGCGGTGGGTAGCCGTGCCCTGGGCCTGCCCCGGCGCCTGGAGGAGGGGCTGGATCGGCTTGAGCAGGGGGATCTGCAGGTGCAGATTCGCGCTGGGGAAACGGATCGTTTGCTGAGGCGCCTGGCCCTGGGCCAACAGCTCAATGGCCAGGCAATCCTGCTGGCCGGGTTGGCCCTGGCCACGGCGGTACTGGCGGGCGGTAGTCGCCCCAGTTGGGCCGTGGCCCCCGCCCTGGCTGGCTTGCCGCTGGCCTTCAGCTGGTTGAAGCTTCAGCTGCGGCTTGGCCGCGATGTCCGCCTTGATCGCCTCGTTTAACTGCCCCTAGGCACAACTCAGCGCCGGCCCCGGGGGCCGCGGCCTTCGGCGCCGGCGTAGGTCGCTTGGCCCCCCAGTTCGTCTTCGATGCGCAGCAGCTGGTTGTATTTGGCTACCCGCTCGCTGCGGCTGAGGGAACCGGTCTTGATCTGGCCCGCCCGGGTGGCCACCGCCAGGTCGGCGATGGTGGTGTCTTCGGTTTCGCCGCTGCGGTGGCTGATCACGCTGGTGTAGCCAGAACGGCCGGCTAGATCGATTGCCTGCAGGGTTTCGGTGAGGGAACCGATCTGGTTGACCTTGATCAGAATCGAGTTGGCCACCCCCAGGTCGATGCCCCGTTGTAGCCGGGCGCTGCTGGTCACAAAGAGGTCGTCTCCCACCAATTGCACGGTTTGGCCCAGGCGATCGGTGAGCAGCTTCCAGCCCTCCCAGTCGTCTTCGGCTATGCCGTCTTCAATCGAAATGATTGGGTAGCGGCTCACCAGTTGGGACAGTTGGTCCACCATCTCAGCGGCAGTAAAGCTGCTGCCGCCATAGCTGTAGCGGCCGTTGCTGAAGAACTCGGTGCTAGCCACATCAAGGGCCAGGGAGATCTGTTCCCCGGGGCGGTAACCGGCCTTTTCGATGGCGCTCACCAGCAGCTGGGCGGCGGCATCGTTGCTTTCCAAATTGGGGGCAAAGCCCCCCTCATCGCCCACGGCGGTGGAGAGGCCCTGGTCGTGGAGCAGGCCCTTGAGGGTGTGGAACACTTCGGCGCCCATGCGCAGGGCCTCCCGGAAGCTGTCGGCCCCATGGGGCACCACCATGAATTCCTGGAAATCCAGGTTGTTGGCGGCGTGGGCACCGCCGTTGATCACATTCATCAACGGCACCGGCAGCAGGGTGGCGCTAGGGCCCCCCAGGTAGCGGTAAAGCGGTAAACCCACCCCGTTGGCGGCGGCCCGGGCCACGGCCAGGCTCACGGCCAGCACGGCATTGGCCCCCAGGGAGGATTTGTTATCGCTGCCATCCAGTTCGGCCATGGCGGCATCCACGGCCCCTTGGTCAAGGGAGCTGAGGCCACAGAGGGCCGGGGCGATCCGCTCCTCCACATTGGTCACCGCTTGGCCCACCCCCTTGCCGAAATAACGGTGGGGATCCCCATCGCGCAATTCATGGGCCTCATGGGCGCCGGTGCTGGCCCCACTGGGCACGATCGCCCGGCCACTGGCACCGCCCTCCAACAGCACCTCGGCTTCCACGGTGGGGGTGCCGCGGGAATCCAAGACCTCCCTTGCCACCACTGTGTCGATCACTAGGTCGAGGGAGTCGAACACGCGGGTTTTGGCAAGCGGGCTCATTATGCAGATTGGCCTTGCACAATGGCCGCAGCCTTTGTCACACGGGCGCCGATGCGTTTGCTGCACACCATGCTCCGGGTGACTCACCTGGAGCGCTCCCTCGCCTTTTACACCGAGGTGCTTGGCATGACTTTGCTGCGCCAAAAGGACTATCCGGAGGGCCGTTTCACCCTCGCTTTCCTGGGCTATGGCCCCGAATCGGAGCAAACCGTATTGGAGCTCACCCATAACTGGGATACCTCGAGCTACGACCTGGGCAATGCCTATGGCCACATCGCCCTTGGGGTGGACGACATCGTGGCCACCTGCGCAGCTATGGCGGCCAAGGGCGGCCGGGTGGTGCGCCCGCCTGGTCCGATGAAGCACGGTTCCACCCAGATTGCTTTCGTGGAAGATCCGGATGGCTACAAGGTGGAACTCATTCAGCTGAATAACCGATCTGATGCGGCCGCCTGATCCTGGCTTCGGTTTCAACCGCAGCTTCAGCCTCACCACTGAGCCGGAAAGGTTCACCGACCTGGCTTGGGACCTGTTGCTCAGCGCCCAAGACCAGGCCCGGCGTTGGCGCCATGGGGAGCTGGATGTGGAGCACCTCCTCCAGGCCCTGCTCCAGGAGCCCCGCTGCCGGGAGTTGCTGGAGCCCTTAAGGCTTGATACCGATCGGCTGCTCGATGGGTTGGATGAGTTCTGTGCCCAACAACCGGCCCGGGGCGGGGCGGAGCTCTACGTGGGTGAGGCCCTGGAACTACTGCTGGATGGGGCAGAACTGGGGCGCCAGCGCCGCGGGGGCCGCGGCATAGATGCCTCTGATTTGCTCCAGGCCCTGGGGGAAGATCAGCGCATCGGTGCCGGCTTGCTGGCCAGGCGGGCAGAGGTTGCCCGGCCCCCAGCTCCCGCACTCGCCCCAGCTCCCGCCGCAGCCCCAGCGGCGGCGGCCCCGCTGGAGAACCTGGCGGAGACCAGTGCCCTCGATCAGTTCGGCCGCGATCTCACCGCCTTGGCCCGGGCCGGGGTGCTGGATCCGGTGATCGGCCGCGATGCCGACATCCGCCGGCTGATTCAGGTGCTCTCGCGGCGCAGCAAGAACAACCCGGTGTTGATTGGTGAGCCGGGGGTGGGTAAAACGGCGATCGCCGAATTGCTGGCCCAGCGGATCGTGGCCGGGGAGGTGCCCGATTCGCTCAAGGGCCGTCGCCTGATTTCCCTTGATTTAGGGGCTTTGATCGCCGGGGCCAAGTACCGCGGCCAATTTGAGGAACGCCTGCGGCTGGTGCTGGAGGAGATCAGTGCCGCCGACGAGACCAGCGCCGGGGTGGTGCTGTTTATCGATGAGATCCACACCCTGGTCAACAGCGACCGTTCTGGGGCCGATGCCGGCAGCGTGCTCAAGCCGGCCCTGGCCCGGGGGGAACTGCGCTGCATTGGGGCCACCACCGTGGAGGAATACCGCAAAACCCTGGAAAAAGATCCGGTGCTCAACCGCCGTTTCCAGCGCCTGCTGATTAAGGAGCCGAGCCAGGAGGTGTGCCTGGAGATCCTCCAGGGGGTGCGCGAGCGCTATGAGCTGCACCATGGCGTTTCCATTGGCGACGGCGCTTTGGAGGCGGCCGTGCGCCTGGCAGACCGCTACATCAGTGACCGGTGCCTGCCAGACAAGGCCATCGATTTGATCGATGAGGCCGCCGCTGAATTGAAGATGGAGGCCACCTCAAAGCCGGCCCTGGTGGAGCAGGCGGAGGCGGAGTTGCACAGGGTGGAACTCGACCTGTTGGCGGCGGAGCAGGCCCCCCTGGAGGAACGGATCCAGCAGCAGCAACGGCGCACGGAGGCCCTCGATCGCCTGGAGGAACTCCAAGACCGTTGGCAGCTGGAACGGCAACAGCTCCAGGACCTGCATCAATTGCAGCAGCAGGAGGAGGACCTGCGCCATGGCATTGCCGAAGCCGAACGGCTCACCGATTGGGAGGAGCGGGCCCGGCTGCAGGTGGAACTCGAGCATGGGGTGCAGCGCGATCGGCTCGCCCTCGAAGAGCAGCTGCAGGGGGACCAGCGGCTATTGCGCGACCAGGTGCAGGCCAGCGACATCGCCGATGTGGTGGCCCGCTGGACCGGCATTCCAATCCAACGGCTCTTGGCCGGTGATCGCCAGAAACTGTTGGAGTTGGAGCAGCGCCTGGCTGAAAAGGTGTTGGGCCAGGGGGAGGCCGTGGCGGCGGTGGCTGCCGCCATCCGCCGGGCCCGGGCCGGCATGAAGGACCCCCGCCGGCCGGTGGGTTCCTTCCTTTTCCTTGGCCCCACCGGCGTGGGTAAAACCGAGTTGGCTAAGACCCTGGCGGCGGCCCTTTTCGATGAGGAGGACGCCCTGGTGCGGCTCGACATGAGTGAATTCATGGAGCGCAATGCCGTGGCCCGCTTGATCGGGGCGCCCCCCGGCTATGTGGGCTACGAGGAGGGGGGGCAGCTCACTGAAGCCGTGCGGCGGCGGCCCTATGCGGTGGTGTTACTCGATGAGGTGGAGAAGGCCCATCCAGACGTTTTTAATCTGCTGCTGCAGGTCTTAGATGACGGCCGCCTCAGTGATTCCCAGGGGCGCAGCGTCGACTTCCGCCACACGGTGGTGGTGATGACCAGCAACCTGGCCAGCCGGGCGATCCTCAGCCATGCCCGCGATGGCGACAGCGCTGCCCTGGATGCGGAGGTGGAGCGCAGCCTGGCCAGCCAGTTCCGACCTGAATTCCTCAACCGCATCGATGAATTGATCCGCTTCCGGCCCCTGCAGCCCGCAGATCTCGAGCCGATCGTGCGCCTCCAGCTCCAAGACCTCAACCTGTTGTTGCAGGAGCAGGGCCTGGACTTGGAGGTGGAGGAGCCGGTGGTGGCCTGGCTGGCCCGGGAGAGCTACGACCCTGAATACGGGGCCCGGCCGCTGCGGCGCCTGCTGCGCCGCCAATTGGAAAACCCCTTGGCCACCGAACTGCTGGAGGAGCGCTTCCGCGGTGCCCGCGGCGTGGCGGTGCGGTTGGAGGACGGGCTGCCCAAATTCCAAGCGATTCTGTAGGGTGGTCGTTTGCGGGTGTTCCGCACGCCGGGGAAGTGTGGTTTTCAGCCAACCCAATCAGCCAGGTCAGCCCACGGCCCCTGAGGGGGCGGTGATCGACACGGCTGGCTTGCCTGGCAGCGATGCCGGCCTACCCGCCGGTGCCCCCGCCCCCCAGCCCCCAGAGCCCACCGGTCTGCTGGATTCCACCCTTGCCGAACTGCGGCGGGTGGTGTGGCCCAGCCGCCAGCAACTGATCAGTGAGTCGGTGGCTGTGCTGCTGATGGTGACCCTCTCGGCCGCGGCGATCGCCTCCCTGGATCGTTTCTTTCATTGGCTGGCCAAACTCCTCTTCCATTGACCATTCCCTTGTCCGACTTCTCTGCCCCTGGGTCTGACCTGGACCCCAGCCTCGACGAGCTAGCGCTTGACCCGTTGCCCCAGGCTGATATTGCCCCTGAGGTGGTGGAGTTGGGTAAGCCGGCGGTGGCCCGTTGGTATGCGGTGCAGGTGGCCTCCAGCTGTGAGAAGAAAGTGAAGGCCACCCTCGAGCAACGGGCGGTCACCCTTGGGGTGGCAAACCGGATTATCGAGATTGAGATACCCCAAACCCCGGCGGTGAAGATTAAGAAGGACGGCTCCCGCCAAAGCACTGAGGAAAAGGTGTTCCCTGGCTACGTGTTGATCCGGATGATGATGGATGAGGACACGGAGCAGGCGGTGCGTAGCACCCCCAACGTGATCAATTTTGTGGGCCATGAGGAACGCCGCACCACCGGCCGCTCTCGCGGACGCATCAAGCCCCGGCCGCTCAGCCTCTCCGAGGTGAATCGGATCTTTAAGCGCGCCCAGGAGAAAAAGCCTGTGGTGAAGGTGGATCTCTCCGAGGGCGATCGCATTACCGTTACCGCTGGACCCTTCAAGGATTTCCAGGGCGAGGTGATCGAGATCTCCGGAGACCGCAGCAAACTCAAGGCGCTGCTTTCGATCTTTGGCCGGGAAACCCCGGTGGAGCTCGAGTTTTCCCAGATCAGCAAAGACAGCTGATCGCCTGGGCCGTCCCGCTGCGGGGGGCGGCCATCGGCGGCTTCGGCCGTCCTCGCGCCTTCGACGGCGCCCCGCAGCACTGTTCCGTGTGTATCGCCGATGGCTAAAAAAGTCGTTGCCATTATCAAGCTGGCCCTCAATGCCGGTAAGGCCAACCCTGCACCGCCCGTGGGTCCCGCCCTCGGTCAGCACGGGGTCAACATCATGGCCTTCTGCAAGGAGTACAACGCCCGCACCCAGGACAAGGCTGGCTATGTGATTCCGGTGGAGATTTCGGTCTTTGAAGACCGCAGTTTCACCTTCATCACCAAAACCCCCCCCGCCTCCGTGTTGATCAGCAAAGCTGCCGGCATTGAGAAAGGGGCTGCCACCTCATCAAAGGGCAGCGTTGGCTCGATCAGTCGCGCCCAGCTCGAGGAGATCGCCAACACGAAGCTCCCCGACCTCAACTGCTCCAGCGTTGAATCCGCCATGCGGATCATCGAAGGCACCGCCCGCAACATGGGCGTCGCCGTGAACGACTGAACCCCCGGGTTCGTTTGTTCAATTTCTGTTCACCTTTATCGGGGGAGAGGGCTAGCGCCTTCGTTTGCACCCCACTGAATCCATGAAAAAAACCTCTAAGCGCTTCAAGGCCGCTGCGGCCAAAGTTGAACCCCGCGCCTACATCCCCCTCGAGGCGTTGGAACTGGTCAAGGCCAATGCCACGGCCAAATTTGACGAGACCCTTGAGGCCCACGTGCGCCTCGGTATCGACCCCAAGTACACCGACCAGCAACTGCGCACCACCGTGGCCCTGCCCAAGGGCACCGGTCGGACCGTGCGCATTGCCGTGATCACCCGCGGTGAAAAGGTGGCTGAGGCCAAGGCCGCCGGTGCTGAGCTGGTGGGCGATGAAGAACTGGTGGATTCGATCGCCGGCGGGGCCATGGACTTCGACCTGTTGATCGCCACCCCCGACATGATGCCCAAGGTGGCGAAGTTGGGTCGGGTGCTTGGTCCCCGAGGTCTAATGCCAAATCCCAAAACCGGCACCGTCACCACAGACATCGCTTCGGCCATTAAGGAGTTCAAGGCGGGCAAACTGGAATTCCGGGCTGACCGCAGCGGCATCGTCCACGTGCAGTTCGGCAAGGCCAGCTTTAGCCCCGAAGACCTGCTCGAAAACCTCAAGGCCGTTCAGGAAACCGTGGATCGCAACAAGCCCAGTGGTGCCAAGGGTCGCTATTGGAAGAGCTTGTTCATAACTTCCACCATGGGCCCCTCGGTGGAAGTCGACGTCACTGTCTTGCAGGACATCAAGTTCGAAGGTTGAGGCGTTAGGCCATCTGATAAGTTGTTGGATTCCAACCAAAGTTGGATTAGGGCTTGCGCCCAGCGTTTGGCCCCGGGGTGTTAGCTCCTGGGCCTCCGCAGCCGAAGACAGCAGGTGAGGCCAGGGTTCCCCTGATTTCATAAGTCCTGCCGAGGTTTGCGCAACGGTTTCACCCCACGGGGTGCGGATCGGTGTTGCGGCCTCCCACCGGACCGCAATGCCCGCTTGTTCCCCCGATCCGTTCCACCCATGGGCCGCACGCTGGAGGATAAGCAACAGATTGTCGAGGAACTCAAGCAGTTACTCGGTGAGGCCGAAATGGCCCTCGTGCTCGATTACTGCGGACTCTCCATCAAGGAGTTGAGCGACCTACGTGGTCGTCTTGCCGCAGCAAACGGTATCTGCAAGGTGACTAAAAACACCTTGATGCGCCGCGCCATTGATGGCGATAGCACCTGGTCCAACCTCGAGCCCCTGCTCAGTGGTACCAACGCCTTCGTCCTGATCAAGGGCGATGTTGGTGGTGCCGTGAAGGCCGTGCAGTCCTTTCAAAAGGACAGCAAGAAGTCGGAATTGAAGGGGGGCCTCTATGAGGGCCGCCTACTCAATCAAGACGACATCAAGGCCATCGGTGACCTGCCCTCCAAGGAGGTGCTATTGGCACAGATTGCAGGCGCCATCAATGCTGTGGCCACAAAGTTGGCCGTTGGCATCAACGAGGTTCCATCTGGTCTTGCCCGGGCACTCAAGCAGCACGCCGAAAGCGGCGACAGCTGAGTTCCATAGATCCCCCGTTCTGTTGTTTTCCTAATCATGTCTACAAAAACCGACGACATTCTCGAATCGCTGAAAACCCTCAGCCTGCTGGAAGCTTCCGAGCTTGTTAAGCAGATTGAAGAGGCTTTTGGTGTGTCCGCCGCCGCTTCCGCCGGCGCCGTAATGATGGCCGCCCCTGCCGCTGCCGCTGAGGCAGTGGAAGAACAAACCGAATTCGATGTCATCCTCGATGGCTTCGATGCGGCCGCCAAGATCAAGGTGCTGAAGGCCGTGCGCGAGGCCACCGGCCTGGGCTTGGCCGAAGCTAAGACCCTTGTGGAAGCTGCCCCCACCCCCGTTAAGGAAGGCATCGCCAAGGGTGCTGCCGAAGAGCTCAAAAAGGCCATCGAAGAAGTGGGCGGCAAGGTCACCATCAAGTGATCCAGCCGTGGGCCCTGGGGTACCAGGGTCCGCTTCCAGATTTCTATTACTTACCCCTGCCTAGCCAGGGGTTTTTTTGTGGCTGGTCTGGCCCCAGCGGTTTCAGCCATGGGCATAGGCCAAAAAAAAAGCCCCGCAAGGCGGGGCAAAGGGTTTGGACTCAGCCAGGAGTCTGTCCTTGTTTCGACCCTGGTGGAGTCCTCACTCCTCACACCCCATGAAATTACCCCCAAATCCTGGGCAGACCCCATGGGGGGGACAGCTGTTTGATTGACCCAGCGCCTGGCTCAGGGCCGGTAGGGCACCACCTTTAGGGGGATAACGCGGCCATAGGCCGGGGGCTTTGCAGGCGGAGGGTTGGACTGGCCAGCCCCGGCTACCTGGCCGGCGCCCGAGAAGTACACATGGCTGAGGGCCTGGCCGTTGTAGGTGCGGCGGCTGAGTTCCCAGCCGGGTTCAAACCTCAGGGCCACAAAGGCATCGGCGCGGGGGCGACTGGGCAGGGGGGCTTGGGCGATCAGCACCCCATCGCCGCCGCGGCGGGGCAGCCCCAGCAGCAGCAGTTGGCGGCCCTCCGGGATCAGGCGCAGGTCATGGCTTAGGGCATGGTCCCTTTGGCCTAAGCGCAGGGAATAGCCGTTGCTATCGATGTAGCGGCTACAGATTCCGCTGAAATCAAAGTTGATCAGGCTGGGGTCGATCAAGCCATCGGCCCGCCTTTGCCAGCACTGGGGGCTCTGGCGGATCTGCTCGAGCACCAGCAGTTTCCAGCCCCCCTGGGCCAGGGGCTGGCCCAGCACCACAAAGCGCTGTTGGTCTAAGGGGGCGCTACTGAACAACTGGGCCCGGGCAGGGGCGGTTCCTAGGGCCACGGCCACAGCCATGGCCATCCCCAAACTGGGCCGGTCTGCCAGTCCGAGTCCTCGGTAGGTTCGGCCCATGGGGAACAACCAAGCCAGCGAAGTTCAAGACCCGTTGTACCGAACGGTGGTAGCCGCCGCCTGCGATGGGGCCTGTAAGGGCAATCCCGGGCCAGGGGGCTGGGGCTGTTTGCTGCGCTACAGCGACGGCACGGTGGAGGAATTGGGGGGATTTGAGCCCCAAACCACCAACAACCGCATGGAGCTCACCGCCTGCCTAGCCCTACTTAAACGGCTGAAGGAGTTGCCCCTCGACCCAAAGCTGGCGATCCGCACCGACAGCAAATATCTGATCGACGGCTTCAGCCGTTGGCTGCCGGGTTGGAAACGCAAGGGCTGGCGCACCGCCTCCGGCGGCGCTGTGCTTAACCGCGAACTGTGGGAGGCCCTCGACGGGGCGCGCCTGCCCGGGGTGCCCCTGGTGCATGTGCGCGGCCACAGCGGCGACCCAGACAACGACCGTTGTGATGCGATCGCCGTGGCCTATTCCCGTGGCGAAAAGGCGCCAGCGGCGGCGGTTCCCGTTGATGCGGTTCCCGTTGATGCGGCTCCGGCCCCCTTGCAACGGCTGTTGTCACGCCTGGAGCTGGCCGATCGGTTTGCCGAGGCCGGCTATGGGCTCAGCCTGGTGGAATTGGCCCAGCTGGTGGAACAGCCCCTCAGCCGGCTGGAACAGCGGGAGGGGCCCTGGAGCTGGCGCCAATGGTTGGTGGAACCCCAGGGGGAGGGCCGCTGGCGCCTGCGCCGGGCCCCCAGGGGGGCTGAGCAATGAGCGCCCCCCCTAGGTCCCAAGACCCCTGGCAGCGTTTCCTTGGGCCGTTGCTGGCCTCGGACGGCGGTGCCGATGCCGAATGGATGAGTGAGTGCACCCTGGCGGGCTTGGCCCTGGCGAGCCGCTGGCGGCAGTTGCCGCCCCTACGGCTGGCCCTGGCGACCGCCGCCACGGCCCTACAACGGCCAGACCCGCGGCTTGAACAGAGCCTGTTTGGCTGTCAGTTCAGCAATCCAGTGGGCTTGGCGGCTGGGTTTGATAAGAACGGTGTGGCCGCAGCGATCTGGCATTGCTTTGGCTTTGGTTTTGCCGAGCTGGGCACGGTTACCTCCCTGGGGCAAGCCGGTAACCCCCGCCCCCGGCTGTTTCGCCTGGCGGCGGAGCAGGCGGCGCTGAATCGCATGGGATTCAACAACCGCGGTGCGGTGGCGGTGCGGCAGTTGCTGGAGGCCCAGCAGCTGCCGACCCCGGGCCAGCGGCCGGCGGTGCTGGGCTTGAACCTGGGTAAATCCCGGCTCACCCCCTTAGACAAAGCCGGCGATGACTACGCCGCCTCCCTGGAGTTGTTGGCCCCCCTGGCGGATTACGTGGTGATAAACGTGTCGTCGCCGAATACGCCGGGGCTGCGGCAGCTGCAGGATGAAAGCTTGCTGCGGCAACTGGTGGAACGGCTGCGGCGCCAGCCCGCTTGTCCACCGCTACTGGTAAAGATCGCCCCGGATCTCGAGGACGCCGCCATTGATGCGGTGGCCCGCCTCGCCTACGACGAAGGCCTGGCGGCGGTGATCGCCACCAATACCAGCCTCGATCGCCTGGGCCTTGGCGACCGACTGCTAAGCCAAACCGGCCGCAGCCTGGCGGAGGAAGCCGGTGGCTTGAGTGGAGTGCCCCTGCGCGCCCGCTCCCTGGCGGTGTTGCGGCGGTTGCGGGCCAGCGCCGGCCCCGATCTGCCCCTGATCGGCGTGGGCGGCATTGATAGTGCCGAGGCGGCCTGGGAGCGCATCGCCGCCGGGGCCTCCCTGGTGCAGGTTTATACGGGCTGGATTTATAGGGGGCCAGCACTGGTGCCCCAGATCCTTGGGGGCCTGCTGGCCCAGCTCGATGGCCATGGGTTGCCAAGCATCGCCGCCGCCGTGGGTTGTGGTTTGCCCTGGCGGGAGGCTTAGGGGCGCCCTAAGTTCACGGCGACTGCTCTGCCCTTGCCGTGTTTTCGGGCCTCACCGAGCAGCTAATGCCGCTGCGCCAGAGGCTGCTCAAGCCGTTCCAGCTCAGTCGCCTGGCCGTGGAGATCGAAGACGACCATCTCTCGCTGTTGGAATTTCAACCCGCCCCGGGGGATTTGCTGGTGCGCCAATGGCTAACCACCCCCCTACCCGCAGGGGTTTTTAGCGCCGGGGTGCCCCTCTTGCCTGATGCCCTGGGGGATCTGTTGGGGGATTTGCTGTTGGGGGGGGGGATCAAGGCCCCGGGGGCCCTGGCCAGTTTGCCCCCTGCCGGGGTGAGCCTGCGCCTGCTGGGTTTGCCGCCCCAGCTGGCTGGGGCGGAGTTGCGGGCCCTGCTGCACAGGCGGGAAGCCAGCCTCGGTTTGCCGTTTCCCCTTGGGGAGGCAGAACTCGATGGGGAATTAAAGGAGGGAGGGACGCTCGGGGCGTTTATGGCTTCTGAGGCCATTGATCGCTGGATTCAGACCTTCACGGTGGCTGGCCTGGAGCTCCATGGTTTGGAACCGGCGACCCTGAGCCTGGGAAGGGCCCTGGCGGGGGCCTTCCAGACCTTTGCCAGTGATGACTGGCTGGGGGTGTTGGATCTGCAGACCAGTCGCTGGGATTTGGGGCTCTGGCTGGCAGGGTTGCCGCGGTTTCAGCTCAGTTTTGATCCCCAGACAGGGCCAGAACAAATCCAAGGGCTCTTGGCCCTGTTTCAGCGGCAGGGGCGCCTAACCCCTAGGGGGGAGCTGGCCCAGCTTTGGTTAGTTGGGCCTGGCGCGGATGATCCGGCCATGGCGACCCAGTTGGGCGAATGTCTTGCCTGTCCGGTGGCCCCGGCGGACCCCCAGGCGGCTGAGGGTTTGCAGTGGGCTGATAGCTGGCAGATGCGGGCCCCCGCCAGCCTCACCCGTTTGCTTGGCCTGCTCCAGCGGGGTAAACAACGATGAGCTTGGACTTACTGCGCCAGCGGCGGGCGGCCTTGGGGGTGGCCCCAGACCAGCCGCTGCCCCTACGAAGGCTGCTTTTTACCGGGGGCTTGATCGGTGCTGGTTTGTTCTTGTTCACCGGGGCAGTGGGCCTGCTGTTGCTGGCCCGTCAGCAGTTGCTGAGCCAAGAGGTGGAACAGTTGGCTCCCCTGGCGGCCCGCAGCGCCGCGGCCCAGACCACGGCCCAGGCCATCCGTGGCCGGGCCCTCAAGCAGGGGGCAGCCAACCGCAAGCTCAGCGCCGCCCTGCTGGCGGTGCCCACCAGTTCCGCCTTGCTCACAGAGCTGGCCCGCCTCACCCCGGCGGGGGTGCAGCTCACCAGTGCCGCCGTGGGCCCGGCCGCCCTGCAATTGGAGGGCAATGCCGTCGATCCCAATGGCTTCATTAGGCTCAATGGCCTGCAGTTGGGTTTGCAGGCATCGGTTTTGTTTGACCCCAAGGGGGTGGTGTTGCAACAGGCCCAGCGGGAGGAGCAGAGCCCGGTGATTCGCTTCCGCCTGGCGGCGGCCTTCGCCAAGGGGAAGCCGCCGCTCAGTGACAAGCAGCTCAAGGACCTGGGCGCCGACGGCATGGCCCGGCGCTTGGCCTTACTGCGCCAGGGGGGGCTGTTGAAATGACTAATTTCCAACCCCAGAGTCCTCCCCCCCTGGGCCTCAGCAGTGAACGGTTGCTGTGGCTGTTGCCGGCCCTTGGGGGCCTGCTGCTGAGTGTTGGCCTGGCGCTGGCTTGGCTGTGGCCCCTCAGCCAAACGCTGCAGGGGCTCGAGCGCCAGCGGCAGGAAAGCCAGCGCCAGCGCGACCAATGGCCCGTGGCCCTGCAACGCCAAGCCCAGGCCAGGATCGATTTGGAACGGGCCAATCAGCAGCAGCAGCAGTTACTCCAGCTGGTGGCGGGCACAAAACAACTGGACACCTTGCTGGCCCAGCTGGCGGTGGAGGCCGCCGGGGCCGGGGTGACCTTAGACAGCGTTGAGCCCCAGGCGGCGGAGGGGGCGGCGGCGGCTGTGCCTGAAACCAAATCCAATAAGGCGCCCCCCCCAGCAACGGATCCGCTGCTGGTGCCTGGCCTTGAGAAGCGCAGTCAGCTGGTGATTGCCTCCGGACGTTTCCCGGAATTGCTGGGCTTTCTGCGGCGCCTGGAGAGCCTTTCCCCCCTGGCGGTGGTCTCCGATCTAAACCTGAAGCATGGTGATTCCCCTAAGCAGGGGGAGCCGGCTCGCACCATCCTTAAGTTCAGCCTCACGGCCTACAGCCTTGCCTCCCCTAAGCCCTAGGGCCAGCTGGGTTTAAAACATGCCTTTGCTTACCAGCTTCAGTGCATAGGGGGCCAGTTGCTGGACCATGGCGGCCGCGCCGCCCAAAAGACTGCTGCCCCAGCCATTGCCGCTGGTTTTTTTAGGGCCCTCCAGCAGCTGTTGGGAGCTGTGCTCCAGTTGGTCTGCCAGCTGGGTTTCGCCGCTGCTGCGATAGAGCTTTGCCGCATAGGCAAAATCCTGGGCGCCCAGCTGGGTTTTGGCCTGTTCAGTGCGGGCGATTCCGCGGGCCATCCAGCTGATCGCCGCCGTGGGTTGCTTGGCGATTGCCTCGCTGAAGCGCTGTTCGGCCTCTGGGTGGCGGCCCTGCAAGGCCTGTTCCACCCCGGCGTTATGGAGGTCTGCATAGCTGCTGGCGCTGGGGTTCACCCCCTTGGCCCCTGTCCAGTGGCTAAGGCTGAGGGCATTGCTGTCTAGCTTTGCGCCACTGAGATCGGCCTCCCGCAGGTCTGTGCCCTCCAGGCGGGCGCCCCGCAGGTCAGCGCCGCTGAGATCAGCCCCCCGCAGCACCGCCTGGCGCAGGTCGCTGCCCCGTAGGTCAGCGGCTTCCAGCACCGCCCGGCTGAGGTTTGCCCGCCGCAGGCTTGCCGCCTTCAGCCGCGCCCCCCGCAATTGCCCATGCACCAGGTCGGCATCATCTAAACGGCAGGCCTCACAGCGCCCTTGCTCCAACAGCCGTTGCAGGGCGCCAAGATCCGCCGCCCAGGCCATGGGGCCCCCCAGGGTGAGCAGCGCCGCCAGCACTCCCCCGCTTGTCCATGGCCTGCTCTTCAGCGCCCAGCACCTCACCCCAGGCTCCCCGTTGGACCCGTTCTATCGGTTGGGCCCCCCTGCGTCACCATGGGGCGATGGTGCAGATTCCGCCCCGCCATGGCGGCAACCTCCAGCAGGCGGCGGCCCGCCTGGGCTGCCGGCCGGGCCAGCTGGTGGATTTCAGTGCCTCGCTGGTGCCTTTTGGCCCCCCCTGGTCTTTGCGTTGGGCCATGGCCCAGGCCCTGGGGCACGCGGCGGCATCGCCGCTGGTGGTGTACCCCGACCGCTCCTATGGCCAGCTGCGGGGGGCAATTGCAGCCCACCATGGGGTGGATCCTGAGGCAGTGCTGCCGGGCAATGGGGCGGCGGAGTTGTTCACCTGGGCTGCTCGGGAGGCGGCGGCCGAGGGGCTCAGTCTCTTGCCAGTGCCTGGCTTCGCTGATTACGAGCGGGCGTTGGCCTGCTGGAACGGTGGCTTCCAGCGCTTGCCCTTGGCTTTGAATGGTTGGAGCGCCCAACCCACGGGGTTTACTACGGCCCTGCTGGATCCCGATGCCCTGGGGTTGGGATCGGTGCTTTGGATCACTAATCCCCATAACCCCACGGGCCAGCTCTGGAGCCGCGCCTCCCTGGAACCGCTGCTGCAGCGCTATGCCCTGGTGATCGTGGATGAGGCGTTTTTACCGCTGGTGCCGGGGGGGGAGGCCCAGTCGCTGCTGCCGCTGGTGGCCCAACACCCCCAGTTGCTGGTGATCCGTAGCCTCACGAAACTCTTTGCCATTGCGGGCCTGCGGCTGGGATATGCCATCGGCGCCCCCGCCCGCCTGGCCCGCTGGGCTGCCTGGCGCGACCCCTGGCCCGTGAATGGCCTGGCCGCTGCGGTGGCTGCCCCCTTGCTGCAGGACCGCCGCTGGCAAGGGCGGGTGCAGCGCTGGGTGGCCAGGGAGGGGCCCTGGTTCTTTTCTGAACTGCAGGGCCTGGGGGGGATTACCCCATTCCCATCGGCGGCCAATTATCTGCTGGTGCGGGGTAAGCATTCGCTTTTGGCGCTGCAGGGGCAGCTGGAGCAGCGGCGGATCCTCGTGCGGGATTGCCGCAGCTTTGTGGGCCTTGATGGCCATTGGCTGCGCTTGGCCCTGCTGGACCGCGGCCGTAATCAAAGCTTGCTGGCAGCCTTGCCAGGGGCCCTGGCCCTAACCTCCAGCGATCGCTAAGTAACCGGTATGGATCGCTTCCGGGTTGAGCTGATCGCCGCCACCCCCAACCCCCAGCAGTGCATCTATGCAGCGATGCACCAGGACTACAGCGAGGAGTTTGTGGCCGCTGACCGGGCTAATTGGCCCACTGAAACCAAGGCGGGGGAAGTGTGCGTTAAGCGGTTGCTGGCGGGCGAGCGCGGTCACTACGGCCCCCTGGAGCATGCCCAAATCGTGCTCAACGTGGGCTGGTTTCCCCATTCAGTGATGCAGCAGGCCCGCACCCATCGGGTGGGCGTGAGCTTTGATGTGCAATCGATGCGATACACCGGCGAGCGGATTTGTCGGGCCGCCCGGGGGGAATTGGATCTCGAAGAGGTGTTCTACCTGCGCCCGGAAGCCAGTTACAGCGACCGCCAGGGCAAGAAATATGCCTACACCGCCGATCAGCGGGCCAAAGACCTTGAGCTCTGTCGCCGGGCGGCCGAACGCTATGCGGAGATGTTGGCGGCGGGTTTTGCCGAGGAGCATGCCCGCGGCATTCTTCCTTTTGATTACCGCCAGCATTTTGTGGTGAGCTTCAGCTTGAGGGCCTTTTTGCATTTCATGGACCTGCGCGCCAAGCTCGATGCCCAGGAGGAGATTCGCCAGCTCTGTGATCTGCTTTGGCCCCATTTCCAGGCCTGGGCACCGGAGATCGCTGGCTGGTATGAGAAGAGTCGCCTGCACAAGGCTCGGCTGGCCCCTTAAACCTTTGCCAAGGTGACCCGCTCGGGCTGGTGTTGATACTTGCCGGCCCGGTCTTTGTAGGTGGTTTCGCAGGGATCGCCCTCAAAAAACAACAGCTGGCAGATGCCTTCACTGGCATAGATGCGGCAGTCTGCGCCGGAACTGTTGCTGAATTCCAGGGTGAGATGCCCCTCCCAGCCGGCCTCTGCCGGGGTGGTGTTAACGATGATGCCGAGCCGGGCGTAGGTGCTCTTGCCCAGGCAGATCACGGTGATGTTTGGCGGCACCTTCATTTTTTCTAGGGCCACGCCAAGGCCATAGGAATGGGCCGGAAGAATGAAGTAATCGCCGTCGCCGTCGTTGTGGAGGGGCGCTGGTTCGAGGTTGGCGGGGTTGAAGCGCTTCGGGTTCATCACTGTGCCGGGCACGTGCCGGAAGATCAGAAACTCCTTGGGCGAAAGGCGCAGGTCGTAGCCGTAGGAGGAGCAACCAAAACTGAGCACCGGCTTGCTGCGGTTCTCCGGCTCCAGGTGGCGCACCAGGGTGGCTTGGAATGGTTCAAGCAGGCCATGGGCGGCCTGTTCATTGATCCAGCGGTCGTTTTTCAGCATCGGTCGCGGCGCAGCTGGGTCACCTGATCCGCCATGGCCATCAGCGCCAGGGGCATCTCCGGTCCCGTGAGGATCACATCCATCCGGCCCGGCCGTTGGTTGAGGGTGGCCACTATGTCGGTTTCATCCAAGAGGCCATGGGCCAAGGCGAGGCCCAGTTCATCGAGCACCACCAGATCGGCTTGGCCCTCGAGCAACCAGCGACGACTTTCTTGCCAAAGGGCCTGCACCGCCTCCTTGGCCCCAGGTTCGTTGGGGGCCATTACGCAACTGGGCAGCTGGGGCCTCAGCCAGGTGAGGCGGCCGCACATCTGCACCGGCCGCTGGGGGCCTTGGTCAACGCCCCCCCGTAAAAACTGACTAATCAGCACCCTGCTGCCCAGGCCAGCGCTGCGTAGGGCCTGGCTAAAAACACTGGGGCAACTGCCGCGAAAGCTGGCCGTATGCACCTGCAACAGCCCTTCTGGTCCGGTGAGCAGCAGCCGCAGCGGAGCGGTGATCGGCCTGGGGGGGCGATCAGCAAGGCTGCTGAGCATGGGGGCTGGCGGTGGAGAAAGCTGAATGTAGCGGCCCTAGGCCGCGAATCAAGCGGCACACACCACCAGTAGCGCAAACAGCTGTACTCCTGTCAGCTGGCCGGGCAGCAGAAGGTGTTAACTGCTACAAGGAGGGGACCAGGGGCTCCTTAGGGTCCAGCCAACGCCGGAAAGCCCCATGGTTGGTGTTGTCCCCACCCCTACCCCCCAGCCGACGCTCCAAGAGGTGATGCGCTCCCTGGTGGGTAGTGGCACCGAAGCCATTGAACGCGGCAAAACAATCTTTTTCCCCGGGGATCCCGCGGAGCGGGTTTATCTGCTGCGGCGTGGGGCCGTGCGCCTTTCCCGGGTCTACGAATCGGGGGAGGAAATCACCGTGGCGTTGCTGCGGGAAAACAGCATTTTCGGAGTGCTTTCTTTATTAACTGGCCAAAAATCTGACCGTTTTTATCACTCTGTTGCCTTCACTAGGGTGGAATTAATCAGCGCCCCTGCCGCCTCCGTGCGCCGGGCGATTGAGCAGGATGCCCGCGTGGCGCTGTTGTTACTACAGGGGCTTTCCTCGCGGATTCTGCAAACGGAGACGATGATCGAAACCCTTACCCACCGCGATATGTCGTCGCGGTTGGTGAGTTTTTTGTTGGTGCTTTGCCGAGATTTTGGTGTGCCTGGCGCCGAGGGCATAACCATCGATCTCAAGCTTTCCCACCAGGCCATCGCCGAGGCAATAGGCTCCACCCGAGTAACTATTACCCGTTTGCTTGGGGACCTGCGCACCGCCGGTTTGGTGGATATCGATCGCAAGCGGATCACAGTGTTTGATCCCCTCGCCCTAGCCAAGCGCTTTAGCTGAAGCCCGACCCCGCCTCGGCGATACTGATGGCTCTTAAGAAAACGCCCCTGTGACCGGCTGGCTGCTGATCCTGGCGGTACTAATCCTCGGGGGGGTGCTCTCCACCCTGGGCGACCGTCTCGGCAGCCGCATCGGCAAGGCCCGCCTGAGCCTTTTTCGGCTGCGGCCCCGCAAGACGGCGGTATTGGTCACGGTGCTTACCGGCAGCTTGATCAGTGCCCTCACCCTGGGCCTGATGGTGGCGGTTAGTGAACGGTTGAGGGTGGGTCTGTTTCAACTGGATCAGTTGGAGGCGCGGCTCAGTAATTCCCGCAAGGCCTTGCAAACCAGTGGGGCCCAGCTGGCTCGCACAGAAAATCAACTGCACCAGGCCCAAGGGGAACGGCAGCGGGCGGAGGCAGATCGGCGCAGGGCGGACCAGGGAAGGGCCACGGCCCGGGGGCAGCTCAAGCAGGTGGAAGCCAGGGCCCAGCAGTTGCGCGCCGCCCTTGCGCCCCTGCAACAGCGTCGTCGGCAGCTGGAGGCGGAGCGGGATCGGCTGGGCCGTGATGTGAAGGCCCGGGATGGCGAACTGCGCCAGCTGCAGGAACGCACCGCCCGGGGGCAGCAGGAGCTCAAGCAGCTGGAGGGCAAGGTGCTGGCCCTGCGCAGTGGCGATGTGGTGCTCAGCAGTGCCCAGCCGCTGATCGTGGCCCAGGTGGCGATCCCGAAACCAACCGTGGCCAAGCAGGTGGTGGAGGATCTGCTGCGCCAGGCAAACCTGCGGGCCTTTGAGCAGGTGTTGCCTGGCCAGAAGCCTGATCGCCAGTTGCTGCTCATCCCCCGCAGTGAGGTGCTCAAGGTGGAGCAGGCCATAGGTAATGGCGGCTCTTGGGTGGTGAGCATCCTGTCGGCCGGCAATGTTTTGCGGGGGGAGAACCAAGTGTTGGCTTTTACCGATGTGCGCCCCAACCAGCGGGTGGTTAACAAGGGGCAGGTGCTGGCCAGCGTCACCCTTGATCCGCTCGAATTAAGTTCTGACCAGGTGCGGGCCCGCTTGAATCTGTTGCTGGCGGCAGCCCGCACCGAAGCGATGCGCCAGGGCTCCCTGGCCGGATCGATCCAGTTCGATGTAGAGGCATTTAATGAGCTGGGCCGTCAGCTCAGTGATCGCAAGGTTCGGAGGGTAGTGGTGCTGCAGGCAGTTTCCCTGCGCGATAGCGACACCGCCGATGCCGTGGTGGTGGAGCTGCGCATCGCCAACTCCGGGGCCAACGAGGGATGAATACTGCTCTTACCTGGGGGGCGCTGGATCCAGGCAGCAGTAAATGTGGGCTGGTGCGCACCAAGCCTGGGGCCACCGAAGTTCAGGATTTGTTGATCTGTTCCCCCCGGGAAAGCTGGGATTGGTTGCAGCATTGGCAGGAAACCACCCCCCTGGCGGCCTTGGTGCTCGGGGATGGCACCGGCAGCGGCGCCTGGGCCGCTGCCCTGGCCGAGGCCTTCCCGCAGCTAACCGTGCAGCTGCAGCCGGAGCAGGGTTCCACCCTGAGGGCTCGAGACCGCTATTGGCAGCTTTGGCCCCCCCGGGGCTGGCGGCGGCTGCTGCCCTCGGGGCTGCGTTTACCCCCTCGGCCGGTGGATGATCTGGCGGCTTTGGTGCTGTTGGAAGCCCATTTGGGCCGTCAGCTCAGCCTCTGACTTCAACCCGATAACTCAAAATTTTGCCCGCACGGTGAAGGCATAATCGCCGCCAGCTTCCAGTTGGTAATCGCTTTTTACCAGGAAGCGAAACAGGGCATCTTGGATTAGGGCGCGGCCAAGGGAGGGTTCCACCAGCAGTTGGCCGCGGCCGAAATCCCAGCGAAATTCCCAGCGAAAGCCCCCGGCCGCCACTTCCCCCTCCAGCAACTTATGGCTGAAGCTCTGCTGCAGCACGCGCAGGTGGGCGGTGGTGGCGGGTAATCGGGCCATCTCAGCTGGCTTCTGGCGCCGCGGCGGGTCGGAAGCCATTGAGACGATTGCCGGCCAGCTCGAGGCCCTGGCGCTGGATCAAGCTGATCCCGGCGATCACTTCCTCGAGCACGGCTTCCAGCAATGGTTGCTCAGCTTTGTTGAAACTACCCAGCACATGGCCCACGGTGCGATCGCGCCGTTCCTGGGCCGACTGGCCCGGGGCGCCGATGCCGATGCGCAGCCGTGGAAAAGCCTCGCTGCCCAGGTGTTGGATGGCGCTCTTGAGGCCGTTGTGGCCGCCGGCACTGCCCTGGGCCCGCAGCCGCAGGCGGCCCAGGGGCAGGTCCATGTCATCAACGATTACCAGCATCTGGGCAGGCTGCCAGCCGAACCAATCGAGGGTGGCACGGATGGAGCGACCGCTGTCGTTCATGTAGGTCTGCGGTTTGAGCAACCGCAGGCGCTGGGGGCCCTGGCCCAGATCAGCCAGATCCCCATGCAATTTGCCGATGCTTTTGAAGCTGGCCCCAGCCCCAGAGGCAAGCTTGTCGAGGGCCATAAAGCCCACGTTGTGGCGGGTGCCGGCGTAGCCATTGCCCGGATTACCCAGGCCCACCAGCAACATCAGATGATCCATGGGCAGGCAGGACGGGCTGAGCTGCCTGCGTCGTCTCGGCAGGGGCGTCTACGGCCTTGCGGAATTCCTGTTCGAATTCCTGGGAGGCCGATTGAAAACCCTTGAGGGTGCGCCCCAGGCTGCGGCCAAGCTCCGGCAATTTCTTTGGGCCAAAAACCAGTAAGGCGATGACGGCAATTACCGCCATCTCCGGCAGACCCACGCCGAAGACGTTCATGGCTTAGCCCAGGCCGTTCCAATTGACCGTAATGCCATCGAGCAGCAGGGAACGGTTGTACAGCTGCAGGATCACCAGCAGGAACACCAGAAACAGGACCATAAACACCCCCATCACGGGGGTGGTGCCCCAGCCAGGCACCACCTTGCCGTACTCGGAATTCAGGGGGCGGAGCAGATCTCCCAGGCGGGTGCGTTGGGCCATGGTGGGCGAGACCTCTCTGGCACGGGTTGCGGCTAGTTACTCTAAGGGTCTTGGCCCGGTTTTACGCGGACCGCTCTCGGCACTCTGTAGGGACTCTTGATGGAAACCTCCTCGCCGGCGCTCTCCGTGGCCCTTGCGGTGTTAGTGGCCCTGCTGGCCCTCACCGGTTTTGGCATCTACACAGCCTTTGGCCCCCCCTCGCGGGAGCTCAGTGATCCTTTTGATGATCACGAGGATTGAAAAGCTGCCGGGGCGGGCCGTTCCAGGGTCCAGCGGCCCAGTTGCCAGGGTTTTGTTGGCCCAGGCCACTGGCCCCGGTACGGGCTGAGGTTTTGGCCCTTGATCACCAAGCTGCCCGGTAATTCGCTTTTCTCCAGGGCCAACAGCTGCAGGTGGGGGTTGGGCCAGGGCAGCAGCTCCTGGCGTTGGCAGGGGCCTGGGGCCGCGGGCCGTTGCCAGGGCGGCTGACGAAAGGCCGCCGCCGCCGCCGGCACCAAGGCCTGGCACCAGCCCCCGGGGGCGGCCATCAGGCCCAGCCGCAGCCGTTGTAAGCCCTGGTCGCCGCTGGGATCCGGCCAGGTGGGCCCCCGCAGCAGCGACACCCCCAAGCCCGTGGCGCTGCCATTCACCCCCTGGGGGCCATCGAGCAGCAGGGCGAGGCCGGCGCTGGCAGTGCCGCCAGCCACCCAGCTGAGGGCAGGGCACTCCCAGCGGCTCGCCTCCCGGGGGGTGTGGGGCTGGCTGGGCCTTTCCTGCACGCCGGCGGCACAGTCGGCGGCCCAGAAACCGCCGGGTTGGGCCAGGGGCACCTGGCAGCGCAACAGCTCATGGCACTGGCGCCACTGGGTCTGCAGCGTTAATTCGAGGATGGGACTGGCGGCCTGCAGGGATATCACCAGGCTGATCGGGCTCTGGCCGCAACGGCCTTGCCAACGCAAGCGGGTGCAGAGGGGCCCCTGCTCCAGCAGCTCTGGGCCCTGGGCCCATTGGAAGGGCAGGGGCTGGTCGGGGTAGTTGGCGGCCAGGTCCCAGGCATCCCAAAATTCGCCGCGGTCGGCGAAGCGCCCCCAGCCCAGGGGCGCCGCCAGCAGCTCCGGGCCCCAAAGGCCGTTTTGGCGGCCCTGCAGCTGGTCCAGCCCCTGGGGCCCCAGCCAGGCCCGCAGTTGGCTGTTCTCCAGTAACCAGCGCTGCCCCCCCTGATCCGAAAGCTGTACGGGCTGTACAGGTGGCGGCAGGGCCCCTGGAGAGTTGTCGGCGCCCGGCGGCCCCTGCCCGGGCTGCGGCCCTTGGCCCAGCCGCTGTAATTCCACGCCGCTGCCCATGGGCAATTGCACCCACTGGCCCCCGCTGGGGCAGGGCTGCCAGGGCAGCGGCCCGAGCGGCCCCTGCCATTGGTGGCCTGGCGCCGGCGCCGGCAGCCGCAGCACCCGTTCCACCATGGGAGAGGCAGCCGGCGCCGGCCACAGTTGCCCCACCCACCAGTGGCGCGGCTGGCCGCCCCCAGCCTTGGTGGGCCCTGGGGCGAGGCCAGCCAGGGCCCGGTCACGCCGTTGGCGGCTGCGGCGCCGGGCCGTGCGCCAGCTGCTTTCCGCCTGCTCAAACACCTCCGGGATTGAGGTGCCCGGCAGGATGTCGTGGAACTGTTGAAACAGCAGACACCGCCACTCTTCTTCCCCAGCAGCAGCCTCGCCACCGGTCGCTGGGGCCGCCCCCAGGAGCGCTTCCGCCAGGTCGGCCTCGCGCAGCAGCCGTTCCAGGCTGCGGTTATGGCGTTTTTGATCGGGACGGCTGGTGGCACAGCCCCGGTGCAATTCCAGGTAGAGCTCATCGCGCCAGATCGGCAGTTGGGCCACCAGCGGCTCTAGGCGCCCCAGGAATTCGCGCAGGCTGCCGAATTGGTGGCTGGGGCAGAGCGGCTGGCCGTTCCAGAGCTGCAGTTGTTCGAGCATTTCGCGGCTGGGGCCGCCGCCGTGGTCCCCCACCCCCGGCAACCAGAGCCCCTCGCTGAGCCCGGTGGCCCCCTGCCATTGCTGCAGATGCTGGGCCATGGCGATCGGATCGCCGTCGGTGCCGATCGGGGCGCTCATCAGCGTCAGCAGCTCCGCCCCGGAGGGGTGGCGCCAGCGAAACAGCCGGTGGGGGAAGGGGTTAGTGGCGTTCCAAAACAGCTTGTGGGTGAGGAACCAGCGCACCCCGGTGGCGGCGCAAATTGCCGGTAGGCCGCCACTGAAGCCAAAGCTGTCGGGCAGCCAGGCCAGTTGGTGGTTCCATTCGGGGAAGCGGCTCTGGCTGTAGGCCTGGCCCGCCTCGAACTGGCGCAGCAGCGAGGCAGTGCCCCCCAGGGTGCAGTCGCTTTCCACCCAGGGGCCATTAAGGGGTTCCCAGCGGCCGGCCCGGCTGGCCGCTTGGATCTGGGCAAACAGGGTGGGGCGGTGTTGCTCTAACCAGTGGTAGAGCGCCGGGGTGGAGTGGCCAAAGCGCAGGGCCGGATCCTCGGCCATCAGCTGCAGCACCGAGCGGAAGGTGCGTTCCGCCGCCTGCCAGGTGTCGGCCACCGGCCAGAGCCAGGCCAGATCCAGGTGGGCGTGGCTGATTAGTTGCAGGTTGCCCGGGCTGGGCAGGGCGGCCAGGGCCTGGCGCAGGGCAGGAAGGGAAGCAGGGCTCGGTTCCGCCTGCAGGGCGGCGGCCAGGGCGAGGGCACTCGGTTCCGCTGCATTGAGGGCCTCCTGCAGTTGGGGGAGCCGTTGCCGCAGCAGCCGCAGCTGGCCCAGCACCAGTAGGCCGTCGGGGTCGCTGGGTTCCAGTGGTTCCCTCTCCAGCCGCGCCAGGGTGAGGCCGCCGTCGTCGTGTTTAGGGCTGCGCAGCCGCAGTTCCAGCCCTAGCGGGGCGCCCCCCCAGAAGCGCTCGGGCAGGGGCCAGCGGCAGGCGGCATCAAACAGGTCCCCCTGGTGCACCCGTTGGCCATCCACCCAGAGTTCCGCCGCCTCCGCCCACCAGCGCAGGGCGAGCCGCGCCCTGCCGCCCCGCCAGAGGGGCGGACAACTCAGGCGGTGGCTGAGCCGGAGCGTTTGGCCGCCCCGGGGCCAGATCACCAAGCCGCCATCGGCCCAGTCGGGCCGATGGCGCTGGCCCCAGGGGTGATTGAGCGCCTGGCTGCCATCCGCCCGCCGCCAGAGGGGCAGCAGATCGAGCTCCCGCAGCGGGGCAAACGTTTCAATCCACCCCTCAAGCCGCGGTTCCAGGGCCCCTTTCATCTTTTCCTGAGCACATGGCCCATAGGATGGGTCAGCCGCTCCGGGTGCGGCACCCCTCCCCGTCCCCCTTCGGCTGGACCATGCTCGCCCTCAAGATTTCCGTTTATTCGGTCGTTTTCTTTTTTATCGGCATCTTTGTCTTTGGTTTTCTAGCCAGTGACCCCAGCCGGACCCCGAGCCGTAAGGACCTGGAAGAGTGATTTCCCCTGGGCGGCGTGGCAGGATCGCCGCCCCTGAACCCATCCAGGATTGAGGTCGCCGGTTCCCGCCCAAATCCTGGTTTGCATCGCTGCCGTGCTGTCCCCAGCTGCAGTGGTGCTGCTGCAGCCACCCGCTGCTAAGGCCCAGGAGAGTTCTTCGGTTACTGGCGAAGCTCTGCCCAAACAGCTGCCGGCCCCCAAGCCAGCACCAACAGCAGCAGCACCCGCACCGGCTCCAGCACCGGTGGCTGAGTTGCCCCCGCTAGACCTCGAGCTAGAAGCTGATCAGCAGGGTTACGACAACCAACTGCAGCGCTTTGTGGCCACCGGCAACGTTCAGCTCAAGCTTGCGGGGGGCAGGCTCCAGGCCGATCGGTTCGAATACGACAGCCGCACCCGGGTGCTCTGGGCCCGGGGTTCCGTGCGGTTTCAACGGGGTAATCAATATCTGCAGGCGAGCTTGCTGCGCTTCAACCTTTTGCAGGGGGAAGGGGAGCTTGAAGATGTGTATGGCGTGGTGGATTTGCTCACCAGCCAGCTCGATCTTGATCCCGATGGCCCCCTACAGGGCAGCGCTGAGGGCAATGCGGCGGCGGAAAAACAACGGCAGCAATTGCAGCGCAATCCCCCCAAGCCAGGGGTGCAGGTGGCGCCAGCCACGGTGGCGCCCCTGCCCGAGGCCGAGGCGCTGAGCTGTCCCCCCAACCTGCCGCCCTTGGAGAGCAGGCATCCCTACCCCTGGGCGGTGACCGGTTGGGCCGGCCAGATGACCGATGCCACCTTTGGCGAAACCTTCCTGATCCGAGGCAACCTCCGGCCCGAGGGGGTGTTTGGGCTAGGGGCCCAGCGCAAATTGCTCGATGCCGATCCCTTCGCCCTTGAGCTAGATGGCAACTTGCTGTTCCATAGCGCCGGGCGCAACGCCGACCTGCGCTACACCGGTGGGGTGCCCCTCGACCAGGCGGCCACAGCCGTAACCGAACCCCAGGCCTTCTGGGAGGTGACCTTTGGGTTGGGGTTGCGCTGGTGGATCCAGCCTTGGCTCAGCATGGGGGTGGTTGAGGGCGTCAGTCTTAATTCCAGCCTTAGTAATTACGAGAAGATTTCTTGGCCGAATTCCACCCAGTTACTCAACTATCTGGCGGTGGAGTTAGGGCTGGAGGTGTCCCCCCAATGGTCGGTGGTAGGTCGAATTCACCACCGTTCCGGCGCCTATGGCACCTATGCCGGGGTGTACGAGGGCAGTAATGGCTACCTGCTCGGGGCCCGTTATCGCTTCGGTAAAGCCAAGCCAGCCAAGGCCCAGGAGGAAGATCCACCGCCCCTGGGTTGCCCTGACCCCGACCGGGCCCTGCGCAAGACCCAGCGTCCCCTGGAAGAACAGTTGGAGGCGGTGGCCTTTGACGGCCCGGAGGCCCAGGCCCCTGGGCCGCTGCCGCCAGTGAAGCCAGCCCCCGCAGCTAACGGTGCTGGTAGCTCCCCCGCCCAGCGGCTCAGGGAGCGGCGGGCCGCCATCGCTGCCCTGGATCAGCGGGTGCGGGGGGTGCAGCCAAGGCTGGGGCTCGTGGTTGATCGCCGTTTTGGCAGCAGCGACCTGGCCAGCATTACGAGGACGGAAGCTCAATTTGGCCAAGCCACCCCAGCCGAGTTGAGGCAGTTGCAAACCACGAGGCGTCAGAAATTAATCAGTGGTTCGGTAACCCACTGGCGGTTCCAAGCTCCCCAGGTGCTGCTCACCCCTGAGGGTTGGACCGCCCCCCGGGCCAGCTTCACCAATGATCCCTTTACCCCCGCCCAGGTGTGGGTGGATATGGACCGGGTGAGCTCTTGGCAGGAGCCGGATGGCACCACGGTGATTAAGTCGGGCCGTAATCGCCTGTTGCTGGAAAACAAGTTGCCGCTGCCGTTGCCGGCCACCGTGCGCATCAAGCCCAAGCAGGAAAATGAGGTGGAAAACCGTTGGGGTTTGCTGGTAGATAAGCAAGACCGTGATGGCTTCTACCTCCAGTACCAGTTGCCTGATATCCGTTTGGGTTCGAAGGCGATCCTGTCAATTCGTCCCCAGTTCATGCTGGAGCGGGCCTTTAATGGCAGCACTTCCAGTTATCCTGCCCCAGGGTCTTCTGCCGGTTCAGGAGTTGTAACCCAGAGCAATACAATTGGTGATTTATTTGGGGTAGATACCTATCTCAATGGGGCGCTCGGCCAGGGCATTTATACGGCCCGGGTGAATGTGTCGAGTTTTTCTGAGCAGAATCTTTCCAATGCCACTAGGGCTTCAGCGGAGGTTTTGCAGCCGGTGAAATTGCCTTTGATCGGTAGTGCTGTGGCCAGGTTATTTGGTGCCTATCGCTATCGGGTTTGGAATGGCTCCCTGGGGGAACAGGATATTTATTCAGCCTATGGAGTTTCCCTGGAGAATCGCGGCACTTTGCCCCGATTTGGGGCGCTTAGTTCGAGTTTTCTCTGGCGGGCTGGGGTGGGTAACTTTCAAAGTAATGAATTCATAACGAGTACGGCTGAAAGTAATAATTTCGCTGATCTCTGGCGGGCCAATATTTATGGCACGATTAGCTCCAGTTGGCCGCTTTTAAGTGGTAAGGCTCTGCCGCTTACATCTGAAGGGGCCTATCGCTATTCCCCGGTGCCGATTGTGCCTGGGTTAAGCCTCAATATTGCACCGTTCTTTAATCTCTCTGCCTATGGCGGTGGCAGTAGTCAAAACCTTGTGGGTATTTCAGGGGGCCCTGTGATTACCCTTGGCCATTTTAATCGTTCGGCCCTTGATTACACCAAGCTCTCGTTGTTTGGCAGTGTGGCCGCCAAGAGTGGCGATAGTCCCTTTGCCTTTGACCGCTATGTGGATACGGCCACCCTTGGCATCGGCCTCACCCAACAGCTGATTGGACCCCTCGTTTTAGATGGGGCGATTAGCTACAACGTGGCCGGCAATTCCGGCTACTACGGAGATGTAACTAGTTCCTATGTGGAGCTGCGTTGGCAACGGCGTGCCTATGAATTCGGCGCCTACTACAGCCCCTACACAGGTATTGGCGGCATTCGAATCCGCCTCAATGATTTTGGCTTCCGGGGCCCTGGGTTGCCTTTTGTGCCCTACGAGCCTTCCACTGGGGTGGTGCAGGGTCCCTAGGGCCCCAATTATTAGCCTTAATTATCAAAAGCCCAGGTAAGGGAGGCGGGCGGCGGTGGCCTGCAGGGCGGCACCGTTGCCCACCAGCTGGGCGGTGCCATTCCATTGGCCACTGAGCAGCATTTGGCCGGGGCCGGCCCCCAGCTCCAGGGGCCAGGTCTGCTCGCCACCGCTCAATTTGGCGTGGAGCTTGGCGGCCCCCACATCCAGCTGGAATTGCAGGTTTGGTTGGGCGGCGGCGGCCGCTTGAATGGCCAGCATCACGGTGTGCTCCGCCCCTAGGCAGGGGATCCCCAGGGCGAGGCAATTACCAAAAAAGATCTCGGCGTAGCTTTCGGCCACGATCGCCCGGATCCCCCAACGCATCAGGGCCTGGGGGGCATGTTCGCGGCTGGAGCCGCAGCCGAAGTTGCGGTTTGCCAGCAATATCGAAGCGCCTTGATGTGCGGGCCGATCGAAGGGATGTTCGCCTTTTAATTCGATGCGGTCATCGGCGAAGGCCTGGGCGCCGAGGCCGTCAAAGCTCACGCACTTGAGGAAGCGGGCCGGAATGATCCGATCGGTGTCGATGTCGTCACCCCGCAACACCACGGCGCTGCCGCTGACGCTGGGGATCGGACCGAGGGGGAAGGTAGGGTTTGTCATGGGTTCAGGCCTTGAGGAGATCGCGCACATCGGTGACCTTGCCGTTGATGGCCGCGGCGGCCACCATCGCTGGGCTCATCAGCAGGGTGCGGCCGCTGGCGGAACCCTGGCGGCCCTTGAAGTTGCGGTTGCTGGAGCTGGCACTGATCTGACGGCCCTCGAGCCGGTCTGGGTTCATGGCCAAACACATCGAACAGCCGGGTTCGCGCCATTCAAAGCCCGCCTCCCGAAACAGCCCATCGAGGCCCTCGGCGATGGCGGCGGCGGCCACCTGCTCGGAACCAGGAACCACAAAGGCCTTGATGCCAGGGGCCACCTGGCGGCCCTTGGCCACGGCGGCGGCGGCCTGCAGATCACTGAGGCGGCCGTTGGTGCAGCTGCCGATAAAGCACACATCTACCGCCAGGCCAGCGATTGGTGTGCCGGGGGCCAGATCCATGTAGCGGTAGGCCTCCTCCGTGAGCGGACGCTCGTTGGGCTCGGTTTCTTCCAGGCTGGGCACCTTTTCATCCACGCCAAGGCCCTGGCCGGGGGTAATCCCCCAGGTGATGGTGGGGGCGATGCTGCTGGCATCAAAACGTTCCTCGGCGTCGAAAACCGCCTCCGGGCCGCTGGCGAGGCTGCCCCACCAGGCCACGGCCCGCCCCCAGGCCTCGCCGGTGGGGGCGAATTCGCGCTCCTTGAGGTAAGCAAAGGTGGTGGCGTCGGGGTTCACATAGCCGCAGCGGGCGCCGCCCTCGATCGCCATGTTGCAGATGGTCATGCGTTCCTCCATCGACAGCGCCTCGATGGCCGGGCCAGCGAATTCATAGGCATAGCCCACCCCTGCCTTTACCCCAAGGCTGCGGATCACGTGCAGCACCAGGTCCTTTGCATAGACCCCCGGTTGCAGCGCCCCATCCACCCAGATGCGCTTTACCTGGAGCTTGTTCATGGCCAGGCTCTGGCTGGCGAGCACGTCGCGCACCTGGCTGGTGCCGATGCCGAAGGCAATGGCGCCGAAGGCGCCGTGGGTGGAGGTGTGGGAGTCGCCGCAGGCCACGGTCATGCCCGGTTGGGTGAGGCCCAGTTCCGGGGCGATCACGTGCACGATTCCCTGGCGGCCACTGCCGATGCCGTGCAGGGTGATGCCGTACTCGCTGCAGTTGCGCTCGAGGGTGGCGAGCATTTCCTCGGCCAGGGGATCGGCAAAGGGCCGGGCCTGGGAGGTGGTGGGCACGATGTGATCGACCGTGGCCACGGTCAGTTCTGGATGGCGCACCCCTAGGCCCAGGTCACGGATGCCGGTGAAGGCCTGGGGGCTGGTTACCTCATGGATCAGGTGGAGGCCGATAAACAGCTGGGTGGCCCCCCCGGGCAGCTCGGCGACCTGGTGCAGATCCCAGACCTTGTCGTAGAGGGTGCCGGAGCTCAAGGCGCTGCTGCCAATGGAATCAACAAGCCTAAAACCGGGCCTGCTTTAGTGGTTGGCTTGTAATTGGGCCCCATGGCGGCCGTAGGGATTAATGGCTCAACTGCAACCGCAAGCGGTTTAAGGCTTCGCCGCAGGTGAGGGTTTGGATCCAAGGGCGTTCGCGGTTGCTGCCAAAGCGCACCGCCTCGCTGCTGCTGCCAGCAGGGCCGGTGATGGCGATGTGCACCAGCCCCACAGGTTTTTCGGCGCTGCCGCCCCCCGGGCCAGCAACGCCAGTAACGGCGATGGCCCAGGTGGCACCGGTGGTGCGACGGGCCCCCTCGGCCATGGCGATCGCCACCGGGTCGCTCACGGCGCCATGGCTGGCCAGGGTCTCGGCGGGCACGCCCAGCAGGGTTTGTTTAACGCTGTTGGCATAGGCGATCACCCCCCCCAGAAACACATCAGAGGCGCCGGGCACCGCTGCTAAAGCTGCACCGATGCCGCCCCCGGTGCAGCTCTCGGCCACGGCCAGGCTTTCAGCGCGGCTGCGTAGCAGCTCCAACACCACTGAGGCCAGGCTGTCGTCGTTGCTGCCGTAGCAGGATCTGCCGCTGCGGGCCCGCAGCTCTGCTTCCACCGGCGCCAGTAGGGCGTTGGCTTCCGCCTGGGAATTCGCCCTGGCGGTGATCCGCAGCTTCACCTCACCGCTGCCGGCATAGGGGGCCACCGTGGGGTTCTCCAGGGCCAGCAGATCGGCCATCTGTTCGGCGAGGGCCGCTTCCGATTCCCCCCAGAAGCGCAACATGCGGCTGGCAAACACCCCTCGGGCGAGGCCGGCTTCCCCCAGCCAGGGAACGGCCGTGGCCTCCCACATCGCCCGCATCTCCCTGGGTACGCCAGGGAAAGTGAGCACCGTGAAGCCCGGTTGGGGGCTCCAGATCATGCCGGGGGCGGTGCCACTGGGGTTTGGCAATACCTGGGCGCCTTTGGGCAAGAAAGCTTGTTTGCGGTTGCTGGGGGGGCAAACGCGGCCCCGGGCGCTCACCTTGGCCTGGATGTTTGCCCAGATCTCTGGGTGCTCCACCAGGGGGGTATGGAAGGCGGCGGCGATGGCCTCAGTGGTTAGGTCGTCGGGGGTGGGGCCGAGGCCACCGGTGGTGATCAGCAGGCGGCAGCGGCCGGCTGCTTCCCGCACGGCCTGGATCAGGCGCTCGCGGTTGTCGCCCACCACCCCCTGGCGCAGGTGGGGCACCCCCAGGGCCGCCAGTTGCTCCGCCAGCCAGCGGGCATTGCCATTGGTGATGTTGCCCAGCAGCAGCTCGGTGCCGATGCAAAGGATTTCGCAGGCAGGGATTTCGCAGGCAGGGATTTCACAAGCAGGGATTTCGCAGGCAGCTATTTCGCCAGCAGTGATCTCACCAGCGGGAATATCAGGGCCGGGGGAGGTTTCCACCACAGGGCTCAGCGGGGGGAATTGCGTTGCATCAACACCGGTGGCTGCGGCTGCCCATCGGAGGCATCAGCAGGGGCGTTGAGCTGTTCGGCCTCCTCCAACAGCTCCCGGCGGCTGCTCACCACAATCCACACCAGCACACCGGTGGCCAAGGCCAACCAGAGGAAGCGCATTTCGGCATTGGCGGCCACCAGGGCCAGGGCGGCAAACCACTGGGTGAAGGCATAGATCAGCACCACCGTGCGGCGATGGCTGAAACCGGCCCGCAGCAGGCGGTGATGCAGGTGGCGGCGGTCGGGATAAAAGGGGGAGCGGCCGTCGCTAACGCGGCCCATGATCACCGCCGACATGTCGGCCAGGGGCAGGGAAAGGATCAACAGCGGCAGCAACAAACTGACGGTGGTGAGTTCCTTGGCGGGGCCCACCAGGCTGATCGCCGCCAAACTGAAGCCAAGGAAATAGGAGCCGCCGTCGCCCATAAAAATCCGGGCGGGGTTGAAGTTATCCCGCAGGAAGCCCAGGCAGGCCCCCGCCAGGGCGGCCGCCAGCAGCCCAGCCCCCGGTTGGTGCAGGCTGAAGCTCACCGACAACAGACCTACGGCGGCGATGCCACTAACGCCGGCGGCCAGGCCATCGAGGCCATCAAGCCAATTAATGGCATTGGTGATCCCCACCAGCCAGATCACCGTGGCCAGCAGGCTTAGCCAATCGGGCAGCGCCAGGGACAGGCTGCTGTCGAAGGGCAGGGTGATGCTGCCGATTTTTACCCCTTGGCTCCACATCGCCATGGCCCCAGCAATCTGCAGCCCGAGCCGCGGCAGCGGCGGCAGGGAGAAGAGATCGTCGCTGAGGCCAATCGCAAAGAAGGCGAGGCCCCCCAGCAGGGTGCTCCAGATCAGATGGTCTCGGCTGGTGGGCAGCGAACCAAAGCCGCCCAGCAGCCAGGTGACCGTGAGGGCTAAACAGAAACCCAACACAATGCCAATGCCCCCAAGCCGCACCATCGGCGTTTGGTGCTGCTTGCGGGGGTCAGGCTCGTCGGTGAGGCCCCAGCGCAAACCAAGTTGCCGCACCCACGGCACGATGGCAGCCGTGAACAGACCAGCCCCCAAAAGGGTGGCGACCGCGGGGATCAGGGGGCTGATGGGCACGACCAGGCCAGGGCCTACAGGCGCAGCTTAGGTGCCATGGCCGGCGGCCACAGCAACTGCCTGGGGGCCATAGAGGGGGAAGCGGCCACAGAGGGCGGCAACCCGGTCGCGGCAGCGTTGCTCGATGGCAGCGTCGCTGGGGTTTTGGAGGCGATCGGCGATCACCTCGGCCACCTCTTCGAAGGCGGCTTGATCAAAGCCGCGGCTGGTGAGGGCGGCGCTGCCAAGGCGCAGGCCGCTGGTCACGAGGGGGGACTCAGGGTCGAAAGGCACGGTGTTTTTGTTGGCAGTGATGTGCACATCACTGACCAGCAGGTCGGCCACCTTGCCGGTGAGGCCCACGGAGCGCAGGTCGATCAGCACCAGGTGGTTGTCGGTGCCGCCGCTCACCACCCGCAGCCCCCGTTCCGTGAGGCGGTGGGCCATGGCTTGGGCATTGGCCACCACCTGGGTGCTATAGCTGCGGAAACTGGGTTGCAGTGCTTCCCCAAAGGCCACGGCCTTAGCGGCGATCACGTGTTCCAGGGGCCCCCCCTGGCTACCCGGAAAGACCGCCTTGTCGAATTGCCGGCCGAATTCGGCGTCGTTGCACAGGATCAGGCCTCCGCGGGGCCCGCGCAGGGTCTTGTGGGTGGTGGTGGTAACCACATGGCAATGGGGCAGGGGGCTGGGGTGCACCCCGGCGGCCACCAGGCCAGCGATGTGGGCCATGTCGGCCAGCAGATAGGCGCCCACCTCATCGGCGATGGCGCGGAAGCCGGCGAAATCAATGGTGCGGGGGTAGGCGGAATAGCCGCAGATGATCATTTTTGGCCGGTGCTCCAGGGCCAGGGCCCTGATCTGGGCTAAGTCCAGTTGCTCGTTCTCGGCGCTAACGCCGTAGTGCACGGCCTTAAACCATTTGCCACTCACATTCACCGGTGAGCCATGGGTGAGGTGACCCCCATGGGAGAGGTCCATGCCCAGGATCGTGTCGCCGGGTTGCAGCAGCGCCAGAAACACGGCGAAGTTGGCCTGGGCACCGCTGTGGGGTTGCACGTTGGCCCAGGCGGCCCCAAACAATTGCTTGGCCCGCTCGATCGCCAGTTCTTCGATCGCATCCACGTGCTCACAGCCGCCGTAATAGCGCTTGTGGGGCAGGCCCTCGGCGTACTTATTGGTGAGCACCGAGCCCTGGGCCGCCATCACCGCTGGGGAGGTGAAGTTCTCGCTGGCGATCAGTTCCAGGTGGCTCTGTTGGCGTTCCAGTTCCTTGTTGATCAGCGCCGCCACCTGGGGATCGCCCTGGCTGAGGGCAGCGGCGGCGGTCATCGGGGCCTGGGTCATGGCAACTAACGGGCGGTGCGGGGGTTGGGTGCTGATCGTAGAAAGGGGAGCTTGCTCAAAACCGCTCAGAACTGGGCAGAAACTAAGCAGAAACCGACCCAAAAAAAACCGCCCTTGCGGACGGTGGCCCCGAAGGGCAGAAAGCGCGCCTGGAGAGATTCGAACTCCCGACCCTCTGATCCGTAGTCAGATGCTCTAATCCGCTGAGCTACAAGCGCTTGAACTTCTTATTCTGCCCAGCTAACCCCGGGTTTCGTCAACTATGCCCCTTGTTTTGTCTGCGCCGCCGGATCCGGAAGACCCCGCCTATCAGCATCTGGAAAGATTGGTGAACTTTGGCGTGCACGGGGCGTTGTTTGCCGCCTTGAACAGCGGTCTTTGGGTTTGGCAGGGCCTGCGCCATCCCTTCGCCCATTTGGCCTGGTTTACGGCCGCCTGGGCGGTGTTGCTGTTAGTGCATCTGGGCTGGGTGTTGAGTTTGCGGCCTGCCAAGACTGACTAGACAGGGGTCACCCCTGGGTTTGTTGCCATGGCTCTCACCTCGTCCCAGCTGGAGGAGCTCAGTTTGGCCTTGGCCGATCGCCTCTACATCCAAGTGGGTGGTTGGCACCTTTATCTGGGCGATGCCCAGTTGGCCCTGCCCCTGGCGGAGGAGCTGGCGGGCCTGTTGGACCAAGGGGCAGCGGTGGCGGCCCGCCAGGCCCTTGAGCGATTGCAGGTGCCCCTCGGTGGCGGCGCCACCCGCCTGCCCCTGGCGCGCTTGATCCCCCCTGGTCAGTTGCGGGACCTGGAGGAGCTGTTGGAGCCTTTCTGTGATTGAACTAATTTCTGCCCCAAAGCGATACTGGGGCACCGCTTTGGGGCCGGATGCTTGTCATTGAAGTGACCAATGCCCGCGAGGTGGTGCGCCAACGGGTGGGGCGCCTGGGGGAACGGCTGATCGGCACCGTGGTCGATGCCGAAGCCCAGGTGGAACGGGCCCTGTTGCAGGAACTCGAAACTGCCTTCCGGGAGTTCGGCATTGAGGCCCGCATTTATTCGGTGGAGGGGCTGCAGATGATCGGTCGCAGCCACCTGGAATTGCCCGTGAATGTGCGAGACCAGCGCACGGTGAATTAACAGCGCCGCCGGTTGTGGGGCAGCCGGGCCCTAGATCGGCAGTTTTTCCCGCAGTTGGCGGCCCAACTGCCGTGCTTCTGGCACCCCCAGGCCCCCGGCGATTAGCCCATAGATGGCGGCGCCCCCCAGGCCACAGATGCTGGTTTGCAGCAACAGCCCCAGCAGATGGGGGGGCCAAGCGATTGTTACGGCCATCCCCCAGGCCCCCAGGCCCCCCACCAGGGCGGCCAAGGCCAGCAGGGCGCTGTCCTTGGCCCACTCCGCCAGGGGCAGGCCCCCGAGGCGCCCTTGCAGGGCGATCAGCAGGGCTAGGCAGCTGATCACGTTCACAACCACCGTGGCCAGCACCAGCCCGGGGGCGCCGAAATTGAGCTGGGGAAGCAACTGGCCGGCGGGCAGGGGGCAGCCCACCAGAAACCAGTCGCCCAGGGCATTGATGCCGATGCCTGCCATCGAAATCCGGAAGGGGGTGTTGCCATCACCCAGGGCGTAGAAAACCCGCACCAGCACGTCGCGGGCCAGGTAGGCGGCCATGCCCACCCCGTAGGCCATCAGGATGCCCACCACCAATTGGGCGGCACTGGCATTGAAGGCGCCGCGCTCGTAGATGAGTGCCACGATCGGCCCAGCCAGGGCGACCATCAGGGCGCCCAGGGGCAACATGCTGGCGTTGCTGAGCATCAAGCCCTGGCGGATCCGTTGGATGAGCTCTTGTTTCTGGTCTGGGGCGGTGAGCCGGGCAAACACCGGCAACAACGGCACCAAGAGCATGTTGGAAAGGATGCCCAGGGGGGTTTGCACTAGCAGGCCCGCATAGCCGAGGCCAGCGGCGGCGCCGATGATGCCGCTGGCAAAAAACAGATCCGTATAAACGTTGATCTGCAGCATCCCCGAGGCGAGGGTGGCGGGGCCCATCACCTTGAGCACATCGGCCACGCCGGGCTGTTTCCAGTCAAAACTGAGCTTCAACTGACCTAGCCCCTGTTTGGCCAGGGCCGGCAGCTGAATCAACCACTGCAAAACTGCCCCGGCCAGGGTGCTCAGGGCCAGCACGGCGCCGCCGGTAACGGCCCAGGCCTGGCTGCCGATCGCCGGCCCCGCCTGCATCCAAAGCAAGCCCAGGCCCAGCAGCACCGCCAGGCTGGAAAGCAACGGACTGATCGAAGGCAGCCAGTATTCATCGGCGGCATTGAGGGCGCCGAAGCCCAGGCCGATCAGGCCCGCAAACAGGGCCATCGGCGCCATCAGCCGCAACTGCAACACCGCCAGGTCGTGGAGGGAGCCATCCAGCCCCGGCCCCACCAGGGTGATCAGCGGATCGGCCAGCAGCACCAGCAATAGTGTTGCCCCCAGCAGACCGCTGCCCACCAGGGTGTTGATCGCCGCCAATAGTCGGGCACTTTGGGCCCGTTCCTGGCGGGCCATCACGCTCACCATGGCGCTGTGGAAGGGGCCATTTATGCCCCCCAGCAGGATCAAGAGGAAGCCCGGCAGCACATAGGCGTAATTGAAGGCGTCGTAGGCGGCGCCCACCCCAAAGGCGGCGGCGATCGCCTGCTGGCGCACGAGGCCGGCCAGCTTGCTAAGCGCCGTGGCGGCAGCCACCACCAGGGCAATGCGCCGCAGGGTGCCGCTGGGGCTGGGGGGGGTGGCGTCGGCCATCCGGGGGGCACAGGAATGCCGATTGTGGGGGAGCCCCGGCCGTTGGATCGGTCACCATGGCCCGGTCGCCGGCCTGCCCCGATGGAATCTGCTGTGGAGGTTTGGCGGTATGAGCCGTTGCTGGAGGGGGTGCTGCGTAAGCGCTGGAAACGCTTCCTCTGTGAGGTGGAACTGGCCGATGGTTCCCTGGTCACAGCCCACTGCGCCAACACTGGCCCGATGACTGGGGTGCTGCAGCTGGGGGGCCGGGTGCGGCTGCGCCATGACCCCTCCCCCCACCGCAAACTCGCCTACACCTGGGAGCAGGCGGAGGTGCCGAGCGCCCATGGCGGTAGCTGCTGGGCGGGGGTGAATACGGCATTGCCCAACCGCCTTTTGCGGGCAACGCTGGAGGCGGGGCTGCTGGAGCCTTGGCTGGGGCCCATTGCAGCGATCAAGCCTGAGGTGAAATATGGCCTGGGCGGCCGCAGCCGCATTGACCTCTTGCTAACGCCCGCGCCCACGGCCCCAGACCAGCGGCCGATCTATGTGGAAATCAAAAACACCACCTGGAGCCGCGGCAGCCTGGCCCTATTTCCAGACACGGTTACCGAACGGGGCCAGAAACATCTCGAGGAATTAATGGGCGTGCTGCCCGCGGCCAGGGGCGTGTTGATCCCTTGCCTCAGCCGCGCTGATGTGCAGCTGTTTGCCCCGGGAGACAGCGCTGATCCCAGGTATGGAGAGCTGTTTCGCGAGGCCCGGGGGGCGGGGGTGGAGGTTTTCCCCTGCTGCTTTGAGTTCTCGGCTACGGCGGTGAACTTCCTCGGGGTTGTGGGGGTGCAAGACAGGGAATCCCCCATTCCGTAGCGATTGGCACATCGGCGGAAGGGGTCTCTGCCGAGGCTCAGTGCGGCTTTGAAGGCTTCCAAGGTTCATGTCACTACAGACCGGCTACCCGGGAAGGGTGCAGTCATCCCATCACTTCCCCCCCACGGCCCTGCAGACCGTGGACAACTGGCGCCAACGCCAGGGCTCCCTGCTTTCCAATCTGCGCAACGAAAGCGCCCTGCAACGGGCAGGAATAGTGCTTTTGGCGGCTGGTGCAGGCCTGCTGCCCCTGATGGCGGGGTCCGCCAAGGCGGCGCTCACGAAATTGCCCACAGACGGCGCTGACACGCTGCTGATGCTGATGGGTTCAGCCATGGTGTTGTTGATGACACCGGGGTTGGCGTTCTTCTACGGCGGCTTCACCCGCGCCAAGAATGTGCTCAACACCATGATGATGAGCTTCTTCCTGATGGGTCTCATCGGGGTGCTCTGGGTGGTTATTGGCTACAGCCTTTCCTTCGGGTTGGGTTTTAAGAGCCCCTTTATTGGCGGCCTTGAGGCTATGTGGCTCAATGGCGTTGGCGGCCCCCTGGGGGATGCCCCCTTGGCAGATGGTTACTCCATCAGTGCCACTTCATTTGCCCTATTCCAGGGGATGTTTGCGATCATCACCCCGGCTCTGATCTCCGGGGCCCTGGTGGAACGCATCAACTTCAAGGCCTGGTTCTGGTTCTGTCTGCTTTGGAGCCTCTTTATCTATTGCCCCTTGGCCCATATGGTTTGGGGCGGTGGTTATATCGGCCCATTTGGTTCAATCGGCGCCATTGATTTTGCCGGCGGTACGGTGGTGCACATTGCTTCCGGTGTGGCTGCCCTGGTGGCCGCGGCGATTGTTGGTCCCCGCACCAATTGGCCAGGTAACAAGCGTCCCCCCCACAACGTGCCCTTCATCCTTTTGGGTGCTGGCCTGCTCTGGTTCGGTTGGTTTGGCTTCAACGGCGCCAGCTACTTCGCTGCCAAGGGCGCTGGTTTTTCTTTCATCACCACTTCCACTGCGGCCTCTGCGGCCCTGCTTACCTGGTGTTTGATTGAGTGGTTTAAGGATGGCAAGCCCACGGCAGTGGGGGCAGCCACCGGTGCTGTGGCAGGCCTGGTGGGCATCACCCCTGCCGCCGGATTCGTAACGATTGGTTCTTCAATTCTGATCGGTGCGGCCACGGCAGCGGCCTGTTTGATTGCCGTGCAAGTGAAGGCGGCTATCAAGTTTGATGATTCCCTCGACACCTTCATGGTTCACGGGGTGGGCGGCACCGTGGGCGCTTTGCTCACAGGTTTGTTGGCGGTGAAGGAATTGGTGCCTGCCGACTATTTCCCGCTCTCGGCCGAGATCCTGGAGAAAGGTGGCAACCTCGCCATGTTTGGGGCCCAGGTTAAGGCCGTGCTTATTACCTATGGCTTCGTGGGCTTGGGTACCGCGATCATTCTCTGGATTGTTGGCGCCACCGTTGGCTTGCGGGTCACCCCTGAGGAAGAGAACCGTGGCCTAGATATCTCAGCCCACGGTGAGGAGGCCTACGACCCGATGGCCTATTGAGCTCCTGGGACTGCCCAGGCTTACTTACACCACCCGCGCCGGAGTTGGCCCATAGATTGGGTCGACTCCGGCGCTTTTGCCAGCTATGGACACCCGCGCCTTTAAGCGTTCGCTGCACCACTCCGACCGCTATAACCGCCGCGGCTTTGGTCGGGCGCAGGAGGTGGCAGGCAGCCTTGAGGATGCCTACCAGAGCGACCTGATCCAGAGCATTCGTGAGAATGGTTATCAGTTGCAGCAGGGGCGGGTAACTATCCGCCTGGCCCAGGCCTTCGGTTTCTGCTGGGGGGTGGAGCGGGCCGTGGCCATCGCCTACGAAACCCGACGCCATTACCCCACTGAGCGCATCTGGATCACCAATGAGATCATCCATAACCCTTCGGTGAATGCCCACCTGCGCCAGATGGACGTGCTGTTCATCGCCGTGGACGATGCCGGAGTTAAAGATTTTTCCGAGGTGGAAAGCGCTGATGTGGTGATCCTGCCGGCCTTTGGGGCCACGGTGCAGGAGATGCAGCTGCTGAATGAGCGCGGCTGCCACATTGTTGATACCACCTGTCCCTGGGTGTCGAAGGTGTGGAACAGCGTTGAGCGCCATAAGAAGGAGTCCTTCACCTCGGTGATCCACGGGAAGGTGCAGCACGAGGAAACCCTGGCCACCAGCTCCTTTGCCGGTACCTATCTGGTGGTGCTGGACCTGGAGGAGGCCCAGCTGGTGTGCAACTACATCCTTGGCGATGGCGAGCGGGAGGAATTTCTGCAGCGCTTTGCCGGCGCCACCTCCCCCGGCTTTGATCCAGACCGGGATTTGGTTCGGATTGGTGTGGCGAACCAAACCACCATGCTTAAAAGTGAAACCGAGGAGATCGGGCGGCTATTTGAGCGCACGTTGTTGCGCCGCTATGGCCCTGAGGTGCTCAACCAGCATTTCCTTGCCTTCAACACCATCTGCGATGCCACCCAGGAACGCCAGGACGCCATGTTCTCCTTGGTGGATGAACCGCTCGATCTGATGGTGGTGATTGGTGGTTACAACTCCTCCAACACCACCCATCTCCAGGAAATTGCCGTGAGCCGCGGGATCCCTTCTGTGCACATCGACGCCCCGGAACGGATTGGCCCAGGTAATAGCGTTGAACACAAGCCCCTCGGGGCTGAGCTCACCCGGATGGAGCCCTTCCTGCCGGCGGGGCAGCTGCGCATCGGCCTCACCTCCGGCGCCTCCACCCCTGACCGGGTGGTGGAGGGGGTGATTGACCGGCTGCTGGAGCTGGCCGAACTGCAGCCAGACCTGGAACCCGACCTTGGGGAAGTGTCACCGCTGCTTCAGCAGGGCCCTTAACGCTCCGTTACATTGTCGCCAATTAAAGCTGTGATCCACCGGTTTGACATTCACGCTCCCAGCCCTCAGCCCCCGGGAGAACCAACGACGCGTGGATGATTCCCGTTTGCGTCGCTACGTCAGCCAGTTTGCTGATGTGATGGAAATGCGGGCCCCTGTGGACCAGGTGGCCAGCTACCTGGATGCCCATGAGGGTTGGTTTACCCGCTGTGCTGCGCCGATGAGTGTGGAGCCGGTGGGTAGTAACGGCTATCGGCTCAGCCTTGGCCGCTTTGGCAACTTTGGTTTTGAACTGGAACCGAGCATCGCCCTGGAATTGTTGCCCCAGGACCTGGGGGTTTATCGGATCGAAACGATCACCCCGGCCGGCAACCCGCTCCAGATTGATGGCTACGCCGTGGACTTCCAGGCCAGCTTGAGCTTGCAGAACGAAGGCGAGTTCACCCAGGTGCAGTGGGACCTTGACCTGGAGGTGGCCATTCGTTTGCCCGCTTTCATCGGGGTTTTGCCTGAAGCCTTGGTGCAATCCAGTGGCGACCATCTGCTTAAGCAGATTGTGCGCCAGGTCTCCCGGCGGCTTACCTGGAAGGTGCAAGAGGATTTTCACGCCCAGGCCGATTTGCCCTGTCCGCCCCGGCAAAGGGCTAACTTCTAGCGCTCAATTCTTCAGGGCTTGATTGCCTTAGTGCTTTATTGCCTTAGCGATCAGTCCAGATCTTGTTGAGGATCTGCAGGCCGCTAACTGTTTGCCAGAGGAACAGGCTCATTAGCAGCATGTTTAGCCCCACATGGGCCTTACGGGCGATCAAGTTGCCCTGTTGCATTAGTGGGGAGAGGGCAGCGGCTAGGGCGACCATGGCGGTCATCGCTAAACCCACCAGCAGATGGGGGCCCACAAATAACTTGCCGTTGTTCAGATAGGTCACGGCCATGCCGCCGAGGCTGCCCCCCACCATCACCACCAGCACCAGGCTGCCGATCAGGTAGTGGCGTTGGCCGAATTTGCCCTTGATTAGCTCCTTCCGTTGCTCCGGGGTGCCCGTGCGGGTTTTCTTGGCTTTGATCCCCAGGAAGAGGGCGTAGCCGGAGCCCGCCAGCAGGCTGCCCATCAGGAGGGGATGGAGAAAGCTGAGATAAAGGCCGAGATCCTCAGGCATCGGAAGGACACAGGAATAACCCGAAGCTAATTCAGGGCAGATTCAGTGAAGAAAGTGGCGGCGGCCGGTGCAAACCATGGCCAGGCCGGCGGCGTTGCAGGCGGCAATCGAATCGCCATCGCGTTTGCTGCCCCCCGGCTGGATCACGGCGCTGATGCCGTGCTTTGCGGCCAGCTGCACCGTGTCGTTGAAGGGGAAAAAGCCATCGCTGGCCAACACTGCCCCCTGGGCCCGCTCACCGGCGGCCCCCAGGGCAATGGCGGCCGATCCCACCCGGTTCATTTGGCCGGCCCCCACCCCCAGGGTTTGGCCATGGCGGGCCACCAGGATGCCGTTGGAATGCACGTGGCGCACCACCCGCCAGGCAAAGCGCAGGTCTGCCAACTCTGCGGCGGAGGGGGACCTTTCAGTGACCACCTGCCAATCGCTTTCCCGGTCGGGCTCGCTGTCGCGCTGCTGGGCCAGTAGGCCGCCCAACACCGTGCGTAACTGCTGGGGATCAGCCCCGAGGCAAGCTTCCAGAGGTAGTTCCAGCAGGCGCAGGTTGGTTTTGCCCGCCAGCAGCTGCCGCGCTTCGGCACTGATGGCCGGGGCCACCAGACATTCGAGGAAGAGGCCCCCCAGGCGGCCACAGGCCTCCCCATCAAGGGGGTGGTTAAGGGCAATGATGCCGCCAAAGGCCGACACCGGGTCGGCGGCGATCGCCCGCTCTAGGGCTTCGGCGGCGCTGGCGCCGGTGGCCACCCCACAGGGGTTGGTGTGTTTCACCACCACCGCGGCCGCCCCCTCCCCGGGGGGGAAGCGCAGCACGGTGGCCTGGGCCGCATCGAGGTCGAGCAGATTGTTGTAGCTGAGTTCTTTGCCTTGCAATTGCTTGGCCGCCCCCCAGCCTGCGGCGCTTGAGCTATACCAGGCGGCCTGTTGGTGGGGGTTTTCGCCGTAGCGCAGCCCCTGGCGCAGGGGCATGGCCAGGCGCAGGCTTTCCGCTGGGCTGGCGGCGGCCTCTGATTTGTTTTCTGGCCTGGGCTCCAGTTGTTTGGCGAGCCAATGGCTGATGGCGGTGTCGTAGGCGGCGGTGTGGCGGAAGGCCCCTAGGGCCAACTGCTGGCGGAATTCGAGGCTGATCGGTCCCTGGTCTAGGGCTGAGAGGAAACCGGCGTATTGGTCGGGGCTGGTGAGGATCGACACATGGCGATGGTTCTTGGCGGCGGCCCGCACCATGGCTGGACCACCGATGTCGATGGTTTCGATCGCTTCGTCCCAGCTCACCCCAGGGCGGGCAACGGTGGCCTCAAACGGATAGAGATTCACCACCACCAGGGCGATCGCTGGGATGCCATGGGCGGCCAGATCCGCCTGGTCGGAGGCTTGATCCGGCCGGGCCAGGATGCCGCCATGGATGCGGGGGTGCAGGGTTTTTACCCGACCACCGAGCAGCTCCGGGGCGCCGGTGTGGTCGGCCACCTTGGTAACGGGTAAGCCCGCCGCCGCCAGGGCCTGGGCGGTGCCACCACTGGAAAGCAACTGGAAACCATGGCGTTCCACCAGGGCCCGGGCTAGGGCTTCGAGCCCGTCCTTATTCGACACACTCAGCAGGGCAATCGGGGCCATGGGACGGCTGGGGGAAGGGACGGGGGGCCATAGACGGGGATGGCCAGATCTGATGGTATGGGCTGGCCCCTGGCGATACCTGTGCCATGCGTTTAATCCTTCTGCACGGTTGGGGTGCCAGCGGCGCTGATCTGCTGCCGGTGGGGGAAGCCCTAGGCCAGTTGCTGGGGCCTTTAGTGCTGCGGCCCCTGGAGGCCCCCGATCCCCATCCGGCCGGGGCGGGGGCGCGCCAGTGGTACGACCTAAACCAGCCGGGCTGGCCCCAGCGGCCGGCGGCGGTGCGGGCCCTGGGGGAACGGCTCGACCAAGAATTGGCCGCCGCCGGGGCCGAGCCAGTGGTGGTGCTTGGTTTTTCCCAGGGGGCGGCCATGGCCCTAGAGGCGGCCCTGGCCCGGCCGGTGGCGGCGGTGATTGCTTTCAGTGGTTATCCCCACCCCGGTTGGCAGCCCCAGGGGCCCGGGCTGGCACCGTTGTTGCTATGCCATGGCCGCAGGGACCCGGTGGTGCCTATCACGGCCCAAACGGAAATCGGCCGGCTGGTGGAGGCCGGTGGCGGGGAGGTGCAGCAGGAAAGTTTTGATGGCGAACACACCATTCCCCCCGAGGCATTACTGGCGGCGGCCAGTTTCCTCAGGGGGTTGGGCTTAGGAACTTAATCAGGGGGCTGATCGAAACCAGGGGCCCTGATCAAACGAAGGCGTATTCGTACTCTTCCATTTCTTCCCAGTCGTCGGCGATGGCTTCCAAGCCGGCAAACAGGGTCTCTTCGCCGACGCTATCGACAATCGACCGGAGCGAAGGGAAGAGGAAGTGATTTTCTTCGGCGTACTGGGCGCTAAACAGACCCTTCTCACCCCAAAAGAAGCGATCGGTGGTGTGTTCGTTGCGGCGCACATTGATCAGGGCCGGCGGTATCAGCGAAGACTCGGAGATGTAGCGGCGGGCAGCGGTGACCGGCTTGTGCTCGCCGGTTTCCAGGTTGAATGTGGGCACATGGGCCAGAACTCGTTGGCCAGCCAAACGGCGACGGCTGACGCGCTTGCGCTTCTTAGACATAACAGGGGCCCCTTTAGGGGTGGCGGGATCGGACAGAACAAGTCGTCCGGTGCCGCCAAAGCGGTCCGGTTTCGGCTCAAGGGCAGGAAATCCTGCGGCGTCCAAACGTCTGTCGACCGGAGACCTGATCCGAAGATCAGAACCGAAGAGGTGGAAATGGGTCCGACCCGTCGACGCCGTCTTTGAACGGTGGGCAGCAGGAGCTGATCTAACCCCTGCTGTAGCCTCTTTGACGACAAAGCGCCACAAAGACCACGGTTTTGTGCTGGATCCCACTCCACGGGGCCGGAATTCCGGGACTGTGAAGTATTGGTCGTAACAAAGATCTTAAGGCTTTTCTTGGATTTGACAAGCCCCTTCGGCCTGGGTTCCCCAGGTCGGGAGTACTTATTTTCCCGGTGATCTCCGACCGTTTTCGGCGCCTGGTGCGCCATCAGTTGTCCCAGTTCGTCGACCGAGCGGAGTTAACAGCTCTGGGGTTGTACGTGGCCCTGCCCGTGCCAGGCGGGGAATTGCAGTTGCAGTTGGTGGGCACCTGGCCGGAGCGTGATGGGCTGATCGAGCCCGCCGAGGCGACGGGGCCCCTGCTGGTGGCCGGTCAGCAACGGCGCTGGTTGCCCCTGCGGCGGGGAACCGTGGTAATCGGCGCCCTCCGGGTGGATAGTGCCAGCCTCGCTTGGCCCGCAGACCTCCAGCAGCGGCTCCAGGGGGCAACCGCAGTGCTCAGTGAAGCCCGCTGCCTTGACCTGGAGCAGCAGCGGCTGCAGCTGCAGCTAGACCAGGACCGGCGCCAGCGCTCGCTGCTGGTGCATCAGATGCGTAACCCCCTGGCGGCCCTGCGCACCTTCACGCAGCTGTTGTTGCGGCGCCTGGAGCCCGGCGATGAGCGGCGACTGCTGGTGGAGCACCTGCTGCGGGAGGAATTGGCCCTAGACCGTTACCTGGAGGCCCTGGACCCGCCGGAGGGGGCCGCCAGCCTGCCGGCAGCCGATGGGGTCGATGGCCCCTTGCTGTTGCCCCCCGCCCTGGTGCCGGAGCGGCGGGAGCCCCTGGCGCCCCGGCTCGAACCATTGCTGGCCAGGGCCGCGGCAACGGCGACCCTGCAGGGTCGGGTGTGGCATCCCCCCAGTTGCTTGCCAGATGTGGAGGTGCCCGGGGCCGTGGTGGCCGAAATCCTGGCCAATTTGCTCGAAAATGCTTTTCGCTATAGCGATCCCGCCGGGGCGCTTGGGCTCTGGTGTCGCAGCAACGGCCACAGCTTGGAATTAGCGGTTTGGGACAGCGGGCCAGCGATTGCCCCAGGGGAACGGCAGCGGATCTTTGGCCGGGGCGTGCGGGGCCAAAGGGGGGAGGCCCAGGGCCTGGGCGGCAGTGGCCTGGGTTTGGCCCTGGCCCGGGACCAGGCGGAGGCCTGCGGCGGTTGCCTCGAACTGCTGGTGCCGGCCTCCCTGCTGGAGCCGGGCCTGCCGGAGGCTGGGAATGCTTTTCGGCTGCAGCTGCCGCTGGGTGGAAGCTTTAGCTAAGCCTTTAGGACCCCAGCCTCAGCACCCCCCAGCTGGCCCAGAGGCTGAAGGCCGCTGTCCATTCCACGCAGGCCCCGTAGCTGTCGCCGGTGTGGCCCCCCAGGCGCCTGCCCAGCTCCAGGGGCACCAGCAGCGCCGGAATGGCGCCAATTAGGCCAGCGAGCAGGGCTGCCGTGCCCCCCAGGCTGCCGCTTACCCCGCCCAGTAGGCCTACCACCAGGGCGCTGGGCAGCAGTTCAGTGGCGAGGGCGCTCCGCCCCTGGCGGTGGAAGCCAGCACCGCCCCCCGGCCGTAGGTAAGGAAAACAGCCAATCGCCACCAGGGGCGCCACCCTTGCCCACACCGCACTCCACACCAGGGCGGCGGGGGCACCATTGCCAAGGCTTACCAGGGCGCCCCCCTGGAGCAGCAGCACCAGTAGCCCGGCCACGAGGCCACTGGCGCCAATGCGGCTGTCGGCCATGGCTTCCAGTTGGCGGCTGCCGGCGGCAAGGCCATCGCCGCTGTCGAGCACCCCATCAAAGTGCAGGCCCCCAGTGAGCCATAGCCCCAGGGCAACCACCAAGGCCCCTAGGGCCCCCGGGGGGCAGCCGGCCCAGGCGCCCAGTTGCCAAACCACCGCTTGGGCGCCCCCTAGGCCTAGGCCCACCACGGGGGCAAAGCGGGCGATGCGTTCAAATCGGGGCCTGCAGCCGTGGGGCAGCGGCAAAATCGAATAAAAGACCCAGCTGCCCAGCAGATCGGGCCACCAGCGGTACACCGGCTCAGGCTGCTGCTTTTGGCATTCTGCCCCCCGTGGTTGGTACCCACATAGGGTTGAGGGCTGTTAAGAGCCGCCCTGTTGTGACTGCCCCCGCAGCTCCCTTCTCCTTTGAGCTGCTGCACCACTGTTCCCACACCAGGGCCCGCACCGGTCGTTTCCATACCCCCCACGGCGTGGTGGATACCCCGCGCTTTATGCCCGTGGGCACCGCCGCCACGGTGAAGGGCATCACCACGGAGCAGTTGGCTACTACCGCCGCCCAGATGGTGCTGGCCAACACCTTTCACCTGCATCTGCAACCGGGGGAATCAATCGTGGCGGCGGCCGGGGGGCTGCATCGCTTCATGGGCTGGCCAGGGCCATTGCTCACCGATTCCGGCGGCTTTCAGGTTTTCAGCCTGGCAAGCCTCAATTCAATTAAGGAAGTGGGGGTGACCTTCCAATCCCCCCGCGATGGGGCGGTGGTGGAGCTCACCCCTGAGCGCTCCATGGAGATCCAAAACGCCCTCGGCGCCGATGTGGTGATGGCCTTTGACCAGTGCCCCCCCTACCCCGCCAGCCATGGGGAGGTGGAGGAGGCCTGCGGCCGCACCCACCGCTGGCTGGAACGCTGTGGGGCGGCCCAGGCCCGCAGCGACCAGGCCCTGTTCGGCATTGTCCAGGGGGGCTGTTTTGAGGATCTGAGGCGCCAGTCGGCGCAGGTGGTGGCCAGTTTCGACCTGCCCGGCTGTGCCATCGGTGGGGTGAGCGTGGGGGAACCGGCGGCAGCAATGCATGAGGTGGTGCGCTGGGTAACCCCGCTGTTGCCGGAGCACAAACCTCGCTATTTGATGGGGGTGGGCACCCTGCCGGAGATGGCCCAGGCGGTGGCCCACGGGGTGGATTTATTTGATTGCGTGCTGCCCACCCGGCTGGGGCGCCATGGGGCCGCCCTGGTGGGGGGGGAGCGCTGGAACCTCAAAAACGCCTGCTTCCGCCATGACCACCGGCCGATGGATGCCAGTTGTCCTTGTTTTGCCTGTCAGCAGCACTCCCGCGCTTACCTACATCACTTGATCAAGAGTGATGAAATCCTCGGACTCACCCTCTTGAGCCTCCACAACCTCACCCAGCTGGTGCGTTTCACCACTGCCATGGGCCAGGCGATTCGGGAGGGCTGTTTTTCAGAGCATTTCGCTCCGTGGGAGCCAGGCTCTGCGGCCGCGCACACGTGGTAGCGTCCAGCTACTGCATGGTTGCACCACAATGGTGAACGCTGTTCTGCCCCTGTTGGCCCAGCTTCCCGAGGCCTATCGGGCCTTCGGACCCCTTGTGGACATTCTGCCGATCATTCCCCTTTTCTTTCTATTGCTTGCCTTTGTGTGGCAGGCCTCCGTGGGTTTCCGCTGAGCACCGCCAGGGCAAATTCCGGCAGGCTGAGCATGCGCTGCCAGCGGCTCGGTTCCTGAATCAGGCGGTAGAGCCATTCGATCCGCAGGGCTCCCATCCAGAGGGGGGCCCTTTTCTTTTGGCCAGACCACACATCAAAGCTGCCGCCCACCCCCATCCAAAGGCCCGGTTGGCCCTGGTGCAGCCGTTCAATCCAAGTTTCCTGGCGGGGTACGCCCAGGGCGGCTAGCACCAGATCGGGCTTTAGTTCTTGCAGTTGTCGCTCCAGCTCTGGCCACACCTCGGCGGGTTGGTAGCCGTGCAGGGCCAGCACCAGGTGCAGCCCCGGATGGACCTGGGGCAGCCGCCGCTGTAATTGCTCCATCACCGGGGGGGAGGCCCCCACCAGGGCCACCCGCCAGCCCTGGCGGGCCCCATGGGCCAGCAGGTTGTGGGCTAGCTCGATGCCGGGGCTGCGCCGCACCCGCACCCCCTGGCGCCCAAGGGCCCACACCACGCCAGCCCCATCGGGGATCACCAGCTCGGCCTGGCGGATCACCCTGCCCAGGTCGGGCTGGGCCAGGGCGGTCATGGTCATCTCGGCATTGAGGGTTACCAGTTGGCCGCCGCCGCGGCCATGGAGCTCAATGGCCGCGGCCAACACATCGGGGCAAATGTCCACCGGCAGACCAAGCACCTCCCCTCGATGGCTATTGGTGACGGTGGCTGCCATGGCGGAATTGCTTACGGAGCAGAATCTGGCGGATGACGAGAGCCCTGACAACGCCAGCCCCCATGCCAACGGCCAGTTCCCACGAGCTGCTCGAGCGCATTGACGCCCAGCTGGAGCGGGTGCTGCTGCAGCGCCAGCACCCGATTTCCGGCCTGATGCCCGCCAGCACGGCCCACACGGTGCATGGCAACTACGGCGATGCCTGGGTGCGGGATGGGGTTTACACAATTCAGGCGGTGTGGGGCCTGGCGATTGCCTGGCGGCGCCAGGGGGGCAACGCCAGGCGGATATTTGAGCTGGAGCAAAGCGTGTTGGCCCTGATGCGCGGCCAGTTGCGCTCGATGATGGGCCAGGCGGCCAAGGTGGAGCGCTTCAAAACCAGCCTTGATCCGCTGGATGCCCTGCACGCCAAGTACGACACCGCCACGGGTCAGCCGGTGGTGGCCGATAACGCCTGGGGCCATCTGCAGCTGGATGCCACAGCCCTGTTCCTGTTGCAACTGGCCCAGCTCAGCCGCGCCGGATTGGTGGTGGTTACCAGTCAGGCCCAGGTGGCCTTTGTGCAAAACCTGATTTTTTACGTGAGCCGCGCCTATCGGATCGCCGATTACGGCATCTGGGAACGGGGGGATAAGGGCAATAACGGGGCCCCTGAACGCAATGCCAGTTCAATTGGCTTGGTGAAGGCAGCCCTCGAGGCCCTGGCCGGCTTAGATCTCTACGGCCCCGAGGGCGATGGCCAGGCCCGGCTTTGGGTGCCCCCCGATGCCCTGGTGCGGCTGCGCCGCGCCCTTGATGGCCTGCTGCCCCGGGAGTCGGCCAGCAAGGAGGTAGATAGCGCCTGCCTCACGGTGATTGGTTACCCCGCCTGGGCGGTGGAGTCGGAGCAGTTGCGGCAACGCACCCTCCAGGGCATCCGCAGCCAGCTGGGGGGCCCCTATGGCTATGCCCGCTTCCGCCGGGATGGCCATCAAACGGTGCTGGAAGACAGCAGCCGGCTCCACTACGAACCGGAGGAACTGGCCTGTTTTGAAAGCATTGAGTGCCAGTGGCCCTTGTTTCTGGCCTTTGAATTACTCACCGCCTGTTTTGAGGGGCGCTGGGAGGAGGCCAGGGGCCTGGATCAGCGGCTGCGGGGGCTGGCCGTGCAGGGGGGCAATGACCTGCTGCAACCGGAGCTCTATCTGGTGCCCCCGGCGGCGGTGGAGGCCGAGCGGCTCGCCCCGGGCAGCCAGCTTCGTGAGGCCAATGAGAATGTGCCGCTGCTCTGGACCCAGAGCCTCTGGCTGCTGGGTCAATTGTTGTTAGCGGGATTGCTCGAACCAGGCGACTTGGATCCCTGTGGCCGGCGTCAGCCCCGCCAGCCGGGTTGCCAACAGGTGCGGATCGCCCTGGTGCCTGGCGATGGTGCCGTGGCAGAGGCCCTGGCCCGGGAGGGCATGGCCATGGTTACCCCTGGGGATGGGGGCGTGGCGGTGGAGTCTTCGGCCCGGCTGGCGGAGGCCCTGGGGGGATTGGGGGCTTGGCCGGCCCTGGGGCTCAGTGGCCCCCCGGCTGGGGGCCTGGCCACCCTGGCGATCAGCCGGCTCTACAGCTGTGGCGGCCAGCCCACGGCTTTCCTGCCGCCGGTGCTGGAGGAGGGCACCTTTTACCTGGCCGATGATCCCGAACAACTGGCCGATTCCGTGCTCGGGGAATTGCGCCTGTTGCAGCGCAATTGGTTGGAGCCGGGGGATCCATTGCTGTTGGTACCCCTGGCGGGGGCCCCCTTTAGCCGGAATCCAGAGGGCTTTTTGGCCTTGGCCCGGCAACTGGCCAGTGGTGATCTGGGCGGGGTAAAGGTGCAGCTCGGCACCCTGAGCCAACATCTGCCCCACCTGGCTTGGGAGCCCATGCCATTGCCGGCCCTGGCCCCGGCCGCTCCGGCCCGGCCCAGCCCCCTGCGCCTGGTGGAAGCCCTTGGTTATCGCTCCCTCTCGGTGCAACGGGAACAGGAACTGGAAAGCAGTTCGGTGTTGGTGCTGGCCGGCCAGCTATGGAGCAGCACTTCCCTGCGGGAACAGGCAGAACTGTTGGAACAGTTGCAGCATCGCCTCGGTGCCGATGGCCAGCTGCAGGCCCCAGACCAGGCCCTGCCGGTGCCCCTGAACCAACTCCTGGAGGCGGTGTACCTGCGCAGCCTCGAGGCGGGTGATTGGGAGCCGGTGCGCCGCTGTGCCGGCCTGCTGGGGCTGGTGCATCCCCACCTGGAGGATGCCCTTGATGATCTACTGGCCCGCCATCGCCAGCTGGTGGTGGGCCGTAATTACACCGACCTATCCCGCATCAGCGAACCCCTAGATAGCGCCACGATCGCCGCCCGCATGCGCCGCTTCAGTGGCGAAGACGGCAGAGAAACAATCATTCAGCAGGAGTTGTTGTTGGCCCTGGAGGGTTTGGCGCGGCAGCGACCCAAGTGGCTGCAGGGCACGCTCACTTTCCAGTTGGGGCAGTTGCTGTTGCTGCTCACCAGTGAGTTGGCGGCAGAGCGCCACCTCACCCCTTCAGAGGCCTTTGAGGCCCTCTGTGCCTTGCCCCCCCATGGCATCTCCCGCCGCTTGGGGGTGGTGCTTGATGACCTAGACCACGCCCGCGCCACCCTTGACCGCTTTGAGCAGCTGCATGTGAGCGGTGAGGTGCGTTGGCAGGCCCCGGCCCCGGCGGAAGAGCGACCCATGGGGGGCTGCTGGCTCCAGCACCGCCTGCGCCAGGGGGCTTTGCAGCGGGTACCCCGTAATTTCTATCCGGGCATTTGGGAGCTGCTGCGCCATTGCCGCGGCCTGTTAATTGGCGACAAGCTGGAGCGCCGTAACCGGCTGGACAGTGAGGTGCTGGCTGAAAAGACCCCTGGGGAGCACAATTTCGCGGCCCTGGTGGAACATCTACTCAGCAAGATCGAGGCGCCGGAATATCGGCAACTGTCGATTGAAGCGCTGGTTTCCCTGATGGCCTTTTTTGAGGCCAACCCCACGGTGCGTTTCGAAGACCACCTGGCCCTTGATGTGTTGATTGGCCATGCGGTGCGGCTCGGCTGGATTGAGGCCTATCCAGAGGCCACTCCGGCCAGCTACGGGGCCCACAAGGCGGAGGCCTGGGATGGCTTCTACCGTGCTTCCCCCACCCGCTGCCGCCAGTTGTTTGTGGCAGCCCTGCGGGAACTAACCGCCATCGTCACCTAGGTGGTTAGAGCGGATGGGCTAGCACCAGGCTCTGTTGGGGTTGATCTACGGCCTTTTCGATTAGATCAGCCAGCTGCAGGGCCCTGGAGGCCTGGAGCCCCCCCACCGCAGGGGTTTCTAAGCCCCGCACACATTGCAGGAAGTGTTCGAGCTCGGCGTAAAGCGGTTCGGTGGGGGTGATGCTCACCTCTTCGATGAAGCCGTCGTGGCGGTAGAGCAGTTCGCCGCGGCTGGCGGAATACGACTCCTGGGCCCGCCGGTGGATGCGCAGGTTGCGGTGCAGGAAATCAGCTTCGATCAGGCTGCCGCGGCAGTGGGCGCTGAGGTTACGCACCTTGCGGTGGCTCATCTTGCTGGCGGTGAGGCTGGCGGCCACCCCATTGGCAAAGGAGAGGGTGGCTGCCACATAGTCGATCGGGCCTTCCCCACTGCGGCCGCCGGCGGCGGCGAGCCCCACCACCGGCGCCTGGGCTAGTTCCAGCACAAGGTCGATGTCGTGGATCATCAGGTCCAGCACCACCGACACATCGTTGGCCCGGTCGGCATAGGGACTGTGGCGCCGGGTTTCCAGCACCACCACCTCCTCGTTGGCCACCACATGGAGTAGTTCCATGAACGCTGGGTTGAAGCGCTCGATGTGGCCCACCTGGAGCAGGCGCCCAGCCGCCTCGGCCGCCCGAATCAGCTCTGCTGCCTCTAGTTGGCTGGCGGCAATGGGCTTCTCGATCAGCACATGCACCCCGGCTTTTAGGCAGGCCATGCCCACCCGGTGGTGCAACAGGGTGGGCACGGCGATGCAAACCGCCTCCACCTGGGGTATCAGCTCGTTGTAATCGGCAAACCATTGGCAGCTGAACTGGGCGCTGGCCAGGTTGCCGCGGGCGGCATCGGGGTCAGCGACCCCCACCAGTTCGGCATCCCGCAGCAGGCTCAGCACCCGGGCGTGGTGCCAACCCATGTTGCCTATGCCAATCACGCCCACCTTGACCGGTTTCATTGGGGGGCGCTCAGCATCGGTGCGGGCAAGGGGTTACTCCTGCTGTGGGGTCATTATCAACTAACTAGCCCCCATGCCCCACCAGGATCTTCACTTCTTCGATGCGGGGGCCGTCCATGCCCACAACTTCGAAGTGATGGCCGTTCCAATCCAGCGCTTCTCCGGGGCTGGGGATGTGTTGCATGAGCTCCAGCAGGAAGCCTGCCAGGGTGTGGTGGCCATCGGCTTCGGGCAGCTTCAACCCCAGCTGGCGGTTGAGTTCAAAGATCTCCAGGTCGCCTGCCACCAACCAACTGTTGGTGCCCAGGGCCTGGAGGTCGGGGGGGCTGCCGTCGTCTTCTAATTCATCGCCAACGATCTCGCCGGTGAGGTCGGCGATGGTTACCAGGCCTTCGGTGCCGCCGTGTTCATCCACCACCACCAGTAGTGGCTCCCCATTGCGGATCACCGGCAGCAGATCAGCCAATGAGGCACTTTCCTGGATGCGGGCCACGCCGCAGATGTAGGGCGCCAGGGGGGTATCGGGTTGCAGCTCCCCGCGGGAGAGGGGGGCGGCCAGCAGGCGCAGGTCGAGCAGACCGCGCACATCATCGAGGGAATCACCGATCACCGGAAAGCGGGCGTGGCGGGTGGAGACCACCGCATCCATCAACTCGCTAAAGCGGGCTGCCACCGGCAGGGTCACCATCCCGGACCGGGGCACCATCACCTCGCGCACCTGGGTGTCGCGCAGCGAAAACACCCCCTCAAGGATGTTGCGTTCATCCGGTTCGAGGCCAGTGACCGCATCGTTTTCGATCAGGCTTTCCAGCTCGCTAGCGGAAAGGGCTGGCACTAGCCGATCCCATTGGCGCGGAAGGCCGGTGAATTTCAACAGGCCGTCAGCCAGGGGTTCCACCACGGCCAGCAGCGGCGAGAGGCAGCGGTTCACCGCCTCCAGCAGGGGGCCGAGCTTGAGGGCGGAAGCCTCCGGTTTATCGAGTACCCAGGCCTTGGGCAGAATGCCGCCGATCAGGGTGGCCAGTAGCGCCACCAGCAGAAAGACCAGGAGCTCCAGCAAGGGGTAATCCCGCCCGGGCAGCCCCTGGCTGAGCAGTTTGTGGCTGCCCCAGCCCAGGGCCAGCAGCGAAAGGCTGGCCCCTAACTGGGTGGCGATTAAGGCCCGGCGCAGGTGCCGTTGCAGTCTTTCCACCGAGCGGGCGGCGCTGCTGCCCTTTTCAGCCAGTTCCTGCACCCGGGTGGGCCGCAAGCGGATCAGGGCAAATTCACCGGCGGCAAAGAAAGCCAGCAGTGCGAGTAGCAGCAGTAGGCCGAGCAAGCGCAGGGTTAAACCCATGGGAACCGCTGACCCAACCAAGGAATTGCCTGGATTATGGATCTAGACCCATCACTTTGCGGTAAGCCGGACGGGCCTGGGTGGCGGCAATGGTGGCTTGCACCGCGGGATAGGCGCTGAGGTCTAGGTCTGGAAAAAACACGGGCAGGTAGGCCAGGTAGGCGTTCACGGCACAATCAGCCACCCCCCACTGGTCACCGATCAGGGGTTTGCCGGGGGCCAACAGTTGATTCAGCACGGTCATTAGCCGGGGAAATTCCCGCTCCCGGTTGCTGGCCACAAACAGGGCGGGTCCCAGGGTGGCATTGGCAAATAACACCCATTGCTGGGCCAGGCCCCGGTCGGCGGCGGTACGGCACTCGTCGCCGTGCAATTCGGCCAGGTAAAGCAGGATTGCGCCACTTTCAAATAGTTGCAGCCGGCCCCCTGGTAGGGCCGGATCCCCATGGACCAGGGCGGGCAACTTGCCAAAGGGATTGATCGAGAGGAAGGGCTCCCGGTGATGTTCCTCCGCTGCCATGTCTAGCTGCTGCCACTGGTAAGGGATGCCCTTCTCCTCTAAATACCAACGGGGCATTGAGGCCCTGGTGCGGGCCCCACCGATCAGGGTGAGGGTCATGGCAGCGGCTTGGCAGGGTTGTTGTATTCCATCTAAATACCTTCGCCCCCTGGGCCCCAGTCCAGAGGGGTACTCAGGGGCCCAGATCAGGCAGAAAGCGGTTGATAAAGCTGGCCAGCAGCATCGGCCCACAACGACGTTGCCAGTGGCTTTCACCGGGGTAGCGCCGCCAGCATTCGATTCGCACTGCCGGCCGCCGCTCCCCGCTTAGCTGCACCAGGTAGCGATATTCAGCGTCGCCGCTTTGTTCTGGGGAAACCAGGCTTTCCGCCTCCGGTTGGGTGACCAGGAAGCTGCGGAGGTAGGCAGCGGGGGTTTCACTGAGCTGCTTGGCTTCAGCGAGCCGGAAGGCGGCTCCGGCCGGGTAACCATCGTGGTGCAGATATAGATGTTGGGCCGGTTCATCGGGGAAACCCGAGAACGTATAAACAGCGCGGGTGGCCATGGGGGCAGGGGCGACTGCTGTTTAAAAGCCCCCCAACCCCGGTTTTGTATCAGCGCGCCATGGGGGTCCCGAGGATCGAACTCGGCTAAGGCGAATTATGAGTTCGCTGCATTCACCAGATTGCTAGACCCCCAGCGCCACCATTTTGCCCCCTTGGGGGCTCAGCGGCGACCGGTGGGAGACGACCCGTAAAGGCCGAGGCCGTAGCTGCTGGGTAGGTCACTCACCCGCAGGGGCAGGGGGGGGCTTTGTTCCTCCAGTAGGGCCCGGTAGGTGTTTTCCACGGCGGAGCCGTCCCAAATGATTGTTTGGTCTGGGAAGCCCAGGCCCATCACCTTGGTGCCATCGCCGCCGCCCATGGAGATGCCGAGCAAATCGGTGATCTGGTGGGTGATGTCAACGCCGCGGGCATAGGGGGAGGTGTAAGAGAAAAAGCGGCGGTCAATTAATTCAGCGGTCGTTTGCAGCACCCCGCAGCGGGTTACCTCCACGGGCTGGCCACTGGCCAGGGGGGCCTCATAGGTGGTTGTGCAGATCACCGGCCCTGCCTGGGCTGGGCCTGGCCCCAGGCTGATTAGGGCGGCACCTAGGGCAGCCCAGGAAGCGGTGGTGCGGGCCATGGGGCTGAGCTCAGGTTCCATGGCCACGGTAAAAACGTTGGAGCCAATCCGCCAGCAGCCATGACCAACGCCGATCCCTTGCTGCAGCATCTCGCCCAGGCGGCCTACCGCCGCGGCAGTTTCACCCTGGCCTCCGGCCGCTCCAGTGAGCACTACGTGAACTGCAAACCGGTGACCCTCAGCGGCCAAGGGGCGCTGCTGTTGGCGCCAAGGCTGCTGGCCCTGGTGGAGCCCGGGGCGGTGGCGGTGGCGGGGCTCACCCTTGGTGCCGATCCGATGGTGAGCTGGGTGGCCCATGCCGCCGCCCTGGCCGGCCGCAACCTCGACGCCTTGATCGTGCGTAAGGAGGCCAAGGGCCATGGCACCGGCGCCTGGCTGGAGGGACCCTTGCCGGCGCAGGGGGCCTTGATCACAGTGCTGGAGGACGTGGTCACCACTGGCGGTTCGGCGCTGAAGGCAGTGGCACAGTTGCGCGCTGCCGGCTTCCGCGTGCAGCGGGTGGTGGCGATCGTTGACCGGGAGGAGGGGGGCCTGGCCACGTTCACGGCCGCTGGCTTGGAGTTGACCAGCCTCTATCGCCTCTCCGAGGTGGCCGCCGTTCACGACGCCCTTCAGCGATGAGCAATTCAGCCGCTCAGCTGGGCGATCCCTGGGCCCTATCCAGCGATCCCTTTCAGTTTGTTGTCCCCGTTAGCCGCTTGGCCCTCACGGGCCCCGACAGCCTGCGGGTGCTCCATGGCCAAACCACCCAGGCCCTGGAGGGCACCCCCTTGGGAGAGCGGCGGCTCAGCTGCGGCGTAACGGCCACGGCCCGGCTGCGGGCCCTGGTGGAGGTGGAAGCCACGGCGGAGGGCGCCCTGTTGCTGGTGACAGCCGGCGCCGGCGCTGAAGTGCGCAGTGCCCTTGATCGGGTGTTGTTTCCGGCCGATCGGGTGCGCTTGGGCCCCCTGGAGGAGCTCTCCTGGCATGGCTTAGTAGATCCCATGGGCCCCGGGGGCGGGGCCGGCTGGGGATTGCCCGGTCGCCATTGGCTGCTGGCCCCGGGGGAAGCGCTTCCGCCTGAACTGGCGGCAGTGCCGCCCCTGGGGGCCGAGGGCCAGGAATGGTTGCGCCTGCGCCAGGGGATTCCAGCGGAGCCTGGGGAAATCAATGGCGACTGCAATCCCTTTGAGCTGGGCCTAGACCATCGGGTCAGCCTTAACAAAGGCTGTTACCTCGGCCAGGAAACCTTGGCCAAGTTGCAGTCCCGCGATGGGGTGAAGCAGTTTTTGCGGCGCTGGTGGGCGCCGGCGGGGGTGGCGGTGCCCCAGGTGGGCCAGGCTTTGGTTGCTGGCGATGGGGCCCGGGCGGCGGTGGTGAGTTCGGTTCTAGTTGGTTCAGGGCTGGCCGGCTCCGCCCAGCGACCCAGCTGTGGGCTGGCCCTGGTGCGTCGGGCCTGGGCGGAGCTGCCGGAGCTGGAGGGACTTCAGCTGTCGCTGCCCGCCGCCACTAACCACTGAGCCACGGCCCAGGTGGCCAGGCAATCGTCGTGGTTGTAGCGGAAGATCCGCTGCAGGTTGTGGCGGTCGCCCCGGGCCCGCCATTGGCGCCACCAGAGCACACAGCGGGCCCCCTCGGCGCTCGACTGGCTCCAACGGAAGCCCTGCCATTGGGCCACCGCCTTAAGGCCATAGCTGTCTACGGGCAGGCGCCAGTGCTGGCGCACCCGCTTGTGGAGATCCAAGAGGCCGGGGGGCGTTTTACCCCCCTGGCGTTCGGCCATGCGCCGCAGGGCAATCGCCTCGGTTTCGCCGTAGTGCAGCACCGGCCAGCCCTGGTGGTGTAGCAACAGCCGTTGTAAGCGCTGCCAGCAGCGGGCCTCACCGTGGTCCTGCAGGGCCAGCAGCGGGTGGTACGGGGCCGTGGCCGCCGCCGGCCATTGGCCATCGGCGCCGCGGCGCAGGATCAAAAAGCCATGCAGAAAATCGTCGCGGGCGTCGGGATCGGATTCGATGTCGTAGATCAGCACCCCCGGCGCCTGCGCGAGCTCTGGCAGCGGTTGGCTGGCGCCGGGGCCGAGGGCCTGGGGTAGGCCTGTTTCCTGCACCTGGGCCTGGGCGATCAGTTCCAGGGCCAGTTCGGGCCGTTGCTCCCCCCGTTTTTCCAGCTGGGCCATCAGCCACTCGGGCTTGGTGCCGGCCAGGGCCGCTCGATCCGCCACCCCCAGCTGTTGCAGCAAATCGCGCCGTTTACCACCGATGCCACTCACCTGGCTCAGGTGGCCCTCCGCCTCCGCCACCTCGTCACAGCAGCGTTTCCAGCTGCAGAGGCTGCATTTCTTGCGGTCGTTGGTGAGCGGTGGGGCCTGGCGGTTTTCCAGGTCTTGCTGGAGTCGCTCCAGGGCTTGGCTCAGCTGGCGGGGCTGGCTGCCCTGCAGTTGCACCCGTTCCTTGCCCCCTTGGGGATCCAGCAAAAACCCCTGGGTCACCGGCACCCCCAGCAGCGGTTCGAGCAACAACCCCCAGAAGCCCAGGGTGAGCCGGTGTTCGCGGGTGCCATGGCGGCCCGGCTGCAGCAGGGCGGGTTGGTAGCTGAAGGCGCCTAAACGGCTCTGGCCCCCCTGGCGCAGCAGCAGGGTGGGACGGCCCCGCAGCTCCTGGTGCTGCAAAAGCAGCTGGCGCACCACCTTCTGGCCTTGGTTTAGTTGGTCGAGGCTGGGGGCGGCGGCGGCCCCGGGGCCCATTAGCCGTTGGAGCCGCGATTCCCGGTCGGCCAGTTGCAGGGCCCGGTGCGGATTCCAGCGCTTTTCGCTTGGGTTGCCGTGGCGGTCTAGCCAGGCCTTACGGCGACAACGCAACCAACTGCGCAGCTGTCTGTCAGTGATCAGTTGCCTGTCGCTGCTTGGGGCCATGGCCCCAGGCTAGGGCTGGGCGCAGCTGGCCCGCCGGCACCCCCCTACCCCCTGGCTGGTTTCCAATCCGAGACACTGCTCTTAGCGCTCATCGGCTTGATGTCCTCAGCCCCCTTGCCCCTGGAGCCCGCCCCGATTGCCTTTGGCACCGATGGCTGGCGCGGCATCCTTGGCGTGGATATCACCGTGGAACGGCTGCTGCCGGTGGCTGCTGCTGCGGCCCGGGAGCTGGCCCATGCCGCCCCGGCAGGCTTAGACAGCCGCACGGTGGTGATCGGCTACGACCGCCGTTTCCTTGCCCCTGAACTGGCCGCCGCCATTGCCGCCGCCGTGCGCGGCGTGGGCCTCGAGCCCCTGCTGGCCCAGGAACCGCTGCCCACCCCAGCTATCAGCTGGGTGGTGGTGGAACGCCAGGCCCTGGGGGGTTTAGTAATCACCGCTAGCCATAACCCGCCCGAATGGTTGGGCCTAAAGATCAAGGGCCACTTCGGGGGCTCGGTGGAGGGGGATTTCACCAAGCGGGTGGAGCAGCGCCTCGCCGCCGGTGGCATCAGCGTGCCGGAACCGGGCGAAACCCATTGTTTTGACGGTTGGAGCGAGTACCTCAGTGGCCTGCGCTCCCAGCTGGATTGCGCCGCCCTGCGCACGGGCCTTCACAACTTGGGTTTGCAGGTGATTGTGGATCCCATGCATGGCTCTGCGGCCGGCGGCTTGCCGGCGCTGCTGGGGGACAGCGTGCGGGAAATTCGTTCCAACCGCGATCCCTTGTTTGGGGGCAATCCCCCCGAACCACTGGCCCCTTATCTGGAGCAATTGATCGCTGAGGTGCAGGCGGCCGCGGCCGCTGGTAAGTCCGCGGTGGGCATTGTTTTTGATGGGGATGGCGACCGCATTGCCGCCATTGATGAACGGGGCCGCTATTGCAGCACCCAGCTGCTGATGCCGTTGCTGATCGATCACCTCGCCCGGGCTAGGCAGTTGCCGGGGGCGGTGGTGAAAACCGTGAGTGGTTCCGATCTGATGCGCCTGGTGGCGGAAGACCTGGGCCGGGAGGTGCTGGAGAAACCGGTCGGCTTCAAATACATAGCCAGCGAAATGCTCAGCGGTGAAGTGTTGGTGGGGGGCGAAGAATCCGGTGGGGTGGGTTTCGGCATGCACCTGCCCGAGCGCGACGCCCTATTTGCTGCCCTGCTGTTGCTGGAGGCCCTGGTGGAAGGCGGCCAGCCCCTGGGGGCCAGGCTCGATGCCCTGCAGGCCCGCTGCGGTGGGGCCAGCCACTACGACCGCCTCGACCTGCGCCTGCGCGACATGGCCAGCCGCAGCCGCCTCGAACAGTTGCTGCAGGACGCCCCCCCCCAGGAGGTGGCGGGCGTTGCCGTGCGGGAACTTATCCGCACCGATGGGCTGAAATTGCGGCTGGGCCCCAGCCATTGGTTGATGCTGCGCTTCTCCGGCACCGAACCGTTGCTGCGGCTCTACTGCGAAGGGCCTGATCCGGAGCGGGTGGCGGCGGTGCTGGCCTGGGCCCGCCAGTTTGCTGAGACGGTTTAGGGCTGGAGATTTAGCCGTAGCGGTGTGAATTCTTTTCCCTATGCCCTGTGGTTGATTCCGTCGGGGGACCTGTGCGGCCGGCTGGGGGCCACCGTGGGGGATTTGGCCGTGCGCTTCAACGCTCCCCCCTTTGGGCCCCACCTCACCCTTTGTTCGGGGGACTGGACGGCGGGGCTGCCGGCCTTAAAAACGGCGATGGCTGGGTTTTGCCGGGGGCTTGGCCCTGTTTCGTTAGCCGTTGAGGGATTCGGTCATACCGACGACTTCTTCACGTTCTTCTTCATCCGGCTGATTGACAACAACAGCCAGCGGCTATTTGAGCGAGCGGCCTCGGCCATTAATAGCTCGCGCCCAGCCAAGGTGGGCCCGCATATCAGCTTGTTATACAGCGATCGCAGCCCTGCCATTAACCGAGCCACTGCCATTGACCGAGCTGAATTGGTGCAGGAAATTACTCCGATCCTTCCCGCTCAAATCAGCTTTGATTCCGCCCAACTTGTGATGCCGGCCAGGGGTGATTGGCGTGATGTTTCGAGCTGGGAAGTTAAGTACTCGATAGGACTAAATCAGGCTAATGCTGATTAGCTTGATTGATTAGATGGCTATCTGATGGCCCAAATTCCAGGGATCAGTCAGAAAGAAGCCGTTTGTATTTTTCAGAAACTGAGCGGGGAGCGGCGGTTGTTAATTCCGCGCCACGATCCAATTAACGCGATCACCATGGGCGCCATTGCCCGCGATGCTGGGGCTTACGCTTCAGCAATTCCGCGGGCAGCTCTGAATGTTATGAAAATATTGCTGAACCTGTTAGTTAGTGCCCCATTCAGCTCCTGTTTCGAGTTTGGTTAACAACGTGATGACCCCCATTTTCGATCGGCTCGTGATCGCCACCGGCAATGCCGGCAAGTTGCAGGAGTTCCAGCGGCTGCTGGCCCAGCTGCCCTTGGCAGTGCTGCCCCAGCCCGCCGGCTTCGAGGTGGAGGAAACGGGGCAAACATTTGTCGAAAATGCCCGGCTCAAGGCTGAAGCCGTGGCCCTGGCCACGGGCTGCTGGGCCCTGGCCGATGACTCCGGCCTGAGTGTTGCGGCCCTGGGTGGTGCCCCGGGCATCCATTCAGCCCGCTACGCCACCACCGATGAAGAGCGGATCGCCCGGCTGCTCCAGGAGTTGGCGGCGGCCCAGGCCCTCAACGCAACGCTCGACCGCAGCGCCGAATTTGTGGCGGCCTTGGCCCTGGCCGATCCCACTGGCAAAACGCTGCTCACGGTGGAGGGACTCTGCCCAGGCGTGATCCTGGGGGCCCCCCGCGGCGCGGCTGGTTTCGGCTACGACCCGGTGTTTTGGGTGCCGGAGCTGGGGCTCAGCTTTGCCGAGATGGACAAAGACACCAAGGGCGAGATCGGCCACCGCGGCCGCGCCTTTGCCCTGTTGCTGCCCCAGCTGCAGGCGTTATTGGGCTGAGGCCGCCACCCAGCTGCCATGCAAACCGTGGGGGATGGCGAGGGGTAGTTCCAGCACTGCCTGTTCGCTCAGGTCGTGGCCGTTGAGGATCACCAGGTCGCTGGCCCCGCGGCTGCCATTCCACACCAAGCAAAGCAGCCAGCCGTCGTCTTCCGCCGACGCCCCAGGCCGGGGCACAAACACGGGTTCACTCACGAACCCGTGGGGTGCGGCACTCCAGATCTTTTCTTCGCCGCTTTGCAGATCAAGTTTTTTGAGCGCCTGCAGCGGATCGTTGCCCTCGGGCCGTTCGGCCACGGCCATCCAGCCGTAGCGCGCCTTGAGACCCTGTTTGCTGGGGTTAACCATGGCGAATTCGCAGCAGCGTTCGCTTAGTAGTGCCGTTTCGGCAGTGTTGGTGCGGAGGTTGATGCGGCTGCTTTTCAACTGGCCCACGGGCAGTTTTTCGAAGTCCACCGCTCGGAAGTCCACATCGGGGCCAATGGAGGGGAAATCGGCGTAGTGGATGCTTTCCAGCACCAGTTCATCGCCCTCTTCGTAGGCGTTGAGGTGGTGGAACACAAAACCGGCGGGGGCGGCAATAATCCGTGGTTCCTGGCCGGCGTAGCTGCCGCTGGCCCTGGGCACCAGCCAAAACTGGGCCTGGCCGTCTGGTTTTGATTGCAAACACTGGGCGGCGCCCCTTTGGCCCAGCAGATAGGGCAGGGGGTTGAAGGCGATGGCGTTTTGCAGGAACACCGCCCAGTTGGGGGTGATGGCGAAGTCGTGGAGGAAGGCGAAGCCGGAGAAGCTGTCGCGGCGCTCGTGCAGCAGTTGGCCGGCCTGAATTCCCCGCTCGGGATCATCAACCGTGGCGAATTCCATCAGCCGGACGCTGCTGCGGGGTCCGGTTTTCACCCCAAAGTTGACCAGGCGGGGGGCCCCGTGGTGGCCGGGGTCAAAGCGGGGGTGGGCACTGAAGGCCTCGCCGGGCTTTAGCACCCCATCGAGCAGGCTCAGGCCCCGGGTTTCGAGGCTGGTGGGGTCGAGGGCGTGGGGGGAGCTGGCCTCCCAGAGGGCCAGCAGCTGATCGCCGAGCTGCACCACCTGGGTGTTGGCCACATTCTTGAGCCGCAGGTCAAAGGCATTGGCCAGGGGGCCGCCGGGCTTTTGGCTGCCAAACACGCCCCGGTACAGCACCCGGCCGGCGGCCTCCTCCGCCAGCCAGCCCTCGGTGCGCACAAAGCGGTTGCTGAAGCTGGCGGCCCCGGCCCCAAAGCGCAGGGCACAGATCAAGCCATCGCCATCAAAGGGGTGGTGCAGCCAGTGGCCGCCACGCTCCAGGCGGCCGGGGCCATTGCGATAGAGCGTGCCGCTTAGCTCCGGCGGAATGCTGCCCCGTGCTGCCGTGAGCGGCTCCTGGCTGAGCTCCCGCTCCACGTTTTGGAAGGCGCCGGCCCATTCAGCCCGATCAAAGGTGGGCGCAGGGGCTGGGCTGGGGGCGAGGGTCATGGCGGGGCTTATTCGTAACGGAATGTTAAGCAGAGGGGTCCAGTGGGGTGGGGCCATTCAAATCGTGGAACCAGGCCCCGAAGCGGTCGAAATCTGCCTGCAGTTGGGGCCAAAGCCCAATAGCGCTGGCAAATAACCGCAAAACCTGGTCCCGTTCCTGCCCATAGGCGTAGATATGGCTCACCCCCCCGCCTGCTCCAGTACCCCCTTACTGCTGGGAATGGCGCCGGCCCGGCGCGGGTCGATTTCCACCGCCAGCCGCAGGGCGCGGGCAAACGCCTTGAAGCAGGCTTCCACAATGTGGTGGGAATTAACGCCCTCCAGCTGGCGGATGTGCAGGGTGAGGCCGGAGTTGTTCACCACCGCCCCAAAGAACTCCTTGACTAGCTCCGTGTCGTAGCTGCCGATCTTCTGGGCCGGGATCACCAGGCTGTAGCTGAGGTGGGGCCGGCCAGAACAATCCAAGGCCACCTGCACCAGGGCCTCATCCAAGGGCGCCACAAAGTGGCCGAAGCGCTGGATGCCGCGGCGATCCCCCAGGGCCTGGGCTAGGGCCTGCCCCACGGCAATGCCCACGTCTTCGTTGCTGTGGTGATCATCGATATGGGTGTCACCCCTGGCGTTGACCACCAAATCCAATAGGCCATGGCTGGCCAGCTGGTGCAGCATGTGGTCCAAAAAAGGCACGCCAGTGCTTACCTGACACTGGCCGCTGCCGTCGAGGTGGAGCTGCACTTGCACATCTGTTTCGCCGGTGACCCGGTGCACCTGGCCCTGGCGGGGGGAGGTCATGGGGGGGGATTCAGTTGACCCCATGCTGGCAGCCCTGCTGGTTAGGTCCAGAGGCTGGAGTTGGGCCCCTCGGGGGGGGTGGCGAGGGGATGGTTGGCCCCCAGCAGGCTGTGGGTGACCGTGGCGCAGATGCGATTCATCGGCAAGCCAAAGGCTCGGCTCACGAAGGGGTGTTCCGTGTAGGCCCCCAGCCGTTCGGCGGTGATGAAGCCCAACATCACCATGAAGCCCACCAGGCCGCCGAAGGGTTCACTCATGGCATCCAAGTTTACAAATAGCAAATAGCCAAATGCCCACACACTGAGCCGGATCATCAGGTCGTAGGTGGCGGGCAATGGTTGGTTGCTGATTCGCTCCAGGCCGCCAATGGCGTTACAGCTCTGGGTTTGCACCTCCATTAGGGCCAGCCTGCCGAACTGATCGATCTTTCCCTCTTGGTAGAGATCACGGATTTCAAGCGCCTGTTCCTGCAGCAAGGTTTGGCTGGTGCTGTTTAGGTCACCGTGGCTACTTTGCATCTCCTTGAAGGCGGTGAGGGTGTGGGGATGAATTGCCTTGCGGAGCTCGTGGTTGAGGGTCCAAACTAGTAACACTTGGCGTTCCAAAATTGCTTGCATTTGCGCCTGGCTGGGGGCGTCCTGGGGCAATAGTGTGATTAGTTCGTCGCGCCAGTTACGGCTTTGGTTTACCAGGGCGCCCCAAAGGGTGCGGGCCTCCCACCAGCGGTTGTAGGCCTGGGTGTTGCGAAAGGCGGTGAATACTGAGATGGCAATGCCGAGCATCGGCAGCAACACCTTGGGGGAAAATACCTGGGTGAGCTCTTCTGCAAGTTTTACACTGCATAAACAGAGCAGAAAAGCTGTCAGCACATCTCGCCACATGCGTCGCAAAATTGCTAAGCCAATTTGGGGGTAACCCAGCAAGCCCACCGGCCGCAGCATGGTCTGATTAGAAACAGGCCCCCACTTTGAACACCGGAGGGCCCCAGGGGCCTAGTTCTTAAAACAATTCGTTTATTCGCCCAAGTCGATGGCCCATTCCCCTGCAATTTCGGCCGATCCCGCTGAGGTGTTTTCCCAGCTCAAAGCTGGCCACCAGCGCTTTCTTGAGGGTCACTCCATCCATCCCCACACCAGCCGTGAGCGGCTCACAGAGGTGGCGGCCGGGCAACATCCAGTGGCGGCGGTGCTGGGTTGTGCCGATTCGCGCGTGCCGGTGGAGTTGCTGTTTGATTCCGGCCTGGGCGACCTGTTTGTGGTGCGCAGCGCCGGCAACACCGCTTTCACCGCCGCCATTGGTTCCCTGGAATATGCGGTGGCTCACCTGGGGGTAACCCTGATCATCGTTTTGGGTCACGAGCGCTGTGGCGCCGTGGGGGCCGCCCTTGATCTCAGCGCCAAGTTCAGCCCCAGCCTCGCCCAGGTGGTGGGTCAGGTGCGGATGGAATTGCTGGCCGCCGGGGCCATGGACGACCTCGATAATGCCTGCCGGGTAAATGCTTTGCATTCAGCCCAAAACCTGGCCGATTCCAGCGTGCTGATCACCGATCTCCTGCGCCAGGGGCGCCTGCAGATTCAATCGGGCTACTACGACCTCGACACCGCCGAGATCGATTGGCTGGGGGCAGTGCAGCCCACCCCCGTTAACTGAACCTCACATCCCGGTGATGCAATAGCCGCCATCCACATAGATCACCTGGCCGGTGATACCTGAGGCAAGGGGGCTGGCCAGGAAGGCGGCCGTGCTGCCCACCTCTTCCTGGGTAACAGTGCGACGCAACGGGGCTTTTCCCTCCACGTTGTGAATCATGTCGAGGATGCCGCCGATGGCGGAGCTGGCCAGGGTGCGGATCGGGCCGGCGCTGATGGCATTCACGCGCACTTGCTTTTCAGGGCCCAACTCGGCCGCCAGATAACGCACGGAGGCCTCCAGGGCCGCCTTGGCTACGCCCATCACGTTGTAGTTGGGGATCGCCCGCTCGGCGCCCAGGTAGCTGAGCGTGATCACGCTGGCCCCAGGGTTAAACAGTGGTTTGGCATGGCGGCAGAGGGGGGCTAAGGAATAGGCACTCACCTCCAGGGCCCTGGCAAAGCCCCCAACACTGATGGCGCTGTAATCACCAATTAGTTCTTCCTTGCCCGCAAAGGCGAGGCAGTGGATCAGCACATCAAGGCTGCCCCAATGGCGTTGGATTTCACTGAATACCGCCTCAATCTGAGCTGGGTTCTGCACATCCAGGGGCAGAAATAGGCTGGGTTCCAGCGGGGAGGTGAGCTCCCGCACCTTCGTTTCAAACCGCCCCTTCTCGTCGGGCAGATAGGTGATGGCTAGCTCGCAGCCGGCGGCCTTGAGCTGTTGGGCGATCCCCCAGGCGATTGAGCGGTTGTTGGCGATACCGGTCACCAGGGCCTTCTTGCCGCGCAGGTCGAGAAGCATCGTGGGGAGAGGAGATGCCACGATTCTCCTTCAACGGGGTAAGCATGGGCCCATGGCAGCAGTGCGTCCGCTCCCCCCCCCCGCCCCCGGCGACCTACCCCGGGGCTTCCCCAGCCGCGCCGCCCTGGCCGACCAGCTGCGGCAGCTGTTCCCGGCCGCCGAGGGGGAGCCCAGTGGGATCCGCGGCGGCCGTAAGGCGGCGGAGCTGGCCCTCACCCGCCTGGATCCCAGCCGCTACCGCCGCAGCCGCAATTTTTTGGATGGGGCGGTAACCGGCCTTTCCCCCTACGTGCGCCATGGGGTGCTCGGTTTGGCGGAGTTCAAACGCCTGGTGCTGGGCCGGGTGCGGGATTGGAACGAGGCCGAAAAGCTGATCAGCGAGCTGGGTTGGCGGGATTTTTGGCAGCGGGTGTGGCTGCAGCGCGGTGATGCCATCTGGACCGAGCTGGAACCCCTCAAAACCGGCCATCCCCCCGATAGCTATGCCAGCGAGTTGCCGCTGGACCTGGCCGAGGGCCGCACCGGCCTGGCCTGCATCGATGGCTTTCAGCAGCAGCTGGTGGGCAGCGGTTGGCTCCATAACCACGGCCGGCTCTGGCTGGCGGCCTACGTCGTCCATTGGCGCAGGTTGCGCTGGCAGGTGGGGGCCCGCTGGTTTCTGCAACACCTGCTGGATGGGGACCCCGCCAGCAACAACTTGAGCTGGCAATGGGTGGCCAGCAGCTTCAGCCAGAAGCCTTACATCTTTAACCGCGAAAACCTGGAGCGCTACGCCCGCGATGGCTATTGCCGCAGCTGTGCCAGCGCCGACAGCTGCCCTTTTGATGCCAGCTACGAGAGCTTGCAGGCCCAGTTATTCGAGCCAGTTTCCGCGGCCCAAGACCCCGCCGGCCAGGGCGAGGCCCCGGTGGCGGCCCCGGCAGAGGCCCTAACCAAAGCAGCAACAAAGGCGAAACCCCTGGCATCGCCCCAGCGACCCATGCTTTGGATCCATGGGGAGGGGCTGGGCCCAACCAATCCGGCCTGGGCCGCTGCCGCCAAGGCGCCGGCCTTATTTGTGTTTGACCGTTGCCGCATCGCCGCCGATGGCACCAGCCTCAAGCGCCTCGCTTTTTGCTACGAGTGCCTGTTGGAACTGCCGGTGATCCTGCGCGTAGGTGATCCCCTGGAGGAACTGCTGGCCTTTGGGGAGCGCTGTGGCGCCGATGGGGTAATCGCCCAGCGACCCACAGACCCCCACCTGGGGGCGATCGCCACCGCCTTAGCGGAAAAGTTGCCGCTGTTGTTGTTGGAGCCTGAGGCATTTGTGACCTTGGACAGCGCCCCCCAGCTGCAGCGCTTTAACCGCTACTGGCGCTTGGCCGAACCGTTGCTGCGCCAGCAGGCTTCGCCCTAGGGCTGGGCGGTCGCTGGCCTTGAGGGGGAACCCTCCAGCATCTTTTGCTCCTCTTGGCGCAGGGCATTGGGGTCGGGCAGTAGGTCTGTTTCGCCCAGGGGCGGCAGCACTTCGCGCACCACTTCGGCCTCGCGCCGGGGGGGGGCCTTCCATTCGAACTTGGCCTGGGCTGCCCGGGCTTTACAGAGGGCTTCACTTTCCTGGTGCAGGCGGCGGCGCACATCCCAGCGGCCCACCGCTTGGAAAAACTCCCGGCGGCTGGCTAGCCCTGAGCTGAAGGGGGCTGAGCCGTTGCCGTTAAACAACCGCGCCGGATCTGGCGACCAGCGGGGGCGACAAATCCCCAGCTGGCGGGTGTCGGTGTCGATCCAGATGTGGATGCCATAGCCATCGGGTTGATTCACCACCGCCAGGCCGTCGTGGGGTACCCGGCGACTGAGGGGATAAACCCGCCAAGCAAGGGGACCACCGCAACCGCTGAGCAGCAGGCCGCAGAGCAGCAAGGGGGCCGCCCCAAGGCCCAGCGGTTTGCGCCAGCTATTGCCCGTGATGGCCATGGGGATTGCCGAAGAAGTACTTGCCGCAGATCTTGGCCCACCTGCTGGCCTGATTGGCCCTTGCCCACGGCTGAGACTGGCCGGTGGCGTTAGTAAACGGCGTAAGCTGGGCCCCATGGCGATACCCCCTTTCGACCTCAGCGTGCAGCTTGCCGAGCTGGGGGAAGAGCTTGATCAAGCGGTGCTGGCGGTGCTGCGCAGCGGCCAGTACATCGGCGGCCAGTTGATTGCCGACTTCGAAGCGGCCTTTGCCGAATTCTGCGGCGTACCCCATGCCATCGGCTGCAACAGCGGCACCGATGCCCTGGTGTTGGCCCTGCGGGCCCTGGGGGTGGGCCCAGGCGATGAGGTGATCACCAGTTCTTTTAGTTTTTTTGCCACCGCAGAAGCGATCAGTGCCGTGGGGGCACGGCCAGTGTTTGTGGATGTGGACCCCACCAGCTATCTGATTGATCTCGATCAATTGGAGGCGGCGATCACCCCGGCCACCAGGGCACTGATGCCCGTGCACCTGTTTGGCCGACCGGTGGACATGGAGCGGCTATGTGCGATCGCCCAGCGCCATGGGCTGCTGGTGGTGGAAGATTGCGCCCAGGCCACTGGTGCCAGCTGGGCGGGTCGTCCGGTGGGTAGCTGGGGTGATGCCGGGTGCTTCAGCTTTTTCCCCACTAAAAATCTCGGCGGCGCCGGTGATGGCGGCGCCGTTACCTGTGGGGATGCGGCCCTGGCCCAACGGGTGCGGGAGCTGGCGGTCCATGGCATGCCCCGCCGCTATCTGCACACGGCCCTGGGTTACAACAGCCGGCTTGATGCCCTGCAGGCCGCCGTGTTGCTGGTGAAATTGCCGCGGCTCCAGGGGTGGATTGATCAGCGCCGGGCCATCGCCGGCCGCTATCTCACGGCCCTGGCCGCGGCCAGGGCCTCGGCTGGCAGCAATGGCCTGGCCGGTGGCACCACCCTGGAGCTGCCTGACCCAGGCCCAGAAGGTCACAGCTGGAACCAATTTGTGGTGCGTATTCCCGGTTGTACCAGTGCTGGCGCGGCCTGCGCCGAAAGCTGTGTGCCTTGTCCCACCAGCGCCGACCATGGGCTGCCAGAGGGCCGTTGTCGCAATTGGCTCCAGGGCCAACTGCGCCAGCAGGAGGTAAACACAATTATTTATTACCCGATTCCGATCCATCGCCAACCGGCCTACGCCGAGTTGGGCTATGGCCCCGGCAGCCTGCCGGTTACCGAGCGTTTGGCGGCTGAGGTACTGAGTTTGCCAATTTTTCCAGAACTGAGCGAGGCCCAGCAACGCCAGGTGTTGCACGCCCTAGGGGTGGATGGGGCGATGGTGAGGCTCGATTCAACGGCTGATCTTTCAACGGCCGGTTTAAAGGTGCAAGCGGCCTGAGCGGTGCCGGCTTTGCCAGGGCTGCACCGCCAGGGCGGCATTGCTGAATTCCCCCCTGCCAGTGATTTCCTCCCCGCACCAGCTGGGGATCGCCAGGGGGGCATCGGCCTGGGCTAACTCCACCTCGGCGATCAGTAGCGGGGCGTTTTCCCCTTCAAATACATCCACCACCCAATCGCCCCCTGCCAGCTCCAGGTGATGGCGGGTTTTCTCTAGCCGCCAAGGGGTAAGCGCCAGCATGGTTTGCGCCTCCCCAAGGGGCAGGGAATATTCAAATTCGTGGCGCACGATCGGATCAGCGGTGGGGGCCTTGAGGGTGAGCCAGGCCTGGCTGCTGCCCTGGCGCACCCGCACGGTGAAACCCTCCTTCCCCTGGCTCAGGTAGCCCTGCACCAGGGGTTCGCTGCGACGCACCAGGCTTTGCCAATCATTGCTGCCCACCAAAAAACGCCTTTCGATTTCCTGGGCCATTCAGTTTTGGCTAGGCAGGGCGTCGGTGAGGCTGCCGGCCCAGTGCAGTTTGCGGCTGAGGTTGCCGAAGTAGGAGGGCTGTTGGTCGAGCACCACCAGCAAGGCATGGTGTTCGGCCTGGCTGATTAGGCAGCGGTGGCCGGGTTCTAGCACTGAGGCCATGGCGCCATCCTTCCAGAGCTTTACCCTGCGGCCCGCCTCGCCCAGGGGCCAAATGGCCAGTCGCGAGCGGGGGGGCACCACCACCGGGCGACTGGAGAGGCTCATCGGACAGATCGGGTTCACCACAATGGCGTCGATGGAGGGATGCAGGATTGGGCCGCCGGAGGCCATGGCATAGCCGGTGGAACCGGTGGGGGTGGCCACTATCAGGCCATCCCCCTGGTACTGGCCCACCACCTCGCCGTCGATCTCCAGTTCCAGCCTGCAGGTGGGGGAGGATTCCTCCTGGGCGGGGCGCAGGTACATGTCATTTAGGGCCAGGTGGCAGAGCTGCCCTTGGCTATCCCGGTGGTCCCCACTGGAGGGGATGCCATCACCCTGGTCAACGCTGGCCTGGAGCATCATCCGCCGTTCCAGGGCGTAGTGGCTCTGCTGGAGCCGCTGCCAAAGCCCCTCACCGTTATTGGCCAGCAATTGATCGAGCAGGCTGCTCTCATGGGTGAGAAAGCCCAGGTGGCCGCCCACGTTGAAACTGAGGATGGGGACCCCCAGGGGGCCCAGATAGCGGGCGGCCCCCAGCACGGTGCCATCACCCCCGAGCACCAGCACCAGGTCAGGCAGCCGGTCATCGGCCAATAGGCCCGGGTAGGGGTTGGCGTGGAGACCGCTCATCACGGTCATCACCACCACATCGCGGGCCCTCAGCTGCTGGGCACAAAGGTTGGCGATGCGCTCGGCACTCTGGCTGCCACTGCGGAAAACAACCCAAACTCGGCTGAGTTGCATGGTTAATTACCAGCGCAGCAGGTTGAAGCGTTCCATGTCCACCGTGTCGCGGTTGCGGTAAAGGGAAAGAAGAATTGCCAGGCCCACGGCGGCTTCGGCGGCGGCCACGGTGATCACAAAGATTGCGTAAACCTGGCCTCGAATCTCCTGGCCATCCAGGTAGCTCGAGAAGGCCATCAGGTTGATGTTTACGGCATTAAGCATCAGCTCAATGCTCATCAGCACCCGCACGGCGTTGCGGCTATTGATCAAACCCCAAACGCCAATGCAAAACAGCAGGGCGCCCACGCTGAGGTAGGCCTCCAGGGGCACGGAGATGCTGGTCATGGGCTGGTTTTCTCCAGGAGCAGGGGGGTGCGGGCTTTCTCAATCAGGGCCTGGTCAACGGCTTCGCCAGAGCCCACATCAGTGGTGAGCACATCGCGGCGGGCCAGCACAATCGCCCCAATCATCGCCATTAAGAGCAGCACCGAAGCGAGCTCAAAGGGCAGCAGGTAGTCGGTGAAGAAGTGCTCCCCCAGCCGAATTACCGCCCCATCCCCCAGGGGCTCTGGGCCCGGGGTGGCCCAGGGGGTGGTGAAGGCCACCCGCAGCAGTAACCAGAGCAGGCCGGCACACACCCCACTGGAAAGGAGGCGCCGCAGGGCCATGCCCGGGTAAGCGTTCATCGCTTCTTTCTTGTTCACGAGCATGATCGCGAACAGGATCAACACGTTTACCGCCCCCACATAAACCAGCACCTGGGCGGCGGCAATGAAGCTGGCGTTGAGCATCAGGTAGAGACCGGCCACCGAGAGAAACACTCCACCCAGCAGAAAAGCCGCGTAAACCACATTGGGCAGCAACACCACCCCAAGGGAGCCCACAACCACCCCCGTGGCCAGCAGGGCGAAAACAATCAGTTGGGTGAGTTCAGCAAGGGATGGCATCAGCTCTCCTCAGTTTTGGTGAGGCTGGCCAGCACCTGTTCGGGCAATTGGCCGGCCCGGGGGCGATCGGCAGCAACCCCATGGGGGTCCATTTCGCCCTTGGGCAGGTACACCAGTTCCCGCAGGGCGACCACTGAAGGATCACTGGTGACGCTGGTGGGCAGGCGCCCAAGGGCGACATTGTCGTAGTTGAGGCTATGGCGATCAAAGGTGGCCAGCTCGTACTCCTCGGTCATAGAGAGGCAGTTGGTGGGGCAATACTCCACGCAATTACCACAGAAGATGCAGGCGCCAAAGTCGATCGAATAATTGCGCAGTTCTTTTTTCTTGGTGGCCTTGTTCATTACCCAATCCACCACCGGCAGGTTGATGGGACAAACCCGCACACACACCTCGCAGGCGATGCACTTGTCAAATTCGTAGTGGATGCGGCCCCGGTAGCGCTCCGAGGGGATCAGCTTCTCGTAGGGGTATTGCACCGTCACCGGCCGCCGGCGCAGGTGGTCGAAGGTGACCGACAGCCCCTGGGCGATGTTCTGGGTGGCTACCACCGCTCCGCGGGTGTAGTCGCCGACCTGTTTGAGGAACCCGAACATGGTGGGGGGGAAGGGGAGGGGAGGGTCGCTGGCTGGGGCTGAACCCCATGATGACCGGCCAGCGGTCGATCCGCAGAATTAACCGCCGAAAAAGGCCGGAAACGCCAGCTTTAGGGCAGCGGTGGCCAGCAGATTGACCAGGGCGAGCGGCAGCAGGAATTTCCAGCCGAAATCAAGCAGCTGGTCGATCCGCACCCGGGGCACGGTCCAGCGCAGCAGGATGGCAATAAACACCAGCAGATAGGCCTTCAGCACCGTCATCACGATGCCCAGGGCCCCGGTGAACACCTGCAGCGGCGCCGCATCAACCGGCAGCCCAAACCAATCGGCGAGGGTCTCCACCGGGATCGGGAAGCCCCAGCCCCCCAGGTAGAGCACCGTTACCAGCAGGGCGGAGAGCACCAGGTTGATGTAGCTGCCCAGGTAAAACAGGGCAAACTTCATGCCGGAATATTCGGTTTGATAGCCCGCCACCAGTTCCTCCTCCGCTTCGGGGAGGTCAAAGGGCAGCCGTTCGCATTCGGCCAGGGCGCAGATCCAGAAGATCAGAAAGCCCACCGGCTGGCGCCAGATGTTCCAGCTGAGGATGCCGGCACCGCTCTGCTGGTCAACGATGTCTACGGTGCTGAGCGAGTTGCTCATCATCACCACCGCCAGCACCGCCAGGGCCAGGGGGATTTCATAGCTGATCGATTGGGCCGCGGCCCGCAGGCCCCCCAGCAGTGAGTACTTGTTGTTGCTGCTGTAGCCACTCATCAGCAGGCCGATGGGCTGGATGCTGCTCAGGGCAATCCAGAGGAAAATCCCCACGCCCACATTGCTGATCAGCAGGTGCTGACCAAAGGGCACGATCAACCACGACAGGATCACTGGCACCACCACCAGCACCGGCCCCAGGCTGAACAGCAGCCCATCGGCCCGGGCCGGGATGATGTCTTCCTTGAACAGCAGCTTCAGGCCATCGGCCATGGGCTGAAGGATGCCTAGGGCGCCGGCATATTCCGGGCCGATCCGTTGCTGGGCCGCGGCGGAGATCTTGCGCTCGAGCCACACGGTTACCAGCACCCCCACCACCGCCGCCACCAGCACCAGCAGCATTGGCAGCGGTAGCCAAAGCAGGTGGCTGACACCGGAACTGAGGCCAGCGGCCTCCAGCAGGCTGGTGAAGCCGCTTTCGAGATCAAGGTTGAGCGCGGGGGCCATGGCTTGGATCCGATGGGGGCAACCTACCCAGTCGGGCTGCCATTGTCGCCGGAACGGCTCTCCGGGGGGAGCCACTGGCGCTCGGCGTAACCCGTATAGATCTGGGTGGGCCGGTAGATGCGGTTGGCCCCCAGTTGTTCTTTCCAGTGGGCTAACCAGCCCGCCGCCCGGGCGATGGCAAACACCGGGGTGAACAGGTCAGTGGGGATGCCCAGCTTGCGATACACCAAACCGGAATAGAAATCCACGTTGGGATAGATGCCCTTGGGGCCCAGCCGTTCCGCCGCCACGCTTTCCAGCCGGCGGGCCACGTCATACATCTGGTCGTGGCCAAAACGGTCGAAGAGGGTTTCGGCCAGCTGCTGCAGGATCGTGGCCCGGGGATCTTTCACCTTGTATTCCCGGTGGCCAAAGCCCATCACCTTGCGTTTTGCCTGGATCGCCCCATCCAGGTAGGCCTCCACCCGGTCTTCGCTGCCGATCTCCTCAAGCATCACCAACACGTCCTCATTGGCGCCCCCATGCAGGGGGCCCGCCAGGGTGCCCACGGCGGAGGCCACCACCGCATAGGGGTCGGTGAGGGTGCTGGCGGTAACCCGGGCGCTGAAGGTGCTGGCGTTGAGGGTGTGTTCGGCGTGCAACACCAAACAGGCATCAAAGATGCGGGCCGCCAGGGGATCTGGCTCCCGCTCCGTGAGCATGTAAAGGAAGTTGGAGGCGTAGGGCAGGTCGTCGCGCGGTTGGATTGGGTCTTGGCCGCGGCGGATCAGCTGGAAGGCGGCCAACATTGTGGGGATCTTGGCCAGCAGTCGCACCACGGCCCCGCTGATGTATTCGGGATCATCCAGGGCCCGGTTGGAATAAAAGAGCCCCAACGAGGCGGCGCTGGCCTGGAGCGCATCCATGGGATGGCCACCGGCGGGGAAGCACTTGAGCATGTCGCGGATGCGGAAGCTCACCCGCCGGTGCATCTGCACGTTGTGCTGAAAGTTGCGCAGCGTTTCTGGATCAGGCAGTTCCCCCCAGATCAGCAGATAGGCGGTTTCCAGAAAGCTGCTGTGGGCCGCCAGATCATCGATGCGATAGCCCCGGTAGCTGAGCACCCCCCGCTGGCCATCGATGTTGCTGATGGCGGATTGGGTGGCGGGAACGCCCTCTAGGCCGGGGCGAAAGCCAAGGGGTTCCACGGTCATGGCTGGGCTGCTCTAGCCAGGAGGTTAAGGCCAGTTTTGCGCTGGCTTTGTGCCAGTCCTTACCCCCCCAGCAACACCTTGGGGGTGAGAAGCAGCCGCAGCTGGGCGCCACCGGCCTGGAGCAGCGGTTCCTCCAGGGCCAGCAGGGCCACCCCAGCCTTTTTGAGCTGCAGGCTTTGGGTGCTACAGCCCAGCAGGTGGCTGGCCAATTGGCTCAGGTCTGGCTCGTGGCCCACCAGCCCCAGCCGTTCCCAGGGTTCCTCCAGTTGCTCCCACAGCAGGGGCAGCGGGTTTTGGCCGGGGGCGAGGGCGTCGCTGAAGCTCAGGGTTTTGCCAAGTTTTAATTCGAGGGCCAGGGCAGCGGTTTGGCGGGCCCGCACCAGGGGGCTGCTGAGCAGCGGGCCACAGCAGAGATCAAGCCGTTCCAGCCTTTGCAGCACCTTGCGGGTGCGGGCGCGGCCCTCGGAGGTGAGGGCCCGTTCCTGGTCGGTGGCGGTGGTGCCTGGCTCCACGGCAATGCCATGGCGAATCAGCAACAGTTCTCTGGCCATGGCTCAGGGGAAGTCCAGTCGGGCGTTGATCACCACTTGATCCTGCTCCTCCGTGAGGGCCAGGGCGAGGCCCTGCACTGCCGGGCCCAGGGGGCGGCCAGCGGCCAATTGCAGCCCCCGCCAGAGGGGCCAATGCTGCAGCAGTTGCCGGCTGTGGGGCCCATCCAAGGCCAGGGCCTGCGTCGCCTTGCCCTCGGGATTTACCGCCTCCAGTTGCTGGCGCCGCAGGGGTTTGCTGCCTTTCTTGGCCAGCTGCTCCCGCAGGCTGGCCAGATCATTGCTCCACCAGCGTTGGCCTTGGCCGATTCCACTGGCGCCGGCCAGGTTGGCCTGCAATTGGCCCTGGCGGTCGCTTTCGCCGGTGAGTTTGCTCCAAACCCGCAGCTCGCCTAGCTCTGCCGCCCCAAAGCCGGCGGCCGCCAGCGGCCCATCCAGGGCCTCCACGGCGGGGCTGCCCGGGGCGGTGCCCGCCAGCCAGGGGCCCTGGTCCCCGAGGGCGGCCACCAGCAGGGGGCTGGCCGCCGCCTGGCGCAGGGCCGGCAGCAGCGGGCCTGGCTTGCTGCCGGCGCTTTGGTTGAGCAAGGGATCGAGCCAAGACCCGCCGCTGCCTAGGGCAAGCAGCTCGGGATTCAGTTGCAGATTGTTGAGCAGTTGCTGGCCCGCCAGGCCGAGGGGCTGGCCTGGGCCTGGGGCGCCGCTGGCTAGAGCCGTTTGCAATTGCAGGCTGGCCCCCTGCAGCCGCAGGGAGCCCACCAGGCCGCCGAGCTGATGGGCTGCCAGCCAGTCGCTCGGCAGCCCCAGCAGGCCCGTGAGGCCGGTGGCGTCACTGCGGATCAGGGCCACCCCCTGGGGCTGCTGGGCCAGCCAGTTTTCCAGGGCTGGGTCGTGGGCTTGATTCAGGGCATCCACCTGGGAGCTAGCTAGGGCCTGTTCCAACAGGCCGCGGCTGGAGGCCAGCAACACCAGCTCATCATTTATCAGGGCTGTGGCCTGGCCGCGGCTGCTGATCAGCCCCAGGCCCCGGTAGCTGGAAATATCCAGGTCGCCGCCGGCCAAGCTGCGGGCCTGCCAAAACCGTTGCAAAAATTGGCGGGCCCCCTGGGGATTACGGCTGGCAAGGGCCAGCACCCAGCCTGGTTCGCCTTTCGCCTCCGCTGCGGCCGTGAGGGCGACGGCGGAATCATTACCAATCCATTCACTTAGCTCGGTGCTGTAGTCGAGGCCTGCCGCCTGGAACAGACCATCGCGCAGCTGGCTGAGGCCAGCGTTGGCGGCGGCCCGCTGGCGGCTGGGGGCCACGGCCCGTCCGTAGGCAGGCAACTGGGACGGGGAAATTTCCAGATAAACCGTGAGGTTGGCGCTGCGGGGCAGAAACTTGGCTGCGGCCGGCGCGCTTAGCCGCTGGTTTTGCAGGCCCAGGGGGCTGCGCTGCTGCAGCCACCACCAGCCCCCCAGGCCAAGGCTGGCCAAGCCGATGCTTATGGCTAGGAGGGCCGCCAGGGGCAGGCGGAACGTCATCGCAGGGCCGCGGACATCTGATCATCCTTGGTGATCGCCGCATCGGCCAGACCATGTCCCAGCCCCGTTCGCTCTCGGCCCGGGACCTGCAGCAACGGCTGCAGGCCGGTGAACCCCTGATCTTGGTGGATGTGCGCGAGCAGGGGGAGCTGGAGCTGGCGGCCTTGCCGGGGGTGGTGCACCTGCCCCTGGGTGACTCCCAGCAGTGGTTAGGGCAGTTGGACCAGTTGCTGGATCGAGACAAGGAGCTGGTGGTGCTTTGCCATGGCGGGATCCGCAGCTGGCAATTTGGTTGTTGGTTGATGGAAACCCAGGGCTACAGCCAGGTGTGGAACCTGGAGGGGGGCATCGACGCTTGGAGCGTGCAGGTGGACCCCAAGGTGCCCCGCTATTGATTTCCCGTACGATCCGCCCAGGCCGCTGACCCCTCCCCTGTGATCCCCCTGCCCCAGCGCCAGCAACAGGTGTTGCAGGCCACGGTGCGCCACTACGTGGACACGGTGGAACCGGTGGGCAGCCAAGTATTGGTGCGCCGCTTTGGCCTTGATGCCAGCCCTGCCACGGTGCGCTCGGCCATGGGCGCCCTGGAGCAACGCGGCTATCTCACCCAGCCCCACACCTCCGCCGGCCGGGTGCCCAGCCCCAAGGGCTATCGCCACTACGTGGATTGTTTGCTGCCGGCCCCTGGGGCGGCGGCCCAGCAGCTGGAGCGGGAGCTGGCTGAACTGAGCTTGCAATGGTCTGCCTTTGAAGACCTGTTGCAACACCTGGCCCGGCGCCTGGCCGATTTCACCGGCTTACTAAGCCTGATCACCAGGCCCCAACGGCCCCAGCCCCGGCTCAAGGCCCTGCGGCTGGTGGCCAGTGGGGACAGGCTGCTGGTGTTTTTGGTGGAAAGTTCTGCGGTTACCTGCAGCCTCAACCTGCGGCGGCCCGAGGGCAGTGCCGACCAATTGCAGTTTTTGGAGCGTTGGCTCACGGAGCAGCTGGAGGAGGGGGCCGCTGGTCTCACCTCAGGGATTCCTTGGTCTGCGCTGCCCCCCCATTTGCAGAGCACCGGTGCCCCCCTGCGCCGGGCCCTAGATAGCCACAACAAAGGGCGCAACCGCCAGGCGGAGGGGGCGCTCACCCAGGGGCTGTCGGGCCTGCTGGCCCAGCCGGAGTTCAGCCAAACCGCCAGCCTGCGGCCGCTGCTGCAGTTGGTGGAGCAGCGCCCCCATGACCTGCTGCATCCCCAGAGCCGGGAAGCCCCCGGCGGGGTTTGGATTGGCGGTGAACACCCGGAGCCGGCCCTAGGGGGCTGTGCCGTGGTGCAATCGTCTTACCAATCCCGGGGCGGCGCCTCCGGGCGGGTGGCCCTGATCGGCCCGATGCGGATGACCTATGCCACCGCCCAGGCGGCGGTGCGGGCGGTGGCCCACTGCCTGGAGCGGCTGCTGGCCTAGGGGCCCTTGGCCCTAGAGGCCGCTGCCGAGTTTTTCCGCCACGGTATTCACGTCTTTGTCGCCGCGGCCGGAGAGGTTGAGCACCACTTCGGTGCCTGGGGGGAGGCTGGGGCAGAGGCTTTCGAGGGCGGCAAAGGCGTGGGCGGTTTCCAGGGCGGGGATGATCCCCTCCAGCTGGCTAACCCGTTGCAGGGCGGCTAGGGCGTCGTCATCGGTGACCGCTAGGTATTCGGCCCGGCCAATTTCTTTGAGATAGCTGTGTTCTGGGCCCACGCCGGGGTAGTCGAGGCCGGCGCTGATCGAATGGGCTTCCACCACCTGGCCTTCGGCGTCTTGCAGCAGCAGGCTCATGGCCCCGTGCAGCACCCCTACCCGGCCTTCGGTGATCGTGGCCGCATGGCGACCGCTGGCCACCCCTTCCCCGGCGGCTTCCACGCCAATCATCCGCACGCTGGGGTCGCCCACGAAGGGGTGGAAGAGGCCCATGGCGTTGGAACCACCGCCCACACAGGCGATCAGCAGGTCGGGCAGGCGGCCGAAGGCCTCGGCGCACTGGCGTTTGGTTTCTTCACCAATCACCGCATGGAAATCCCGCACCAGCATTGGGTAGGGGTGGGGACCGGCCACGGAGCCGAGGATGTAATGGGTGTTTTCCACATTTGTCACCCAGTCACGGATCGCTTCGCTGGTGGCATCTTTGAGGGTGGCGCTACCGGCAGTAACCGGTTGCACCGTGGCCCCCAGCAGGCGCATGCGGAACACATTCAAGGACTGGCGGCGCATGTCTTCGGCGCCCATGTAGATCACGCACTCGAGGCCAAAGCGGGCGCACACCGTGGCGGTGGCGACGCCGTGTTGGCCGGCGCCGGTTTCAGCAATGATCCGTTGCTTACCCATGCGCAGGGCCAGCAACGCCTGGCCCAGGGCGTTGTTGATCTTGTGGGCGCCGGTGTGGTTGAGGTCTTCGCGCTTCAGCCAGAGGCGCGGACCGCCCTCCGGCCGGCGGTAATGCTCGCTGAGCCGTTCCGCTTCGTATAGGGGGGTGGGCCTGCCCACATAGGTGCGCAGTAAATGGTTGAGCCGGCTGGTGAAGGCTGGGTCTTGCCAGGCTTCGGCGGCGGCCGTTTCCAGTTCCGCCAGGGCTGGCATCAGGGTTTCGGGCACGTACTGGCCGCCGAAGCGCCCGAAGCGGCCCAGCTGATTGGGGCGCACCGCCCGTTCCAGCTCAGCGGCTGAGGGCCGATCTGCCAGGGGTTGGGGGGTGCTGGTCACCGCAAGACAGCAATGGAAAACGCAGCCTAGGGAGCAGGTGGGGCCAGGGGCGGCCAGCCGTAGGGCTCCACGATTTTGATCGTGCCTTTCCCCTGGCGGCAGGTGCTGGAGGGGGCGGGGCCCACCGGGGTGTTGTTGAGCTTTAGGCCCACCTCGGCGCAGCTATCGGGGCCCTGGGGATCGGCAAAGCGCAGCCGCACCACATTCAGATCCAGGGGCGGTAAATCCATGGCCATAGGCACCACCAGCTAACAAACTCAGCAAAGCGAGCTAAGGGCCATGGGCAAGGGGGGATGGCAGGAGTTCAGCGGTGCCGATGCCCTGGGGCGGCCGGAGCCGCAGCCCGCGGCCAAGGCGCCCCGCAGCCAGCAGCGGGTGAGGGTGCAGCGCACCAAGGCGGGTAAGGGGGGCAAAACCGTCACCGTGATCACGGGCCTGGAGCTGGGGGAGGCGGAGCTGAAGCAGTTGCTTAAACAGCTCAAGGCCGCTGCCGGCACCGGCGGCACCCTGAAGGACGGCCTGGTGGAGCTGCAGGGGGACCAGCTGGCTGTGGCCTTAGAAGCCCTTGGGAAAGAGGGCTTTCGGCCAAAGCAGGCGGGCGGTTAAGGGCTGCCCTTGGGCCGATATCTTGAAAATGACTAGGGGTAAATAGTCATTTTTTGGCTTGGGGTTTGCAGCGTTGCTTCAGCAGTTTCACCAGCTGGTTGGCGCCATCGGGCTGGCCCTGGAGGCTGAAAGCCTCCTGCTCGAGGCGGCGGTCTTTTACGTGGTAGTTGCCCCAGAGGATCGCGCTGATTTCGTGCTCAATCAGCGGCGTCAACGGCGCCGGCACCCCCAGGGGGGTGAGCTTGCCCTGGGGGCAGCTCTGGGCCGCATGCACCGACTCATGGATCAGGGTTTGGCGGCCGATGCCCAGCTCAAAGGTCACAGGGTGCACCCAAACCGTGCGGCTGCCACTTTCAAACAAGCCATAGGCGCCGGCCTTGGGCGGTTGCTCCCAGCGCAATTTGAAACCTTGGCGTTGTAGTTCCTGGCTAAGCGGGCGCAATTCGGGTGGAATCACAGGCACCGGTGGCAGTTGCAGCAGCAGGGGCAGCACGGGATATCCAGGGGGCAGGGGCAAGGGCGAGAATTGCCTTCCCTAGCTTGGCGCCCCCATGACCGTTGCCTCCAACATCGTTTGGCATGAGGCCTCGGTGGATCGGGCGGCCCGGGCCCAGCAGCGGGGCCACCGCAGCGCCATCCTTTGGTTTACTGGCCTCTCTGGCTCCGGCAAGAGCAGCCTGGCCAATGCCCTAAACGCCGAACTGTTTGGCCGAGGGTTATCCACCTACGTGCTCGATGGCGACAACGTGCGCCATGGGCTCTGCAAAGACCTGGGCTTCTCCGATGCCCACCGGGAGGAGAACATCCGGCGTATTGGCGAGGTGGCCAAGCTCTTCCTCGACGCTGGCGTGATCACCCTCACCGCCTTCGTGTCGCCCTTCCGGGCCGACCGTGATCGGGCCCGGGCCCTGGTGGCGGCCGGTGATTTCATTGAGATCCATTGCGCCGCAGACCTGGCCGTGTGCGAGGGCCGCGATCCCAAGGGGCTCTATGCCAAGGCCCGGGCAGGCCAGATCAAAGATTTCACCGGCATCTCCAGCCCCTATGAGGAGCCGGCAGCGCCCGAGCTACGCATCGACACCGGTGGCCAGAGCCTCCAGGGGAGTGTGGCCCAGGTGATCAGTTACTTGGAAACCAAGGGGGTGCTGGCACCGTTGGCTCAGGGGTGACGGTGGAGAGCCTTTTCCCTACTCCGCTGTGGAGCTTTGAATACCCAGAGCCCGAGCAGTTAGGTGCCTGGGCGAGCCATGTGCTCCAGCTCCAGCAGGAGGACCCCCAGGGGCTGGCCATAACCAACCAAGGGGGCTGGCATAGCCAGAGTGATCTGCTAGACGATCAAACCCTTGCCCCACTGTTCCGCTGGATTGCTGCCAGCTGCCAGCAGGCATTCACTGAAATTGGCTGGGATTTCAGCCTGGCCACCCCCAGTTTCAATAACGCCTGGGCCATGGTGAATGGCCCAGGACACACCACCAGGGCCCACCTACACCCCCATTCCCTGTTCAGCGGTGTGGTTTACCTACGGGCGGATGAGGGGGCGGGCTCGATTGCCTTTTTGGATCCCCGGGGCGGAGCTCAGATGCTTTGCCCACCATTGCGTGCTGGCAAGGGAGAGCTGCTGCAGGGGAGGCTTCGGCGCCAACCTTCGGCTGGGTTGATGTTGTTGTTTCCCTCCTGGCTATGGCACGAGGTGGAACCCAGTGCCCCCGGCAGTGGGCTGAGAATTTGCATCAGCTTCAATGTGGGCCAGCGCAAAACAGGGCCGGCCGACCAGGCGGCAGGCAATTCTTAATCGCTTCTTAGTCAGTTATTTCTTTAATCTTGATCTTTCCTTGGTTAAAGCTTGATGTTAATACGGGGATTTCACGTAGCTTAATAAAGTTTGCACCGAGTTTTTATTTCTTGGTGCGAGTTTTCTTTATCTCACTCCCATGCCCTCACCTGCGCAGATCAAGAGTCTTGTTTCTTCGGTAACGCCTCAGGTGCTGTTCACCATCGGTGAAACAGTTAATGGTTTTACCCCAGCGGGTATTCCTGACGGTATCGGCGCTTTCCGGCTGGATGACAACACCATTCGCGTGTTGGCTAACTCAGAGATTGGTAGCACCACGGCATATGCCTACAAGCTGGCAAATGGTCTGTCGCTTTTGGGCACCAGGATTCAATATTTTGATGTGAATAATGCCGGTGTGGTCGTTAATTCAGGTGTAGCCTATAACAAAATTGTAGATCGTTCCGGGAATGATGTAACCACTGCGGTTCAACTCAACGGCTTGGCTGCCACCGATGCCAACCAAGCTACTGCGGGCCTTGATCGTTTCTGTGCTGGTAACTATTCCCCCGCAAACCCCTTCGGTGCCGGAAAAGGCAACGTAGATCCGCTTTATTTAGTTGGTGAGGAGTCGGCCACTGCCAATGGTGGCAAAGGTGGCTACGTGATGGCCTTGGACGTGAAAAATAATGTGCTCTATGCCGCCCCTGATCTGGGTCGCTTCTCGGTGGAGCAGGCCCTGGTGGTAGACACCGGCGACACCAACAAAGTGGCCTATTTCATCGGGGATGATTCCACCCCTGGCCCTGCCTGGCTCTATGTGGGCACAAAGGTGGCTGGCAGCACTGATTTCTTGGCCCGCAACGGTCTCAAAGGCGGCCAACTTTATACTTGGGTGGCCAACGACACCACTGCCGCTGACCAACCGGCGGAACTGGCTGGCACTGGAAGAACTTTTGCTGGCTCTTGGAAGGCCATTGCGGTGAAGGATGCCACCAAGGCTGGCACCACCGGCTACGACGCCGCTGGCTATCTCGACTTCACCACCCTCCACACCGCCGCCACGGCATTGGGGGCAGCGGGTTTTGCCCGGGTGGAAGATGCTGCCATCAACCCTGCTAAACCCAGCATGGTGGCCTTTAATGCCACTGGGCAAACCAGCAATGCCGCCTACATAGATACCTACGGCACTGTTTACACCATCGATACCACCTTTACCGCTGGGGTGCCCACAACAGCAATCCTAAAAAATATCTACGACGGCGATGATGCTGGTAAGCAGCAAGCCGGCGTTCGCAGCCCAGACAACATGGAGTGGAGCCCCTCTGGCGCCATTATCTTGAATGAAGACCGGGCGATTTCCAATGATGCCGCCTTCGGCACTGAGGAAGGAAGCGTTTGGAGTTTGAATCCTGACACTGGTGCCGCCACCCGGATTGCTGTGATCGATCGCACTGCGATTCCCACGGGCATGACCGATTCCCTGGCGAAGGGTGTTATTGCCGCTGGTTCCACCACCGCCACCCAAAGTGCCGCTGGGCAGTGGGAAACCTCTGGCACCACAGATGTATCCGCTTTGTATGGCAACAAGGCCGGCACCGATTACTTCATAGATGTGCAGGCCCATGGTTTGCTCGATGGGGCAATCAGCGCCAACAAACTGGTGGAAGGCGGCCAATTGCTCAGGCTAACTTCGGCCACCACACCCACTGCAGTGCGCTTGATTGATCCTCTTACTGGTTTGCACATAACCACAGCAAGTTCCTCAGAAGTCGCAACCTTGGTTGGGGCATTTGGTTGGAGAAATGAGGGCGCCTCTTTTGTGATTGGTGATGCCGGGATTGCCTCCGCAGGCAACTACAAGCAGGTATTCCGCCTGTTTAATTCCGCCACCCGTGATCACTTACTCACCACAAATACCGATGAAGTTAGCGCCGCTAACAGATCTGGCTATGTGACTGAGGGTGTGGCTGGCCGCATTCAAACTGCTTCCATTTTGGGCGCTACCACGGCAGTTAATCGTTTGTTTAATGGCCGGGAGCACCTGTACACCGCCAATGTTGCTGAAACCAATGCCCTCGTGGCAGGTGGTTGGAGGAATGAAGGGGTACTGGGTTACGTAGCTTGATCATCTGCGCTTGATCGTGATTAATTAACTATTTTGATTGATCGACATTAAGGCCCCCGCATGGGGGCCTTTTTTGTGGAATTTATTAGAAAATCTGGGTAGTTCTTGTGGAAGGTGTGGGTAGAGGGCCTCAGGATTTCAGCCTGTTTGATTGCTGTTTAGTCTTATCTATTTCTTAAGCTTGGTGGGGCATTTTAATGGGGCCCTTGTTGTTGCTCAGTGGCCATTAAGTTTTCTGGCATTACCTCCGGAGATCCCACCGTTAGCTCCGGGATTTTCTGGACCCGCACTGCCGATTCCGTAACCGGGGCAGGCATCCAGGCTGGTGTGACTTTGCAGGTTTCTGAAAAATCTGATTTCTCTTCGTTAATCACGGCTCCAGCGGTGACTGATCCGAACCGTGATTTCACCGTCAAGGTGGACCTGGGTGGCCTTAGGCCTGGGGTGAGCTACTTCTACCGTTTTCTCGCTTCCGATGGAACCCTTAGCGACACTGGGTTTTTCAAAACGGCCCCTGATCCCACCAGTGGTGCCACGGTGAAATTTGGCATGAGTGGTGATGTGGATGGTTATATGCGTCCCCATTGGTCTACCCAGGATCTCAAAACCCAGAAACTTGATTTCTTCATGTTTAATGGGGATACGATGTATGAAACGGCATCGGGTTCTGGGGTTACCGCATCTGCAAAAACTGCTGATCCTTATAAGGATCCAGCCCAGGCGCTGAAGGACTATCGCCGTAAATATCTGGAAGATATTAGTGTTGTGCCCGGTGGCGGCACCTACCCCGGCATTTCAAATCTTTACCAGGCCCAGGGCTTGGTTTCTGCTTGGGATAACCACGAGCTGGGTAATGGTCAGTTCATCAATGGTGGGGCCCCTTTGATTCTTGAGTCTGCCTCTGGTAAGGGAACAGACAATACCGCTTATGATGTTAATAAAACTGGTTTGTATATAAATAAATCTGTTGGCTTTGCTGCCATGCAGCAGGCATTCTTGGAGTATTTGCCGATCCGCACCCCCAATGTGATCGATGCTCCAAGCGATTCCCGTAGTGATGGCACCCTGCAGCTCTATGGGGCCCAACAGTGGGGTAAAAACACCATTGCTATCAACCTGGATACCCGCACCTACCGTGATGTGCGGCTCACCACCGCCGCTGGTGCCGATGATGGCGGTGCCCGCGCAGACAACCCAGACCGCACCTACCTAGGTGCCACCCAGTTGGCTTGGTTGAAGCAGACGCTGCTGGATTCCCAGAAGGCTGGCCTGCAATGGAAATTTATTGCCACCGCTGATCCCATAGATCAAATCGGCGCCTTGGGTGGCACCGATGACGGCGGTAAATCCTGGATTGGCGGTTACCGTGCTGAGCGCAATGATTTGCTGAAGTTCATTGCTGATAACAAAATCAGCAATGTGGTGTTCATGGCTTGTGATGATCACCAAACCCGCATCAATGAGGTGCAGTATGTGGCTGATCCCACTAAACCCACCACCTACAGCCGCGTGCCTGGGGTGATCAGTGTGGTTGATGGTCCAATTGGCGCCACCGGCCCCGACACGGTTACCGACCACAGCTTTGCCAACATCAATAAATTGGCCACTGATTTGGCAGCCAAGCAGTTGGCGGCGGGAGTAGATCCCGTTGGTTTAGATGCCCTATTCCCTGGGCTTAAAAATGTGGTCCGTGAGGGCGACGCCACAGCCACCACGGCCCCCAAGCCGGTGGATTTCTATTCACCAGACACCTTCAATTACGCCACTTTTGCTGTGGATGCCAATGGGTTGTTCAGCTTTGAGCTGCGCGGCATTGATTCCACCCAGAAGGATGCTTTCCCTACCACCTCCCCTGCTAACCGCAGCCTGTTGAGCTTCCAAGTGGATGGCACCGCCGCTGGCAAGGCCACACGCCTGTTGGATTCGATAACAGGTACCCACCTGATCACCACCGATGGGGCAGAGGTGGCCGCCCTGGTGGCCAGGGGCTTCAGGAATGAAGGCACTGCCTTCAACCTGGGTGTTGCCGGTGATCTTGTCACTGGCAGCTACAACCAGGTAACGAGGCTGCGCAGTGCCAATGGTTTGGATCATCTGCTCACCACCAGTGCCGCGGAAATTACCGCTGCCAAAACCGCCGGTTATCAGGTGGAAGGGGTGGCCGGTTGGATGGCCAGCCAGTCGGCCTTGGGTATGAGCACCGCCGTAAACCGTTTATTTAATGGTGTGGAGCACCTCTACACCTCTAATGCCGGTGAGGCCGCTGCCCTCGTGGCAGGTGGTTGGAGGAATGAAGGGGTATTGGGTTACGTGGCCTGATCGGCCTAAGGTAAAAGCCTGTCTTTAATCCTGTGCCAAGTTTGATTCAAGGCCCCCGATTGGGGGCCTTTTTTATTGTCAATTGTTCAGGGTTTCAATTGATAGGTTTGAAGCCATAGGGATTTGGTCTTCTTCCCCGTTGGTGGCGATTTTTAAATACAAGGCATCAAGCAACGTTTTGAGCACGCTGGCCACGGGTACGGCCAGCAGCAGGCCCAGCAGTTCGCCCAGCCCCAGCAGCGAGCCGGCCCGGGCCCCAAGGGGCAGGCTAAATAACAACCAGGCCGGTTGCAGGCCCACGATGCTGCCCATTAAACGGGGGCTAATCAATTGATCCACCACCTGGCCCACGCTGATGGCGGCCGCCAGCACCTCCAGCCCCGTGCGCGGATCTTCCACCGCCAGCACCGTGCTTACCAGCAGGATCGTGAGCGCACTGGCATAGGGCACCAGGGTGGTGAAACCAATCAGCAGGGCAAACACCACCCCATAGGGAATCTGCAACACAGTGAACACACCGATCTGCAGGCTGCTGAGAATTAGGGCCAGTAATACCTGGCCGGCAAAGTATCCACGGAAGGTGCGGTTGAGGCTGGTAACTACCAGGCTGCGCCAGTCGTGGGGGATCCAGCGGGCTAGGCCGGCACTGATTGACTCACCCCCCAATAACATAAATACGGCTAGCACTAGCACGATCGCGGTGTTTACTGTGAGGCCAAGGGTGGCAGTAAGCAAACTCAGTAGTTGTTGGCTAAAGCTGCGGGCCAGGCGGCTACTGCGGGCTAGTAGGTCATCGGTGAGGGTGCTGAAGTCGGTGGGCCAGCCCCTTTCGGCGGCTAAATCTTGCAGTTGATTTAGTAACTCCTGGGCCTGCACTAACCAGCCGGGAATTGCATTTACCAATTCAGCTAACTGTTCAATTAGCCGCGGCACCAGCCAGAGGGCGGCCAACACCAAGCCCCCGAGGGTGATACCCAGCACCAGCCCTAGGCTGAGGGCCCGGGGCATGCCCCGCCCCTGCAGCCACCGACTGGGAATATCCAGCAGGAAGGCAATCAGGGCGGCGGTCAGGAATAGGGCCGGGAAGGGGGCTAGGGGCAGCAGCAGTTGCCGCAACACAAACAGGTTGAGCACCAGAAGTGGTAGTGCGAAGCTCAGCCGCAACCAGCGGGGGGGCCAGGTCAGTTTTGCCGCTGCTAAATCTGATTTTTTATTCATCGCGTTCGGCCAGGTAACGGGCACTGCCCAGTTCCTGGAGCCGTTGGTCCTTGGCTTCCACCATGGCGCGCAGCTCCTGGCGGTAAGTGTTAAGCGCCTGGCGGAGCTCTGGATCGGCAATGGCCAGGATCTGCAGGGCCAGCAGGCCAGCATTGGTGGCATTGCCGATGGCCACCGTGGCCACCGGGATGCCAGCCGGCATCTGCACGATCGAATAGAGGGAATCAAGCCCCGAGAGGGCTTTGCTGGCCACCGGCACCCCGATCACCGGCAGGCTGGTGAGGGCCGCCACCATCCCCGGCAGATGGGCGGCACCGCCGGCCCCGGCGATCAGCACCTGTAGGCCCCGGGCTTCGGCGGTTTCGGCGTAGCTGGCCATGGCCAGGGGGGTGCGATGGGCCGAGAGCACCCGCACCTCATGGGCCACGCCGAATTCCTCGAGCACCTCCACCGCCGCCTGCATGCAGGGCAGATCGGAATCACTGCCCATCACCACCCCTACCCGCGGATTGCGTGCCATTGGCAGACTGCCTCTTGCAGGCATTCTCCCCCCGTTTTATCCCCATGCAGTGGCATACCAACCTGCGTTTGCCCAGGGCTGCAGAAACCAGCAACCAGCTCTGGCGCCTGGGGGTGGATCCAGAGGGCTGCATTGCCAGCCTGGAACCCCTGGCTGCCGGCAGTGCCGGGGCCGGCGAGAACTGGGGGGGGGATTGGCTTAGCCCGGCGGGGGTGGATCTGCAGATCAATGGGGGCCTGGGCCTGCCTTTCCCTGAGCTGGTGCCGGGGCAATTGCCGTTGCTGATCGAGCTGCTGGAGCTGCTCTGGCGCGATGGGGTGGAGGCGATCTGCCCCACCTTTGTGACCTGTGGGGTGGCCCCCCTGCGCCAGGGGCTGGCCTTGCTGGAGGAGGCCCGGCGCCTCCATAAACCAGGCCGTTGCCGCCTGTTGGGCGCCCACCTGGAGGGGCCTTTCTTGGCCCATAGCCGCCGCGGCGCCCACCCGGCGGAGCACCTCTGTGCCCCGTCGCTGGCGGCCCTAGATGAGCGGATCGCTGGGTTCGAGCACTCGATTGCCCTGGTCACCCTGGCGCCGGAGCTGGAGGGGGCCGCCGCCGTGATTGAGGCCCTTTGCCGCCTGGGGATTTTGGTGAGCCTGGGCCACAGCGAAGCCAACGAAGCTCAGGCCCGGGAGGCCTATGGCCAGGGGGTGGCGATGCTCACCCATGCCTGCAATGCGATGCCAGGGCTGCACCACCGGGCCCCGGGCCCCCTGGGGGCACTGCTGGATTTCCCCCATGGGGCCTTGGGTTTGATTGCCGATGGCGTGCATGTGGCGCCGGCGATGGCGGTGTTGCTGCAGCGGCTCTGGCCCGAACAGCTGGTGCTGGTGAGTGATGCCCTTGCCCCCTATGGCCTGCCCCCCGGCTCCTACCCCTGGGATGACCGCCAGATTGAAGTGCAAAACGGCAGCTGCCGCCTGGCCGATGGCACCCTGGCGGGCACCAGCCTTGGCCTGCTGGAGGGGGTGGTGCGCTTGGCCCAATGGACTGGGGAGCCGGCGGCGGCGATCCGGGCGGCCACGGTGTTGCCCCGGCGGCTGGTTGGGGATCTGCGGCCGGTGCAGGAGCAGTTGCTGGGCAGGCCCCTGGCCGAAACCCTGCGCTGGCACCAGCCCAGGCCAGGGGCGCCCTTGGCCTGGCGGCGGAACGGGTAGGGTCCCGGCAGTTTTGCCGCCCCGTGATGACCTCCCCCTCCCCCCAGGACCTGGCTCGGGTGGCCGAGAAGGCGGAGGTGCAGCAGTACTTCAACAGCACTGGCTTCGAGCGCTGGAATCGCATCTACAGCGACAGCGACGAGGTCAACCGGGTACAGCGCAACATCCGCATCGGCCACCAAAAAACCGTAGACAACGTGCTGGCCTGGCTGGGGGAAGACGCCGACCTGGGCCAGCGCAGTTTCTGTGATGCCGGTTGTGGGGTGGGCAGCCTCAGCTTGCCCTTGGCCCGGTTGGGGGCCGGGAAGGTGGCCGCCAGCGACCTGTCTGAGGCAATGGTGGTGGAGGCCCGGCGCCGGGCATCGGCGGCGGGCCTTGGCGGCGAGCGCTTGCAGTTCAGCACCTCCGATCTGGAGAGCCTTAGCGGCAGTTACGACACCGTGATCTGCCTGGATGTGTTTATCCACTACCCCCAGGACCAGGCGGAAGCGATGGTGCGCCACCTGGCGGGTCTGGCCCAGCGGCGCTTGATCGTGAGCTTTGCCCCCTACACGCCGCTGTTGGCCCTGCTCAAGGGCATTGGCCAGCTGTTTCCTGGCCCCAGCAAAACCACCCGGGCCTACACCCTGCGGGAAACTGGCATCGTGGCCGCCGCCGCCGCGGCTGGCTTCCAACCGGTGCGCCGCAGCCTCAACCAGGCCCCCTTCTATTTCTCAAGGCTGATCGAATTCAGCAAGGGCTGAGCCCAGGGGCGGCGGCGCCACCAGCTCGAGGCTGCTTTGGTGGGGCAGCCGCAACCGCAGGCGCTGGGCGTGCAGCTGGTAGCCGCCGTCGCCTGGTAGGGCCGTGGCTGAGCAGCTGCCATCGGCCCGGTAGAGGGGATCCCCCAGCAGCGGCGCGCCGATGGCGGCGGTGTGGATTCGGATCTGGTGGGGGCGGCCGGAGCTGATTTCCACCTCCACCAGGCAGGCTTCAGCCCGGCGTGCCAGCAGGGTGAGGCAACTGGCGGCCGCCAGGGCTTGGGGATCCCCGGGGGCTGCGGCAGCCCAGATCGAGCCGAGCAATGGATGGGGTCGGCGGCCGATCGGGGTTGTGATGGCCAGGGGCTGTCCTGGCTCTAGCTCCTGGGGCAAGGGCGCCGTTAGGGCCCGATAAATCTTTTGGCAGTCGCTGCTATCGGCCCTGCGGCTGCTCTCCCGCAGCCGGGCACTGAGCCAGGCGCGGCTCTCGGGCTGGCGGGCGCACACCAGCAGCCCCGAGGTAAATCGCCCGAGCCGATGCACCGGCCGTGGCGCTGCCTCGCCATAGCGCTGGGCCAGCAGGCCCAGCACGGTGTGATTCAGGAAGCCCCCTGCCGGCAGCACCGGCAGGCCCCTGGGTTTGTTGATTACCAGCAGATCACCGTCGTCGTGCAGCACCTGCCACTGGTCTGGCACCGCTGGTTCCTGCCAGGGGGGGCGCCGCCAGCTCAGCTGGTCGCCGCAGGCCAGGGGCAACGAGGCGCTAACTGGGGCGCCATTGAGCTCTAATTCCCCCGCCGCCAGCCGCTCGGCCCAGCACTGGGCGGAGGAATGGGGATAGCGGCCCGCATAGAAACTGATCAGATCCAGACCCGCCTGGGCCGGGCCGATCCGATCCCGGTAGGTCCAGCCGTTATTCCACGAGGCTGTGTTCAAGGGCGTAACGCACCAATTCGGTGCGGCTGGAGGTGCCGGTTTTGGCAAACAGCCGGCTCACATATTTCTCCACGTTGCGGATGGAGGTTTCCAGGCGCCGGGCGATTTCCTTGTTCATAAAGCCCTCCGCCACCAGCTGCAGCACGCTGGATTCCCGTGGGGTGAAGGCGTGGTCCACGGGCTGGCCAGGGCGTTTGTTGCCGCCCCCCTGGAGCATTGAGCGGATTTCGGTGATCTGTTTGGCCATCTGGCCGAGATCCGTGTCGGCGTAGCGGGCCGCCTCGCGCAGCAGCCGTTCCTGGCGTTGCACCACGTTGCGCACCCGGGCCACCAGTTCGTCGGGATCAAAGGGTTTGGGGATGTAGTCATCCACCCCAGCGCGGAAGCCGGCGATCCGATCGGCGGTCATGCCCTTGGCGGTGAGGAAGATCACCGGGGTGCCCCCCAGGCGCTCGTCTGCCCGCAGCCGGGCCAGCAGCCCGAAGCCATCCACCCGCGGCATCATCACGTCGCTGAGCACCACATCGGGCAGTTCCTGCTGGGCCTTCTCCCAGCCCTCTTCACCGTCGTTGGCGGTGGTTACCAGGAAGCCTTCGTCTTCGAAATAGGCCTGCACCGCCGTGCGGAGGCCCGGTTCGTCGTCTACCAACAGCACCCTGGGCGGTGTATTGAGGAACTGCTCGGTGGCAGCGGCATTGGCATCCGTGCTGGTGCTGTCCATGGCGGCGCCGGGATTAGTTCGTGCCCGGACTTTATCGAGCGTTTCCCGGCAGCAGATGTTCCCGCTCGATCAACATGCCGCTGAAGCCCAGCTTGCGGGCCACGGCCTGGAGGCTGTTGGGGTCTTTGCCGGCCTGGTCCGGGAAGCAGGCGGCCCACCAAACCAGGTGGGATAGGCGGTTGTGGGGGCCCACGGCGCCGCCGGGGTTGAGTTCCACCATCACCAGCTGGCTGCCGGTGCTGGTGATCCGGGCTGGGGCCGCTTGGTCACAGCGCACGGTTTCGTTGCGCACCTTCACGTCATTCACCTTCTCCTGCCAGAGCTTCAGGCGTTTGCCCTGGGGGATGTCATCGGCGGGGCGGATGGCATAAACGCCTGTCACCTCCTTGCCGTAGGGGATCGTGCGTTCGTCTAGCAGCACCAGGCCCGGCGGCCGGTAGGACTCCGGGTGCTGCATATCCAACCCCTGGGCCACGGTGAGGGCCAGGCCTAGGGCCAGGGGGGTAACTAGGGCCATCGGCTAGATCGGCAACATCCCGTCAGCATGGGGCCGCTGCTTCCCCCCAGGCACCCCCAGTGGCCGCTGCGCCGATCTACCTCGACCACCAGGCCAGCACCCCCTGTGATCCGGCGGTGGTGGCGGCGATGGCTCCCTACTGGAGCGGGGAGTTTGCCAACCCCTCCAGCCGCAACCATCGGCCTGGCCTGGCCGCCGCCGCCGCGGTGGAAACCGCCCGCCGCCGCCTCGCAGGGGCCCTGGCGGTGCCCGCCGAGGCGTTGGTGTTTACCAGTGGGGCCACCGAGGCCAACAACCTGGCGATCAAGGGCCTCTGTGAGGCGCGCATGGGGCGAGGGCGCCACCTGGTGACCGTGGCCACGGAGCACCGGGCGGTGCTCGACCCCTGCCGGTATTTAGAGCGCCTTGGCTTTGGGCTCACGGTGCTGCCGGTGCCCAGCAGCGGCCTGCTGGAGCCGGCGGCCCTGGAGGCCGCCCTGCGGCCCGACACGGTGCTCGTGAGCGTGATGGCCGCCAACAACGAGATCGGCGTGTTGCAACCCCTGGCGGCCATCGGCACCCTCTGCCAGGCCCGCGGGATCGCCTTCCATTGCGATGGGGCCCAGTGGCTAGGGCACCTGCCGCTGCGGCCCCTGGACTGGGGCATTGATCTGCTCAGTTTCAGTGGCCACAAGTTTTATGGACCTAAGGGCATTGGCGCCCTGGTGGTGGCGCCGGGGGTGGAGATCGCCCCGCAAATCCATGGGGGCGGCCAGGAGCGGGGCCTGCGCAGCGGCAGTGTGGCCACCCCTTTGGTGGTGGGTTTAGCGGAGGCGTTGGATCGGGCCCTGGCCGATGCCCCCCAGCGGCAGCAACGGCTGGGGGCCCTGCGGGAACACCTGAGGCTGGGCTTGGAGGCCCTGGGGGGCATTGCGGTGAATGGCGCCCTGGGGCCGCGGCTGGCCCACAACCTCAATGTGACCGTGGCGGGGGTGGATGGCGGCCGGCTGCACCGGGCCCTGCGGCGCCAATGGGCGGTGAGTGGCGGTTCAGCCTGCAGCAGCGCCACCGGGGAACCCTCCCATGTGTTGCAGGCCCTCGGCCGCAGCAGATCAGAGGCGGCGGCCTCGGTACGTTTTGGGCTTGGTCGCAGCAGTACACACCAGCAAATTGAGCAGACCTTGACCAGCATGGGAAAGCTTGTTGAGCAGTTGCGCCAGCCATGACCTCCCCTGAGCTTGCCCTGGTTACCCCCCGCGGCCGCCTGGAGCCCGTCGCCGCCCTGCGGGAGGGCTGGCGGGCCTTCTGCTTGGCCCCCTGGCCCTTTGTGGGCTTTTCCCTGCTGCTCAATGCCCTGGTGGTGCTGGCTTCGCTGCTGCCGGTTCTGGGCACCCTGGCCAGCCTGGTGCTCACCTTTTGGGGGTCGGTGGGGCTCTATCGGGGCGCCTGGTGTGCCCTGGAGGGGCGCCGCCCGGATTGGAGATGTTTCAGCCGTTGGGATGGGGGCGCCGTCACCAGGATCTTTCTGGCGGGTTTGCTGATTTCTGCCCTTTGTTTATTGGTGGTGATACCGGCCCTGGTGCTTGGGGTGGGCCTGTGGTGGATTAAGGAGGCCCTGGTGTTGCTGCCGGCCCTGGCGGCGCTGTTGGGCTTGGTGCTGCTCAGCTGTAGTCAGCAGTTTCTGCAGCCGGTAATGCTGTTTGAAGAATCTGATCCGTTTCAGGCCATGGGCCGCAGCCATCGGGTGCTTACCAGCCAATGGCAGAGACTTTTGGAGCTGATCACCATTTTGTTTCTGCTCGGGTTGGCCGGGATATTGGCCCTGGGGGTGGGGGTGTTTGTGGCCCAGCCCCTGGTGGCCTGTGTGCAAATTGCCGCCTTCCGCCAGCTGTTTGGCGAGCAAGACCGCACCGGCGTAATGGCGGCCTAAAAGCTGGGGGGCCCGCCGCTGAGCAGCCCAAAGGCGGCCAATCCCACCAGGGTGAGCAGCGCCTGGGCCAGGCGGCTCACCAGCATCCCTGCCACCACCGCCAAACCCACCTGCAGGGAGCGCCCCAGGGAGCCGGAGGAGGCAAACAATTCGCCGAGGCTGGCCCCCAGCAGTGGCCCCAGTAGGGCCCCCAGCAGCGGCCCGCCCACGGGCAGGCTGGGCAACAGGCCCAATACGCCCACCAGCAAACCGATGCCGGCGCCGATGTAAGCCCAGCGGCTGGCCCTCAGCTTGGCGGCCCCCAGCCACACCCCGAGGGCATCGGCCCCCCAGCCCAACACCAAAATCACCAGGGCGGCAATCAGGCACGGCCAACCCGCCGCCCAGCCCACGGCCCAGCACCAGAGCCCAGCCCCGAGGGGCAGCAGGATCAAGCCAGGCAGCACCGGCAGCACCACCCCGGGTAGGGCCACCAGCTGGATCAAAAACGCCAGCCACCAGGCGGCGGCCAGGGGTAGGGGAAAGGCCATCAGGTTTCCAGCTCCTGGCGTTCGGCCAGCCGCAACTTGGCGGACCGGGAACGGGGGTTCAGGGCTTCCTCTTCCGCATCAGCAATCAGCGGCTTGCGGCTAAGCACCCGCAGGCGGGGGTCTGCCTTGAAGCGGTTTTTCACCAGGCGATCCTCGAGGGAATGGAAGCTGATCACCGCCAGGCGTCCCCCCGGTTCCAGCCAGGCGGGGGCCTGGTCCAGCAGTTGTTCCAGCACCCCTAGCTCGTTGTTTACGCCAATGCGCAGGGCCTGGAAGCTGCGGGTGGCGGCGTGGATGCGGCCATGGCGTTGTTTGGGCGGGTAGCAGCCGGCGATGGCATAGGCCAGGGCGGCGGTGCCCCGTTCCCCGTGGTTCCAGGGGCGTTCGGCCACCAGCTTGCGGGCGATGCGGCGGGCCAGGCGCTCTTCCCCGTAGTTAAAGATCAGATCAGCCAGTTCGGTTTCGCTGAGGCGATCGAGCAGGGCGCCGGCGGTTTCACCGCCCCCTTGGGGGTTCATTCGCATGTCAAGGGGGCCATCGGCGCGGAAGCTGAATCCCCTTTCCGCCCTATCCAGCTGGGGGCTGCTCACCCCCAGGTCCGCCAGCACCGCCAGCAGCGGTTCCGTTGGCTGGTAGGCGGCGAAGTTGCTAGCCACCAGCTGCACCCGCCCCGGGAAGCGGGCCAGCTCGGCGCTGGCGGCGGCCAGGGCGGCGGGGTCCTGGTCGAGGCCGATTAGCCGCCAACCGGGGTGGGCCTCCAGCAACAGGGCGCTGTGGCCGCCGCCGCCCACGGTGGCGTCTAGCAGTACCCCCTCGGCGGGCAGGGGGGCAAAGGCCTCCAGCACCTGGGCCGGTAGTACGGGCCGGTGCTCAAAGGCGGGGTTGGGGGGTGGGGAGGGGCTGTTCAGGGGAATTGGCGTTGCTGAATGCAGTGCGGTTTCCAGCTCCTTCCTAGGATCAGCGCAGCGATCGCCTCGGCCCATGACGCAGCTGGAAACGCGCACCGAGCCGATGGTGCTGAATTTTGGCCCCCACCACCCCTCGATGCACGGGGCCTTTCGACTGGTGGTCACCCTCGATGGTGAGGACGTGGTCGACTGTGAACCGGTGATCGGTTACCTGCACCGGGGGGTGGAAAAAATTGCCGAAAGCCGCACGAATGTGATGTTCGTGCCTTACACCAGCCGCTGGGATTATGCCGGGGGGATGTTCAACGAGGCGATCTCGGTGAATGCCCCCGAGCGGCTTGCCGATGTGAAGGTGCCGAGGCGGGCCAGCTACATCCGGGTGTTGATGCTGGAGCTCACCCGCATCGCTAACCATTTGCTTTGGCTTGGTCCATTCCTGGCGGATGTGGGCGCCCAAACGCCTTTCTTCTACATCTTCCGGGAGCGGGAGATGATCTACGACCTCTGGGAGGCTGCCACCGGCCAGCGGATGGTGAATAACAACTATTTCCGCATCGGTGGCGTGGCGGCGGATTTACCCTATGGATGGCTGGAAAAGTGTGAGGATTTTTGTAATTGGTTTGCCGTTAAGGTGGATGAATACGAAAAGCTAATCACCAACAATCCGATCTTCCTGCGCCGAATTGAGGGGTTGGGGATAATCACCAAGGAGCAGGCAATTAATTGGAGTCTCTCCGGACCGATGCTGCGGGCCTCCGGGGTGCCCTGGGACCTGCGCCGGGTGGATAATTACGAGTGCTATGCAGATTTTGATTGGGATGTGGCCACGGCCACTGAGGGTTGTTGTTATGCCCGCTATCGGGTGCGCATTCAGGAGATGCGTGAATCGCTGAAGATCCTGCGCCAAGCCCTCAAGCAGATCCCCGGTGGACCCACTGAAAACCTCGAGGCCCGCCGCCAGTTGGAAGGAAAAACCAGTGAGTTCTACGGCTTTGATTATCAGATCGTTGCCAAGAAGGTGGCACCCACCTTCAAGATTCCCAATGGACAGCTTTATACCCGGCTGGAATCCGGCAAGGGGGAGCTGGGGGTATTCATCATTGGCAACAACGATGTAACCCCCTGGCGTTGGAAGATCCGGGCGGCAGATTTCAACAATCTGCAGATCCTGCCCCACCTGCTTAAGGGGGTAAAGGTGGCAGATATCATGGCAATCTTGGGGTCAATTGATGTGATTATGGGCTCTGTGGATCGCTGAGCGGGCATCATTTTGCTGCCCCTTAAAGATGATTTTTTACTCTTGTGCCGCACGGTTCGTTTTGGCGACACCGATGCGGCTGGGGTAATGCATTTCCACCAGTTGTTGCGCTGGTGCCATGAGGCCTACGAAGAAAGTCTTGAGCGGTTTGGCATTGCCGCCGCGGAGCTGTTCCCCCGGCCTGGGGCTGCCCCGGCCCTGCTGCTGCCGATCGTGCATTGCAGCGCCGATTACCGGGCGCCTTTGGTGTGTGGTGATCCGCTGACTATCCAGCTGCAGCCCCGGGCCCTGGATTCCACCGCCTTTGAGGTGAGCTATGGCTTCAGCTCCGGCGGCCAGCCGGTGGCCCAGGGCCTCACCCGCCATGTGTGCCTGGGCGCCAGCGATCGGCGGCGGGCGCCGCTGCCGGAGACGATTGGTCGCTGGCTTGAGGCGTCAGTCCTAGCCTGAGCCCTGGGAAGGTTGGCTGAGGGCCCAGGTTTGCCAGCGTTGGCGTTCCCATTTGCCCTGGGCGTTGCTAGCTAACTCGGGGCATAGAAACCAGGTTTTTGGTCGTTCCGCTGGGGGCAGGGCCGCTGCTCTGGAGCGGAGGTTGGCCAGCGCTGTTGGGCCGTCTGCGGCGCTGCTGGGCCGCACCAGCGCCCCTAGGCGATGGCCCCATTCAGGATCCGGTAGCCCCACCACCAGCAGGGCCGCCACGCCGGGGGTCTGGGCCAGGGCTGCTTCGATCTGTTCGGGAAACACCGTGGCGCCACCGCTGTTGAGGGCCCCATCCAATCGACCAAGCACCTGCAATCCCTGTTGATTGAGGGAGCCGGCATCGCCGCTGCTCCACCAGCCGCTGGCATCGGCAAACGGTTGCACCTGGGGTCCCGCCAACCAGCCTGGACTCAGCCGCCGGCAGCGCACCTGGATCGCCTGGTGGCTGGGTTCGATTTGCAGGCTCACATCCGCCAGGGGGTGGCCGCAGCCGTTGGTTTCTGCCAGGAAGGCTGCGGGATCCAGGGCCGTCACCATCGCTGCTGTTTCCGTGGCGCCGTAGCAAGGGGCCAGCCGCAATTGGCGCTGCCGGGCTTGCTCAGCCAGCGCTGGGCTCAGCCCCGCTCCCCCCACCCAGATCAGCGCAAAACCCTGGAGCCAGGCCACCCCGCTGGGATCAGCCAGCAGCCTTTGCAGTTGGGTGGGCACCAGCGACAGCAGAAACTCACGGCCCTGGAATTCCCCAAGGGTGGCTTGGTGTTCCAGCAGTTCAGCCGGTTGTTTCAGTTGCTCTGGGCTCAGCTCCAGTAGCGGCACCCCCCATACCCGCGCCCGCACCTGGGGCATCAGCCCCCCCATGTGGTGGCCCGGCAGCGGGTTAACCACGGCCACCCGTTCGGGGTCTAGGCCAATTTGACGCAGCCAGGCCCCACAGCTGACGGCGGCGGCCTCCAGGTGGCTGAGCGGTTGCAGGCACCAGCGCCGGCCCCTTTGGCTGCCACCCCCACTGCCACCCCCACTGCCACCCCCACTGCTGCCGCCACTGCCGATTACCAGTCCTGGACCCTGCGGCAGCTCTTGGCAGGCGGCCAAGGCCCGTTCACCAGCCCCCCGTTCCTGGGGTGAGCTCAGCAGTTGCCACATTTATCGGCTGGCCTTGGCGACCATTCTTCACGAAGCTGGTATCAGGCCGGGTATCAAACCTTCCTTGAGAGCCCCGGTGCCATGACCCCGCCCACTGTCTTGAAAATGACCCTGGTCATAGGACCCTAGTCATTTTCAAGACAGTCTGCTGGTAGAGCTTGGTCCTAGTGGGGCCGTGGCCAGGGCCGCTGCCCACACCCGGCCAGGGTCGGCACTGGCCAGGTCGCCCCTGGCCCCCCAGCCGGGGGCCAGGCCGGGGGCGCAGGGGGTGGGGCCTGCCGCCTGCAGGGCCGCCAAGTGGGCCAACAGGCGTTGGCTGATGCCGGTGCCCAGGGCGGTGCTCACCATCGCCCGGGGTTCTCCAGCCCCGAAGGCCCGCAGCAGCGGCCGCGGATCCCCCCCTAGGGCCGGGCGATGCACCCGCCAACCGGGCCAATGGGGGGGCAAGCCGGCGGGGTCCCGTAGGGATTCATCCAGGGCCACCGGCAGCAAAGCAGCCAACTGCAGCAGGCCTTCGTGGTCGCCCGGCGCCAGGGGCTGTTCCAGCCATGCCAGGCGCGGCTCCTGGCGCAGCCGCTCTGCCCAGCGGTGGGCACAGGCCCGATCCCAGCCGCCGTTGGCATCCAGCCGCAGGCGGCCCGTGTCAGGTAACAGGGCCAACAGCGCGTCCAGCACCGCCCGTTCGCTGGCCTCCGACTCGGTGGCCACTTTCCATTTCAGCGTTATGTGAGGGCCTGCCACCGCCAGGGCTCGCCCCAGGGCCGCTAGGGCCCCAGGCCCGGCGGGTAGCAGCCAGGCGGAGGCTGGTGCCGGCAGCCAACCGCCCTGGGCGGCACTGCCCAGGCCAGCCAGTTCCGCCAAGGCCAGCCCCAACCCGAAGGCCAGGGGCCCCGGCAGCAGCGGCAGTTGCGTCTCCAGCGGCCCCTGCTCCAGGGTTTCCCCCAACTCGGCGATAGCCGCTCCGCAGGCAGGCCAATCGGCCGCCAGGGGCGTCACCTCGCCCCAACCGAGGCGCCCCGCTGGGTCGCTGAGCTTGAGCAGCCAGCCCCGCTGTTGGGCCATGGCCCCATGGGCGGTGACCAGGGCCTGGGGCAAACGAAATTGAAAAGGCCGCCAGACCAGCTGGAGTGGGCCCTGGGGCGTCATCGGCCCAGCAGCAGCGGGCCCAGGGCCAGCCCCAGGGCCAGGCCTAGGCCATTGAGGGCCTGGAAGCGCAGGGCCAAAAATTTGCTACCGATAATTCGTTCCGGGCGGTGGTGCTGGCTGGCCAGCAGCCGGATCAAGGCCAAGGCCGCCGGTAGCCCAACCATCCCCAGCAGGGCGCTGGGGGGCCAGGCGCCGTCTAGCACCGGAGCCCATTGCAGGGCCAGGCAGCCCGCCACAAACCAGGGCACCAGGGCTGCGGCCCGGCCAGAGCCCAGCTGGACCACCGGGGAACGTTTGCCGTTGGTGGCGTCCTCCTCCACCTGGTGAAAGTGGGAGCAAAACAGCACCAGGCTGGTGGCTAGGGCCGGGCCCGAACCCAGTTCCAGGGCTTGGCCCCAGGGGATTGCGGCGGGGTCCGGGCCGCCGTTGGCCCCGAGGGCGAGCAGGGCGGCCGCGGTGGCTAAGGGGCCAAAGGCCAGCCAGCAGAGCGGTTCCCCCAGCCCCCGATAGCCGAGGCGGAAGGGGGGGCCTTGGTACAGGTACCCAATGGCGCAACAGGCCAGCACCAGCAGCAGCACGGCCCCCTGGCTGCGGCTGGCCACCAGGGCCATCAAGCCCAGGCCCCCCAGCAGGCAGAGGTTTGCGGCTAGGGCCACCCGGTCGCGGCGGCCGGTGAGGTTTACGAGGGAATGGGGTTTGCCGTGGGTGTCCACACCGGTGTCGGCATCAAACACGTCATTGGCCAGGTTTTCCCAGGCCAGCAGCAGCACAGCCGCTAACAGAAACAAGCCCAGTTGCCCCCAATGGGGGCTGATCCCCTGGCCCAGGAGCGCGCCGGTGGCCAGCAGGGCCGGCATCACCGCCACGGAGTACATGGGCCATTTGATCGCCGCCTTCCAGAGGGCGTAACGGCTTGCGACGACCTGGGGCTCAGCCATGGGTGCCGGTGGCGACTGGTGACGGAGGGCCCATACATTTGAGCAGTCTCCCGGCACGGCGGTGTCGTCTTCCCCTTCATTTACAGACCTGCTGGCCTTGGCCCAGGCCCAGGCGGCGCCGCTGGAGGACGAGGGCATCCTCAGCCTTGCCCTGGCCGTGGCGCCGGTGGATCCCTTGCGGGCCCTAGCTTTTTTGCCGTCAGCAGCCCCTTTCAAGGCCCTTTGGGATGGCGCCCCTGGCCTCTGTATGGCGGCCACCGGTGTGGCCCAGCACCTCGAACTGAGTGGCCCCCGCCGCTTTGAACTGGCCCAGCGCTTTAGCCAATTGACCCTGGGTCGCTTGGGGGCAGGGCCCCCCCCGGGCCCCCCCCAGGCGCGGCCGCGGGTGTGGCTGGCTTTCTCTTTCTTTGATGGCCCCCTGGGGGAGGGCCCCCACCCGGTGCCGGGGGTGCGGGCGGTGTTACCCCGCTGGCAACTCAGCCGCCAGGGCGGCCACAGTTGGTTGCGCCTGCAGCGGCGCCTGGGGGGGGAGGTGACGCCGCGGGTGGTGGCGGAGGAACTCTGGGACCAGGCCCAACGGCTGGCGACGCTTCCCCCGGATTTACCCCTCACCCCAGCGCCCCAGGTGCTCAGCCGGTCCCCCTGGCAGGGGGCCTATCAACGGGCCATGGGCCAGGCCCTGGAGTTGGTGGAATCTGGCCAGCTGCGCAAGTTGGTGTTGGCAGTGCGCCAACAGTTGCTGTTGGATGCCCCCCTTGATCCGCGCCTGTTGCTGGAGGGCCTGCGCCATCGCCAGGCGGGTAGTTGCCGGTTCCTTTGGGCCCAGGGGGAGGGGGGGGCCGCCCTGGTGGGCGCCTCCCCCGAACGGCTGCTCACGGTGCGCCAGGGCCAGCTGCGTTGCGATGCCCTGGCGGGGACGGCATCGCCAGGGGAACCGGCGGAGGCCCTGCTGCATTCCGTGAAGGATCGCCATGAGCACGAGCTGGTGGTGGAGGCGATCACGGCGGTGCTCCAGGGGCAGGGCCTGGCCCCGCGGCGGCCGCGCCATCCGCGCCTGGCCCGCCACGGGCCCCTGCGCCATCTGCACACGCCGATCACCGCTGAATTGCGCGGTCAGCACCCCTTGGCCCTGGCCGAGGCCCTGCATCCCACCCCTGCGGTGGCGGGCTTGCCCCGGCGGGAGGCCATGGGCTGGCTGCGCAGCCTGGAACCCTTTGAACGGGGGGCCTATGCGGCGCCGATTGGCTGGATCGATAGCGCCGGCGACGCCGAGCTGCGGGTGGCGATCCGCAGTGGGGTGCTGCGGGGCAATGAATTGGAACTGACGGCCGGGGCCGGTTTGGTGCGGGGCTCCCAGCCGGAGCGGGAACTGCAGGAGGTGGCCCTCAAGCTCGAGGTGCTGCAGCAGCAGCTCAGCCTCCGGCCAAATTCGCCCGCAGCAGCTGTTCCTGGGTGAGATCAGCCAAGGGGATGCCCCCTAGGCGTTCCACCTCGCGCACGCCCGTGGGACTGGTCACGTTGATTTCACTGAGCCGGTCGCCGATCACATCGATCCCCACAAAGAAAAGACCCGCCTCCCGCAGGGCTGGGGCCAGTTCGGCGCAGATCTGGCGTTCCTGGTCGGTTAGTTCCGTGGCCTCCGGTTCGCCGCCCACCGCCAGGTTGCTGCGGAATTCGCCGGCTTTGGGTTTGCGGTTTACGGCCCCCAGCGGTTCGCCATTCACCAGCAGGATCCGCTTGTCGCCGGCGATCACCGCCGGCAGGAAGGCCTGCACCATCACCGGCAGTTGCTGCTGATTGGTTACCAATTCCAATAGGGCCCCCAGCCCCGGCGCCTGGGCGTTAGTGCGGATCACCCCTTGGCCGGCCCGGCCCCCCAGGGGTTTAAGCACCACCTCGCCATGGCTTTCGGCAAAGGCGCTGAGATCGGCCACATGGCTACTCACCAGGGTGGGCGCCATCAGGTGGGGGAAGCGCAGGGCGCCGAGTTTCTCGTTCCAGGCCCGCAGGCTGGCGGGGCGGTTGAGCACCTGCACCCCCTGGCGTTCCCCCAGCTCCAGCAGGTGGGTGCCATAGAGGTAGGCCTCGTCCACCGGTGGGTCCTTGCGCATCCACACCCGCGGGAAGTGGCTGAGCGCCAACCACTCGGGATCCCCCAGTTGATACCAGGGTTCCGCTTGGATCGGCTGGGCCCGCACCCGGGGGCCACCGCTGCCGGCGGCCAGGTCGGCCAGGTTGCAAACCCAGAGCTCCTGGCCGGCCCGCTGGGCGGCCTGCATAAGGGCAACGCTGCTGTCCTTTTCCGGCCGCAGCCGCTCTACGGGATCAACAACAAATAACTGGCGACTCACTGGGCGGCCCTCCGGATTTAGGCCAGGAGGCCATCAAGTTCCCCTGACCGCTCCAGGGCGTAAAGGTCGTCGCAGCCCCCCACGTGGTGGCCGTTGATAAAGGTTTGGGGCACGCTGCGGCGGCCGTCGCTTTTGGCTGCCATGGCGGTCCGGGCGGCCTCATCGCCATCGATGGCGTGCTCGATGTAGCTCACCCCCTTGCGGTCGAGCAGTTGTTTTGCCCGAATGCAGAAGGGACACGACCGCCAGGTGTAGATCTCCACGGAGGCGGTCATAGGGGCAGAACAGCTGTGAACAGATCCTAGGCAGCACCGTCGTTCCGCCTCGCTGATACGGTCGGAGTAGCTGTGGCCTGCTGCACCGGTGCTCGATCTCACCGATTTCAAACGCGACCTCTCTGAGCTCACCGACCGCCTGGGCCATGCCCAGGACTGTCTTTGACGTACCGGCCCTAAACGCCCGCCAACGGGATCTGGAGCAGCTGGCGGCCCAGCCGGATTTCTGGGATGACCAGCAAAATGCCCGCAAGCAAATGCGGCAGCTGGATGATGTGAAGGCTCAGCTCGAGCAGTTGCGCCTCTGGCGGGCCGCCATTGACGACGGCCGCGCCACCCTGGAGCTTTACGAGCTAGAGCCTGACGAGGGCTTGCTAGAGGAGTCCTACGGGGGGTTGCAGAGCCTGAAGCAGGCCCTGGACCGCTGGGAGTTGGAGCGCTTGCTGAGCGGCACCTACGACCAAGAGGGCGCAGTGATCACGATCAATGCCGGCGCCGGCGGCACCGATGCCCAGGACTGGACGCTGATGTTGATGCGCATGTATACCCGCTGGGCGGAGGCCCATGGCATGAAGGTGGCCGTGGCAGAACTCTCCGAGGGGGAAGAGGCGGGGGTGAAGAGCTGCACCTTGGAGGTGGAGGGGCGCTATGCCTACGGCTACCTGCGCAATGAAAAAGGCACCCACCGACTGGTGCGAATTTCCCCCTTTAATGCCAACGACAAACGTCAAACAAGCTTTGCCGGGGTGGAAATCATGCCGCTGCTGGATGAGGAGGTAAAGCTCGACATCCCAGATAAGGACCTGGAAATCACCACCAGCCGTTCCGGCGGTGCCGGCGGTCAAAACGTCAACAAGGTGGAAACCGCCGTGCGGATTTTGCACGTGCCCACGGGCCTGGCGGTGCGCTGCACCCAGGAGCGCTCCCAGTTGCAAAATAAGGAAAAAGCGATGGCTTTACTCAAGGCCAAGTTGATGGTGATCGCCCAGGAGCAAAGGGCCGCAGAAATCGCCGACATCCGCGGCGACATGGTGGAAGCGGCCTGGGGCAATCAGATCCGCAACTATGTGTTTCACCCCTATCAGATGGTGAAGGACCTGCGCACGGCGGAGGAAACCACCGATGTGCAGGGAGTGATGAATGGCGACCTGGACCCCTTCATCCAGGCTCTGCTGCGCCAAGGGGTTGATGCCGTTGCCGAGGAACTTCCATGAGCGCCAGCAGAAACCCGCCAGCCAGCAGCCCCATCACCCCGCCAGCGCCGCCGCCGAGCTTCGTGAAGCTGGCCATGCGCAACATGGTGCGTAAGGGCAGCCAGAGCCTGCTGCATTTAGGGCTCACAGCCCTTGGCTTAATTGGGGTCCTGTTGTTGCTGGCCTGGTTTGGCCGGCCCCACTTGCCGGGATGAGCCCTTTGTCCCCTGCCTCGCCCCCTGCCTTGCCCCCGTCCTCGCCCCTGCCGGAGCTGGATTTTGCCTACGGGGTGCCGGAGTCGGGGCCCTGGGGCGATCCCGTTGGGGAGGAGCGCTGGCAGGCTTTGCTCTGCCGCTGGCTCGCTGACCTGCAGCCGGAACTGCCCGCTGGCCTGCGGGCCCCGGCCTACAGCCTCGGCTTGCAGTTTTGTGATGACGCCAGCATTGCCGCCCTGAACGGCACCTGGCGCCAGAAGCCTGGGGCCACCGATGTGCTCGCCTTTGCGGCCCAGGAGGGGGGGGCAGACCAACCCCAGCCGCTGCCGCCGGGGGAGCCCCTGGAGTTGGGCGACATCGTGATCTCCCTGGAGACTGCGGCCCGCCAGCGGGATCCAGCCCAGGGCTTGGACCAGGAACTGTTGTTTCTGGCTAGCCATGGCTTGTTGCATCTGCTGGGCTGGGATCACCCCGATGACCAGCAGTTGGCAGCGATGCTCGAGCGCCAACAACGCTTGCTGGCGCTTTCGCCCTTGAACCTTTCGCCGGCGGAGATCGGCGGTAACGTGCCGACACCCTGACCTGGGCTGCCCAGTCCGTTTGGATGACACAGCTGGTGACCTCAGAGCTAGAACCCTCGGATCAAGTGCCCCGGCGCCTGCGGGCCTGGCAGGTGGCCCGGGATCTGCCGGCCAGCTTTCGCTATGCCGCCCAGGGGCTTGGTTATGCCTTTATTAGCCAACGCAATTTCCGGATCCACCTGGCCACTGGCCTAGTGGTGTTTGGCCTTGCCCTTTGGCTGCAGCTTTCGGTGGATCGCCTGGCGGTGTTGGTGCTCACCGTGGCGGCGGTGTTGGTGCTGGAACTGTTGAATACGGCCACCGAAGCGGTGGTGGACCTGGCGGTGGGTCGGCGTTTCCATCCCCTCGCCCGCATTGCTAAGGACTGTGCGGCGGCGGCGGTGCTGGTGGCGGCCCTGTCATCGCTGATGATCGCCCTACTGCTCTTGGTGCCGCCCCTGTTGCTGCGGCTTGGACACTGATGTTGCTGGTGCTCGATAACTACGACAGCTTCACCTTCAATTTGGTGCAGTATCTGGGCGAGCTGGCCGCCACCTACCCGATTGCCGCAGAGCTGCGGGTGGAACGCAACGATGCCCTCAGCCTTAGCCAAATCGAAGCGTTGAAGCCAGCGGCGATCCTGATCTCCCCAGGCCCGGGCACCCCTGAGGATTCCGGGGTGTGCCGGGAGGTGTTGCGCGAATTGGGGCCGCTGGTGCCCACCCTTGGGGTTTGCCTGGGCCACCAGGCCCTGGCCCAGGTGTATGGCGGTCGGGTGGTGCGGGCGCCGCAGCTCATGCATGGCAAAACCTCGCCGGTGCACCACAGCGGCCAAGGGGTATTTGCCGGCCTGCCGGAGCCGCTTACCGCCACCAGATACCACTCGTTGATTGCCGAGCGGGAGAGCCTGCCCGACTGCCTAGAAGTAACCGCCTGGCTGGAGGACGGCATGGTGATGGGTTTGCGTCACCGTCAATATCCCCACCTGCAGGGGGTGCAGTTTCACCCGGAGAGTGTGCTCACCCAGGCAGGCCACCAATTGCTAGCCAATTTCCTCTCCTGCGCCCCAGGCCCGCTGGGCTAGGCCAGCACTGCTAAGTTCCCAACACTTTGCTCACGGCCATGCAGCGCCAGAAGCTCCTGCCCTGGCTCGGGGCCGTTGGATTGGCCTTGGCCCTCCCCGCCGCCGCCACTTCTGCTGGTGCTGCTGGGGGTGGCGGCGTCACCATCACCAGCTATGGCCACAGTGCCCTGTTGATCCAGGGGGGCGGCAGCACGGTGCTGGTGAATCCCTTCAAGGCGGTGGGCTGTGCCGCCGGGCTGTCGGAACCAAGGGTTTCCGCCGATGTGGTGCTGGCTAGCAGCCGCCTGCGGGATGAGGGGGCAGCGGTGGCCAGGGGTCGCTTCCTGGCGGTGCCCGGTTCCTACAAGCTGGCCGGTTTGCGCATTGAGGGTTTTGCCGCCCCCCACGACCGGGTGGGCGGCCGGCGCTTTGGCAATGGCGTGATCTGGCGCTGGCGCCAGGGGGGGCTGGAATTTGCCCACCTGGGTGGCACGGCGGCAGCGCTCAAGCCGGAAGACCTGGTGCTGCTGGGGCGCCCCGATGTGTTGATCATTGGTGTGGGCGGTGGCGCCAAGGTGTACGACGGCGCCGAAGCGGCGGCGGTGGTGAAACAACTCAACCCCCGTCGGGTGATCCCAGTGCAGTACGTGCGCAGTGGTGCGGCCCCCAAGGACTGTGACCAGAGCGGGATCCAACCGTTCCTAGACGCCCTTCCAGGCATCCCTTCCCAAAAGGTGGGTCGTGGGCTCTCCCTGACCCCACCCCTCGGCGATACAACCAAAATTGAGCTAATGCCCTGAATATGGTCGCCCTCCGGGGTGATCGCCATGGCCCGTGTGTTTTGGGAGCAGCGCCGGCAGATCGGTTGCTGCCTGGCGTTACAGGGGGCCCTGGTGGGTCTGCTTTCCCTAGGTTTCCTCGAGGGGGGCCGCCAACCCTTCGAGGGCGCCATAGGCAGCCCAGAACTGTTGCATCTGGCTGAGGGTGCCCACACTCACCCTTAGGGCGCCATCGAGCAAGGGTTTGCCGGCCATGGACCGCACCAGGATGCCCCGGTGGCGCAGGCCCGTTTCCATGGCCGCCGCCCCCAGTTTTGGCCAGATCAAGAGGTAATTGCCCCCTGCGCTGTGGTGGCGCACCGCGGTGGCCCGCAGCTGGGCTTCCAGCCAGCCCTTAGCCCGCAGCACTTCGGCCACGTAGCCATCCACATAGGCCTGGTCTTTGAGGGCGGCAAAGGCGGCGGTCACCGCAAAGCTGTTGATGTCGTAGGGGCCGGTGACCCGCTCCAGCCGCTCCACCACCGGGGCGGCCCCAATGGCAAAGCCCATGCGCAGGCCCGCCAAACCAGCGGTTTTGGCCAGGGAGCGCAGCACCAGCAGATTGGGGGTGGCTTGGAAATCTGCCAGGGGCAGCACGCTGTCTCCGGTAAAGGCCTCATAGAGCTCATCCACCACGATCAGGGTGTGGGGGGCGAGGGCTGCCAGCTCCAGGATGTGGTGGGGGGCCAGCCGGCTGCCGGTGGGGTTATTGGGATTGCAGAGCAGCAGTAGCCGCGGCTGCTGGCTGGTGAGGGCGGAGCGGATCGCCTCCAGGGGGAAGCGAAACTCGTCGCCTTCGTAGGGAATTGCCTCGATCGCCATGCCCTGCATCTGGGCACAGGGGGTGTAGTAACCGAAGCTGGGACTGGTGGTGAGCAGCAGATCATTGGCTGCCCCATAGGCGTGAAAAGTGGCGTGAATGGCCGCGTCTACACCGTTAAACAAACCCACCTGGGCCGGGGCCAAGGGCACTGGCAGGCCAGCTGCCGTGAGATTTGCCAGCAGCGCCTCCCGCAGCCCGTTGTATTCGGGATAGATGGCGTAGTGATCGGCCGGGATGGCGCGGATGGCTTCCACCACCAGGGGGCTGGGCCCCAAGGTGTTTTCGTTGAAGTCCAGGCGCAGCAAACCCCGGCGGCCCTCCAGGGGGGCGCTGTAGGTGTGGAGATTTTCCACCTCGGGGCGGGCCGAGGGGGGGGCCTGGGGAGCGGTGGATCGATCCATGCCACGACGCTAGGTTGCGGGCGCCGCCAGGGGCATTAATGGGAAATAATTGCTTCCCAATTCAACATTGCGGCCTTACGTTCTATCCCCCAGCGATAGCCTCCAAGGGTTCCTGAGGCTCGAATTAGCCGATGGCAGGGAATTAGGTAGCCAATCGGATTCTTGCCTGCGGCATTTCCTACGGCTCTCACTGCAGTGGGGTGGTCAATCATTTCAGCTACAATTTGATAGGTTGTTGTTTCGCCAAAGGGAACTTTCAGGAGGGCGCTCCAAACTTTAAGCTGAAAATCTGTTGCCTTTGCAATGTGTATTGGTGGGGGTTTGCCTGGGCGGATTGATGGGGTAAATATTCTCTCGGCCAGGGCTGAGATGGCGATTTTGTCGTTGAGGATTTTAGCGAGGGGCCAGGACCGTTGAAGATTCTGCTTGACGGTTGCCAGGTCAGCATTATTTAAAAAATCAAGGCTGCAAATGCCCCGGCCAGTGCTGGCGATAAAAGCATCGCCAAAGGGGGTTTTGTGGATTCCGTAGTGAATTTGTAGGTCTACTTCCGTCCTTGCCCCTGATCTATCTGCTTTTATTATCAGCTCACCTCCGCTCACATCCTTTCCAAGCTGGGGATACCCAGCAGGCCGAGGCCGAGCCGCAGGGTGTCGGCGCTGAGGCGGCAGAGGGCGAGGCGGCAGCTGCGGGCGGGTTCCTCGGCTTTTAGCACTGGCACTTGATCGTAGAAGCGGTTGAAAATCTGGGAAAGTTCAAATAGATAATTGCAGAGTCGATTTGGCAACAGGTCTGCCTCCACTTCGGCGATCACCGCATCAAATTGCAGGAGCTGGCGCACCAGGCTCCATTCCTGCGCTTCGCTAAACACCAACTGATCTGGGAAGGCGGCTAGGTCGCCCCCCTTGCGGGCGATGCCCTGGATGCGCACCACCGCATAAAGCAGGTAGGGGGCGGTGTTGCCCTGGAGGGCGAGCATGCGATCGAAACTAAACTGATAGTTGGTGATCCGGTTGGTGCTGAGGTCGGCGTATTTCACCGCCCCGAGGCCCACGGTGGTGGCCACTTCCTGGATGAAACTTTCTTGCTCAGTGCGTTCTTCCTCCTCGAGGCGCCGGCGCAGGTCGGCCTCGGCCCGTTCCACCGCCTCATCGAGCAGATCCCTGAGCCGCACGGTGTCGCCGGAGCGGGTTTTGAGCTTTTTGCCGTCTGGGCCCTGCACCAAGCCGAAGGGCACGTGTTCCAAAGAGACAGCTGCCGGTCGCCAACCTGCCCGCTCGGCCACCTGGAAAACGGCGGCGAAATGACTGGCCTGGCCGGCATCCGTTACATAAATCACCCTGCCGGCGGCATCGCCATCGGGCCCGAGCCGATAGCGGATGGCGGCCAGGTCGGTGGTGGCGTAATTGAAGCCGCCATCGCTTTTTTGCACGATCAGCGGCATCGGTTTGCCCTCCTTGCCGGTCACCCCCTCCAGGAACACACAGCGGGCCCCGTCATCGGTAACAAGCAGGCCTGCCTGATCGAGGTCATCGACTACGGCTTGGAGCCGTGGGTTGTAAAACGACTCGCCCCGTTCGCTGAGCTGGATATTTAGGCGGTCGTAGATCTTTTGGAATTCCCGCCGCGACTGGTCGCAGAGCAGCCCCCAGGCCTTCAGCGAGATCGGGTCGCCGCCCTGCAGCTTCACCACTTCTTCGCGGGAGTTGGCCTGGAAAACCTCGTCGCTGTCGAAGCGTTGCTTGGCTTCGCGGTAGAAGGCCACCAGGTCGCCGAGATCTACGGCATCGGCGGTGTTTAGCGCCTCGGGGGCCACCTGTTTGAGGTGGGTAATCAGCATGCCGAACTGGGTGCCCCAATCCCCCACGTGGTTGAGCCGCAGCACCCGATGGCCGCGAAACTCCAGCACCCGCGCCAGGCAGTCGCCAATGATCGTGGAGCGCAGGTGGCCCACATGCATTTCCTTGGCGATGTTGGGGCTGGAGAAATCCACCAGCACCGGCGCGGCCGTCTCCACCGCCGGTACCCCCAGCCGGGTATCGCCCAGGCGGCTGCGGATTTCGATCGCCAGTTGTTCAGGCCTAAGGCTGAGGTTGATGAAGCCTGGGCCAGCGATCTGGGGCGTTTCCCAGAGGTGGTTGAAAGCTGGATTTGCCGTTAGTTGCGCCACGATGGCTGTGGCGATCTGGCGGGGGGGCTGCCCCAACGGTTTGGCCAGGGCCAGGGCGCCATTGGCTTGGAAATCACCGAATTCAGGCTTGCTGGCTGGGCCCAGGGCTGGATCCAGGGGCTGGCCGTGGGCCCGGGCCGTGGCGGCCAGCTCCGGGAAGGCCTGGTCGATCGCCGCCAGGAGCTGCTGCTGGAGGTTATCGGCGATGCGAAGCATGGGCAGGGGGCCGGCTCAGCCGTTGTTACTGGCTTTGATCATCCCTCGCAGGCGCTAAAGCGCATGCTCAAATCCAGCCAGGGGCTGCGGGTAACCGGGGCGCTGCTGGAGATCAGGTCGATGCCGCTGGCGACGTAGGCGCGCAGTTGCTGGGGGTCGATGCCGCTGGCCTCCAGCACCACCGGCGCCCCCCGTTGGGCCGCCAGGGCCCGCAGCTGGGGCACCAGGGCCCCCAGGGCCTCTGGGCTGAATTCATCCAGCAGCACCCCATCGGCGCCGGCGGCCACGGCGGTTTTGGCCTCTTCCGCCGTTTCCGCCTCCACAATCACCCGGGCGGGCCAGGGGGCTGCGGCCTTCACGGCGGCAATGGCGGGCCCGATGCCCCCGGCCCAGGCCAGGTGGTTTTCCTTGAGCATGGCGGCGTCATCAAGGCCGAGCCGGTGGTTGGTGCCGCCCCCGCAGCGCACCGCATATTTCTGCAGCAGCCGCAGGCCGGGGCTGGTTTTGCGGGTGTCGGCCAGGCGCACACCGCTGCCCTCTAGCTGGGCCACCAATGCCGCCGTGGCGGTGGCGATGCCGGAGAGGCCCATGGCCAAATTGAGGGCGGTGCGTTCGGCGGCCACTAGGGCCGCCGCGCCCCCCTCCAGCTCCAGCAGCCGTTGACCTGCCGCCACCGGCTCCCCATCGGCCACCAGCAGCTGCACGCCCACGGTGGGATCCAGCAGCTGAAACAACGCTGCCGCCAGCGGACCACCGCAGAACACCCCTGCTTGTTTGCTGATCCAATGGGCTTTGCCGCGGCGCTCCCCCAGGGCGGGGGCGCTTAGGTCGCCCCGGCCGATGTCTTCCATCAGCCAGCCCTGGAGCTGTTGCCGCAGGGCGGGGGTGATGGGCAGCGGGCTCAACTTCATGGGTTCATCTTGGCCGCTGCCTTAGCTATGACCAGGGCATGAAGCTGCTGTTTCGCAATGCATTAATTGGCGCCGCCGGGCTGCTGGCCGCCGCCGGGCCGGCGCTGGCCGCTGATGTGTGCGTGGTAAGTCCGCGGCTAGGGGCCAGGGCGGGGGCCGATGCCCATGGGCAGGTGGCCATGGGTAACCCCACGATCCTGGCGGTGGGTCCCCTGCGGGAGGTATTGATTGAGCGCCAAGGCAGGGTGGCTTGGCAGCGGCAGGCAGCTGCTGGAGAGGCCATGGAGGGGCCAATTGTTTGGCCCCTGGCGGCGATCCGGCCAGGCGAAACCGTGCGGGTGCGGTTGCGGCCTGAGGGGGCTGCGGCCAGGGATTTCGCCAGCATCAGGCTCACGGGGGCGCCTCGGCCCCAGATGGCCAAGGCCGAGCTGTTGTTGAAGTCTTTGGGTTCAGATCCCCAGGCTTGGTTCCAGTCCATTGAGCAACTGCTGGACCAGAAAAATCTCTCTTTTGCCTGGTTACTTTTATATGCGGCAGAGGCGCCAAGTTCCCCTTCTTTAAATTCCCTGCGGCGGCAGATCTATCTGCGGGGCTGCGGGGTGAGCTGAGCGAATGCCAGGTGCTTTTACTTGCCGATGCAGAATTTTGAAAAAACACGATCTAGCAAGCTTTCGTTAATTTCGGCACCGGTAATTTCCCCCAGGGAACGGATTGCTTCCCGCAGGTCAATCGTCCAGAAATCCCAGGGCAATTGTTGGGCAGCTGCCTCCATGCTGCGTGCTAAGGCTGCCGCCGCTGAGGCGGCCAGATCCCGTTGGCGTTGGTTGAGGGCCAGCTTCAGGTTGCTGCCCTCCGTTTGACCACAACTGCGCAGTAATTGTTTGGTGAGCTCGCCAAGGCCGCTGCCCTCCAGGGCACTGATTTTTAATTCAGTTGTTTTGGCAGCATTATTGCCAGCATCGGCGCCAATGTTCTTGCCTGAACTTGGGGTTGTTTTGTTTGCTATTAGCTGGTCGGCTTTATTGCCCACTAGCAGTAACGGCAGCCCCTCCGGCACCTCCTGGCGCAGGGCCTCATCCGCTGGGGTCCAGCCGGCTGTGAGGTCATAGAGCAGCAGCACCGCATCGGCACTGGCCAGGGCGGCCCGACTGCGTTCAATGCCTATTTTCTCAATCGGATTTGTGGTGGCGCGGATGCCGGCGGTATCCAGCAGGGTGATCGGCACCCCCTCCAGCACCAGCTCACTATCGAGTAGATCCCTGGTGGTGCCAGGTAGATCTGTGACGATCGCCCTTTCGCTGCCGCTGAGGGCATTGAGCAGGCTGCTTTTGCCCACATTTGGCTGGCCCACGATCGCCACCCGCAGCCCTTCCCGCACTAGCTGTCCCTGGTCACCGGCGGCCACCAATGCCCGCAGTTCTGCACCCACCGCCGCTAATTCCGTTGTTACGGCGTTGGCATCTAGGGGTGGTAGGTCTTCTTCAAAATCCACCCTGGCTTCCAGTTCCACCATTTGATCCAGCAACCGTTCCCTAAGCAAGTTGATCTGCTGTTGAAGGCCGCCATCAAGCCCGGCCATCGCCAGCTGGGCCGCCCGGCGGCTGCGCGCGCTGATCAATTCACTGATTGCCTCCGCTTGGGTGAGGTCAAGCCGACCATTCAGAAAGGCCCGCTGGCTGAATTCCCCCGGCAGGGCCCGCCGGGCCCCGGCCGCCAACACCAGGGCCAGCAGGCGTTGCACGCTGATTAGGCCCCCGTGGCAATGCAGTTCCAGCACCGTTTCGCGGGTGAAGCTGCGCGGGGCGCGCATCAGCAGCAGCAGCACCTCATCGACCCGTTCGCCATTGCTGGGATCGAGCACATGGCCGTAGAGCACCCGGTGGCTAGCCCATTCCTGCTGGCCGGCGGGGCGGAACAGGCGGCGGCCGATGGCCTCCGCTGCAGGCCCGCTGAGCCGCACTATCGCCACGCTGCCTTCACCGGCGGCCACGGCGGTGGCGACGGCGGCAATGGTGTCTGTGGCGTGGCTAAGGCTCATGGGGTCGGCTGGGGCCGGGCGAGGGCCCGGGCCCAGTAAATAATCAGCAGCACCCCAGCTGCCAAGCCAAGGCCAGTAACTGTGCCACTCAGCCCGCGGCTGCCGGCCACCAGCACCGTGCGCACGATGCCATAGGGCACCAGCGCCAGCAGTTGTAAAGCCAGCGCCACCAGGGCCAGCACCATCCCCCAGCGCTTTCCTTGCAGCAAGGCCAGGCTGGCCACCGTGCCAGTGATCGCGGCGGGCAAACCGGCGGCCAGGGCCAGCACCAGGTTGGCGGTGTGGATCGGGTCTGGGATAGCAATCGCCCCAGCAATCACCCCAAAGCCCAGCAGATTGACGATTAGCCCCAGGGTCGCCAAGGAACGATCGTGGTTGGGGGCAGATGCTTCAGCCATGGGATGCCCGGAAACTCTCGATTACGGCTTCGAATGGCAGGGCACTGGGACATCCTGCCGTGCCCAGGGGGCCAAAGGTGCCCAAGGGATCGAGCGTTTATGGGGATCTAGATTTACTTAATCCTGGCTGGGGCATTCAATGGCAGCGCTGAAGTTGGCGCAGGCCCGCTTGATCATTGATGGGGCGCTGCAGGAAGCCCGCCGCTTGGCCTTAGCCCCCGTGGCCGTGGCGGTGCTGGATGCCGGTGGGCAGCTGGTCGCTTTCCAGCGGGAAGACAGGGCGGGCATCGCCCGCTTTGAGATCGCCAATGCCAAGGCTTGGGGGGCTTTGGGGTTGGGCTTTGGCACCCGTGAATTGACCGAACGGGCAGCAACTATGCCCAGCTTTGTGGCTTCCTTGGGGGCGATCACCCAGGGGCGCATGGTGCCCTCGCCGGGGGGGGTGCTGATCCTGGCGGATGACCAAGAGGTGGTGGGAGCCGTGGGAGTGTCTGGTGACACCGGCGATAACGATGAAGCCTGTGCCTTGGCTGGGATTGCAGCCGTGGGCTTGGGGGCGATGCCCGGGGGGCCCCTCAGCTCGGACCGCCCAGGTTGAGGCAGGAAGGGAATCGCAAGGCATGGGCCAGCCAGCCTGCCAATACCTTGAGTTATCGCCGTATTACAGGCGCGGGCAAAGTGGATAGATGGGCTGGAAAATCTGCTGAGACCTGAGAAGATTTTCCCCTTTGTCAGCAAAAGTGGCCTTATCCAATAGTAAAAATTACCAGCTGAATTTGGCCACGGCTTGAATAACTTAAGGCTCAAAGCGAAAATTAGTTTAAGGGGATGCCTTTAGTGTATGAAAGCTTGGGTAAGGTGATTATGCTGATCTGCGGAGGGAGCTAACTTCCGGCAAGTATTGGCTTGACGGCCTTGGCTGGTGCTGTACATTTTAAGGGCCAGGGCAGGTTCAGTTGCTGCAGATGAATGGCCTCGGCGAGGTGTTTTTTGTGGCTTTAAAGCTTGGACTCACTTCATTCGGTGGGCCAATTGCCCATTTTGGATATTTCCATGCTGAGTATGTGGAGAGACGGAAATGGATTGATAATGATAGTTTTTCTGAGCTTGTGGCAATCTGCCAGTTTCTTCCTGGGCCGGCAAGCAGTCAATTGGGCATTGCTATTGGCGCCATCCGGGCGGGGTTGCTGGGGGGAATAGTTGCTTGGCTTGGGTTTACCCTTCCCTCGGCTATTGCGTTGTCACTGTTTGCTTTTTATATGAAAGCCGCTGATTTTTCTGCGGCGCCATGGATTCATGGTCTTCAAATAGTTGCAGTTGCAGTTGTTTGCCAGGCGGTTTTATTTATGGGGAGGAAGTTGCTTGTTAATGGCTTTTTATTGTTAATGGCTTTGGCGGCCATGGCTGCTTCTTTGTTGTTTAATGGTATTTTTAGTCAGTTAATTATTGCCGTAATCGCTGGATTTTTGGGTCTAGTAATTTTTGATTCTAAGGAGTTGCCTAGGGCAGAGCATTTAAAAATTGCCCATGGCAAGAAGCTCGCCATGGGCTGCCTGATTATTTTTTTGCTGCTTCTATTTTTGTTGCCTGGGCTCAGGGCGCTCTCTGATAATTATTTTTTTGCAATTGCCGATGGTTTTTATCGCTCTGGTTCCCTGGTGTTTGGCGGTGGCCATGTGGTTCTGCCGCTGCTGGAGAAGGAGGTTGTGGCAAATGGCATGATTAGTAAAGATGTTTTTCTGGCCGGCTATGGGGCGGCCCAGGCTGTGCCTGGACCGTTGTTTACTTTTGCTGCATTTTTAGGGGCTTCCTCTGGGGGGATTTTTGGGGCAATTCTTGCGATAATTGCTATATTTTTGCCTGCCTATCTTCTTGTTATTGGTTTTTTACCGTTTTGGCAGCGCCTGCGTCAAAATAAGAAAATTAGCAGGGCATTAATTGGTGTTAACGCTGCGGTAGTTGGCCTATTGCTAGCTGCGCTTTATAGCCCCCTGTGGACCTCGGCAATCAAGAGGCCCATAGATTTATTGTGTTTTATGGTTTTATTATTTATTTTAATGGTGGGGCGTTTGCCACCGGTGCTGGTGGTTTTGCTTGGCATTATTGGAAGTATCGCCATGGCCCACTTGGGATGGTTTTGAGCCAATGCAATTCAGCCGCTGCCAGTGCGGCAGAGATCCAGCACATCAGCCATCGAACGAATTTGATCCATGGTGGTTTGCAGTTGGCTGGCGCTGGACAGTTCAATGCAGAGGTCGATGCGGGCGGGCTTGGCGTAGCTGGTGCGCACCCGGGCGTCACTCACGTTGATGCGGCTATCTGAGAGTCGCGTGAGGATGTCTTTGAGAATGCCCACCCGATCAAGTACTTCAATCCGCAATTGAGTGGGGTAGCTGCGGCGATGTTCGCTGGCCACTGGGTTCCAGCGCACCGGCAGGCGCCGTTCCACCGGGGTTTGGGCCAGGTTGCTGCAATCCTGGCGGTGAATGGTGATGCCGTGGTTGCCCAGGGCCACGGAGCCCAGGATTGCTTCCCCTGGCAAGGGAAAACAGCAACCACCCAGGCGATATTCCAAGCCCTCCACCCCCAGGATCGGACTGCCGCTGGGGTCGGCATTGAGGGCCTCCGCCTGGTCTGAAAGGTTTTTGGCCAGTTGTTCGTTGCTCACCACCGGAGCGGCGGCAGCTTCCTGCAGGCGCATTTCCTCCCGCAGCCGGTTGGTTACCTGGTGCAGGGTCACCCCGCCAAAGCCCAAGGAGGCCAGCAGGTCTTCGCTGCTGGAGAGATTGCAGCGGCGGGCCACCCGGGCCATGGCTTCGCCGCTGAGCAAGGTTTCCAAGCCATCACGGCCCAGTTCGCGCTCCAGCATTTCCCGCCCCCGCAGGATGTTTTCTTCCCGGTGGCTGCGTTTGTACCACTGGCGGATGCGCTCCCGGGCGGTGGGGGTGGCAACGAAATTCAGCCAATCAAGGCTGGGGTGGGCAGTTTTGCTGGTGATTACTTGAACGAAGTCGCCGTTTTGTAAGGGGGTAGTGAGCGGGCAAAGCCGGTCATTAATCCTTGCCCCCTGGCAGTGGTTACCCACTTCGCTATGGATCCGATAGGCAAAATCCACGGCGGTGGAACCCTTGCGCAACCCCACCACATCCCCCTTGGGGGTGAATACAAAAACCTCTTCATCAAATAAGTCTTCCTTGATTGATTTGAGATAGTCGCTGTGGTCCCGGCCGCCCCCTTCTTTCTGCCAATCCACCAACTGCCGCAGCCAGTTGAAGCGGGCCATTTCATCGCCATCGGCGGGGGAGCCCCCTTCCTTATATTTCCAGTGGGCGGCGATGCCATATTCCGCCACGTGGTGCATATCTGCGGTGCGGATCTGCACTTCAATCGGCCGATGGCGACCGATAACGGCGGTGTGCAACGACTGGTATCCGTTTGGTTTTGGTAAGCCGATGTAGTCCTTGAAGCGACCGGGAATTGGTCGGAAGGTGTCGTGCACCACCGCCAGGGCCCGGTAACAACTTTCCACCGATGGGGTAACAATCCGCAGGGCGGCCACGTCGTAGATCTCGTGGAAGGCCTTTTGCTGCCGCTGCATCTTGCTCCAGATGCCATAGAGATGCTTAGGGCGACCTACCACCTCACAACCCTCCACCCCCGAGGCGGCCAGGCGATCTTTGAGCAGCTGAACAGTTACCCCCAGGCGATCTTCCCGGTCGCTGCGCTTGCTGGCCACCTCCTGCTGAATTTCACGGAAGGCCTCCGGTTCGAGCACCTTGAAGGCAAGATCTTCCAATTCCCACTTGAAACGGCCGATGCCCAGCCGATTGGCGAGGGGGGCGTAGATATCACGGGTTTCGGTGGCGATTCGCAGTTGTTTATCTGCCTTTAGCGCCCCGAGGGTGCGCATGTTGTGCAGTCGATCGGCCAGCTTTACCAGCACCACCCGAATGTCACTGGCCATGGCCAGAAACATCCTGCGCAGGTTTTCCGCTTGGGCTTCGGTGCGGTTGGTGAAATGGATGCCACCGAGTTTGGTCACCCCCTCCACCAGCTGTCGCACCTCCGCCCCAAAATGTTCCTCGAGCAGTTCCGGGGTGACATCGGTGTCTTCCACCACGTCATGGAGGAAGCCGGCGGCGATTACGGCGGCGCTGGCGCCAATGTCGCGCAGCAGGTCTGCCACCGCCACCGGATGGATGATGTAAGGCTCGCCACTGGCCCGCACCTGGCTGCCATGGAGCTGATAGGCGAAATCAAAGGCCGAGGCCAGCAGGGCTTCTGGGTCGGTGGGGCAGCCGTCGCCCCGGCTGGGGGCTCCGTTTTCGATGCAGCTTCGCAACCAATGGGGCAGCTGGATCCCGTAGGCGTCGGGGCTTGGCAAGCTGGCCCTCAACTGCGGTGGATCACAGCTGTGGGTTTCCGGCAGCGGTAGGGCTGCGGTGGATCCCCCTCGTTCGGTGGCGTCGAGCATGGCCCCGTCAGATTGATTTCATGCTATTCAGCTGCGAGCGCAAACCCCCAATTGTGTGGGCACTACCCGATGGGGATTGGACCGGTTCTGCTGCTGAATGAGCTGTTGGTGGCCTATCCGGAGGCGCCTGAACCAACCTTGAATGGCTTGAATCTGAGTTTGGAGCCGGGCCAACGCCTGGCCTTGGTGGGTCCCTCCGGCTGCGGCAAAAGCACCGTGGCCAGGGCGGTGTTGGGGCTGTTGCCCCCCGGCAGTCGCTGCGAGGGCAGCCTCAAACTCTTGGGCAAAGACCCCACCCAGCTCAGCCGTCGGGCCCTTAATCAGCTGCGGGGGGAGGCCGTGGGCTTGGTGTTCCAAGACCCGATGACCCGGCTCAATCCCCTGCTCAGCATTGGCGCCCATCTCACCGATACCCTCCAGGCCCATCGGCCCCGGTGGCGCCGGCCCCAGCTGCGCCACCGGGCTGAGGAGTTGTTAGCGCGGGTGGGTATTGGCCGTGATCGCTTCAGTAATTACCCCCATCAGTTCAGTGGGGGCATGCGCCAACGGCTGGCGATCGCCCTGGCCATGGCCCTGGAGCCCCCCCTGGTGATCGCCGATGAACCCACCACCAGCCTTGATGTGGCCGTGGCGGCCCAGGTGATGGCCGAACTGTGTCATCTCTGTGAGGCCAGTGGCAGTGCCCTGCTGTTGATCACCCACGACCTGGCGCTGGCGGGCCGCTGGTGCCAGCAAATGGCGGTGTTGGATAAGGGGCGTCTGCTGGAGCAGGGGCCGGCCCCGCAGCTGCTCAGTAATCCCCAACAACCACTCACCCAAAGGTTGGTGGCCGCCGCCCGCAGCCGGGAGGGGGGGGACACCCCCCCGCTGGCGCCAGGGCCGGTGGTGTTGGAGTTGCAGCAGTTGCGCTGCTGGCACCGGCTGCCATCGCTGCCCTGGGAAAGCCGCTGGCTGAAGTCGGTGGATGGGGTGAGCCTGCGGCTCCATGCCGGCGAAACCCTGGGCTTGGTGGGCCCTTCCGGCTGTGGCAAGAGCACCCTTTGCCGGGCCCTGATGGGGCTCAATCCGCTGCGGGGCGGGGAGGTGTTGCTCCAGGGTCGCGACCTGCGGCGGCTGCGGGGTCGGGAGCTGCGCCAGGCCCGCCAGCGCTTGCAGATGGTTTTTCAAGACCCGCTGGCCTGCCTAAATCCCGCCATGGCGGTGGGGGACGCCATTGCTGATCCGCTCTTGATCCATGGCTTGGCCGATCGCACCGAGGCCCGTCGCCAGGCCCGGGAGCTGCTGGAGGCCGTGGGTTTGCCGGCCAGTTTTGCTTCACGGCTGCCGCGGCAACTGTCGGGGGGGCAGCAGCAGCGGGTGGCGATTGCCCGGGCCCTGGTGCTTAAACCCAGCGTGCTGCTTTGTGATGAATCAGTGAGCATGTTGGATGCTGAGGTGCAAGCGGAGGTCTTGGAATTACTCCGTGATCTGCAGCAACGGTTTGGCCTGGGAATGATTTTTGTGACCCACGACTTGGGGGTGGCCAGTGGTTTCTGCCACCGGGTAATCGTGCTTGACCAGGGAAAGATCGTGGAGGAGGGCCGGGGCGATGGGTTACTGAGGGATCCGGTGGCACCGATCACCCGTCAGTTGGTGGCCGCCTGTCCGCGCCTACCCCAGCGGGTTTGAGCCATGGCAGAACTGCAGCGGCGCCTTTCCTTATTCAGCCTGGTGATGGCGGTGGTTACCAGCACCATCGGCTCCGGCTGGTTATTTGCTCCGTACCTAGCCGCCCAGCTGGCGGGGCCGGCCAGCCTGTTGAGTTGGTTGGCGGGCGGCGCCATGGCCTTGCTGATCGCCCTGGTATTTGCCGAACTCGGGTCCCTGGTGAGCAGTTCCGGCGCCCTGGCCCAGATTCCCCTGCTCACCCATGGCCGCACCGCTGGCTTCATCGGTGGTTGGGCCGCCTGGCTGGGTTATGTGGCCTTGCCGGCCATTGAGGTGCTGGCCACCGTGGAATACCTGGGCAGCAGCCTGCCCTGGCTCACCCGCGATGGTGGCGTCGGCCTGGGGCTCAGCCCCTGGGGCATTGGCTTGGCCAGCCTGCTGCTGCTGTTGTTTGGCTGGATCAACCTGGCGGGGGTGGCGGCCCTGGCCCGCTGGATAGATGGCCTCACCGTGTGGAAGTTATTGGTGCCGCTCGGGGTTTCCCTGGTATTGATCTTGGGCTCGGCCCATGGGGGCAACCTCCAGGTGGGGGGCTATCAGGCCCGGGGGGTGCTCGATGCCCTTAGCACCGGCGGCATCCTCTTCAGCCTGCTGGGCTTTCGCACCGCCATGGACCTGGCCGGGGAAGCGCGGCGTCCCCAGCGGGATGTGCCCCTGGCCATGGGCCTTGGTTTGGCGATATCGCTGCTGATTTATTTGGTGTTGCAGCTGGCCTTTCTGTTGGCGGTGCCCCCGCCTTTGTTGGCCCAGGGCTGGGGGCGGCTGCAGCTCACGGCCCATGGGGGACCGCTGGTGGCGGTGGCCCTCGGGCTTGGGCTCAGTGGGCTGGCAACCCTTTTGATTGCCGATGCGGTGGTATCCCCCAGTGCCACGGCGATGGCCTACATGGGTACGGCCGCCCGGGTTAATTGGATGCTGGCCCGTTGTCGGTTGTTGCCCGCCCCCTTTGCCCACATCAATAGGGCTGGGGTGCCATCGGTGGCGCTCGCCGCCACGGTGCTGATTGGCCTGGTGTTGCTGCAGGGGGGACCCAGCTGGGCCAAGGCCGTGGGCTTTGTAACTGCGGCCCTGGTGATTTCCTTGGCCATGGGTCCCATTAGCCTCGAGGCCCTGCGCCGCCAAGCCCCGACTGTGCCACGCCCCTATCGGCTGCCCGCCGCCCGCTGGCTGTGCCCCCTGGCATTTGTGTTGGCCACCTGGGCGATTTTTTGGTGTGGTTGGGGCAGCCTGCAGCTGGCGGTGCCCCTAATCCTGGTGCCCAGCCTTGGATACCTGCTGGTTTGCGGTGGTGCTGGGGTGGAGTTTAGGGCCGGCGCCTGGTGGTTTCTATATCTGGGGGGCATCACTTTTGCCTCCTATCTATTCGGCTCTGGCCGTCCCTATCCGCTGGACCAGGGCAGTCAGTTGTTTCTACTTAGTGGCTTTGCCCTGCTGGTATTCCCCCTGGCGGTTAACTCTCATCTGCCCCAGCCCTCCCCCCATGCCATGGTGGAACTGGGCGGCCCACAACCCTGATCAGGCATGGATTTTCCCATTGATATTGCCTTGATTCAGGCTCGAATTGACCTAATCAAGTTGTTGGTGCGTGATCAGGATGTGCTGATTTGCGTTTATCCGCGATTACTGCTGCTCAACCTGGTGCGCGAGTCAGCCCTGGGTTTGCCGCGATCCTCCGAACGGCAATTGCATATGACCGCTTCCATGGCCGAGGGCCTGGAGATATTGCAGCGGCAATCCGGCAGCTTTTATATCTTTGCCACCGAGCATCTCAGCGATGGGATCGGGATGGAACTGATTCGTCAGGCCAAAGTGCTTAATCCAAAGCACCGATGCTTGTTGGTGCTCACCCATAACCATCAGGTGCTGGTGCAACAGGCCCTGGCGGCGGGGGCCGATGCGGTGGTTCTGGAGGAAAGTTTGGGGCGCACTGGCGCCTTGATTTTTGCGATGGAATGCCTCAGCAAGGGGCAGGGTTTTGTGGATCCCGCCTTTGATGGGCCCATCTGCACTGACCCTGTTTCAGGGGAGTTGGGCACCGCCCCAGGGGGGCTGACCCCTAGGGAGATCCAAATCCTGCAGTTGGTGGCCGAGGGTTTAAGTAACCGGTCCATTGGCGAACAGCTACATATCGCCACCAGCACAGCCCGGGACCATGTGCGCGACATCCTGCGCCGTTTGGGGGTGAAAAGCCGGGCGGCGGCAGCGGTGGAAGGCCTGCGCCAGGGCTATTGCCGCTGAAAACCCTCCATTTGACGGATTGATGGGGCTTATCTGCTTCGCATAGAAGTTGTTCACTTTCCAATATCTGGATGACCCTCGCTATTGCAGCCCCCTTGGCAGCTCCCCTGATTTCGCCGTTGCTGGAAAGTTCGCCGCTGACCGTGGAAGTGGGCGGTAGCCGTTGGTGGGGAGGTTTTACCGCCGAACTAAAGATCACCAACAGCAGTGGCAAAGACCTGCAGAGTTGGAGTTACACATTTGATAGTCCCCACAGCATCAGTGGCGCCCCCTGGGGGGCCACGGT
>CALRNU020000006.1:0-123877 GCA_943369595.1 Synechococcus sp. UW140
CTGGCCGTTATGGAGTTTCCGGTACATCTGCAGTGCTCAGCAGTTGTAGCAATCGTCGATTGCCCTGATCAAGGCCAGTTTATCGGGTTTTTATCGCTGAAACAAGCTGCGCTGCAGTCGATCTGGGTTTTTCAGGAGACCCTAATTACTGAGTCTGCTTTGTCTTATCGGTGACTGGGCCCCTTCTTCCCCTGAAGAGGGGCCTTAATATGATTCACTTGCCAAGTATCTTGCAAATTTCATTAGACATTTAATCTCTCGATCACCATGGTAAGAATACTTTCGTTTGAGATCCCCTCGGCAACTACCGCCTTACAGGTGGAGATGCCACTACCGAATGCCATGGATGCCATAGATGAGATGAGAAGATTCCTTGGCTTTGAGCATAGAGTTACCGTGTGTCGCTGGCTCATTGATCAACTTCTAACTGCTGAAAATCTAAAATGCTTCTCCTTGTCAGTGATAAATGAGTCTTACAAATCAGAAGACTTGATATATCCCGTATCGATCAGAAATGCCCGTAGCGCTTCCGGGAACGAGTTGTAAGTCATTGGTGGTCTGCGGCACTTACCGTTATTATCAAATCCAGCAATGCAAAAGCTCAAGCCGATATCAGACTGACGATCATATCGCTTAAGCATCTGTTGCCAGCCATCTTTCAGCTCGCCCACCATAGACTTGGTTGCCACATAGGCAGCCAAAAACCCATTTGAATATAGATGCTTTTTCTCTAGAAACCAGTCTTTGTCTGCCTGAAGCGATTGATGATAAAATTTCTTGAATTCAGTCCGGTGGCTTATATCTTTAAAAGAAAGATCGCTCAGCATCCAGAAGCGCAATGGAGCAGCAGAGCCAACATAGGGTGTAAATCTAGAAAGGAAACGATTATCCCTAAGCTCAAGAATATAGCGACCATTCTGCAGGGGGTCTGTCGCTTCAGTTGGGCCACCATCAAAGGGGCCCAGTTTCACTACCCTCCAGGCCTGTGCTGATTTATCACTGGTTAACACCTGAATATAATTGCAGCAGTGGGCCCCTCCAGAGTATGAAGACAGCAATACCTCTGGATGCTTATTTATTGGATCAAGTTCTGCAATCTGCGCTACGGCTAACGGAAAGGTTGACTTTTTTCCGATAAGTATCCCTACCTGCTTGCCATTTGCAAATATCTGGACCATGGGCTGATATCTAAATGATCCAGCTAAGCCCTGGGTTTTTCTGTTTGTTACTACTGCCTCTACATTGCCACTGACTAGCTTCCCCTGGGTAACGTTATCTTTTATCCGTAGCGTCTGTGCTTCAACAGCTGGTGCAACTGCCAGCAGGGCCAGGATAGTTGAGACCAGGACTACTGACCCACTCATTTCTTCTCAGCAATGGCCATGGGAGTCTATTTTGCTTTGCGACTGTAAGACTAAAAATCTAAATCCCAACAAAATTGGATGTTCTTATTTGCTGCTAAACCTGCTCTTTTCATGGATTCTCAGATTCTTTAGCCCCCGTGGTGTAATGCCAGAGTCTTTGGCCTGGCAATCTGGAATCAGCCATATCAAACCAGAACGAGAGGTTGTTGCACCAGCAAAAATGCTACCTCCCATGCGTATTATCAAATTGTTATCTGTTGCACCGTGCCTTGCTCTTGCAATGTCGATATTTCCTATTGCAGCACAAGCTCAATGGGGACAACTATATCCAGATGGATCCATTCGTGGTCGTGGCGGCATAATTCTTACAGGACCAGATCCGGGTAGAGTTCTTAATCAACAGCTTGAATTACCAACAGAGCGCCGATCAATTGACATTAAATCAGGAACTATCTACAAAGGTGGATTAATTGAATCCGGTCCTGATCCTTCCAGGCGCCTGGCCATTTGCCTCCAGCTAGGCATCTGTCATTAGATTAGTCTTAGAGACGATTAATATTTGACCATGCTTGCTCAAATCACTATCAGAGATCGCTTTCAGTATCTAGGGTGCATCGTCGGAACTGTGTTGGCCGCTGTTCTGAGCACTGAGCTTGCAACTCCTGCTATTGCTGCAGACGGTTGGTGGCTAGATGACATTAATACATCATATTTTTTGCTGACAGGTCGATTAGATAGAGAACTAGCTGAAATGCGTCAGCTGGGTGCCACAACCCTTCTCCTCCACTCCGATGTCTTACCCCGCCCAATTTTGGAATGGATTGCTTACCGTGCCCGCAAACACCACCTTAAAACGGTTGCCTGGATCCAATGGCCATCAGAACAAAGACTAAGTAGTGCCGCAGGCCTTAAAGGAATTGCAGCCGTACAAGTTGATGATCATTTCTTTCAACATCCTCCAATCTCAATCCCTTTGCTTCGCCATCAACTCAAGGGCAAGCAACTTTGGTGTTCCTTACAGCCAGCTCAACTAAATTGGCAAAATAGTCAAGGTTGCGATCATATTGATATACAGCTTTACCGACTTGAATGCGATCAAGCCGTAAAGCAGGCACTGAGGCTTGGCCTTGCCAACCAGTCAGCGACAGCAGTCGCTATCTATCATGATGGTTCCAAGGCGGATACGAATACACTTAATTGTTCTCGACAAAAACTTAAAGCATTTGGTCTTAGTACCTTTGCTTTCAAATGGAAAAATCCTGAGGCTTATTTCAGACCACTCTGGCAACATCCCTTTAGTGCAAAAGCAATGCACTGGATTACTAACTGGCTACAGCATTTCGCCGCCGGCCTTCATTCCAAACGACTTTCCTAATGGCTACGCCCAGGTTCCTTCATTGTGCAGCTGGCCTCAAGGGCTGACGCAAGGCAGCCGTCTTGTTTATTTGGGTCGGCTAATCGCCTCCCTTGGGCTGGTCGGGGCTGCCCCTTGACCCCAGCTGCCCTGCTTACGGGTCCTGCGCTACGCCTGCCATGGCTTCTACGGCCCGTTTTGCCAGTTTCAATCAGTTCAATGATGCTCTGCTTGGCTATTTGGCCGAGGAGTGCTTTCAGCGCCGGCTAAAGCGGCTTTCTGCTTTGATCGAGGATATCTTGATCGATCGTCAAGCCCAGCAGCCAGCGGTTGCTTTAGATCAAGCGCTGTTGGCTTTGATCCCCTATTAGGGCCAAAGGCCCAGGGGCCAAGGCTCCAGGCCCGGTTACGGCCGGGCTTTTTTATTTGCTCCGCCATTCGACGTTGAACAGTGCCCATTACTGGAGCCGATCAGCCGGCCCACTTGTTCAGAGCTTCAAAACCGGCAGCGGGCTGCTCTGAATACAAACAAACAGAAAGCTAACCATCTTTGTTCGTCTCTGCTCTTGGACTGATTTTCTTATCCCCTACCTTCGCGGTCGGCGCTTCCGTGGCCCCCACGGTGCTGCCGCCGATTGACGATTCCTTTGAACATACCACAAAAGCACCAGCCAAGCGCTCCTCACGGGTCGATGTGGTGGCCTTTTTTAAGGGCGTGAACAGGGCGGGCTGGGTGGCTTTTGGGATCACAAGTTGCGGCATGGGCTGTGGACCTGTGTGCAGTACCACTTGGACGGTGCTTGATCTGAACTGTGGCCAAGCTGAATAAGCGCGATCCATGCAATAGGTCGCTTCAGCATCAACGAAGGATTCGATATTTTTGCCGCTATACTTTGCTCAACGGGTGATCACTTTGGATGGCGACGGAAATATTTTTCGAGTTCGCGTTGCCAGATGATCCCTTCCTGGAACAGTTCTCAAGTGGCTACGAACGTACCGACGCTTACTTCCGTAGTCGCGAATGGTTCAACCCTGGGAAGGGGCGTTCTGCTCCACCCACCTACGTTTTCCGAGTGGCAGAGGGCGGTCCGGTTGTGGGCTACTGCTCCTTCGACTTCGGCAAACAGCCCCATCCCGATAATGGCAGTGAAACCAAGGCCAGATATTTGGTTATCTACATGATCGGTGTCGATCAAGCCTTTCAGGGCATCCAGAATCCATTGGCACCAGGGCAGTCCTATGCGGCATCCATCATGGCTGTCATTGAGGGCACCGCACGGGCTAAACAGAGTTGTGTCGGGCTGAGTCTCTGGGTTCGTTCAACGAACGAGGTGGCAATGGCCTTTTACCGCAAGGTTGGCTTTACGGAGGACCCTGGTGCCCCATTGAATCGAGATGAGGGTGATCCAATTCTGACGATGCGCAAGATCCTTTCCTGAAACCTCAGGGCAGTGGTGGATGAACGCTGACCTCATCCCCTCCCACTGGCATGAGGTCCCCGTGTCGATTGCGGGCACGAAGTTCTTCTATGCGCATTTTGACCGATTCGACGTCTTCGCGGGAAAAACGCCAGTGACCGCCTGGGGTTTGAAAAGCTCCTGGGAAATAGCCGCCATCCAGCCAGTTCTTCACGGTGTTGGCGGAAGCCACTCCAAGCAGTGCAGCAGCTTGCGTGCTGGTGAGCGTGTCTGCCTTAGCGCTTGCCATCAGGCGCTCAACCAGGTCGCTGCGGCCAGCATCCCGCAGGGCAGCAGTCACGTCGTTGAGGAGGCCTGGGCTGATCGCGCTCATGTCCCGATCTTAGGCCAAACCGTCAAAACCGTCAGCTTCTACTCTGCCGCCCCAACCGCTGCGCCACCACGACGTTGGCCATGGCCTGCACGGTGGGGTTCATGCCCTGGATGCGGACCGCTCTAGCGAAGATGGCCTGACCGCGAGGGTCTTCGACTGCGAGGCGGCCGAGTAATTCGTCGAGGAAGCTGCTGGCGGCGGACTTAACGCCTGAGAAATCCAGGATCAAGGGTTCCCCGTCCATGGCGGGCAGAAGACCCTGGATTTTGCGGCGCAAGAGCTTGCCGGGCGCTCGACCGCCGGTGTGGATGCATTCGCTGGCCACATCGAGGCCGCTGTCGCTGGCGAATTCCGTGAGCTGATTGAGGAACAGGCACTCCACCCCTGAGCCGGAGGCAATCCAAGTGTTGGCCAGGTCGATTGGTTTGCTGGTGTCGAGCGAGAACATCACGCCCGTACCGAGTACCGGCGGCATGCCCTGGAAACCGGGCCGCCGCTTGCCCTTGTTGAGCTCATCCGAGAAGGTGCAGCAGTATCTGCGTGATGCCCTGCGCGTGATCCGAGCCGCTTCTGACACCGCAGGTGTATTTACCAAGCAATTTTCTGGTTTCGCAACGAACCTCTGCAGCCATTTAGTTATCAAACTGCAGAGGCACTAGTAAGCCAAGGCCGAACGGAAGATCTTCTCCGTTACATCATCTCCTTACGGGCTGGCGCCGCCGGATGATTCTCACGGCGCTAGTAGATCAAATTGCCTATCGAGTTCACCAGCCCCGTTAGGCTTTTGATCCCATCAGCGGTGAAGGTTTCCTGGCAGATGGGGGAGCTGGGCAAGTCATTAAATGAGTTCAACTTTCAGAGTCTTACCTACTGCAGATGCTGCCTTACCGAGCGTCGAGAGAGTGACCGAGCGATTCGAGGGATCAAGGAGACGATCTACTACCGGCCTACTCGTCTTCATACGTTGCGCCAACTCAGTCTTCGTTAGCTGCGCGCGCTTCATCTCCTGAGCGATCTGAAAGGCAACCACGCGCTTTGCAGCCACGGCCTCAGCGTCATCTAGAAGTCGCTCGTTGCGAAGGAAATCATCAAAATCGCTGCCGACGTGTTGCTCGTCCATCATTTTGATCCTCGCAGTTTTGCAAGACGTTCTTTCGCAGTCTTGAGTTCCGCTGTCGGCATCTTGGCCGACTTTTTAATAAAGCCATGAAGGAGGATCATGGCGTCATCTTCAACTGTAAAAATTACACGCGCAATACCTTTATCGATATCCGACCTTACCTCCCAAAGGCCGGGCTCTAGCTTGCGGATCAACGGCATACCCAAGGGCCAGCCGTACTGAGCTGTTTTGATGTCGCAACCAATGAGCTTGCGATCCTCACGCTTTTGATCCAGCAACCACTCTCTCACTGGTTCTCTCCCTGAATGAGAACGAAAGAAGAGGACCCGCAGGATGGGGTTTTTGCCCACGCCTTAAGCAGCCTCAATGAAAAAGTGTACCATAAAAGATGCGGCCATTCAGCCGGGAGCAAGAACAATTTCTCAGCGCCCATCGGCAGGAACTGCGGCGCTGAGGTTGCCTGGCTCATGCGATCTAGGACCGCGGCAGAGGCATCATGATTCCTGGCTGAGGGGGGGGGTAGCCGTCATGGTGGCGGTAGAGGTGGCTCGGGTGGCCAAGGGGCTGGGGCGGCTCTGGGTTACACCCACTCCGCACACAGCAACTCTGCTTGGGCCAGCACTGTTTTCACCGCTTCCTCTTGCAAATCGGGCGGGTAGCCGTATTTGTTGAGGATGCGCTTCACCATCACGCGGATCTTGGCGCGGGCGCTTTCGCGCAAGGTCCAGTCGATTGTCACGCTCTTCTTCACCTGGGTGATCAGTTCGGCAGCGATCAGCTTGAGCTTGGTGTCACCCATGGCCTGAACGGCACTGTCGTTGGCGGCGAGGGCGTCATAGAAGGCGACTTCATCGTCGTTGAGCCCAAGGGTTTCGCCGCGTTTTGTGGCAGCATCGAGCTCTTTGGCAAGGGCGATCAGCTCTTCGATCACCTGGGCCGTGGAGATGGCGCGGTTGTGGTAGGCGTTGAGGGTGGTCTTGAGCTTCTCTGAAAACACCTGGCTCTGCACGAGGTTGCGTTTGGAGCGCACTTTGAGCTCGTCTTTCAGTAGTTTTTCAAGCAACTCGGCAGCTACATTTTTGTGCTTGAGGCCGCGAACCTCGGCGAGGAATTGATCACTGAGGATCGAGATATCAGGCTTGGGCAGGCCGGCGGCGGTGAACACATCGATCACCTGGCCTTCGGTGGTTATGGCCTGGCTCACCAGTTGGCGGATGGCGGCATCGATCTGCTCGGGTGTTTTGCCGGTGCTGCTGGTTTGCTTGGAGAGGGCGGCCTGCAGGGCCTGGAAGAAACTCACGTCGTCGCGGATCTCAGTGGCCTCGTCGCAGGCGGCGCAGAGGGCGAAGGCTCGGGAGAGTTCGGCCACCACCTGCAGCCAGCGTTGCTTGCCGTTCTCCTGTTGGAGGATGTACTCCTGACCGGCGGGAAGGAGTTGCAGGCGCTCGGTGGGGGTGCCGCTGGTCCAGTTCAACCAATCAAAACCGTGCAGGAGATCAGAGGCGATGCCGTGTTTTTCGAGCATCACGGCGATGGCCTTGGCGGTGTCGAAGGTGGGGTCGCCCCGGCCACCACTTTCGGTGTAGGTGGCCAGCGCCCTCTTGAGCTGATCGGCGAGGCCGAGGTAATCCACCACCAGGCCGCCGGGCTTGTCGCGGAACACCCGGTTGACGCGGGCGATCGCCTGCATCAGGCCGTGACCCTGCATCGGCTTGTCGACATACATGGTGTGCAGACAGGGGGCATCGAAGCCGGTGAGCCACATGTCGCGCACGATCACGATCTTGAAGGGGTCGGCGGCGTCCTTGAAGCGGTTGGCCAGCTGGCGGCGCGCCTCCTTGCTGCGGATGTGGGGCTGCCAGGCGGGGCCGTCGTCGGCGCTGCCGGTCATCACCACCTTGAGGGTGTCTGTGGCCCACTCCGGCCGCAGCTGGATCAGGGCGTTGTAGAGGTCAACGCAGATGCGGCGGCTCATGCAGACGATCATCGCCTTGCCTTCCATGGCCTCCAGGCGCTTCTCGACATGTGCCACCAGGTCGGCCGCCACCAGGGCGAGGCGTTTGGGATCGCCCACCAGCGCTTCGAGGGCGGCCCATTTGGTTTTCAGCTTTTCCTTGCTGGTTTGCTCCTCGCCCTCGGTGATCTCCTCGAACTCCGTGTCGAGACGGGGCAGCTCGGCGGCGTTCAGGGAGAGTTTGGAGATGCGGCTCTCGTAGTAGATCGGCACGGTGGCCTTGTCGGCCACGGCGCGCTGGATGTCGTAGATGGAGATGTAATCGCCGAACACGGCCCGGGTGTTGGCGTCGGTCTGCTCGATCGGCGTGCCGGTGAAGCCAATGAAGGAGGCATTGGGGAGGGCATCGCGCAGGTTGCTGGCGAAGCCGTAAGAAATTTCACCGGTCTTTTCGTTCACCTTGCCGCCAAAGCCGTACTGGCTGCGGTGCGCTTCATCGGCGATCACCACAATGTTCTGCCGGGCGCTCAGCTCGGGCATCGGCTCTCCCCTTTCCGGCATGAACTTCTGGATGGTGGTGAACAGCACGCCGCCACTGGCCCGGTTGAGCAGTTCGCGCAGGTGTTCGCGACTGGCGGCCTGCAGAGGCGTCTGGCCGAGGATGTCGGCGCAGCGCTGGAACTGGCCGAACAGCTGGTCGTCGAGATCGTTGCGATCGGTGAGCACCACCAGGGTGGGGTTCTGCATCGCCGGATGGAGCACGATGCGGGCGGCATAGAAGAGCATCGAGAAGCTCTTGCCACTGCCCTGGGTGTGCCACACCACGCCGGCGCGACGGTCGCCCGGCTGGCCGCCCAGCGTCCGGGCGGCGGGACCCAAGCCGCTGGCGCGCACGGTTTCCTGCACAGCTGTGTTCACGGCATGGAATTGGTGGTAGCCGGCGATGATTTTGTGCAGGGCGCCCGAATCAGGGTCTTCCTCGAAGACGATGAAGTGCTGCAGCAGATCGAGGAACCGCTGCGGCGCGAACACGCCACGGATGAGCGTTTCCAGCTCCAGGGCCGTGGCTGGTGCGTCGGCCTCACCATCGATGCTGCGCCACAGCTTGAACCACTCCTGGTTGGCCGTGATTGAACCGATGCGGGCCTGCAACCCATCGCTCACCACCAGGGCGGCGTTGTACTGGAGGAGCGAAGGAATCTCGGCTTTGTAGGTTTGCAGCTGGGCGTAGGCGCTCCAGATGGTGGCGCCTTCATCGGCGGCGTTCTTGAGCTCGATCAGGCCGAGGGGCAGCCCGTTGAGGAACACCACCAGGTCAGGCCGGCGGTTGTGCTGACCATCGCTGACGCGGAACTGATTCAGCGCCAGCCAGTCGTTGGCGGCAACGGCTGCGAAGTCCACCAACCGCACATGGTCGCCGGCGATGCTGCCATCGGATCGGGGGTATTCCACTGGCACGCCCTCACGCAACAGGCGATGGAAGGCGCGGTTGGTCTGCAGCAACGACGGCGTAGCCAGGCGCAATAGCTTGCGCAGGGCCTCTTCTCGGGCGTCGTCAGGAATGGAGGGATTGAGCTGGCGGATGGCCGCACGCAGCCGGCCCACCAGCACCACATCGCTGAACGATTCCCGCTCCGCCGCCGGTTCGCCGGGAGCCAGCTGGGGGCCGGGGAGCACGGCATAGCCCAGCTCCTGGAACCAGCCGAGGGCCGCTTCTTCGACGATGGCTTCGGTGAGGGTCATGGGGGCGGTTGGCACCGGAACGACCATGTGGCCCAGATCAGCATCAGAATGGGGCCAAAGCGACCAGAAACAAGCCCGTGCGAACGTTTTCCGCTGTGATTGAGCGCTGTCCCAGCACCGGACTGCTCGTTGGTTATGTGCCTGGATTCCCCGGGGCCCATAGCCAGGGAGAAACCGTTGAGGAATTGCAGGCCAACCTGCAGGAGGTGATTGAGATGCTGCTTGAGGATGGCGAGCCCCAGCTCGAAGCCGATTTCGTTGGCTTGCAGCAGATTTGTGTAGCGAGTTAGGGACTTGGGCCAGCTACCTGTTCTGAAGCCTGCCGAAGTGGTGAGGATCCTGTTGGCCATGGGCTTCGTGGAAGTCAGGCAGAGAGGATCCCACAAGCAATTTAGGGATGCCCTTGGCAGGTGCACCACCGTTCCTTTCCATCAGAGTCGTGACATCTCGCCACAACTGCTACGCCAGATCGCCAAAGACATTGGCTTGACGGCAGAGGACTTCATCGGCAAACGATAACCATTCGCACGGTCACTGCTTTGCAAGCACACCTGCTCCCCAGAACGAACCTGTGCAAGTTTTGCACTCGTTGCCTTTGGGTCTGACGTGACCCCGAGCAGGGGCAGGGGCAGCACCGCCTTGAGCACGCTTTTGCCCGAGCCATTGGGCTCCGCGAACGCCCGCAGCCTGGGTGTTCCCACGATCACCGGATGGTGAAGGTGGTGCCAGGTTTGACCGGGGTGGGGGGCTCGACCGGCTTCAGCCGCTGCTTGCGCCCGTCGGGAAAGACCCGGACGATGAAGCCCCCTTCGGTTTGCAACACGCTTTGCCCCGAGGCCAATACCTGAGCACGGGCGGCAGCAAAGGCCTCACCGGAGGCGAGCGGGAACTGGCTTTCCAGGTCTTGAAGCTGGCGTTCCTGTTCGGACATGGCCCAACCATGCTGGATCAAGGTTAGCGGTGTCGACCCACCACCCACGCCAACGCACCCGCTGGCCTGACTGATCGTCTTCAACCTGGAACGGATAAAGCGCAGGAATCTCGATGCGAGTGAGGATTCCCCAGCTAGCCTTACCAGGTAATACCCTGCCCCGTAGGTGAGTTTCGATGGACGCCGCCGATACCGCTACCAGCTCGATCACCAGCAAGGGACAGGTGACCATCCCCAAGGCGTTGCGGCAGCAGTTCGGGCTGGCCAGGGGCAGCCGCGTGACGTTCGCGTTGGTGGGGGATCACATCGAGCTGCGCCCCTGGAAGCCGGAGCAGCCAGTGCCGGAGAGCGGGTTCGGATTGCTCAGGTCCAGCCGGCCAGCCGTGCCGGCGGACTTCGATCCCGCCAGCCTGCTGCGCCCGTGATCGGTCTGGACACCAATGTGCTGGCCCGCTACTTCGTGGCGGAGGACGATGCCGATGCGGCCACGGAACGCCAGCGCCGGGCCGCCCGCGATCTGATCGAATCCGGCCAGCCGCTGTTCCTGGCTAAGACGGTGGCCCTGGAGCTGGAGTGGGTGCTGCGTGGGTACTACGGCTTCCCGGTGGAGCAGGTGCTGCAGGTGTTCGACCACCTGCTGGCCCATCCCGGCCTCACGGCAGAAGACCGGCCAGCGCTGGAGCAGGCCGTGGCCGGTGTGCGCAACGGGCTCGACTTCGCCGATGCGCTGCACCATGCGAGCTGCCGCAGTTGCGCGTCGATGGCGTCGTTTGATGATCGCGGCTTTGTGCGGCGCATCCGCCAGCTCAATCTCGCGCCGCGCCTGTTCGTTCCAGCAGGCTCCTGAGCGGGGCAGCATTCAGCAGCATTTGTGGGCATGACTTCGGGCCATGACAGCCGAGTTGCTCGAACCAGCCCAGGGCGGCTGCTTCGACCATGTATTCCTTGAGGCCGGTCATGCGACAGCCTCGACGATGGCTTGATGGAAGGCCCTGAAGCTGGCTGATCGGCTGCGATGTGGATCCATGTGTGCAGCGATGGCACGCGCCGCTTCAATTTTGCGCAGCCCGCCAGGGACATACCCGTGCCGTTTCAGCACACGTTCGAAGGCTTCCCAGGTGCCACCGGCAATGGCATCCGGATCGCGAAAGCCCTGCCTGCTGGGCATGTTGGCTGGCGTGCGTGGGTAGATCTGCCTTACCGCTTCCCAGTCGCCGAAGAACCAGGCTTCGAGTTCTTCGATCACCACCCGGTTGACGAGCTGCCAGTGGGTGCTGCCGGCCGAACTTCGGGTGCGCAATCCGGCGAGTGAAGCGATGGCTTCGAGCTTCTGCTTGAGGGCCAGGCAGTCGTCATTGTCCCGGTCGACCACCACCACGAGGCGCCAATCGGGCGGGAGCCAACTGGCGTAACCGCGTAGGCGTGCATCCAGCTTGGCGAGCAGATCGCTTTTCCCCTGAAACGGGTGCACTTCGAAGGTGCGGCCCTGAGGAAGCAGCCTCGGCAGCAGGGCGCGAAGGAAGGCTTCCATCGAAGGTTCCTCCACCAGGAACTCCAGATGGCTGGCAGTCACGGTCACCGCGCTGGAAGCGGGCGGGTGGGTGCACCCTGGTTCACCAGGGGATCGCCCACCCCGAGCTGGCCCTCCATCCACAGCTGGCCTAGCAGGGCGCCTTCCGCCACGAACGCCTGAACGCCCGGCAGATCGGAGGCACGCTGCGCCTGGGTGTAGCCCTGCGCATCGCGCCAGAGCACGCGCACCTCCTCTGGCCGCAAGCCATTGAGGAAAAAGGGGGAATGGGTGGTAACCAGGAGCTGGGTCTGGGCGATGGCGGCACGGCACTCCTCGGCGAGTTCAGGCAGCAGGCGCGGATGAAGGAAGTTCTCCGGCTCTTCGATGCCGATGAAGGGGGGAGGCGAGGGATCGTTGAGCATCACCAGATAGGCGAGCATCTTCAAGGTGCCGTCGGAGGCAAAACGCGCCAACACGGGATGGGCAAACGGGGCGTCCTTGATCTGGAGCAGCAGCCGGCCATCGGGCATGGTTTCGGACAAGACGCTCTCGATGCGCGGTACCCGCTGACGCAACACCCCGAAGATATGCTCCAGCCGCAGCGGATGCTGCTTGGCCAGGCATTGGATCACATTGGCAAGGTTGTCGCCAGAGCGGCTCAGACGGTCTTGGGGGCCCGCTTCCGGTTGGCCGCGAGCACTATCGGCGGAGAGGTAGGAGACATACCAACCGGTGATGAAGTCGCGCAACGCCGCCACACGCGGGTGCTCGGCGAACTGACCAAGGGCATTCACAGCGAGCAGGTCGGCGGACTTCAGCGGCGTGTCGACCCGCTGATCCTCCAGATCAGGCAGCTCGCCACTGACGGCACGCCCCTGACCCTCGCGGTAATCGAGAAAACGAAATGGTTGCCCATGACTGCCTCGCTTCCAGCGCAACCACTCTTCCACCACGATCGGGGCGCCGGCCCGTTCATCGACAGCCAGGTGATAGGTGATGAGCGGAAAGCCGGGCTCGCGATACTTGATCTCGATCGTCACTGGCCCGTCGCCACCTCGGGTCTTGAGTTCCTTTCCCCGGCCGCGCTTGTCCCAGGCGCGACGCAGACCCAGCTCGAAGCACTCGGCCAGGAACGCAAACACGTCGAACACCGTCGACTTACCGCTGCCGTTTGGTCCCAACAACACAGTGAGCGGCGTGAGGTGCTTGAACTCAACATCGCGGAGGGCACGGAAATTGCTCACTTTGAGATACTCGATCCGCGCTGGTGCACTGGACCTGGCAGCTGGCCTGGTCATGGTCATACCGGTTCCTCGATCAACCGTTTCGCCTCCGGCACTCGCAGCTCAACGGAGAGGAGCTTCTGCAGCAGCTCGTGGGGCAAGGTGGCGAGATTTCGGGATCGGATCATTGTTGAGTCTCCAGTGAGCGGAACAACTCAGCTCCGAGGCGTTTCAGCCAGGCTGCAAGATCAAGCACCTCAGAGGCAGGAATTAAAATTTTACGTCCAAGCAACGTCGGTGAATCTCCAGTCGCCAACAGGTAATCTTCGTCCACCACCCCCATCTTGTGCGCCAGCACGTGCCTCTTTTGAAAGGCACGCAGGATATGCTCCCAGTCCGCAGTCGTCGCCGTTGAAGCGAAATCCACACTGAACTGTTCCTTCACGCGATAACGGGCAGTCGCGATGTTCTGGAACCGAATCTCCGCTGCCTTCTCCGGTATTGCTGCCTTCGTTGCGAATACCCGACACGTTTCTCGCCCAAATCCGTCGAACGCTGAAACGCAATCTTCCAGCGCATTCTCAATAAAGTGCTGCTGAACTTGTGGCTCTTGCGCCTTCGCGACCGCCAAGTGCTTCTGAACCAGTTGGAGATTCTTGTTCAGGATTTGCAGGGAGTTGTGAACGGCACAACCAGGGCAGAAGCCAAACACTCCGTAAATTGTGTAGTGCAACGTGCATTTTTCGCACACCACTTCGGTTTCTAGTTTGGGTTCGCGGTAGCGACGAATCGTCGTTGGCTGGCCGGTTACTTTCATGCTGATGCCAATCCCAAATGCGCCTCTTGGGCGGTGATTGAACTCCAGCGACTTCAAGTCTTTCAACAGTGCCCCTGTGACCTCGCGCATCACCACTGACTTTGCATACTGGACCTGTGCTTTGGTGAAGAATTTATCCGGGCCTGCTCCGTGACCACAATACGGACAATGGCATGGGAGGTTCTCGCCTTTGAGGCCGGTTCCCGGCTGGAGCTTGAAGTATCCCTCACATTCGGTAACTGGACACTCGCGGCCAATGAACCCTTCCTCGTCGGGCGGTAACGAGATGCTGAACTGGGAACCGAGCTTGCGTAGATGTTTCATGCGGAAACCTCTTTCTCGTCTTCCGCCACACTCAAATCCCCGCTCAGCAGCTTCGGCAGCAGCGTGTCGCGCAGGGTGGCGAGGGTGCGGGATTGCATGTCGTTGTCTGCTTGCTCCCGCCGCAATGGTTCAACAACGCGGCAGAACGCCTCGGCGATTTCCGGCGAGGGACGAAGCACTTTGGCTGATGCGACCGAACTGTTCGGGATGAACGGTTGCGCTGAACCCGTGCGCATTGAATAGAAGTCGATGTTCAGCATCGCTTGCAGCACATAGGCGGGCCACTTCAATGGAACGACAGCACTGGCGTTGTTATTGATCCAAGCGCTATCGAGCGACCAGTGAATCGAGCCGCAGTAAGCGCCCACACGACCAAACGCTATCACGAAGCCAACGTGCGTGGATTCCATCGCATATCCCATGATTCCGTTCGCGCCGAAGACTTTGAACTTACCGACTGGCAAGCAGTCTTCCGTCGGCAACTGTCTCCCGCCACGAATGGACGCCAAGGCGTCGAGCGAAACAACTTCCCAACCCATCGGAATGTGGCCTAGGGAAGAGTCTTCGAAAGAACTGGGAAAAAGAGAGGCGGTGACTGGATCAAGACCGATGGGCTGCCGCCCATCAAGCTTGGCCCGCACAGGATCGAAATCCACGAACCAGCTTTGAAACAGCGCCCGCGCCAACGCCTCCAGCGTCGCGTTCATCCGCCGGTTCAACTCGATCTTGTCGTCCAGCGCCCCAAGCACCGCCGCGATGGCTTTTTGCTCGGCGAGGGGTGGGAGAAGGACCTGCTTTTCCTTCAACGTGTCGGTGACAAGTCTGCCGGTTCCATGTCCTGCATGGTCCACCGACGCCAAGAGCTCGGGCTTATTGGCGAGCAACCAGTAGGCGAGAAACGCACCATCGACATTCTTCGCTGGCTGGAGAGCTTTGATGTCCTGATTGAAAGCCATCTCCCGCGTGATCATGCAAATCGGCACGTCGTTGTGCAGCGTCATTCCGCGAACCAGCAGGAGAATGGTTCCAGCAGGGACGAGCTTTCCGCCATTGCCTACTGCGAGCGGTGAGATGTGGTCCTCAGCGTCGTGAAGGCGGAAAGACTTCATGTCTTTTGCACTGACCCACGGAATGGGCCCAGACCAGAACGCCTCGTTGCCCTTGAACGGCGTTCCGCCAGACAACCACACTGCACATTCGCCGAGCGTTGTTTCCTCCCAATCACCCGCCATAACCCAGCCCTCTCAGTTTGGCTTGGATGACCAGCCCCAGTTTCTCTCCCTCGACCAACGGGCCGTGCCGTTCACAGGCGAAGCGCGGCATCGCGGGATTCACTGTCATGGCACCGGATAGATTCGAATGCCCACCCGCTGGATGTGCTCCAGCAGCGGGCGGTGTTGAATGTGAGCCAGGGATTGCACGTCAAACCGATACGGCAACGGCAGCTCCTCCAGCTCGGCCGCGATCGCCTCGGCGCGGAGCGGCTCGATGTTGCCAGCCACCACCAGGTCCACATCGGAGCGGTGGGTGTGGGTGCCCTTGGCGCGTGAACCGAACAGCGTGGCGCTCTTCACCTCGGGATGCAGCCGAAACACTGAACGCACCAGCTCCAGTTCCGCGGGCTTGAGGGGCGGCGTGTTCATTGCATCGCCTCCCTGTGGATGAAGTCGTGCAGATGCTCGATGCCAGCAAGATAGCGTGTGTGGATGGCTTCCACGGCCTGCTCAAACACAACCGGGCTGTAGGTATGAGACAACAGGTTGCGGTGATCGAGCATGTCGATCCACACCTGCCCGTCCTCAAGGATCTTGGCCGCATAAGCATCCTTCAGCACCTGGCGAGGGGTCACCATGACAAACAGAAAACCACCCTCTTCGAGATAGTCCTTGATGGTTTTCCAGGCGAGCTCGAAGCAATACTCGAAGCGTTGGATCACCCCCTCCTTCTCCAGTTGGTTGAGGGCCCCAGGTCCGTTCTCCAGCGCATCGCGGAGCAGCACGAACGCACGATCGAAGTTCTGAAAGCGTTGCTTCCATCGGATGTCGGCGTTGGAGTTCATGCTTTGAAGCCCATGCTCTTCAGAGTCGCCCTGATCGCCGCTTCCAGTTTGGCTGATTCAGCGAACTGGCTTTCAAGCTCAGCCACCAGCCGCGGCATCTTCTCCTCAAACGGCTCGCCATCGTCTTCCACCTCCTCTGCCCCCACATACCGCCCCGGTGTGAGCACATGACCATGGGCAGCGATCTCGGCGGTGGTGGCGGATTTGCAAAACCCAGGCACATCTTCGTAGCTGCCCTCGCCGTTAACTCCCCGCCAGCGGTGATAGGTACCGCTGATCTTCGCCAGGTCGGCCTCCAGCAGCTCCCGGTGCACCCGATCGATCAAAGTGCCGAGCTTGCGGGCATCGATGAACAGGGTGTGCCCGCGTCGATCGCGGAAGCCCCGCTGACCATCAGCAGCCTTGCTTTTCGCCAGGAACCAGAGGCAGACCGGGATCTGGGTGCTGTAGAAGAGCTGGCCGGGCAGGGCCACCATGCAGTCCACCAGATCCGCCTCGATCAGGGCGCGGCGGATCTCGCCTTCACCGCTCTGGTTGGAGCTCATGCTGCCGTTGGCGAGCACGAAGCCGGCCATGCCCTGCGGCGCCAGGTGGTGGAGGAAGTGCTGCACCCAGGCGAAGTTGGCGTTGCCCTTGGGCGGCACGCCGTACTGCCAGCGCACGTCGTCGTCCTTGCGGAACCAGTCGGAGTCGTTGAAGGGCGGGTTGGCGAGCACGTAATCCGCCCGCAGATCCGGATGCAGGTCGCGGCGGAAGCTGTCGGCATGTTCGGGGCCGAAGTCGGCTTCGATGCCGCGGATCGCCAGGTTCATGATCGCCAACCTTCTGGTGGTGGCGTTGCTCTCCTGGCCGTAGATGGAGATGTCGCCCAGCTTGCCGCCGTGGCTTTCCACGAACTTCTCGCTCTGCACGAACATGCCACCGGAGCCGCAGCAGGGGTCGTAGATGCGGCCCCTGTAGGGCTCCAGCATCTCCACCAGGCAGCGCACCACACAGCTCGGCGTGTAGAACTGGCCGCCGTTCTTGCCCTCGGCTGAGGCAAAGCGGGTGAGGAAGTATTCGTACACCCGGCCCAGCAGATCCACCGAGCGGTGGGTCTGCTCGCCCTCGCTGGCGCCGCTCTCTCTTGAAGCAGTGAGTTCGATCGTGGCGATCACATCGATCAGTTCCCCCAGGCGTTGCTTGTCGAGCCCCGGCCGTGCGTAGTCCTTCGGCAGCACGCCCTTGAGGCGTGGGTTGTCGCGCTCGATCGCCACCATGGCGTCGTCCACCAGCTTGCCGATCGTGGGCAGTTTGGCGTTGGCCTGTAGGTGGCTCCAGCGGGCCTCGGCCGGCACCCAGAACACGTTCTCGGCCTTGTATTCGTCGGGGTCTTCCGGGTTGGCGCCCTCGTAGTCGCCCTCGCCGGCCAGCAGCTTGGCGCGGTGCTCTTCGAAGCTGTCCGAGATGTATTTCAGAAAAATCAGGCCGAGCACCACGTGCTTGTACTCGGCCGCGTCCATGTTGTTGCGCAGCTTGTCGGCCGTGAGCCAGAGCTTGGCCTCGAAGCCCAGGTTGGCGGTGCCGTTGGCGGAGGCCTTTCCTTTGCGGGGGGCTTTGGCTGGCGCGGCCTGTGGTGCCACGGGCTCGGCGCCCACCAGGGACACCGAATCGCTGCGGCCCCGGCCGCGCACCACGATGCCCCTGGCCACCAGCTCGGCCTTCACCTCCTCGTAGAAGCTCTCTTCCCAGCCAAGGGCTTGGCGCAGGGCCGTGTTCCTGGCGGGGCTGCCAGTCTTTTCCAGGGCTTCAAGGAAGTCGTCCAGTTGCTCCTGATCGGGCATCGAGGGATCAGGTGGTCACCGCTGAGGGGAGTCTGCCTGTTGTGGCATGGTTTTGGGGGTATTCAGACAAGTGCTGCCCTGCTGCAGCGGCTGGATCGCTGCCAAGGTCTCGCCCAGATCCCGGCGGGCCAACCTGAGGTCATGGCTGATCTGCATCCGCAGCCAGAACCCCTCGCTGAGCCCAAAGAAACGGCAGAGACGCAAATCCGGCTTTCGGGCACACCAAGGGCTAAAGCCAGCCGGTACTGGCTGATCCCCATCGGCCGCAGGAACTCCTCCAGGTGAACCTCCCCAGGCGGTACCAGTTCAGTGATAGTCAACGATCTCGACCTCTTCCGGACCGGCCGCTGTCCAGCTGAAGCAGATGCGGAACTGGTCGTTGATGCGAATGCTGTCCCAGGGGACGGCTGCCGCTGGGTCCTTGAGGTGGGCAGCCCAGCCTCGATCCAGCTCATCGCCGAGAACGGTATCCACTGGCAGCGCTTTGCGGCGGCCCTCCTCTTCCAGGCTGTCCCAGAGGGCCAAGGCCAATGCGAGTCGCTCACCGCTTGGCAGCTGCAGCAGATCAGCAACGGGTGTGGTGGCCCCTGATTTCACCCAGTGCCTCACCACGCCAACGGGCCTGAACGGAGCAAGGACAAGGTCAGGCCCATGGCCCTCTCCGCTGCGCTGGGCTGCTTAGGGCCCCGCAGCCCCTGTCAGGCATCACCCTCACCAACAACCCCACCAAAACGCATAACGAAACGGTATTCTGCTGAAAGCTTCTAGCAAGCAGCCATGGCCAAACAGAGCATCACGGTGCGGGTTGAGCCTGAGCTGGTGCAGTGGTTTCGCACCGAAGCCGCCATGCCCCTAGGGGTGGCCGTTAACGAAGCGCTGCGACTGCTTCAACACCGCCTGCAGGCCGAGCAACTGCAACAACGCATTGATCAGGAACTAATTGCCGGTGAATCACACGTGAGCGCCGCTGACAAGGCCTACTGGGCCACCTTGGCCGAGGGATGAAGAGCATTGAAGCCATTGGCGATATTGCCCCGGGAGCAGTGCTGTTGCGCAAGGCCGATCGGGCTGGAGGCGACCAAAAACAGCGGCCCTGTGTGGTGATTTCAACGGCCCAGCGCTGTTTAGATCCCCAGGCCGATACTTGGATAGTGGTGCCGCTCACCAGCGACACCGACGGCAATGATCGTTTACCCATGCCGCTGTTGCTGCCAGATCAGGGCAATGGCCTATCCAAACCCTCCGCGGCGATGGCGGCCCGGGTGAGCTGCCTGAGGCGACAAATCTTTCACACCTGCCTGGGCCAAGTGAGTCCCCGGGATCTACGCCGCATTCGGCTGGCGGTAGTCGCCGCCATCGGCCTCGCCGATCTGTTGCTAGAGGCATAGTTCTGTTGCTAGAGGCATAGTTAAGCCATGCCATTGAGCGCCCCCCCCAGCGAAAGCTTCGACCTGATCGTGGTCGGCGGCGGCCATGCCGGCTGCGAGGCGGCCCTCACCGCCGCGCGGCTGGGGATAAACACGGCCCTGTTTTCCCTAAACCTCGATCGCATCGCCTGGCAGCCCTGCAACCCGGCGGTGGGCGGTCCGGCCAAGAGCCAGCTGGTGCATGAGGTAGATGCCCTCGGTGGCGTGATCGGCCGCCTCGCCGATGCCACCGCCCTGCAGAAACGGGTGCTGAATGCCAGCCGCGGCCCGGCGGTTTGGGCCCTGCGCGCCCAAACCGATAAGCGCCAATACGCCCGTCAGATGCTGCAGCTGCTGCAGCACACCCCAAACCTGGCCCTGCGCGAGGCGATGGTGACTGGGCTGGAGATCGAAGGCGATCCCCCAGAACCCGGCGCCGCCAGCTCAGACGCCCGGATCATCGGCGTACGCACCTACTTCGGCAGCGTTTACGGCGCCGGCGCCGTGATCCTCACCACCGGCACCTTCTTAGGGGGCCAGATCTGGGTGGGCAACCAATCGATGGCGGCGGGTCGCGCCGGGGAACAGGCCGCCGCAGGGCTCACCGAAGCACTGCAGGCCCTGGGTTTCAGCACCGACCGGCTCAAAACCGGCACCCCCGCCCGGGTGGACCGCCGCAGCGTTGCCCTCGACCAACTTGAAGAACAACCCAGCGACGCCGCCGATCGCTTCTTCTCCTTTGACCCAGCCGCCTGGGTGAGTGGCGAGCAAATGAGCTGCCACCTCACCCGCACCACCGCCGCCACCCACCAACTAATCCGCGACAACCTGCAACACACGCCGATCTACGGCGGCTTTATCGACAGCAAAGGGCCCCGCTATTGCCCCTCCATCGAAGACAAGATCGTGCGGTTTGCCGACAAAGACTCCCACCAGATCTTCCTCGAACCGGAGGGCCGCGACACCCCTGAGCTCTATATCCAGGGGTTTTCCACCGGCCTGCCGGAAAGGCTGCAACTGGAATTGCTACGCACCCTGCCGGGGCTGGAGCAATGCGTGATGTTGCGGCCCGCCTATGCGGTGGAATACGACTACCTGCCCGCCACCCAGCTGCGGCCGTCGCTGGAAACCAAACGGCTAAGGGGCTTGTTTTGCGCCGGCCAGCTCAATGGCACCACCGGCTACGAGGAGGCCGCCGCCCAGGGGCTGGTGGCAGGGCTCAACGCGGCGCGGCTTCTGCGAGGTCAACCGCCGGTGCACTTCCCCCGGGAGGGCAGCTACGTCGGCACCTTGATCGACGATTTGGTCACTAAGGATCTGCGCGAGCCCTACCGGGTGCTCACCAGCCGCAGTGAATATCGACTGCTGTTGCGGGGGGACAACGCCGACCGCCGGCTCACGCCCCTGGGCCGGGACCTTGGCTTAATCGATGACCGCCGCTGGGAGATCTTCCAGGCCAAGCAGGCGGCGATCACAGCGGAAACCCTGCGGCTGGAAAGCGTGCGGCTCAAGGCCAGTGACCCGGCCGCCGCCGCCGTGGCGGCACAAACCGGCGCCCCGATCCGGGGCTCGGCAACCCTGGCCGACCTGCTGCGGCGCTCTGGTTTCCATACCAGCGATCTGGTGCGCCATGGCCTGGCCGATGCCAACCTGCCGGCCGCCGTTAGGGAGGGGGCGGAGATCGATGTCAAATATAGCGGTTACCTGGCCCGCCAGGCCCAACAGATCGAACGGGTGCAACAACAGGGCGAACGGCCGATCCCATCAACGATCAACTACGAAACCGTACCCACCCTGTCGAGGGAGGCCAGGGAAAAGCTAGCCGTGGTACAGCCCCACAACCTCGGCCAGGCCGCCCGCATCCCTGGGGTGAGCCCCGCCGATATCACCGCCCTGCTGCTCTGGCTGGAACTGGACACCCGCCGCAGCCTGGCCCTCGCCAGCCCTGGTTCTGATCGATAGGTTGGGTCGTTCGCCCCCCAGTTCCTGAGCCCCCCCCTGCCCCAGTTCGAACACCACCGCCGGGGCAGGGCCTACTGGGAGCTGCGCGCTGAGCAGGTGATGGACCGGGTGTTTGAAACGCTCGAACCCAGCGGCAGCCGGGCGGAAAGCCCGCGGGCCGAACCGCTGTCAGCCCTGCCCAGCGCTAGTCCCAAGCCCCCCAGGCTCAGCACGCCGGTGGCCCTGGTGATTGGCCTCACCCTGGTGAGCGCCGTGGCGGGCTTGTTTTCGATGCTGTTGTGGCGCAGCTGGATGGAGGCCCGCCAAGACCTGCACCAGGAACGTCAACTGCTGGTGCTGGAACGGCTGCGCCAGTTGGGGCCGCTCTCAGCGCCCAATCCAACCCTCACGGCGCCACCGCCGCAACCCGCCCCCCAGCTACCCCAGCCGGCCGCCCCCCAACAGCAGCCCCTGCAGCAACAACCCCCCGCCAATCCCGAACCCGGCTGGTTTGAACCGGTGGCCCCGATCCGGGTGCCAGTGCCCACGGCCCGGCCCGCCGCCCAGGCGCCCGCCCCCTTGCCCCTGCCAGAACTGTTGGGGGTGGTGCAGGTGCCCGGCCGCGGCGGCACGGCGATCTTCAACACCGCCACCGGTTCGATTACCGCCGCCGTGGGCGAAACGATCGGCAGCAGTGGTTGGCAGCTGCAGAGCGTGGCCAGCGACCAGGTGCAAGTGAGCCACCAGGGCTTGGTGCGCAGCCTCAGCCTCAGCGGTCGTTAGCCTTCCCCTGGGCATAGCTCAGCCCGGTGCACAACTCCCCCGAAGCGCTCTGGCGCAGCAACAATCTTTCTGGCCAGGAACTAACTGGCCCCTGGCGGCTACTGCTGCTGGGGGATGGCAGCCCCACCAGACACCTGCAGCTGCTCACCGGTGCAGCGGTGGAGGTGGAACTGGCCGCCATGGGCCCTGAGCCCGATGGCCCCATGGCAACGGCGCTCCCTGCGGAGGTCCAAGACCTGCTGGCCCCGCTGCTCCGCCGCCAGGTGTGGCTCCATTGCGGCGGCCGCCCCCTGGCCTGGGCCGAAAGCTGGTGGAACCAAGAACAGGCGGCACTGCACCTGCAAAATCGCCATCAACCGATCTGGCGCAGCCTCACCAGCGAACGGGCCGAACTATTCCGGGAGGTGGATGGCTATGGCCTTGTAACGGCCCCGTGGCTGGAGGAAGGCTTTGGCCAAGGGGGTCCGTTCTGGAGTCGCCACTATCGATTTTTCCGGCAGGGCCAAGCCCTCACGGTTATTCGCGAGGTTTTTTCCCCGGCCCTTGGGCAATGGCTAGGCCCCGCCACGGCCCCTAAGGAGCACAAAAGAACATGAATTTTTAAAAAGTTTGTATGAGATTGAAGCTAAATCTGCTTAGCAACTTGCATTCAATTGCTACCGCGCCAGCATAGGAATAGCTCGAAAGGTTCAGGGTGAACCAAAATTCAATGGCTAAGATTCCGGCCCAGCCAATCCAACCCTGGTTAACCCTCACCGACCTGGGCCGCCGCTATGGCATCTCGGCGATCTACTGCGGAAAATTACTTACTGACGCCGGTCTCCGCGACAACGCCGGCCTACCAAACGAAACCGCCCTAACCCAGGGCTTTGCCTTCCGGCGCCCCGAACAAAACGCCAACCGCTGCACCCTTTGGCACCAGGAACTGTGCGGCGGCCTACTCCAAGGCCACGGGCTGAGCACCATCGACGAGCGCCACCTGGTGCAGCAATGGGCTGAGCTATTGGCCGCCCTCAATGAAGGTTCCCCCTCAATTAACAGCTCCCCGGCCCAGATGGCTGAGGAGCTTCCTAAGCACTTAGTGCAGGCAGTAAATGAACGACTGCTGGGGCTGGGCTGCAAGTTTCAAGTGAAAAGACAGTTGTCTAGTTATTAGCTAGCCTCATCCAGCAACTTCTGCAAACGGGCCTCATCGGTGTGGCTAAGGTTGGTGCGCAGCAGCTTGGCGTGGGGCGCATGGCTGTGCAGCTTCTCAATCACCCGATCCACGGTGGCCTCCTTCACCAATAAACAAAGGGCAGCACTTTCTGGCTTGAGGGTTTCACCCACCTCCCGCAGGAAACCATCGTTAATGCCCAAATCGGTGAGGGCCCCGGAGGCGGCCCCCACCCCGGCCCCCACCGCAGCCCCCAGCAGCGGATTGAGAAAAACAAGGCCCACCAGGGTGCCCCAGAAGCCGCCACTCAGGGCGCCGGCGGCGGGCAGATTAACGGCCTGGTGTAATTCCACCTTGCCGGCGGCATCAGTCACCACCACCACGGCATCCTCCAGGGCAATCAGATGGTCCTGCTGCAGGGCCACCAACTCCTTGCGCACGTCCTCTGCTTCCTCTGCCTTGTCAAAACCCAGCACAATCAATTGACCCATGGCAGTGGCAAGCAAGCTGCCCGCAGCCTCCACAGTGTTGATTAAGGATTGATAAAGACAGCCTGGGTCTGCAGCGCTCCCTAGGCTCTGGCTTCATTACCACGGCTAGGAATGGGACTGGTCCGCCGCGAGTTTCTGCTGCTGCTGGGCGGCGGCCTCACGGGCCTAGCCCTGGGCGGTCGCCACGGGGAAAGCCTGGCGGCCCAGGGGAACCGGGCCGTTCAAGGGCTCCTGCCCTTCCAGCCAGTGGCCACCAGCCTGCCCCTGGCCAACGATGGCCTCAGCGCCGCCGCCCAGCGGCAGCGCTACCGAGTGGTGCGGATCAGCGACAAATTAGAGATCCCCAAGGGCTATAGCCAACAACTGATTGCCAGCTGGGGGGAGCCGGTGGGCAACAGTCGTTTTGGCTACAACAACGACTACCTGGCCCTGTGGATCTTGAATCCCCAGCAGGCCCTACTCACAGTTAATTTCGAATACATCAGTGCCCTGCCCTGGCGCCAGGCCTTTGCGGCGGTGGTGGGTAAGCCCCTGCCCTATCAAGCCGTGGTGGATGGCCTCAAAGCCAGCGGCGGCAAGCTAGATGCCTCCCAGCTGCCCAGCAACGATCCCCTGCGGGGGCCAATCCAGGAATTGGCCAAGGAAGCCCTAATCGACCAGGGGCTAGGGGTGATCCGCCTCAGGCGCCAGGCCGACGGGGGCTGGCAGAGGGACCCTGGCCCCGAGGACCGGCGGATCACCGGCCTGGCTGGCCTCAACGACCCCAGCCAACGGCTCCGCAGCAGCGGCCCGGCGGTGGCGGTGTTTCAACAACGCCACCGCCGGGGCTACAACGATGGCCTCGGGGATCGCATCATCGGCAGCTTCGCCAACTGTGCCGGCGGCACCACCCCCTGGGGCACGGTGTTGAGCGCCGAGGAAAACTTCCAAAGCCAAGTGCCTGAGGCCGTGTATGCCGATGGCAGCTCCTTTCCCCCCTCCGCCCGCCCCTTCCAGTGCACCGAAAAGGAGCTCAACGGCCTGGGCAATCCCTTTGGGCTGGCCGGCAACAAATACGGCTGGATGGTGGAGCTCAACCCCGCCGACCCCACTGATCCCGGCACGAAACACACGGCCCTGGGCCGTTTCCGCCACGAGGCAGTGGCCGTTAAGGCCGAGGCCGGGCAACCCCTGGTGGTGTATTCCGGCTGTGACCGCCGCGGCGGTCATCTCTACAAATTCGTAAGCCAAGGCCAGGTGAGCGACCCCCGCGATCCCGCCAACAGCGCCCTGTTCGCCAAGGGCACCCTCTATGGCGCCGTTATCCAGGCCGATGGCACAGGCGAATGGCGACCGCTGCTGCCCTCCACCCCCGTGGCCCCCCTGGCGGCGCCGGTGCTGGTGCCCCATTCAGACCGCCAAAAGGGCGGCAGTGAACGGCTGACCCAGCCGGAGCAAGTGCAGGCCTACGCCCAGCGCTACCCCAGCCTGGGCGACCTTTACCCCGGCAACGGCGACGGCCAGTTGGGCGCCCTGTTGATCGATGCCCACTACGCGGCCAACGCCATTGGCATCACTGGCACAGCCCGGCCGGAAGACACCGAGATTGATCCCCGCACTGGCGACCTGCTGATCGCCTTCACCTCAGGCCTGCCCGGGGAAGAGGGCATCCCGGATCCCAGCATCTTTAAGGGACCCCGGGGCCAAACCCCTTGGAACGAGGGCTGGATCATGCGCTTGAGCGAAACCAGTAATGGCCGCTTCCGCTGGCGGATGGTGGCCACCGGCGGCGAACCAAAGGACGGGGGCCTGGGCTTTGCCAACCCCGACAACCTGGCGCTGGATCCCAGCGGCGCCCTCTGGATGGTCACCGACGTGGGCACCGGTGAGCTCAATGGCGAGCGCAATGGCGGCGCCTTCGGCAACAACTCCTGCTGGGTGCTGCCCACGGGTGGTCCCCAGGCGGGCCAAGCCTTCTGCTTCGCCACCGGACCGATGGAAACCGAACTCACAGGCCCTGAACTAAGTCCGGACGGCCGCAGCCTGTTCCTGGCGGTGCAACACCCAGGCGAACTACATGGGGTGCGCCGCCAGGGGGCCGAGGAGGCCCGCAGCTTTGAGCTCCAGGACCGCTCAGGCCAGGGCTTCAACCAGCTGCGTTGGGTGCCCCTGGGATCTAATTGGCCCGATGGCACGGCCAATGCCTGGCCCCGCCCCGGGGTGGTGGCCATCCGCCGGGACAACGGCAAACCCCTACTAGCCCCCTAGCCAGGGCGCCGGCGGCTGGAGCGGGGCATGGGCCTGCTGGCCCCCTCCGGCCGCCGCAGCTCCGGTTCAGGGGCTGGGGCAGGCGCAGCATTGAGGGGTTCGGACCGCTGCCAGCGGGGCATGCTGAAACTGGCGTCCTCCGGCCAGCTGTCATCGGCCCCTAGGTCAGCTATCTGAGGGCTGGGCCTCAGCCCCCGGCGCGAGATCGCCTCCAGCGGGCGACGGCCAGGGGCCCCAGGCCCAGGGGGTCCCGACCCAGCCAAGCCCTGGCGCCGCGATCCGGGCCGGGCCCCGGAGACCCCATCCACAAATTCCCTACCGCGATCTAGCCAACCCTCAAGACGCTCTTCCAACCCCCCTTCGAAGAAGCGATCCACCATCAAGCGTTCAAGGCCAGTTATTCAGTTTAGGAGCGCAGCGCCGCAACCAGGCCTCCCGGCCCAGGCCCACCAGGCTGATCACCCAGCCGCTTACCAGCAGGCCCCCCAGGAACTCAGCCAACGGATGCCTGTTCAGAACGACTGAAGTTAAGGGCGTAACGGGCATCCCAATGGCCCTGGTTGTGCCGCTCACAACAGCGCCGACAGGCCAGACCCTGGCGGCGGCGGCGGTAGGCCTGGGTTTGACCGCAGCTGGGACAATGGGCCAGCCAGCCGGCGAGGCTGGTCGGTAGGGGGTAGCGGTGCCGCAGGCTCACCTGAAACTGGGCCTGGCCAGCATTGATCCGGGCCATGCAGGCCCGGAACTGGGGCCCATGCACCTCCCGCGACCCCAGCACCCGGTCGATCCAGGCATGGATCATTTCGTGGCAGAGGGTGCCCAGGGTGGCCTCCGCCGGCAGGGGACCCAGCAAGGGCCGTGACAGCACGATCTCGCAGAGGGCCGGCCCGCGGCGATAGAGACCGGCCGTGCGGGTCATGCGGCCATCGCTCCAGCGCAACTGCAGGGGCGGATCCGCCAGGGCGGCGAGGCTGCCCTCGAAGTGTTCCCGGTTGAGCCGATGGAACAGCGGCAGTAGCGGCTCAATGGGCATCGCCAGATTGTGGGCCGAATTCGGGCCGCTGTCCTTCAGACTCAGGCCACCAAGCCCAATGCCCCCTAGTAAGGACGCCGCCCATGGATCTGGACTGGTCACTGATCCGCGACCTCAGCGCCAAGCTGCTGCTGGCTGGCGCCGGAGCGCTGCTCCTCTACTGGACCATCAGTGCCGTGCGCCTGGTGATCAGTGCCCGGGGCATTAACCCGCTGATCAAACAGTTCTTCACCCAGGTGGCCTCCGGCCGGGTGGATGCCGCCTATCTGCTCACCACCAAGAGCTACCGGCAACACGTGAACCGCCAGCAGTTCATCCGCTTCCTGGCGGGGCTGCAACTGAATAAATATCGCAACCTCAAGTCCGGCCGGCCGCGGCTGCAGGAGGGTCAAATCATGCTCACCGTGAAGCTGAAGTCGGAGGGCAATGAGGAACTCCCCCTCGACTTCACCTTCGTAAAGGTGGAAGACAGCTGGCGGGTGGAACGCATCTCCCGCATCTCCAGCAACTGAGTGCTGCCCATGGCCCCCACACCCCAGCTGACGGCCCGGGGGGAGGAACTGCGGCGGCTTCTCAACCGTGCCGCCTACGCCTACTACGTGCTGGATGCCCCGGAAATGGAGGACCCGGTCTATGACCGCCTCTACCGGGAACTGCTGGAGCTGGAGCAAGCCCATCCGGAGCTGATCAGCCCCGACAGCCCCAGCCAACGGGTGGGGGACAGCCCCTCCACCAGTTTCAGCAGCGTGGAGCACCGCATCCCGCTGCTCAGCCTCGACAACGCCTTCAACAACCCAGAGCTTGAGGCCTGGTATGGCCGGCTGCTCAAGGTGCTTGAGCGCGAGCCCGGCCCCGGGGAGCCCTTGCCCGCCCTGGCGATGGTGGGGGAGCTAAAGATCGATGGCAACGCCCTGGCCCTCAGCTATGAGCAGGGCCTGTTGGTGCGGGCCGCCACCCGCGGCGATGGCGAACGCGGCGAAGAAATTACCGCCAATGTGCGCACGATCCAGAGCGTGCCCCTGCGCTTAAACCTGGAGCAGCCCCCCGCCTGGGTGGAAATCCGCGGGGAAGCCTTTATCCCCGACGGCACCTTTGCCGCCATCAACGTTGAGAGGCAGGCCCGTGGGGAAGCCCTGTTTGCCAACCCCCGCAATGCCTGCGCCGGCACCCTGCGGCAGCTGGATCCCCGGGTGGTGGCGGCCCGGCGGCTGGATTTCTTCGCATACACCCTGCACCTGCCCCCCGGGGAGCCCGCCCCCGCCAGCCAATGGCAATCACTGCAATGGCTGCAAAGCGCTGGCTTCCGGGTGAATCCCAACGCCCAACTGCTGCCGGATCTGGCGGCGGTGGCGGCCTTTTTCAACGGCTGGGACGAAAAGCGCCGGGCCCTGCCCTACGCCACCGATGGGGTGGTGGTGAAGCTGAATGAACTGCGCCTACAGGATGCCGCTGGCTTCACCCAAAAGGCACCCCGCTGGGCGATCGCCCTTAAGTACGCCGCCGAGGAGGCCCCCAGCCGGCTACTGCGGCTCAGCTGCCAGGTGGGCCGCACGGGGGTGGTAACCCCGGTGGCCGAATTTGAACCGGTGCCCCTCGCCGGCACCATGGTGGGCCGCGCCACCCTGCACAACGCCGACCGGCTGGCGGAGCTGGATCTGCACTGTGGCGACACGATCGTGGTGCGCAAGGCCGGGGAAATCATCCCGGAGGTACTGCGGGTGCTGCGCGAGCTAAGGCCGGCGGCGGCGACACGCCTGGAGCTGCCCCACCAGTGCCCCGAGTGTGGCTCGGAGCTGGTGCGGGAAGCCGGCGAGGCGGCCACCCGCTGTGTGAACAGCAGCTGCCCGGCAATCCTGCGGGGGGCCCTGCGCCATTGGGTCAGTAAGGGGGGGCTGGATGTGGATGGGCTCGGCAGCAAGCTGATCGAACAGTTGGTGGATAGGGGCCTGGTGCGCTCGATCGCTGACCTCTACGGGCTGGATGGGGCCCTGCTGGCCAGCCTCGAACGCATGGGTAGCAAGTCGGCGGAGAACCTGGTGGCGGCATTGACAAACTCAAAAAGCCAGCCCTGGCACCGCCAGATCTACGGCCTGGGGATCCACCATGTGGGAGAGGTAAATGCCAAGGCCTTGGCCCGCGCCTTCCCCAGTGCCGCCGCCCTGGCCAGCGCCGCCAGCGACAGCCCCGAACTGATCACTGCGGTGTTCGGCATCGGCCCTGAAATTGCCCAGTCGCTGCAGCAGTGGTTTGCCACGCCTGCAAACCAGCAGCTGTTGGCCCAGCTAGAAAACCTGGGCTTCTCCCTGGCGGCATCGGGCCCTGGGCTGACTGGCCCAGGGCTAACTGGGGGCGGTGAAACGCCCCTGGCCGGCCAAACCTTCGTACTTACAGGCACCCTGCCCAGCCTCAGCCGCGGCGCCGCCCAGGCCCAGATCGAAGCCGCCGGCGGCAGGGTGAGCGCTTCCGTGAGTAAGAAAACCACCTATGTGGTGGCTGGCGAGGAGGCTGGCAGCAAGCTCAGCAAGGCCAAAGCCCTGGGGGTGCCGATCTTGACTGAGGCCGATCTGCTGACCCTGCTGGATCAAAGCCAACCCTTAACCCCACGGACCTAGAGCCCCAACCATGGCCATGGTTCCAAACACCCAAACGAATAACGCCAACGCCAGCTTGCGGCTGGCCAATGGCAGCGGCTGGCTAGATGCGGCCCTGCTGGTGCTGGCCCTGGCCCTGGTGGCCGGCATCGCCCAATTGGGCAGCCAGATGGCGGTGAGTTTCCACCCGGGCAGTGACGCCCTGCCGGGGCTGAATCTCAACCCCGCCCTGCTGCCGTACTACGCCGCCCGTTCCAGCCTGCGGATGTTCATCGGCTTAGGCATCTCCCTGGGCCTGTGCCTGGCCATCGGCACCCTGGCGGCCCGCAATGCCGTGGCCGAGCGGATCATCATGCCGATCATTGATGTGCTGCAATCGGTGCCGGTGCTTGGCTTTCTAGCCATCACCGTGTCGTTCTTTCTGCACCTATTTCAGGGCAGCCTGCTGGGGCTGGAGGCCGCCTCGATCTTTGCGATCGTGACCGGCCAAGTGTGGAACCTGATCTTTTCCTATTACCAATCCCTGCGCACGGTGCCCGGGGAGCTGAATGAAGCCGCCCGCCTTTATCGCTTCAGCGGCTGGCAACGCTTCACCCGGCTGGATCTGCCCTACGGCACCATCAACCTGGTGTGGAACGGCATGATGAGTTTCGCCGGGGGCTGGTTTTTTGCCACCCAGAGCGAAGCGATCAGCGTTAACAACTCCGAATACACCCTGCCCGGCCTGGGCTCCTACGTGGCCACCGCCATCGCCCACCAGCGGATGGACTGCATCCTCTGGGCGCTGCTCACCATGGTGCTGGTGGTGGTTTTATCCGATCAGCTTTTCTGGCGGCCGCTGGTGGCCTGGAGCGACCGCTTCCGCATGGATAGCAGCGGTGCCGGGGTGGCGCCCAGGTCTTGGTTTCTGGAGTTGCTGGGCCGGTCGCGGGGGCTGCAGCAGCTGCGCCGCTCCATGGGCCAAGGCTGCCGACCCCTGGCCCAACTGTTGGCGGATCTCACCCCCCCAGCCCGGGCCAGCGCGGGCCCAGCGGCCAGCGTGCCCCGCTGGCTCGATGCCCTGCTCTTGGGCCTAGCCAGCTTGGCCGTGGGGCTGGCCGTGCGCGTGGTGCTGCTGGGGGTGGGCCTGAATGAAACGCTGCTGGTGGTGGGCTACGGCCTTCTCACCCTGGGACGGGTGCTGGCGGTGGTGGGGCTGAGCACCCTGGTGTTCCTGCCCCTGGCCGTGAGCATCGGCCTGCGGCCCCGGCTTTCCGCCCTGCTGCAACCGTTAATTCTGATGCTGGCCAGCATCCCCGCCAACTTGCTCTTCCCCTTCTTCACGGTGGCTTTCCTGGCCACCCATCTGCCCATGTGGTTGGGCTGTGTGGTGCTGATGGCCCTGGGCTCCCAGTGGTATGTGCTGTTCAACAGCACCGCCGGGGCCAGCGCTATCCCCTCCGACCTGCGGGAGATGGGCCAAGTGTTCCAGCTGCGGGGCCGCCAACGCTGGGATCGTTTCCTGCTGCCGGCGGTATTCAGCGCCTGGGTGACTGGGGCGATCACCGCCTGCGGGGCCGCCTGGAACGCCTCGATCGTGGCGGAGGTTGTTACCTGGGGCAACACCACCCTGCGCACCGCCGGCCTCGGCTCCTACATCGCCAGTGCCACCGCCAAGGGGGACCAACCCCGCATCCTGCTGGGCTTGATGGTGATGAGCCTGTTTGTGGTGGGCTTCAACCGCCTGCTCTGGCGCCCCCTCTACCGCCTCGCCGAACGCCGCTTCTCCCTCTGAATTTCAGCCCTCCACCAGCCAGCCCCCCACCCCTGTTCCCATGACCGCTCTGCTCGAACTGCACCAGGTGCATAAGGCCTTCCCCGCCGCCGACCGCAGTGGACCGGTGACGATCCTCGACGACATCGAACTGGAGGTGAACGAGGGCGAAGTGGTGGCGCTGTTGGGGCGCAGCGGCAGTGGCAAGAGCACCCTGCTGCGGCTGATGGCCGGCCTGATTGCCCCATCCAGCGGCACGATCCAACACCTGGGCAGCCCCCTGCAGGGGGTAAATCCCGATGTGGCGATCGTGTTTCAAAGCTTCGCGCTGCTGCCCTGGCTCACGGTGCTCGACAACACGGGCGTGGGCCTAGAGGCCCAAGGGGTGGCCCCCGATCGCATCCGCGAAAGGGGCCTGGAGGCCCTGGCGATGGTGGGTTTAGAGGGCTACGCCGAGGCCTACCCCCGCGAACTCTCCGGCGGCATGCGGCAACGGGTGGGCTTTGCCCGCGCCTTTGTGCTCAACCCGGGGCTGCTGTTCATGGATGAACCGTTTAGCGCCCTCGACGTACTCACCGCTGAAAACCTGCGCCAAGACATCGATGAACTCTGGGCCAAGGGCAACTTCCCGGCCAAGGCCATCGTGATCGTGACCCACAACATCGAAGAGGCCGTGTTGCTTTCCGATCGAGTGGTGCTGTTGGGGGCCAACCCCGGGGTGATCCGCGGCATCGTTAGCAACCCGCTGCCGCGGCCGCGGGACAAGCAGGAGCCAGCCTTCAGCGCCCTGGTGGAGGAGCTCTACGGCTACATGACCAATCCGGAAAGGCCGGTGGCCTCCGGCACCAGCAGCCCCAAATCCGACGTCGCCCCCCCCCGCCGCCCCCTGCTGACGGCGTTACCCAGCTGCAGGCCCGCCTCGCTCACCGACCTGGTGACGCTGCTGCCAAAACAGAAGGGGCGACGGCTGGCGGAACTGGCGGGGGAGCTGGCCCTCAGCGACGACGACCTGCTGCCCCTGGTGGAGGCCGGCACCTTGCTTGGCCTGCTGCAGGGCGATGGCGGCAAACTGCAACTCAGTGACCATGGCCGCAGCCTGCGCAAGGCCGATGAATCCGGCCAACGGCAACTGCTGGCCCAACTAATGCGGGAACGGGTGCCCCTGGTGCAAACCGTGGAACGCTTGCTAGACCGCAACCGCCGCGGCGAGGTGAGCGGCGCCATCGTGCTCGACCTGATGGACGAACACCTCACCACCCCCCAGGCCGAACAAACCTTCCGCACCCTGGTGAACTGGCTGCGCTACGCCAATATCGCCATCTACAGCCAAGACAGCGACCGCTTCCAGCGGGCCCCTCTGCCGCCCATTGGCTGAACCATGGCCCAACACTTCCTTGAAGCCACTCCAAGCACAATCCACTGGGGCCACCTAGACGCGGCAATACCGCCAAAACTGACTGTTGATTCCGGCGATCTGGTGGTAATCGACACCCTCTCCGGCGGCCGCGCCGACCTGGGGGGGGACCTCTCAATCGTGCGGCCTAGCCACCGGGAAATCATCGAAACGGTCATACCGATCGACGGCCCCCACATCCTCACGGGACCAGTGGCGGTGCGGGGCGCCGAACCGGGCGACACCCTGGAGGTGAAGATCGAGGCAATCGAACTCACAGAGGACTGGGGCTACAACCTGATGCGCCCCGGGGCCGGCGTTTTGCCTGAGGAATTCCCCCATGCCAGCCACCGGATCCTGCCCATCGATCGCCAGGCGCTAACCACCCAGCTGCCCTGGGGGGTAGCCGTGCCCCTAGATCCCTTTTTTGGGGTGTTGGCGGTGGCGCCAGCGGCGCAGAAAGGTCGCTTGAGTTCGGTGCCCCCCGGTGAATTTGGCGGCAACATCGACAACAAGGAACTACGGGTGGGCAGTTCGCTGTTTCTGCCGGTGTTTGTGCCCGGGGCCCACTTCTCCGCCGGCGATGGCCATGGGGTGCAGGGCGATGGCGAAATGGATGTAACCGCCCTGGAAACCTGCCTGAAGGGCAGCTTCCAACTGGTGCTGCATAAGCGCCCCAGGGAGCAAGCAGCCCTCGACTTTCCCCGGGCAATCACCCCCAGCCACTACATCACCATGGGCTGTGATGCCGATCTCAACCTGGCCGCCCAACAGGCCTCCCGGCGCATGCTCGATTGGCTGGTGAGCCTCACCGGCTGGGCCCGGGAGGAGGCCTATGTGTTTTGCAGCCTGGCCTGCGACCTCCACATCACCCAGATGGTGAACCGCAACCGCGGCGTCCATGCCATGGTGCGGCGAGCCCTGATCGCCTGAGCAGCCATGTCCAAGCCGCCCCAGGTCCCCAGCAACGCCGAAGCCGCCGAACCCTTTGAATACATCTTCGAGCAGCAGGTGCGCGCCACCAAGCTGGATAGCTATTACAAATTCAGCGAACAGCTGCACCAGTTAGCCAGCCAGCAGCCGGGCTATTTATTCCAAGAGAGGCGGCTGTTGCCAGGGGAGGGGGAGATTCGCCACTTTCAAACCGTGCTGCGCTTTGAAAGCCCTGAGGCTTGCATCAACTGGCTGGATCACCCGGAAAGGCGCCGCCTACTGCACCAGGAGGAAGAAGAAAATGACTTCCAATACCGCGGCCATGGCAACTGGGAGGGCTACAGCCGCTGGTTGGCCCGCAGCATCAACCAACCCACGCCTAAGTGGAAGGTAAACCTGCTGGTGCTATTAACCCTTTACCCCACGGTGATGGCGCTCACGCCGCTGCTACACCTCAGCCTTAAAGGCGTTGCCTATCCCATCGTGATGCTGGTAAGTAATTCAATCTGCGTGGCTGCCACCTCCTGGTTTCTGGTGCCCTTTGTAAGCCGCTTTTACAGCAATTGGCTCCAGGGAAACCTGGGCCGCTGGCAGCGGTGCTGGGCCCTCGCCTCCCTGGTGCTGCTCTTCATCCTGCTGCTAAATGGTTTCCTCGCTCTACCAAAGAGCCTCTGGGGCTGAGGGGCAGGGACCCCTCCCAGCCCATCCTAATCAGCCCAGATCGGCCAGCCGCTGTTGCGCCAACTGGGCCTGGGCCTGGGCCTCAGCCAGGTTTGCCTGACATTCAGCCACCACCTCCGCTGGGGCTTTATCGGCAAAGTTGGGGTTAGCAAGGCGAGCGGCCAGACCGGCGATCTCTTTTTCAGCCTTGGCTAGGTCTTTTTCCAGGCGACTGCGGAGGGCGGCAAGATCCTGCTCCGGCAGCTGCAATTGCACCTGGGCGCTGCCACTGATCCCCATCAGTGAGCGAGGCAATTCGGGCATAGTGGAAAACACTTCCACCCGTTCCGCCTTCACCAGCACCTCGATATCTGGCACCGCCAGTTCCAATACCTTCTGCAATTCAGGGCGGCTGGTGGTAATCGCCACCAGCGAAACTTTTTGGCCGGGTTTTAAACCACCCGTGGCCCTGAGGTTGCGGGCCATCCGGATTAATTCGATTGTTTCAGCAAACAATTCCTCCAATTCAGGATCAAGGGCCCCCCGGTCAAGGGCCGGCCAAGGCTGGAGGGCCAGCAGCGTTTCCGCCCCGGCCCCATGGAGCCCATGCCACAACTCCTCAGTGAGGTGTGGCATCAACGGGTGCAACATCAGCAGCAGCCCATTGAGCACCTTGGCCAGCACCTGGCGGGCGCAGCGCTGGTCGGCCAGGGCCGCCTCCAGGGCAACGCCCTCCAGCCCAGCGGACACCTGGAAGCGCCGCTTTAGCAATTCAATCGTCCAGTCGCACACCTCGTTCCAGGCAAATTCATAGAGCCCCTTGGCCGCTTCTCCAAGGCCGTAGTTGCCATAGCGTTCAGCGGTTTCCTGATTCACCCGCGCCAGCCGCGACAGGATCCAACGGTCGGCCAACTGCAGCTGGGCCGGATCAGGGTCCCCCAAGCTCGCGGGCGTTTCGCCGCCCAGGTTCATCAGGGCAAAGCGGGTGGCATTCCAGAGCTTGTTGGCAAAATTGCGCGCCCCCTCCACCGTGGCGGAGCTGTCGGTTTTGCGGTCGTAATCGAGGCGGATGTCTTGGCCGGCGCCGGCCACCTCCCGCACCAGGGCAAAGCGCAGGGCATCGGCGCCGTAGCGCCCTATCAGCAGCAATGGGTCGATGCCATTACCCACTGATTTACTCATCTTGCGATTTTGCTCATCGCGCACCAGGCCGTGGATGTACACATCGGCAAAGGGGATCCAGGGTTCGCCTGGGCCGCGCGGTTCCAGAACCCCGGCCAGCATCGTCATCCGGGCCACCCAGAAAAAGATGATGTCGAAACCAGTCACCAGCACGCTGGTGGGGTACCACTGGGCCAAATCCAGGGCGGCTGCATCGGGCCAGCCCAGGGTGGAAAAGGGCCAGAGCCCACTGGAAAACCAGGTGTCGAGCACATCTTCATCCTGCTCAATCCGCACGCTGGCATCGCCAGGGCCGGCGCCAAAGCGCTGCTGGGCCAAGGCCAGGGCCTCCACCTCATCGCGGGCCACCACATAGGGGGTGCTGTCGGTGACCAGCCCATCGCTTTCACTCACCACAAACCAGGCGGGGATGCGATGGCCCCACCAGAGCTGACGGCTGATGCACCAGTCCCGGATGTCGGTGAGCCAATCGCGATAAACCTTGCCCCAGCGCTCCGGCACGAACCGGGGTTCGGCGCCGGCGGGGTTGGCGAGCGCCCCTCGGCAGCGGCTGGCCAAGGGTTCAGTGCGCACGAACCACTGGGTGGAGAGCAACGGCTCCACCGGCACCTTGCCCCGGTCGGAATAGGGCACGGCATGGCGGTGGGGTTCCACCTTCACCAGGAAGCCCTCGGCCCCCATGGCCGCCACCACCGCCTGGCGCGCCTCAAAGCGATCGAGGCCCTCAAAACGACCTGCCGCGGCGTTCATGCTGCCGTCCTTGGCCATCACCGTGATCAAGGGCAGGCCATGGCGCTGGCCGATGGCGAAGTCATTGGGGTCGTGGGCGGGGGTCACCTTGACGCAGCCGGTGCCAAAGGCGGGATCCACGTGGTCGTCGGCCACGATCGGTATCTCGCGCCCCACCAGGGGCAGCTTGAGGGTTTTCCCCACCAGGGCTCCATAGCGGGGATCGTTGGGGTTCACCGCCACCCCCGTGTCCCCCAACAGGGTTTCGGGCCGGGTGGTGGCCACCTCGAGAAAACCGCTGCCATCGCTGAGGGGATAGCGGAAGTGCCAAAGGAAGCCATCCACCTCCTTCATCTCCACCTCCAGGTCACTCACCGCCGAAGCGGAGGCGGGGCACCAATTCACCAGGTATTCACCCCGATAGATCAGACCCTGGCCGTGCAGGCGCACAAAGGCCTCCACCACCGCCTTATTCAGCTGGGCATCAAGGGTGAACCGCTGCCGCTGCCAATCAACGGAATAACCCAGGCGCCGCAGCTGGGCCACGATCGTGCCGCCGCTCTCCGCCTTCCAGGCCCAGGCGCGCTCGAGGAAGGCTTCCCGCCCCAGGGTTTCCTTACTACTGCCTTCGGCCTTGAGTTGTTTTTCAAGGATCGTTTGTACGGCGATCGAGGCGTGGTCGGTGCCGGGCAGGCAGAGCACGTTCTTGCCGCGTAGGCGCTGGAAACGCACGATCGTGTCGATCAGGGCGGTGTTGAAGGCATGGCCCATGTGCAGGCTGCCGGTCACGTTTGGCGGCGGGATCACCACACAGAAGGGTTCACCGGGGGCCTGGGGATCTGGGTGAAAAGCGCCCTGGTCCTCCCAGGCCTGCTGCCAGCGCGCTTCTGTGCCCAGGGGGTCGTAGGTCTTGGGCAAGCCGACGGCCGCGTCGTTGGTGGGCAGGGAGGCCTCAATCACGGGCTGGGCTACGGCAATGGCCCCATGGTCTCAAAGGGCCTGGAGCTGGGCCCGATCCCGCACCGCCGCCACCCGCTCAACCGCAGAGGCCAACACATCCAGGGACACATCCTCTGCCGACCGGGGATCTCCATAGTCAAAAGGATTATCCAAATCAGCAATTAAACTGATCAAGAAAATCAGCAAAAAGCCAATCACAACAATAAAAAAGATTGCCTCATGCAGCTTGGCATTAGCCATGAACACTAAACCTGCAGACAGCAGCGAAATTCCCGCATAGGCCAGCCAGTAGACCAAGGTCACAAAGGAGGTTTCACGAATAGTCTCGATGCGGTGGATCAGCTTCAACAGACCCGCCATTTCCCCCTGCAATCTGGCCTTCAGAGGCGGATCCCCTTTGAGCAGCATGGCGACCTCAACAACAGCCCGGTGACAACGATGAAACAGCCCTAGAAGCTCCGTCGTAGACACCCTATTAAACAACCAAGCCAAAATAGTTTCAGAGAGATCAGCCATGGCCGCCAGGGCAAAATGCACATCAGACCCTGGATAGTGCACAGAAATAGCCTGAATTTCTAGGCTGAGAACCTCGAGCCCAGTGGCCAATTCACCAGGCAACTTCTCGCTCTCTTTGTAATCCGCAAGAACACCGTTTAACAGAAAACCCAGCAGAAAAACCGTAGAGGCCACCAAGGATGTAAACAGCGGATTCACCTGAATCACCTCCCAGCCCAGTCGATGGGCCACAACCTTGGCCAAAGCGATGAGAGCCACCAGCCCAGACACCCGCAGCAACAAGGCGATGCGCCGCCGGCGGACAATGCGATGACGGTTCGTTCTGAAACGGTCGAAGCTCTCAAAGCCAGACATGTGCTTGCGGCTCGAATCCCTTGATCACTGATGAGCCCATGGAACCACCACAACCGCCTCCAGCTGTTGCCACTGACTGGAATCACTAACAACCCGACCCAATAACCCGACGGCCCCTAATGCCGCCGCCACCGCCTCTGTTTCAGGGCAGCGGGCAGTGCCCAGGGGCAGCAGTAAAACCTGGGCCTCGGCGGGATCGGCGAGCACCCGCAGCTCCAGATTTTCCAGCTCCCGCTCAAAAAATAAGCGCCGCAGCCGCTCGCTAAGCAGGGGCCCCAGGGAGGTGGCGAAGGCCTCAAGGGCCTGACGATCTCCACTACAGCCGCAATTAAGGGCGAGCCAGATCAGAAATTTTGCCCAGCTCTCGCGGCTCCAGAGCGGCATAAAGCTGCAACGGTGCTGACGAACCAGCTCGGCGAGGGCAAAATCCAGCAGGGCGGCCTGGAGCAGCTCAGGCCCTGGGGCTTCGGCTTCGGGGACAGCCATCGCCATCGCAGTTTCGTTTCCTAGGGACAAGGGTTCCTTCCTACCAGCACTAAGTGATTGCACTGCCATGGATCTCACCGCCCAGATGGGAGCTGTACAGCAGAGACATAAGGCCATCCTCGAGCTGCTGGAGGGCCAACGCCTGGTGCTCTGCGTTGGTGACTGGGCCCTGTTGGTGCACCAGGTGAGCTCGATCAAGGGTGGGCCCCGCCTGGAGGGGGCCTGCACCACAGAGGAAGAGGGCTACAAGCTGGTTAAAACCCGCCAACCCCAGCTTTTGATCTGCCAAGACGAGCTTGAACAGGGCCATGGCCTGAGCTTGATCCAGCGCTGCAAGGCCCTGCAACCCCAGCTCAAAACCCTAGTGCTGGTGAGCCAAGTCCAGGGCTTCCGCTGGAAACAGGCGCTGGAGCTGGGGGTCGATGCGGTTTGCAACCGCCAACGGCTGGGCCGAGGCGTGTTCCTTGATGCCCTACGCAGTTTGCAGGGGGAGGGCACCTACCTAGACCGCTCGCTCCTAGCGGGCCCCAGCCCCGAACAGCCCCAGCTAACGCCCCGGGAGCTGGAGGTGCTGCAGGGGCTGCACCAGGGGGACCAAACCAAAGAGCTAGCCAGGCGTCTGGGGCTGGGGCCCAACACCGTGAAGGGCTATGTGCGCCAAATCCACCAGAAGCTTGGGGTGAGGTGCCGGACACAGGCGGTACTGCAGGGTCTGAAAGTGGGGCTAATCAAGGCAGACTGAACCGCCCGAGCCCTGATCCGATGGCCCTCGACCTGAATGATCCCGATCTGGAGTTTTCCGACCTGGTGTACGCGTACCAGAGTTGGGTGCTGGCTGTCCTCAATGACGAAAAGCTGAATCCCGAAGGGGAAAAGCTCAATTCAGAGGACATCGCCGAAGACGCAATGAATGCCCTGCGCTTCCTGCCCTCGGAAGTAACCGCCGCGGTGGAAACCACCCTGGCCCGGGCCTACGACGTGGATGCCGAGGAACTGGCAGATCTGCTCTTCCCCGAAGACTGAGCCATGGCCAGGTCCCAACTGAGCATCCTTGCCTCGCCAGAACTGGTAAAGCGGGTCAAAGAGCGGGCGGCCGAGAAAAGCCTCACCGTTACGGCCTATGTGCTGAAGCTGGTGGGGGCGGACCTCGACGGGGCCCAGATGGGACGACGCGATGAACTACTCGAACGACTCAGCAACCTCGAAATAAGGGTGGAGGAACTGGAGTCCCGGAGCTAGTAGTCGCCTTGCCGATTGGCACATGCCATCTGCATTAAAGGTGCATATCGCCTACACAGGTGGGGCTAGGGCCCTTGGGCTGTTACCCAAAACTCCACCATGCACCCCTCCAAAGCCAACACCACTACCCGGCGCGAATTGATCACAAGGTCACCCCAAAGGATTTCGATCACGATTCCCTGGGAAACCCATCGCCGCCTCACCGAGCGCAGCGACGAGGAAGGTCGCAGCATTTCCAACCTGGCCAGTTACCTGCTGGAAAGGGGGCTCATTTAAGAGGTCTCATTTAGTAGCCGAGAAGGCAAGGCCCACCACAGACACCCAACCAGTTGTTTCGCACCAACGCACCGTGGCCTGGCGCTCAACGGGCCCCTCTGGCCCTGAAGGGCCAAGTCGCAATAGCACCAACTGGCCCGGGCTCAACCGGGCGTCAGCAGGAACCAAGACACTGGCCCCAACCGCGCTCCAATCCGCCAGATTTACGGCCATGGGCTGGGCCGAAGCATCACCCAACAACAACAGCGAACCTGCCACCTCCCCATAGACCGTTTCGCGAGGATTTGCCCGGCGGGCAAGGGATTGGCCAGGGCTGGGGCCTGAGTCTGACTGCATTGATGTTCACTTACAAAATAAAAAAGTCTTTGCTCAGCAGAACGGGGGTACGTTCGTCTCCATTCCAGTTTCAGCTTAAACCTGGGGCGAAATTATTCGAATACTGCATAATCAGCACTAATTCACAGCTGTTAGGCTGAAAAAACAGGCTGCGGGGTCATGGATGAAGCAAGCGCCGATACCTGCCAACGAACTCCAGCGCTTAGCTGAGTTACGAAGTTTTGAGATTCTTGACTCAAAGCAAGAATCCGTCTACGACGACCTAGGGGAGATCGCCCGCTGCATTGCCGGCACTCCGATCGGCCTAATCAGCCTGGTGGATGAAAATCGCCAATGGTTTAAAACTTGCCTTGGACTAGGCACAAAAGAAACCCCCCGCAGCATCTCTTTCTGCGGTCACACAATCTTAAATAAGCAGGCTCTGATCATCCCAGACACCCTGCAAATTCCTGATTTTTGCGACAACCCGCTCGTCATTGGGGAGCCATACATCCGTTTTTATGCAGGTTTTCCGCTGGTCTCAAGTAGCGGCTTAAGTATCGGCACCATCTGCGTAATTAGCCCCAGCCCCCAAACCCTGAACCCTAGCCAGGAGATTGGCCTAAAACTGCTGGCCAAGCAGGTAATTTCGTTGATGGAACATCGGCGGGAGCTGAAATTATTGCGCCAGTGCCAATCGATGCTGCTGCTGGGCAACGAGGTACCTACGCCTACCATAAAACATCAGGTAATTGGGCTACTAGAAAGGCCTGAACTGCTAGCCACATTGAATATGCTATTGAGCCGTAGACCCATATCACCATTCTCATTATTGTTAATACGCATCAAACAACTGGATCGCATCAACGCCCTACTAGGTTCAGACGCAGTGGAAAATGTTGTCAATCAAACGGCTGAGAGACTGATTGCCCTAATTCCCCCTGGCTGCGCCGTCGGTCGCTATGCAGAGCACGAAATAGCTGCTGTAATCATGGAGAAAGATCGTAAACATCTGGAGGATATGGGCCAGCAGTGGCTAGCGTCGCTTTCCAAGCCCATCGTCCACCAAAGCCAAAGCATTGAGATTGCATTGGGCTGTGGCATCAGCGACTTGATTGATGAATATACAGAGGCAGAAGACTTAATTCGAGCCGCCAGTTTTGCCCAACTTGCCGCCAGTCAAAAGTCTTGCAGTGAGTGGCGCTTCATCGACAGGCAATCGCAACTACAGGCCGAGGAAGATCTACAAAAGGAAAATGATCTAAGAAATGCAATCAGAGAACAAGAGCTAATACCCTATTACCAACCATTAATAAATCTAGAAACAGAAGAGATTGTAGGCCTGGAAGTGCTGGCCCGCTGGCCCATAGGTGCAAATAAAACAATCAGTCCTGCCGAGTTTATGCCCTTAGCCCATAAGCTCAATTTGGCAGATCAGATTGATCTGATGATGGCGGCAAAGGCCCTAGAAGCCAGCCAACGCTTATCTACGATTTTCCAGGGCAAAGCCTTCAAGCTAAGCATTAATATCTCGTCCCAACTACTTAGCCAAGATGGCCAAAGAAATGAATTAATAAAATTAATAAAAAAACACAAATATCCGGAAAATTGGCAGCTCCAGGTTGAAGTTCTTGAGGAAAATCTAGCCCTGGCAAAGCATTGGCTACTCGACTTCTTCCAACAGCTTGAGGCTTTGAATGTAACAATTGCCATTGATGACTTTGGCAGTGGTTATTCCAGCCTCGCTCGGCTCCACGACTATCCCTTCAGCTATCTAAAAGTAGATCGCTCCATCGTTGAACGCCTCTTTGGCCCCAGTAAACCAACCGATCGGCTTCTTGAAGCGATCCTGCGCATCGCCAACGAGATTGATCTTCAAGTAACAGCCGAAGGCATCGAAACAGAGCTCCAAAGACACTGGCTTATGGAGCATGGCTACAAGGAAGGGCAAGGCAATCTATTTGCCGCCCCGATGGCTGAAGCGGATTTAATCGAATTTGCCCTTAGCCGGGCAGAAATGCTGAGCCGCCCATGAAACAGATCAAACTAAACTCAAGCACAAGGCTAATCTTGAGCTTGACAATCGGCGCTGCTGCCTATGCTATTAATCTTTTAAATATACCGCTATTTTTTGGGGTAAATGTTTTACTGGGCCAGAGCCTAGCCGTGTTCCTCACCCTGCAATGGCAGGGCCCCTGGGGCGTAATTGCCGGCTGCCTGGCAGGATTTGCCACCTGGAACCTATGGGGCCATCCCTGGGCTGTAATAATATTTACCCTTGAACAATTAGCCCTCTATTACTGGATCAACTTCCGGCGCACTGAATCAGAAGCCAGAGAAGATGGAAGTGTAATCCTCATGGATATGCTTTTCTGGCTGCTGATTGGCATGCCGCTTGTCTGGTTTTTCTATGGCAGCATATTAAACATGGACAGCGCCAACATAAACGTAGTTGCAATCAAACAAGCAGTCAATGGCGTAATTAATTCAGCAATTGGATTACTACTCTACCTGGGCTTACGCCTGCTAATGCTAAAACTAAATGGCCCAAAATTCCGCGATAATATTAATAATGGCATATCAGTTAGAGGCATGATTTTTGCCATTGTTTTTACATGTATTTCCCTGCCCACTCTTTTTAATACAGTGCTAAATGCCCAGGAAATTGCCCAGGCGGTTCAAGCCGGAGTGGAACACCACCTTCGCTCAACTGCAGATTCAATCATAAATGACCTTAATAAAAATATTAATCCTGGAAGCAACGGCAACAATCTAGACCTTGGCTCACTTCCCGCATATAGCAGTAAAATCAATTATCAAATCGCCTTGGCTGACGGAAGCAAATACAGCAACAATCCAGCACTATTTGAATCCCTAAGCAATAAATACAAAGATGGTGGCAGGCAATATATCAAAATTTCAGGACTGAATATAATGATTACCAAGAACAAGGTTCCCGTGCTAAAAAAATGGGTAAATGGCTATTGGCTCATTGAAAGCGACTGGCCAACTCATACAGATGGCCCCATTACCTATAAAAGCATCCAAATTGTAGAGCCTGCGAGGGAAACAGTGATTAGGATGCAAAAACTTTCCACGGAAATTCTTTATAATTTAGCGGCTATACTTGGAATTGGAGTATTGATTTCTGAATTCCTAGCTCGATCTTTCCAGCTGGAATTTAGTCTGCTTATTGCCCCCTTCCTTCCAGAATTAAAAGTATCCCGCATCAAACAAGCTGCTGGCCTACCGCTCCTGAGCATGTCTGCAATCACAGAATTCTCCAGGCTTGCCTCCCTTGTTAATGAACGCATTGTTAAAACAGATAACCTCTCCAAAGAGCTCCAATATATCAATAAGGAATTGGCCAATTCCCGCGACAAATTATCCCTATTAAGCACAACAGATGAGCTAACTGGCTGCATGAATAGACGCAAACTAGACGAGATTCTTGAGCAGGAACTAGCCCGGGGCCGGCGCACTGGCGAACCGCTTTGCTGCGCAACTATTGACCTGGATTACTTTAAACAAATAAATGACACCCATGGCCATCTTGGCGGCGATAAAATATTATGTAGCGTGGCCAATCTGGCCCAGCAGAGGCTGCGCAGCACTGATTACCTATGTCGTTTTGGTGGAGATGAATTTGTTATAATTTTACCCGCCTGCCCCCTCAAAGAAGCACTCAGCGTCGTGGAAGACCTGCGGCAGGCCATTAACATCACAACCCACGAAGTAAACGGGGCAAATTGTAAAGTCAGCCTAAGCGCTGGCGTAACCCTTGCCGATTACCAATCAGACACTGGCAATAGTTTAATCAAACGCTCAGACGACGCACTTTTCAAGGCCAAGCAAAATGGCCGCAACCGTGTAATTCATCAATCGATTGCGCACTAATCATCAGCCCCTGCCATTAATCCAATTAATAAAATTAGCTCAATTAAAATCAGCTCAGCTCAGCTCAAATAGCAGTAAGTCTGCGCCCCCTGCGCCCGCCCCAAAACAGCTGAGGCTTCCTGCGGCAAAGCCCAGCCCATCGCCCTGCTGCAGCCCCTGGCCATCGGCCTGGCCGTGGCCGCGAATTAGCTGGATCCAACCCTTGCTGCCGGGCGCAATCTCCAGATCCAGCGAATCACCGGCAGCGGGCTGGGCCCGCCAAAGCCGCACCGGTCGCTGGATTGCCATGGCCCCCGCCTGCTGCTCTGGATCAATGAGCGCAGTCCAACCGCGGCCAACGGCATAGGACTTCTGCCCATAGGCCGGGGCAATGCCATTGGTGCTGGGCTCAATCCAGATCTGCAACAACCGACAGGCTTGGTCGCCTTCGTTTACCTCGCTATGAATCACACCAGTGCCAGCGCTCATCTGCTGCACTTCCCCCGCCCGCAATAACTCCCTGTGGCCCAGGGAATCTCGGTGGTGGAGCTGGCCCTCCACCATCACCGTGATGATCTCCATATCGCGATGGGGATGCATGCCAAAACCACGACCGGCGGCAATCACGTCGTCGTTGATCACCCGCAGCGGCCCAAAGCCCATCCAGCCCGGGTCGTAGTGGCTGGAGAAGGAAAAGGAGTGCCAGCTATCGAGCCAATCCAGTTGGCTATGGAAGCGTTCGCCCGCGGGCCGATAAACCAGGCCGCTGCTAGCTGGTGCCAGGGCCATGCTGAGGTCTAGGGGGTGGCAACACTGTTCTAGCCAGCGCCCCTCAAAGCGGGCAACAGGTTTCTCGGGATGGGCGATCCAGGTTTCGAACCAGGGACATCCTGCTTGTAAGGCAGGCGCTCTACCGCTGAGCTAATCGCCCGAGCTATGCATTCTGCCTTGCGACGGTGCTTGGTCAAGCAACCGGTGCAAGGCCAGCAGAGGCCAGCGCCCTGAACTGGATCGCGGACTGGACTGGATTCGACTGGATTGAACTCGACTGGACTGGACTGGACTGGACAGAGGACTGGACGGCGGCAAACGGCCCAAAGATGCATCTCCTGCTGGCTGGCTGGCTGGCGAGTTGATTGGTTGGCTGATTGGCGCGTTGATCGGTTGGGGGCCTAGCTGGCCCGCTGGGTGGCTGGCTTTGCCCCAGCAACTGTCTTCAAAATGACTAGGGTTAGATGACCAGGGTTAGATTCAAGAGGCTGTTGCGGTTGGGTTTTTCGCCAGTGCATAAGCCAGACCTGAACGGTCCCTTAGCCCAAGGGCCCCAACTGCCCTGGTGGCGCCAGCCAGAACTGTTGGATGCCTCCAAAGCCGCCATCTCCAAAACCCGGTTCAAGGCCCAAGCCCTCGAATTGCTCCGCCAGGTGGAAGCCACGGGCACCCCCCTGCTGATCTCCGACCACGGCCGCCCCTGCCTCGAGGTGCGCCGCTACACCCCTGCCCACCGCCCCAACCCCCTGGATCAACTACGCGGCTCCCTGGGCCATTTCCACGATCCCCTGCTGCCTCCCGCCTGAGCCATGGCTGCCGCCCTCCTCGCCACTGCCCCCCTGATCAGTTGGGCCACGGGCCAGCCCCTCAAACTCTCCCCCCGGGTGCAGGCCGCCATCGCCACCGCCCTGGGGGAAGGGGAGCTCCTGGTATCTGCCATTAGCGCCTGGGAGCTGGGGGCCCTAGAGCAGGAAGGCCGCCTCGCCCTGACCATGGCCTTAGAAGACTGGTGGGCAACCCTGGCCCTGGTGGAAGGCCTCCAGGTGCTGCCAATCACCGCCCCCCTGGCCCTAGCCGCCAGTCAACTGCCAGGCAATTTCCCCGGCAAGCTCAGCGACCGCCTGGTGGTGGCCCAGGCCCGAGCTTCTAATGCCTTGTTGATCACCGCTGATCCAGCCCTGCGTAGCTACGGGCATGTGAATGGGATCTGGTAATGGCCAGCGGCAACAGCCACGACCGCTGCACCCGTTGGGGGGCCCTGCCCTTTGGGTTGCTCTGCTGGCCGCTGCTCGGTTGGGGGGGGCTGCTGGCCGGCAGTCTCGGTTTTCTGGTGGGGGGTCTCTGGCTATCGCCAGACCTCGACACCCGCTCCAAGCCCAGCCGCCGCTGGGGTCCCCTCGCCCCCCTTTGGGCCCCCTACCGAAAACTGGTGCGCCACCGGGGCCTGCTTTCCCATGGCCCCCTGCTGGGCAGCGGCCTGCGGCTCCTCTACCTCAGCCTGCTGCTACTGGGTTTCTCCCTATTGCTCCAGCCCCTGGGGGCCCCCAGCCCCCCCACGCTCTGGCAAGGGGGCATAGCGCTTTGGCAGCACCATCACCCCCTGGTGCTGGGTGCCCTGGCCGGCCTTGAGGCCAGCTCCTGGCTGCACTTACTCCAGGATGGGGATCCCCTGCCCCCACCCCTGCGCCGGTGACAGATCCCATCGCCGAGCTAGTGGCCCTGGTGGCCCGCCTGCGGGATCCCGAGGCGGGCTGTCCCTGGGACCTGGCCCAAACCCACCAATCGCTGATCCCCTATCTATTAGAGGAGGCCCATGAGCTGGCCGATGCCCTGCGCCAGGGGGAAGACAGGGCCCTGGCCGATGAACTGGGTGATTTGCTGCTCCAGGTGGTGCTCCATGCCCAACTGGCCAAGGAACGGGAGGCCTTTGATCTGGCCAGCGTGGCGGCAACGATCAGCGCCAAGTTGGTGCGGCGCCATCCCCACGTGTTTGGCGGAGAACCGCGCAGCTGGGAGGAGATCAAACGCCAGGAACAGGCGGAGCGGGGGGAGGAGCTTTCCCTCACCGACGAGCTACGCCGCAAGCTGCGCGGCCAGGGGGCCCTGGCCGGCGCCATGGCGATCTCGAAGAAAGCCGCAGCGGCAGGCTTCGAATGGAATGCCATCGATGGCGTGTGGGCCAAGGTGCAGGAGGAACTGGATGAGCTCAAGCAGGCCCTCAACGCAGCCGAAACCAGCGGCGACCGCAGCCATGCCCAAACCGAACTGGGCGACCTGCTCTTCACGCTGGTGAATGTGGCCCGTTGGTGCCAGCTCGACCCGGAGGAGGGGCTGGCCGGCACCAACCAGCGCTTCCTGGATCGTTTTGGCCGGGTGGAAGCCGCCCTTGGCGGCGACCTAAGCGGCAGCTCCCTAGAGGCACTGGAGGCCCTGTGGCAGCAAGCCAAGGCCGAGATTCGGGCCGCCCAAGGTTCCTAAAACCCAAAAGGTTCCTAAAACCCAAGCGGAGTTCCGCCGGATCGAAGCTCAGCTGTCCTGGCTATCCCGGCGGTGGCCCTTGATCAGGCTGCGTTGGCGTTTGGCCTGGAGTCGCCGCTCCACCGATCCCTTGGTGGGCTTGGTGCGGCGCCGGGGGGGAGCTGGGGGGGCAATGGCCTGGCGCAACAGCGCCGCCAACCGGGCCAGGGCCGCCTGGCGGTTGCGCCACTGGGAGCGGTATTCCGAGGCGGCAATCACCACGGTCCCCGCCTGCAGACGACTGGCCAGCCTTTCCAGGGCGCGGGCCTTTAGGGCCGGGGGCAGTGCTTCGGTTTCGGCCAGGTTGAACACCAGCTCCACCCGGGAATCGGTGCTATTTACGTTTTGGCCGCCGGGGCCGGAGGAACGGGAAAAACGCCAGCCAAACTCAGCTGCCGAGATCACCAGCCGATCCGTGAGCCGCAGCTGGTCTAGCTCCATGGCCCCAGGGCTAAAGATGCAAAATAGATGGTCTGAACCAGGAGCTCTCTGATGGTATTTAGGGGTGTTGCCTTAATTCTTGCCCTAGGGATTTTTGGCACCACTGGCCCTAGGGCCTTAGCCAAACCAGAAGGCCCAGGGGCAATCCCCAGCGTTAAGCAAACCCAATTCCTGCCGCCCCCCAAAGATCTGCGGGATTCCCGATACTGCGAAATCATTCCACTCTTCCGCAGTGGCCTCAACTTTGAAGTGCCGGTGTTCAATAGTGTCGGCCTTAATAATTGTCCTGCTGATCTCTGGGCCCGCCAAAACGCCAAGGAGCTTGCCAGCACCTACGACGCCTTTTTCGTAAAATTAAATGGCCCCCGTTATTGGATGATGGATTCAATTACGGCGGAAGCAGCAACTAAATTTGGACGGGTTGTGGAATTCAATGGCTTGCAATTGCGCCAGCGAGCCGTGATGAAATTTGACCTAAAAAATCTATTAAATCACCAGCGGGGTTATGTGCCCATAGCTGTGGATCGCAACTCCACTTTCCTCTACCTGAAGGGCAAAAAAGTTTATGAGCTTATGGCCCCTTCAGGGGAGGTATATCGCCTACAGAGCTATGCCCAGATTGTGGATCCCGGCCTAAAAATGGCTGACCTTGACCGCCTTGGGGACAGACTAAAGCTTCCAAAGGGCTGGAGCTTCCAAGTGCGCGTGCTTGATAAAGATTCGGAACTGCGCGCCAACGGCGTGGCCTATGTGCTCCAGGATGAGCTCCAGAATTCCTACCAAAAGATCATTGACAAGCCCTAAGCAGTTTTTCAGGCAAACCCTGGCAGTCGGCCTAGGGGGCTGCCTGGCTGGCTTCCTCGCCCTAACAACGGCCAAGGCAATGGCAGCAACACCCCAGAAAGATCAAATGCAAATGATTCAACAACGGGGGGTGCTGCGGATCGGGGTTTCCCCTGATTTGCCAGGGATGTCTAGGCGCACGGCCGGCAAGCCAGGCTTCGAGGGGGCGGAAGCTTCCCTTGCCCTGCTGATCGGCACCGGGCTGCTGGGCAAAACCACCAAGGTGGCATTGGTGGGAGTGGATTCGCCGGAGCGGCTGGCGCGATTGGCAGACGGAACCATTGACCTGGTGGTCGCCCAGCTCACAATCACGGCGCAGCGTCAACAATTAGTTGACTTTTCAACGCCCTACATCACGGCCCATGAAGCCCTGCTGCTACCTGTCAATAGTCCGGTCGAGCGGCTCAGCCAATTGATCGGCAAGCAAGTAAGCGTGGCTGAAGGTTCCGCCAGCCAACAGCGCTATACAAGCAGCTGGCCTGGGATAGGGCTACGTAGCACAAATTTAGAATCCGGCGGCTTTGAATTACTGCGCCGCGGCGAAGTATCCGCCTGGGCCAATGACAATACAAATATTCTCGGAACGTTAACTGCTGCCCCAGATCGCCAGCACTTTCGCCTACTTGATGTGGGAGCATGTTTTCCAGCCAAACCCTTCGGCATCGCCATAAAAAAAGGCAACCCAGGGCTACTGGCCTTAATAAATGCCCGCTTGGCTGAGCAAGAACGCACCGGCAAGCTCCAAAAACTATTTGCTGCGGTAACCCCTAAGCCAAGGGAGGCGCCAAAACCAGAGGAGGCCTGCCGCTGATTGCCCAGGCGGCAGGCCAGAGGTTTAGCTGGAGAGGCGAATGCCCCCTGCCCCCTCCCATGGCCGAGCCCCGCTGGATCGATGAGCACCACAACGGCGTGCGCTATGGCCTGGAGGGGCGGGTGCTGGTGGAGGAACAAAGCCCCTTCCAGCGGATCACCGTGATCGACAGCGAGCGCTACGGCAAAGGGCTGCTGCTCGATGGCTGCTGGATGACCGCCGAACGCCAGGAGCGTCACTATCACGAAGCCCTGGTGCATCCGGCCCTCTGCGCCGCCGAATCGATTGAACGGGTGCTGGTGATCGGCGGCGGCGACGGCGGCACCGCCCGCGAGTGCCTGCGCCACGGCGGCGTACAGCACCTCGACATGGTGGAGATCGATGGTCGTGTGGTGGAACTGAGCCAAGAACACCTGCCCAGCCTCGGGGGTAGCGCCTGGGCGGACCCCCGCTTCCGGCTCACGGTGGGCGATGGCATCGCCTGGGCCGCCAACGCCGCCGCCGCCAGCTACGACGTGGTGCTGGTGGATGGCTCCGACCCGGCCGGCCCCGCCGAGGGCTTATTTAACCGCGCCTTTTTTGAACACTGCCGCCGGATCCTCAAACCCGGTGGGGTATTTGCCACCCAGAGCGAATCACCGGAGGCCTTTCGCCAAGTACACATCGACATGGTGCTGCTGCTGCGGGAGGTGTTTGGCTACGCCGATCCCCTCTACGGCTGGGTGCCGATGTATCCCAGTGGCTGGTGGAGTTGGACCTTTGCCGCCAGCGATGGCCCCCGCTACCGCCAGCCCAAGCCCGAACGGGCGGCGGCGGTGGCGGCGGGCTGTGAGATCTGGAGTCCCCGCTGGCAACAGGGGGCCTTTGGGGCCGTGCCCGCCAGCATCGAACGGATTTTGGAGGCCTGAGCCATGGGCAACGCCAACCTCTCCCTGTTCAACCGCGATGGGGCGATCTTCATGGGCAGCCGCCGCGATCCCGCCGGCTGCCAGGTGGGGCTGTTTGGGGTGCCCTACGACGGCACCACCTCCTTCCGCCCCGGCACCCGCTTTGGCCCCGCCGCCATCCGCGCGGTAAGCGAGGGGCTCGAAACCTACGACCCCCAATTGGACCGCGACCTGGAGGAGATCGCCTACGCAGACCTGGGGGCGGTAGACATCTCCTACGGCGCCCCGGAGCCGGTGGTGGAGGCCGTGCACCAAGCCACTACGGCGGTGCTCGACCTGGGACTGGCACCGTTGATGCTCGGCGGTGAGCACTCGATCAGCAGCGGCGCCGTGGCCGCCGTGGCCGGCCGCCATCCCGACCTAGCCCTGGTGCAGCTGGATGCCCATGCCGACCTGCGCGACAGCTGGCTGGGGGGCCGCCACAGCCATGCCTGCGCCATGCGCCGCTGCCTGGAGGTGCTGCCCAGCGGCGAATTACTTCAGGTGGCGATCCGCAGCGGCACCCGCGTCGAATTCCAGGAACTTCGCCGTCAGCACCGGCTGGTGCAGCTGCAACAACTGGAGGAGCGCCTGGAAAAACTGCGGGGTCGTCCCATCTATCTCACCGTAGACCTGGACTGGTTTGACCCCGCCGTTATGCCAGGCACCGGCACCCCTGAGCCCGGCGGCTTCCACTGGCCAGACTTTGCCCGGTTGATCGGCTTACTCCAGGGCCAGCGGCTGGTGGCCGCCGATGTGGTGGAACTGGCCCCCGGCCTGGATCCCAGCGAATGCAGCAGTGTGTTGGCCGCCAAGGTGGTGCGCAGCCTGCTCTTCAGCCTCGCAGCGGCGTCAGCCCCATGATCGGCAACTGTTGGCTGTCATTGGGGCGCACCCCCTCCGCACTGAAGCGATGTAAATCGGGCAGCTCCGGGGGGCGGGCCGTCCAGTGGTGGCAACTCAACTCAGCGGTGAGCTCAGGGTGCAGCGACAGTTTGCGCATTTGACACCAGGAAACATTCCCTGCCGGATGGCAATGGCGGCAACTGCGGCAGCTATCCCTAGGGGCCATGGCTGAAACTAACTGGACGTAAACGTAGACAATTCCCCCTGAAAACCAAGGGGCTAGCGGTGAAATAGCAGGTTCTTTCCTGGAGACCGAAGCAAACCTTGAGACACCCCCATAGGATCGGCCCCAACCGCCCGCCGGCCCATGCGCCGCACCCCCCTATTCGAGGCCTGCCGCAGTGCCGGCGGCCGCATGGTGCCCTTTGCCGGCTGGGAAATGGCCGTGCAATTTGCAGGGGTATTAGCCGAACACCAAGCCGTACGCCACCACTGCGGCCTCTTCGACATTTCCCACATGGGGGTGCTGCGACTCTCCGGCCCAGGGGTGAAAAACAAACTGCAGGGGCTGGTGCCCAGCGACCTAGATCGCATCGGCCCGGGGGAAGCCCAATACACCGTGCTACTCAACGACCAGGGAGGCATCCGCGACGACCTAATCGTTTATGACCAGGGCCAGCAGCAAGGCAACCCCCAACTGTTACTGGTAATCAACGCCGCCTGCGCCGAGGCCGACACCGCCTGGATCCGCCAGCAACTGGAACCCCAGGGCATCGAGATCGCCGACCCCAAGGGCAATGGTGTGCTGCTGGCCCTGCAGGGGCCCGAGGCGGTGGGTCACCTGGAACGCCTCTGCGGCGAGGGCCTGGCGGGGCTGCCCCGCTTTGGCCATCGCCAACTGACCATCGCCGGCGAGCCAGTGTTTGCCGCCCGCACCGGCTACACCGGCGAAGACGGCTTTGAGTTGCTCCTAAACGCCAGCGCCGGCCAGGCCCTTTGGCAACGGCTTTTGACCGATGGCGTTACCCCCTGCGGCCTCGGCGCCCGGGACAGCCTGCGGCTGGAGGCGGCCCTAGCCCTCTATGGCCAAGACCTGGATGCCAGCACCAGCCCCCTGGAGGCGGGGCTCGGCTGGTTGGTGCACCTGGAGATGCCGTTCGACTTCATCGGCCGCGAGGCCTTAGAGCAACAAACAGCCACTGGTTTGGGCCGACGCCTGGTGGGCTTAGAGCTCCAAGGGCGCAGCATCGCCCGCCACGGCTATCCCCTCTGGCACAACGGCGAGCCGGTGGGGGAAATCAGCAGTGGCAGCTGGGCCCCCAGCCTGGGTCACGCCATTGCCCTGGCCTACCTGCCCATGGCCCTCACGAAGGTTGGCACCCGCCTGGAGGTGGAGATTCGCGGCCGGCGGGAACCTATCCAGGTGGTGAAACGGCCCTTTTACCGGCGCCCCTAAAGCAGATAAACAATTCCAAATAGCACCACCCAGATGCCATCAACGAAATGCCAGTAGAGCTCAGCGGCCTCCAGGCCGAAGTGGGACTGGCTGTTAATCGAACCCCCAGCCCGGGCCTGCCACCAAACGATCAAGATCAACATCACCCCCAGGAAAACATGGAGCCCATGGAAACCAGTGAGCACATAAAAGGTGCTGGCATACAGGTTTGAGGTGAGCCCGAAGGGAAGGCTGAAATACTCAAACATTTGGCTGGCCAGAAAGGCGGCGCCCAAGGCGACAGTAAGCAACAACCATTGGCGGCAGCGGGCCCCGTCCCCCAAGCGCAGCTGGCGAGCAGCCCGGTGGAAAGTAAAACTGCTAACCACCAGCAAAATCGTATTAATAGTGGGCAGCAGCAACTCAAGTTCGTAGCTACCGCCCACGGGCAACGGGTTAACGGCCCGGAAGGTGAGGTAGGCCGCAAAGAACCCCGCAAAGGTCATGCCGTCGGCCACAAGGAAAAGGCCCAGACCAAACAATCTGAAATCGCCATGGCCCTCCTCTAGGCCAGCGGTGGTTCCGTGCTCAACGCTGCTTGAGGGAATTAAACTAGTCATGCTGGGTCCACCATTCCGTAGCCGTAGGGATGCTCAACGTGGGGGGCAGGCCCTTCCCAGTTCTCCACCGGCGGCGGAGAACTGGTGAGCCATTCAGGGGTTAGCGCTCGCCAAGGATTATCACCAGAAACTTCCCCACGGAAGGCACTATAAAATACATTAAACAGGAATGGCAAAGTACTGATTGCCATCAATAGGGCCCCAACACTGCTGAGCTGATTCATCAGAGTGAACTGGGGATCGTATTCAGAAACCCGCCGGGGCATGCCATTGATACCCAGCCAATGCTGGGGGCCAAAGCAAAGATTAAAACCTATAAAAGTAAGCAGAAAATGCAAAGTACCCAGGGGCTCATTAAGCATCCTGCCGGTAAATTTTGGATACCAGTGGTAAACAGAGCTGAAAATCACAAACACCGTGCCCCCATAAACGATGTAGTGAAAATGGGCCACCACAAAATAGGTGTCATGGACGTGGATATCGAAAGGCACCTGGGCCAGGGCAACGCCAGTGATGCCGCCCAGCACAAAATTAACAATAAATGCACAGGCGAACAACATTGCGCTGTTGATGGCGATCTTTCCACCCCATAGGGTGGCAAGCCAGTTAAAGAATTTAATGCCGGTGGGTACGGCGATAAAGGAGGTGGCAATGGTGAAGAACAGGCGCATCCAGGGGGGCGTGCCACTGGTAAACATATGGTGGGCCCAAACGATCAACCCCAGAAAAACGATGGCAAGAATTGAATAGACCATCGTGGTGTAGCCGAAAAGCGGCTTTCGGGCATGGACCGGCAAAATCTCACTAACCAGGCCAAAGGCCGGCAGCACCATGATGTAAACCGCCGGGTGGGAATAAAACCAAAATAGATGCTGATATACCACCGCATTCCCCCCCAAGGCTGGGCTGAAAAATCCGGTATGGGCGACTATGTCAAAGGCCAGCATTATCAGGGTCCCCGCCAGCACCGGTGTAGACAACACCACAAGAATGCTGGTTCCCAACATCGCCCAGCAGTACATGGGCAACTGCATCAGTTTCAGGCCAGGCCGGCGCAGCTTGAGGATTGTGGCGATGAAGTTGATGCCACCGAGGATCGAACTGCCCCCCAGCAGCAGCACACTGAAAATCCAAACCAACTGGCCAGTGGCGGGGGTGGTAAGGCTCAGGGGCGGATAGGCAGTCCAGCCTGATTGGGAGGCTCCACCAATGAAGTAACTACCGATCAGGAGCAAGCCTGCCGGCGGAATCATCCAGAAGGCCACGGCATTAAGCCGTGGGAAGGCCATGTCACGGGCCCCCACATAAAAAGGCACCAAATAATTACCAAATGCCCCATTAACCACCGGCACGATCCAGAGGAAAATCATCACCGTGCCATGCATGGTGAGCACCTCGTTGTAGGCCTCATGGCTAAGGAAATCCGAGATCGGGGTGGCGAGCTCTGTGCGGATCATTCCCGCAAGCACCCCCCCCACCAGGTAGAAAAAGAAGCCGGTTACTAGGTATTGGAGCCCGATCACCTTGTGATCAACGCTAAAACTTAGATAACGCCACCAGCTCTCGGGCTGATGGCTGATCGGATGGGGGGAAATCGTGCTGTCCATGGCCGGTTAATTCTCAGGCGGTGACGGGAGCAGGGGTGTTGTCTGTGAGCCATTGCTCGTAGGCCTCGCGCCCATGGACCACAATCGATGTGTGCATTGCTCCGTGGTAAAGACCGCAGAGCTCTGCACAAACAATTGGGTAGGTGCCAGGGCGGTTGGCGGTGAAAGAAAGCACAGTTGGTTGGCCAGGAATAATGTCTTGCTTCAGCCGAAACTGGGGCACCCAGAAGGCATGAATCACGTCATTAGCTTGCATATTTAGTTGCACCAACTGACCCTCTGGCACATGTAATTCTCCACTGATGATATTGCGATCGGGGTAGCGGAAAATAAAGGCAAATTGCATTGCAGTTACATCCACCGAAACCGCTGGGGTTAGCCCTGGGGCGCTGCCTATGCCCGCCCAAACCCTATCGCTGTCGTTCTCCTCCATGGCCGCCATGGCATGCATCGAGCCATGGTCATTAAGGGGAACCATGCCCCCCATGCGTTCATAGATGTTGTAGCTGTACAACCCCACAAACAGCACCACCACCGCGGGAATTGCCGTCCAAACTATCTCCAGGGGCAGATTGCCTTCGATGGCAGCGCCATCGCCCAGATCCCCGGCACTGCGCCGAAAACGCACCATGGCGTATATCAGCAGCCCCGTTACACCGAGAAACAGCATCGTGCCGATGCTGAACAATACTTGAAATAGTTCGTCATAAACAGGCGCATTGATGCTGGCCTGGAGAGGCAGCAAATCAACATTTTCGCCCACCCAAAGACCAGCCAATACGAGCACGATGCTCAGCAGAGCGATGGAAAAAGCAAGACGTACGGACAAGCTTCCCCTAACTGAACCTTCAACACCCTATGGAGAAGCGATCGTCCCGGTTGGGCAACGGCCTAAATATGTGGAAGGCCAGATCAAACTTGGCCCGCTTGCCAATGGTCAGCCCCCGGCGGCAAAGGTGCCCAGCACCAGTACAGAGATCAGCATCCCGGGGAGCAACAGCTCCACCAGCAAGCCCAGGTCGTGGGGGGTCATGGGCGGATTGTGGGTTCTTGGCCAGGCTAAGCAGGCTCTGGGCTTGAAAACAGGGGTGGCTTAAGAACAGATGTTTAATTCCCGGCCCAAGCAAGCCAATCGACCCTTAGCTAAAGGAGGATCTCGCCCCGGCCGATCCCACTACCGCCCCCTTTTCCCCATGGAACGCCCCCAGGCCTATCAACTGCGCTGCACCCTCACCTTTGGAGACATTTATGGCCAAATCCTGATCTGGATGCTGGTGATCTTCGTGAGCTTGGCTGCGGGTTTGGCCCTGATGGGCGCCAGCAATCCGATTTTTGCCCTGGTGGTGGTGGGTTTGATCCTGGTGCTTTCGCTGCCGTTTCTATTGTTTGCATTTACCACTACCCTGCTCAACCACATCGCCCTAGACCATTCACAAAGCCCAGCGGACTGAGCCAATAGAATCGATTTACCCCTTGGCGGCCGGCGGCAGCACCCCATGGAAACCGACCCGTTGAGCAATGGTTAAAGACCAAGAAGCCAACCGTCCTGATCAGTTAGACGTCATCCGCATCTCTGGCTTCCGTTGCTACGGCTACACGGGTTACTTTCCCGAAGAAAATATTCTCGGCCAGTGGTTTGAACTCGATCTAAGCATCTGGCTAGATTTGTCGATCACCGCCGCAAACGATCAGCTCGAGCACACGCTCAACTACGCCGAAGTGGTGGAACGGGTGAAGACATTAGTTGAAAACTCTCGCTTTAAAACGATCGAACGGCTCAACTCCGCTGTTGCTGAATCAATACTTGCCTTCCCCCCCGTTTCCAAAGTGCATTCCCGGCTGGTGAAGTTGTCGCCGCCGATTCCCGGCTTCGGGGGCCAGATCGCCATCGAGATGACCCGCTCGAAAGGCGAGCTTCCCTAACCTTTCAGCAACTAAATGGTGCCCCCCCAGGAACCGCCCCCGGAACCGCTGCCCCAAGCCGCCATTGCCCTAGGCAGCAACCTGGGTGACTGCCGCAGCACCTTGGAGCAGGCCCTAGGGCTGCTCAACCAAAGCCCCGGGGTGCGGCTGCTCTGCCGGTCCAGTTGGTATCGAACCGCCCCCATCGGCCCTGTGCAACCCGACTACCTCAATGGCTGTGCCCTGCTGGAAGTAAGCATCTCGGCGGCTGCCCTACTGGACCTGTTGCACGCCACCGAAAATCACTTTGGCCGCGTTAGGGGCGAGCGTTGGGGGCCCCGCACCCTCGACCTAGATCTGATCCTCTACGGCCAGCTCAGCCTCCACACAGCGGAGTTGCAACTGCCCCATCCGCGCATGGGGGAGCGCGCCTTCGTGCTCACGCCCCTGGCGGAGATTGCTCCAGCCTGGATCCACCCAGGATCTGGCCGCACGGTGCAGGATCTGGCCAGGGAGTTGGCGGGGGAGGGGGTGCTCGAACGGCTGGAGGAAAGACCGGCCCATAGATAAGTGGCATGGGAAACTCACCCATTGATCCCCGGTACCCCCATGCGCAGCCACTCCTGCGGCGACCTGCGCAGCGAAGCGATCGACACCAGCGTGCTGTTGAGCGGCTGGGTGGACCGGCGCCGCGACCACGGCGGCGTGATTTTTATTGACCTGCGCGACCGCAGCGGCACCGTGCAGATCACCGTGGACCCTGACCTGGGGGCCGAAGCCTTTGCCGCGGCCGAACACCTGCGCAATGAAACAGTGCTGCAGGTGAAAGGGGTGGTGCGGGCCAGGCCGGCGGAAGCGCTAAACGATCGCCTCGCCACCGGGGCGGTGGAGGTGTTGGCGGAAACGCTGCTGGTGCTCAATGCCCCCCGGCGCCCCCTGCCCTTCCAGGTGTCGGTGCACGACGAGGAGCCGGTGCGGGAGGAACTGCGCCTACGCCACCGCTACCTCGACCTGCGCCGCGAACGCATGCGCCGCAACCTCAGCCTGCGGCACCTCACGATCCAAACCGCCCGCCGCTTCCTGGAGGATGAGGGCTTCATCGAGGTGGAAACCCCGGTGCTCACCCGTTCCACCCCGGAGGGGGCCCGCGATTACCTGGTGCCCTCGCGGGTGTGTGGCGGCGAGTGGTTTGCCCTGCCCCAGTCCCCCCAGCTGTTCAAGCAGCTGCTGATGGTGGGCGGCCTGGAGCGTTATTACCAAGTGGCCCGCTGTTTCCGCGATGAGGACCTACGGGCCGACCGCCAGCCGGAATTCACCCAGCTGGACCTGGAAATGAGCTTCCTGGGCCAGGAACAAATCCTCGAGCTCAACGAACGGCTAATCGCCGCCATCTGGAAGCGGGTGAAGGGCATTGAGCTGCCCCTGCCCCTACCGCGGCTCACCTGGCATGAGGCCATGGAACGCTACGGCTGCGACCGGCCCGACACCCGCTATGGCATGGAGCTCACCAACGTGAGCGACCTGGTGGCCGCCATGGGCTTCAAGGTGTTCTCCGGCGCCGTGGCCAGCGGTGGGTCGGTGAAATGCATTGCCGTGCCCGGTGGCAACGACGCCGTGAGCAACGTGCGGATCAAGCCGGGGGGCGATGTATTTAGCCAGGCCCAGGCGGCGGGGGCCGGCGGGCTGGCCTTCATCCGAGTGCGGGAAAACGGCGAGATCGACACGATCGGCGCCATCAAGGACAACCTGAGCGAGGTCAAAAAAGCCGAGCTGCTGGAACGCACCGGGGCCGTGCCCGGCACGCTGCTGCTATTTGGCGCCGGCGATACGGCCACGGTAAACAAAGCGCTTGATCGGGTGCGCCAGTACCTGGCCAAGGAGTTGGGTCTTGTGCCGGAGGGGGCCTGGAACTTCCTCTGGGTGGTGGATTTCCCGATGTTTGAGTTCAACGCCGACGAAAACCGGCTCGAAGCCCTCCACCATCCCTTCTGCGCCCCCAACCCCGAGGACGCCCACGACCTGGCCACGGCCCGGGCCCAGGCCTACGACCTGGTGCTCAACGGCCTGGAGCTAGGGGGCGGCTCCCTGCGCATCCATGACTCCGAGCTGCAACGCCAGGTGCTCCAAACCATCGGCCTGCCCCAGGAGGAAGCCGAAAAACAGTTCGGTTTCCTGCTGGAGGCCCTGGAGATGGGGGCTCCCCCCCACGGCGGCATCGCCTTCGGCGTTGATCGTTTGGTGATGTTGCTGGCCGGAGAGGATTCTATCCGCGACACAATTGCCTTCCCTAAGACCCAACAGGCCCGCTGCCTGATGACCGGTGCCCCCGGCGGCGCCAGCGATGCCCAGCTGGAGGAACTGCATGTGGCCAGCACCTGGGTGCCACCGGAAGAGAACTGACCAGACGGAGAAGTAACTGAATTAAGCCATTGGAGAACTGCAGGGCACAGCTGCTGAACGGCACAGCTGCTAGGGGCACAGCAATAGTTTTTAGGCCGGACTTTTAGTCATAACTTTTAGGTTTATGCCTAGCTTTTAGGCCTAGCTTTTAGGCGTGGCTTCTAGGCGTGGCTTCTAGGCGTGGCTTTTGAGTCTGGCTTGTAGGCGTGGCTTTTGACTCTCGCTTTTGGGTGTGGCTTTTAGATGTAGCTTTTAGATGTGGCTATGGGTATGGCTATGGGTATGACTTTGGGTATGGCTTTGGGTATGGCTTTGGAGCCAGAACCCCTAGGCCAAGACCCCTATGGAAAATGACTAGGGTTAGATGACTAGGGGCATTTTCCATAGGGAGTCTGGCTAGGTAGTAATTGAAACTGCCCAACCCTTCATCAGGGGAAATCCATTGGCCAAGTTCTAGTGGCCAAGTTCCAGTGGCCAACTGTTGCAAGCTACCGGTCGCAAAGTTCCAATTGCCAGGTTCAAGGGGCCCACTGGCGGGATGTTCTGATCGGGAAATCCCCTTGCCGGAAAGCCCCAGCAAGGGCCAGGATTGACCAGGATCAGTTACGAAACCCCCCAGAGAGCAATAGCCATGGCCCATCTCGCTCCCCCCATAGACATCGGCATCCCCGCCAACCAGCGGCAGGAAATCGCCGAGGGCCTGGGTCACCTGCTCGCCGACAGCTATGTGCTTTACCTGAAAACCCATGGGTTCCACTGGAACGTGACGGGGCCGATGTTCAGCTCCCTGCACCTCATGTTTATGGAGCAGTACACGGAACTCTGGAACGCCCTCGACGAAATCGCCGAACGGATCCGCGCCCTGGGCCACCCAGCCCCCATGGGCGGTCGCCGCTATGCGGAACTCTCCAGCATCGAGGAAACCCACCTGGCCCCCGAGGCCCTAGCGATGGTGGCCGAATTGGTGAAGGGCCACGAGGCGGTGGCCCGCACGGCCCGGGGCATCCTGCCCCTGGCGGACGCGGCCGAGGACGGCCCCACGGTGGACCTGCTCAACCAACGGCTGCAGATCCACGAGAAAACCGCCTGGATGCTGCGCAGCGTGCTGGAACACTGAGCCAAAACAACCGCTAGATCAACCGATAGATTGGCCTGTCAGCGCAGAGGGCATGGCCAAATTCGTCTTTGTTACTGGCGGGGTGGTGTCTAGCATCGGCAAGGGCATCGTTGCCGCCAGCCTTGGACGACTGCTGAAGTCGCGCGGCTACAGCGTTTCGATCCTCAAGCTCGACCCTTACCTAAATGTTGATCCAGGCACGATGAGCCCGTATCAACATGGGGAGGTATTTGTCACTGAAGACGGGGCTGAAACCGACCTCGACCTGGGTCACTACGAGCGCTTCACAGACACCGCCATGTCACGGCTCAACAGCGTGACCACCGGTTCGATTTACCAGGCAGTAATCAATAAGGAACGCCGCGGCGATTACAACGGGGGCACCGTCCAGGTGATTCCCCATATAACCGGTGAAATCCGCGAACGCATCCACCGGGTGGCCGCCAACAGCAATGCCGATGTGGTGATCACCGAAATCGGCGGCACCGTGGGGGACATCGAGTCGTTGCCCTTCCTGGAGGCCATCCGCGAATTTCGCAGTGAGGTGGGTCGCCACGACCTCGCCTACGTACATGTAACCCTGCTGCCCTTCATCGGCACCTCCGGCGAACTCAAAACCAAACCAACCCAACACTCAGTAAAGGAACTGCGTTCGATCGGCATCCAGCCGGATGTGTTGGTGTGCCGCAGCGACCGGCCCATCAGTGAGGAACTCAAGGGCAAAATCGGCGGCTTTTGCGGCGTTCTACCCCGGGGGGTAATCCCCGCCCGTGATGCCGACAGCATCTATGCGGTGCCCATCGACCTGGAAAAAGAAGGGCTCTGTCGCCAGGTGCTTGAGGTGCTCAACCTGGAGGACCACGACAGCGACATGGGCCGCTGGGAGGAATTAGTGCGCCGCCTGCGCAACCCCGGCCCCGCCGTGAAGGTGGCCCTAGTGGGCAAATACGTGCAGCTCAACGACGCCTACCTCTCCGTGGTGGAGGCCCTGCGCCATGCCTGCCTCGATGCCGACTGCGGCCTGGACCTCCACTGGATCTGCGCCGAACAGATCGAAGAACAGGGGGCCGAAAAGTTCCTAGAGGGCATGGAAGCGGTGGTGGTGCCCGGTGGTTTCGGCAACCGCGGCGTCGATGGAAAAATTGCAGCAATCCGTTGGGCCCGGGAGCAACGGGTGCCCTTCCTGGGCCTCTGCCTGGGCATGCAAACGGCCGTTATCGAATGGGCCCGCCACAGCGCCGGCCTGGCGGGCGCCACCAGCGCTGAGCTGGAACCCGGTGCCACCCACCCCGTTATCCACCTCCTCCCGGAACAACAGGATGTGGTGGAGCTGGGCGGCACCATGCGGCTGGGGGTATACCCCTGTCGGCTAGTGCCCGGCACCCAGGGCCAGGCGCTCTATGGGGAAGAGGTGGTCTACGAACGCCACCGCCATCGCTATGAATTCAATAACGCCTACCGCAACCTCTTCCTTGAATCCGGCTATGAGATCAGCGGCGTCTCCCCCGACGGCCGCCTGGTGGAACTGATTGAACTCAAAGGCCATCCCTTCTTCCTCGCCTGCCAATACCACCCGGAATTCCTCTCCCGCCCCGGCAAACCCCATCCCCTCTTCCGGGGGCTGATTGAGGCGGCCCAGCAACGGCGCCAATGATGTTTCTGCCCGTGGTGGAAAGCTTCCATTCCCTCCAGGGGGAAGGAATCCACAGCGGCCGCAGTGCCTTTTTCATTCGCCTCGGCGGCTGCAGCGTGGGCTGCAGCTGGTGTGACACCAAACACTCCTGGCCGGCCCAGGCCCATCCGCTGCGCCCGCTGGCAGCCCTGGCCCAGGAGGCGCGGGCGGCCCAGCAGGCCGGGGCGGCCTTTGGGGTTATCACCGGCGGTGAGCCCTTGCACCACAACCTCCACCCCCTCTGCGAGGCCCTCCGCCAAGCCACCGCCACGGCCGATCGGCCCCGGGGTCTGCCCCTGCACCTGGAAACCAGCGGCGTGGATCCCCTCAGTGGCCAGTTCGACTGGATCAGCCTCTCCCCCAAACGCCACAAACCCCCCACCGCCGAACTACTGGCCGCCTGCCATGAGCTCAAGGTGGTGGTCCATGACCTTGGGGATCTGGCCTTTGCCGAGGCCATGGCCGCCGCTGCCCCCCAGGGCCCGGCCCTACTACTCCAGCCCGGCCACGACTGCCCCGGGGGCCAAGCCCTGGCCATCAACCACGTAAAGCAGCACCCCGCCTGGCGGCTCAGCCTGCAAACCCACAAGTGGCTGGGGGTGCGTTAGCGCTGCTGGGCCGCTTGGCTGCTGTTCTCGGCTTTCCAGAGGCGATAGCGCACGGTGAAGCCGTCGGGGGCATAGACCACGATCGGCAGGCTGGCATTGAAGGGCAGCACAAAGGGCCTATCGCCCAGGGGTACAAATTGCTTGGTGGGGGGCTGCCCAGGGCAGGCCTTGCGGGTAGACAGCATCGGTCCGGGTTGTTCCACCCGATAAACGCCGTAACCAAGGCCCGGCAGCCGTTCAGAACGCAGGCGACCGGTGAACCGGTGCTGGTTGCAATCCACCTCCAACTCCTGGCCCACCAACAGCTGCACCCGCCAATCGGCCGGGTTGTTGGAGATGCTGGCATCGGCTGAGGGCCGCAGCAGGGGGTTGAGTTGGATCACCCAGCGTTGTTCCCCCGCCGCAGGGGCCGGATAGGGCTTGAGGTCCAGCAGTGGGATCGCCCCGGCGGGGGCGGCCGCCAGGGTCAGAACAGCGGCAAACAGAGGAACGCTGCGCACAGGTCTTGTATCAAAGTGGTAACCATCCTGGCCCCCCCATGGCTTCCGAAGCAGCCACCGCCGTTGCCCTGCTTTCCGGCGGCCTTGATTCCGCCACCGCTGCGGCCCTGGCCCAGGAGGCCGGCCTGCGGGTGATTGGTCTCTCCTTTGACTACGGCCAGCGGCACCGGCGCGAGCTCCAGGCCGCCACCGCCATGGCCGAGCACCTGGGCCTAGCTGAACACCACACCATGGCCGTGAACCTGGCCGCCTGGGGGGGCTCGTCGCTCACCGATCTGCAGCAGGCCGTCCCCAGCGATGGGGTGGTGGAGGGGCTAATCCCCAGCACCTATGTGCCCGGGCGCAACACCGTGTTCATCGCCCTGGGCCTGAGCCTGGCGGAGGCCCGGGGGGCCGAACGGCTGGTGTTGGGGGTAAATGCCGTGGATTACTCCGGCTACCCCGACTGCCGACCCGATTATCTAGAAGCCTTCCAACAGCTGGCCGATCTGGCCAGCAAGAGTGGCCGGGAGGGCCATGGGGCCCAGCTCTGGGCGCCGCTGGTGCATTGGAGCAAAACCAGGATCGTGGCAGAGGCCCTGCGGCTGGAGCTGCCGATCGAGCTCACCTGGAGCTGTTACTCCGGTGCGGATAAGCCCTGTGGCCGCTGCGACAGCTGCCGGATCCGCGATGCCGCCCTAAGGGAGGCCGGCCGGGCAGATCTGGCCGGTCGATGACGCCACTGCCCTGGTGGGAACCCAGCTGCCTGGCGGCCGCCCTGGCCCGCAGCTTTGGCCAAGAGGGGCTGGTGTGGCTGGATGGTGATGGCAGCCCCCTGGGACGGCAAGCGCTGTTGGCCGTGGCCCCTGAGCAGCAACTGCGCTGTGCTGGCCTGCCCGGCGACCCCGGCAGCCGTGACCCGTTTGAGGCCTTGGAGGAGCTGAGCCAAGACCGCCGCGGCACCTGGTTGGGCTGGCTGGCCTACGAGGCCGGCGCCTGGGTGGAACCAGGACCCCATTGGCAACGGCCCGACATGGCCATGCTCTGGGCCGGCCGTTATGGGGCGGTGGTGCAAATGGATCTGGAAAAGCGCCAGCTCTGGGTGAGCGGTGAAGGTAAACAGCGCCAGGCCCTGGAGGCCTTGATTCGCTCCGGGCCAGGGGAGGCGGCGGCCCCCCTGGAAAGCCCCACCGGCCTAGCCCTAGGCCAATGGCAGTGGCACACCCCCCCGGCCGCCTTTCAGCAACAGCTGCAAGAGGTGCAGGCCTGGATCAGCGCCGGGGACCTCTTCCAGGCAAATCTCACCGCCTGTGCCGAACAGAGCCTGGCCGCCACCGTTGATCCGCTTGCCCTTTACCAACGGCTACGGCGCCACTGCCCGGCCCCCTTTGCTGGGCTGATGGTGGCCAACGCCCAAGAGGCGGTGCTCAGTGCTTCCCCAGAACGCTTCCTGCAACTGCAGCCCTCTGGCCAGGTGGAAACACGGCCGATCAAGGGCACCAGACCCAGGCACCCGGATCCAAACCGGGATGCCGATGCCGCCGCCGAACTGATCACCAGTGCCAAGGACCGGGCCGAAAACGTCATGATCGTGGACCTGATGCGCAATGACCTCGGCAGGGTTTGTGAACCGGGCAGCATCGATGTGCCGCAATTGTTGGGCCTGGAGAGCTATGCCCAGGTGCATCACCTCACCTCGGTGGTAACCGGCAGGTTTCGCCAAGACCAAGACCTGGTGGCGCTCCTGCGGGCCTGCTGGCCTGGCGGTTCCATCACCGGCGCCCCCAAGATCCGGGCTTGCCAGCGCTTAAACCAGTTGGAACCAGTGGCCCGGGGCCCCTACTGCGGCAGTTTCTTCCGGCTGGATAGCGATGGCAGCTTCGATAGCAACCTCTTAATCCGCAGCATCATGGTGCGCGGCAATCGCCTGCGGGTGCATGGGGGCTGCGGCATCGTTGCCGATTCCGACCCTGGCCAGGAGGCGGCGGAACTGGGCTGGAAGGTGCAACCGCTGCTGCAGGCCCTGGTGTGATGGCAGCCATCGCCTGGGTAGGTGATCAATGGGGTCCCCCAAACCAGCTGGGGGTGCCCCTCGATGACCGGGGCCTAACCCTGGCCGATGGGGTATTTGAAACTGTGCTGGTGCGCCAGGGGCAACCGCGGCTGCTGGCGGAGCACCTGGAGCGTTGGCAACGGGGGGCCGCCCTGCTGGGGCTACCGCCGCCGCCGCCGTTGGCGGCCGTGCAAAACCTGGCCGCCAGCGCCGTGGAACGCAGTGGCATCCAAGCGGGCGCCCTGCGGCTCAACTGGAGCCGCGGCAGTGGCGGCCGTGGTTTGAGCTGCCCTGAGCCGCCCGGCCCCGGCCGTTGCTGGGGCAGCCTTTACCCGCATCGGCCAGGATTTCAACCCCTAAGGGTGCAGATAAGCCCGCTGCTGAGCCGCTCCGCCAGCAGCCCCCTGAGCCAATGCAAAACCTTTGCCTACACCGAGCTGGTGCTGGCCCGGCGCCAGGCCCAATCGGCCGGCTTTGACGACGCCCTGCTGCTGAGCAGCGCCGGTGGGCTCTGCTGCGGCACCGCCGCCAACCTGCTGGTGCTGCGGGGGGGGTGCTGGCTCACCCCAGGCCAAACAAGTGGTTGTTTACCAGGGGTGATGCGGGGCCGGGCCCTGGCCCTGGGCCTCGCCGCTGAGGCGCCCTTGGGCAACGAGCTGGCCCCTGGGGAGGCGGCTGTGTTGCTAAATAGCCTTGATTGCCGACCTCTAAATGCCAGCGCAGCCCCCTTAGCAAAGGCGCTATTTGAACAGCTTCTGGAAAATTCAACTGCCAGAAAAAATCATTAATAGCGAAAAAAATCGGAATTTTCCAGGGCAAATGGCGATTTCGTGACGATTGCAACCGTTATGAACGGCGAACCATGACTTGATGAGAAGACTTGGAACAGCCGCCATGGCTCAACGCACCTGCAGCTATCGCAATGGCCTCGACAGAATGGTAATTATGCGCTGCTTTGGCAGCGAGCAGTATTACCTAGAGCGGGTGGTATTTCCGTTTGAACTCCTCAATTTCAGCGCCCCGGCCGATGGGGAGGTGGAGATCTGGAGCCATGGCCTGGGCGGCCCCGAACTGGTGGAAACCTATCCGATACGCGAATTGATTAGCGGAGAAGAAGGCATAGACAATTCAGAAGCGCTTGATCAGGTCGAATCCCTAGCCTTGAGCCATTAAAATGAGCGCTAATTACCTTTCATTAATGCTTAAATCTATAACCTAAACTTAAAACATTTATGCAATAATATTGACGCTTAGACCTGCTCGAAAAAGTACATCTATATTCACGCCACAATTTACTCTCTGGCTTACAGTTTGCAACCCATTTATACACTAAGGAATTTATTTACCACTTCCTTGCTAAGTTCAGCGGTGGGGCCACTGGCCACCATGCCCCCCTTCTGCATGGCGTAATACCAATCGGCTTGGCGTACAAAGTGAAGATGCTGCTCCACCAGCAACACACTGATCCCAGTGCTAGCAATGATCCGCCGCACGGCCCGTTCGATATCAAGCACCACTGAAGGTTGAATGCCTTCCGTGGGTTCATCGAGCAACAACAATTTTGGCTTACCGAGCAGGGCCCGGGCAATGGCCAACTGCTGTTGTTGACCACCACTGAGGTCACCCCCCTGGCGATTAAGAAAACCCTCAAGCACCGGGAACAACTCAAAAACCAAAGGATCTATGTGCCTCTGCCGACCCAAGCCCCCAGGCAGAGCCTCCAAGCCCAGCAGCAGATTTTCACGCACCGTGAGCTGGGGAATGATTTCGCGGCCCTGGGGCACATAGGCGATGCCCCGGCGGGCCCGCTGGTGGGGGGCCAGGCTGCTGATTGATTCCCCCAGCAACTCAAGCGAACCGCTGCGTTGCTTCAGCAAGCCGATCACAGTTTTGAGCAGGGTGGTTTTACCGACCCCATTGCGCCCAATCAAACAAACCATCTGACCGGGGCGCACGGTGAGAGCCACATCCCGCAGGATATGGCTCTGGCCGTAAAAAACATTGAGCCCGCGCACATCAAGCACAGCCATCAGTGGTCCTCCATGGTCTCAAGATCAGCATCAGTGCCGAGATAAACCTCAATCACCCTCGGATCATTTTGCACCTGATCCATGGGGCCCTCACAGAGCACATGGCCCTCATGCAACACCGTTACCGGTGCCTGCAAATTGCGGATGAACTCCATGTCGTGTTCAATCACCAGCACCGTGTGCTCTCCAGCCAAACGCTTTAGCAAATCAGCTGTTAATTCTGTTTCGGCATCACTGAGCCCCGCCACCGGTTCATCCACCAGCAACAGATCAGGGTCTTGGGCCACGAGCATGGCAATTTCCAACCACTGCTTCTGTCCATGGGAAAGTCCACCTGCCAAAAGATGGGTCTGCCCCTCCAAACCCACCACCGCCAGCAGATGTTGCACCCGATCCCTGGCAGCTTGATCAAGACCACCAAATAACATCTGCAGCGGTGTGCTCAGGCCGCTAATCGCCAACTCGAGATTACGGCGGGGGCTTAGGTTTTGATACACCCGTGGGGTTTGGAATTTGCGGCCAATGCCTAGGCGGGCAATCTGATTTTCCGATTGCCCCAGCAGGGACCTGCCCCGGAAGAAAACATTACCGCGCTGGGGCTTTAATTTGCCGGTGATCACATCAAGAAAAGTGGTTTTTCCGGCCCCATTCGGGCCAATCACCGCCCGCAATTCCCCTGGCCGCAGGCTTAGATTTAAGTCCTTGAGGGCCCAAAAGCCATCAAAGCTCACACTCACATCACGGAGCTCTAGCAATGGCTTTAGCTCTGTCATGGCTTCAGCTCCCGGCGCCACCAACGGCCCAGCAAACCATCGGGCAGGGCGGTAACCACTAGCAGGAATAGCCCCCCCTGAATAAACAACCAGGTTTCCGGCAACTGTTCGCTCACTAGGCTCTTGGCAAAGTTAATTAAAACCGCCCCAAGTACTGCCCCAACCAGGGTGCCGCGTCCGCCCACGGCCACCCAAATAACCATCTCAATTGAGAAAGGCACAGCCATGAATTGGGGACTAACAATGCCGGATTGCACCGTGTATAGGGCACCACTGATGCCGGCCAGGGCCCCGGCGACGGCAAACACCAGGGTCTTGTAGCTGGTGGTGTTGTAGCCAGTGAAGCGCAACCTCGGCTCGTCGTCTCTAATGGCCACAAGCACATCACCAAAGCGGCCACGGGTAAGCCAACGGCAAAGCCACCAGGCCGCCACCACCAACACCACGGTGAGCCAGAACAACTCCTTTTGAACAAGATCACTACCTACCAGGTCACCAAACACCTTGGCCGTATCTGTTTTAAGGCCATTGGTGCCATTAATCAACTTCTGCTGGCCATTGAAGAAATTGAAAAACACCAACAGGGCAGCCTGGGTGAGAATTGAGAAATAAACCCCTTTAATGCGATTGCGGAAAACCAGATAACCAAGCAACCATGCCACCAGAGCAGGCACTATCCATATGGCAAAAAAGGTAAAGATCGGTGATTCAAAAGGTTGCCAAAAGCTAGGCAAGCTCTTGACGCCATAGAGGCTAAAAAACTCAGGCAACTGCCCAGGCTCCAGGGAACCCAGCTGCAAATGCATACCAAGGGCATAGCCACCAAGCGCAAAGAAAATACCTTGGCCAAGGCTGAGCAGCCCGGTGTAACCCCAAATAAGATCAATGCCCAGGGCAACTATGCCCAAGGAAAGAAAACGACCCAGCAGATTTAAACGAAAGGGAGGCAAAACGATGGGCAGAATCAGCGCAGCCGCCACAACCAATAGCCAGGGCAACCACCGACGCCAAGCCTGAAGCAAAGTAAAATTGTTCATCAGGCCTCCACCATCCGCCCCTTAGGCGGAAACAAACCGGCAGGACGCACCTGCAAAAACAGAACTATCAGGGCAAATACCAATACTTTGGCCATCGAAGTGGTGGCAAAGAAGGTGATCAGTTCATTTAAAACTGGCGGCATTGAAGGCCAGATCAATAGCAATGAACCAGAACCCACCACATAACTGATCACACCAATTCCCAGGGCAGCGAGCACAGTGCCAAGCAATTTGCCCACACCACCAAGCACCACCACCATGAAGCAATCAACTATGTAATTACCCCCAAGATTCGGACCAACGGATCCCAGCAGGGTTACCGCCACGCCAGCCACGCCAGCCAAGCCAGAACCGATTAGGAAGGTGAGCGCATCGACGGTTTCGGTGGGAATACCGAGGCAATCACTCATGCTGCGATTTTGGGTGACCGCCCTAATCCGGATACCCCACACACTCTTTTGGAGGAACCAAGTAACACCCCAAAGGGCCAATATAGTAAGGGCAATTATAAATAATCTTGCCGTGGGCATCGTTACGCCACCCAGATCAATCGACCCCCGCAACCAAGTGGGCGCCGTTACATCAATATTGCGGGCGCTAAACCAGGGTTGATCAAGGCTACGTTCCTGCCCCAACAATGAAGCCACCCCTATGCCCACTAAACCGGAGGCAATCCAACTGATTGTGCCCTGGAGACTGGCCCAGCGGGGCGTCAACTGCACCTTGACCAGCAGCCGAGGCAGGAAAAGACCAAGGGCGACAGCCAGCAGCAGGCCAATCACAAAAGCACTGGAAACAGACCGCACAAACTGTTGAAGAATCAGGCTCACGCCCCAGGTGGCCAATAGGGTTTCCAAGGGCCGACCGTATAGGCGCCGCACCACGGTTTTTTCCAACAACAAACCGGCCAAGCCGCTTACCAAAAAGGCAAAGGGAATCGCCACAAGGATGTAGATGGGGAAAATACTATCCGGCAAAACAGCCTTAAATACGTTCTGCACCACAAAAGTGGTGTAGGCCCCCAACATCATCAATTCGCCATGGGCCATGTTGATCACGCCCATCAAACCAAATACCACCGCCAAACCAAGGGCAGCAAGTACCAGCACTGAGCCAATCGCTAAACCGTTAAATAGGGTGTCGTAGAAAAGATTCATACCCTCCCGCAGGGACAAATGATGGGAGAAAAAAATATCAAATTAAAATAAATATTTTTCGAGCAAAAACGGGGGGCCCAAGGCCCCCCGCCAATTCGGATCAACCGCCTAGGGCGCTGATCACATCTTGAACTTGCCAGCGTCAGGGCGCTTCTGGGTCCAGTCACAGGTATAGCCCTTGGTCTCAGGCACGAACTGGTTCCAGGCCACTGGCTTAACGATCCCCTTGTTCTCAAGGATCTTGAACATGCCATCCTTTTGAACTTCACCAATCAACACCAGTTTGGAGAGGTGGTGATTAGGTTCCACCGTGACCTTACCCTCGGGAGCATCAAAACTCACACCCACCAAGGCTTCCCGCACCTTGTTGTCGTCAACACTTTTTGCCTTCTCAGCGGCCTTGGCCCAGAGGTAAACCATGTCGTAGGCGGCTTCAGCAGGATCGCTGGTGACCCGCTTCTCGCCATACTTGGCCTTGAAGTCTGCGGTGAACTTCTTGGAGGCTGGGGTATCTAGGCTCTGGAAGAAGTTCCAGGCGGCATAGGTGCCTTCCAGGTACTCAGGACCAATGGCGGCGATCTCCTCTTCGGCGATCGAGAAGCTCATGATCGAGTAGCCATTAGCAGGGGTGATGCCGGCAGCCTTCATTTGCTTGAAGAAAGCCACATTGCTGTCGCCGTTGAGGGTGTTAACAATCACACCACCCTTGGGCAGGGCCTGCTTAATCTTGGCGATAATCGGAGCCACCTCGGTGTTACCCAAAGGCAGGTAATCCTCACCCACAACCTTGCCGCCCTCAGCCTTGAGTTGCTCCTTCATGATTGTATTCGCAGTCCGCGGATACACATAGTCGGAACCAACCAGGAAGAAGTCTTTGCCCTTGTTCTTAAGCAGCCACTGCACCGCAGGCTCGGCCTGTTGGTTGGGGGCAGCACCGCTGTAGAAGATGTTCTTGGAGCACTCCTGGCCTTCGTACTGAATCGGATAGAAAAGGAAGTGATCCTTAGCTTCAAACACCGGCAGCATTGCCTTGCGGCTGGCGGAGGTCCAACCACCGAAGACCACGGCCACCTTGTCTTGGTCAATCAACTTCTTGGATTTTTCCGCGAAGGTGGGCCAATCAGAGGCACCGTCCTCCTCCACGGGAACGATCTTGAGGTGCTTGCCATCTACCAGCACACCGCCGGCCTTGTTGATCTCATCAATGGCCATCAACTCCGCTTCAGCCACGGTGTTTTCGGAGATCGCCATGGTGCCGCTGCGGGAATGGAGGATGCCCACCTTCACTTCGCCATCGAAGGCACCGCCCTCACTCTTTTTCTCACCGCCACAGGCCACCAGGGAGAGGGAAGCCGCCAGGGCGGTTGCTCCGCTCAGCAGGCGGAATGAAGTTTTCTGCAAAGGAGCGGGCACCATGAACAAAATCCTCCGGATGTAGATCCGCCTCGCAGCGGTGGGAGGACCGTATGGGCTAACTGGCCTGGCTTTAGTAGCAGAACTAACCGTTTGAGGCGTTAGGTAGTTGTTGCAACAAGAACTGCTCCACCTGACCTACGCCTTCGCCGCTGCGCAGGTTGGTAAAGCACCAGGGCCGCTCCCCCCGCATGCGCTTGGTGTCGCGCTCCATCACCGCCAAGCTCGCCCCCACGAAGGGTGCCAAATCGATCTTATTAATCACCAACAAATCGGAACGGGTGATGCCCGGCCCCCCCTTGCGGGGGATCTTGTCGCCGGCGGCCACATCGATCACATAGATGCAGAGGTCCACCAACTCCGGGCTAAAACTGGCGGCCAGGTTGTCGCCACCGCTCTCCACCAGCACCAGGTCTAGGTCTGGGAAGGCCAGCTCCAGCTCCTCCACCGCCGCCCGGTTGATCGAACAGTCTTCGCGGATGGCGGTGTGGGGGCAGCCGCCGGTTTCCACCCCACGGATCCGCTCCGGCGCCAGGGCGCCCACACGGGTGAGGAACTGGGCATCCTCCTGGGTATAGATGTCGTTAGTAACCACCGCCAACTGCAGGCGGTCGCGCAGCCGGCGGCAGAGCACCTCCACCAGGGCGGTTTTGCCGGAGCCCACCGGCCCGGCCACCCCCAAGCGCAGCCGACTCATCCCACCACTTTGTTGGCTTCCTTGAGCAAAGCCTCCGGCAGGGTTACACCAATGGCCTTAGCGGTGGTTTTGCTAAGCAACAGTTCGGTTTTAGTGAGCGGTTCAAAAGCCAACTTCGCCGGCGATTCGCCCTTCAACACCCGCACGGCCAGTTCCCCAGCGGCATAACCATCGTCGTAATAGCTCCAGCCAATCACCCCCAGGCAGCCGGGCAAATCGATGTCTGGGGGATCAACGGAAAACACCGGGATCTTGCGCTCCAGGCCCACCTTGCAGATGGAACCAAAGGCCTGGATGGTGGCGTAATCACCAATTTTGACAAAGGCACCCACCTTTTTCTCCGCCAGGGCCTGGGCCGCCTGCAACACCTCACCGGAATTAGCCACCGCCTGCTCTTCCACCCCAATGCCCCGCTGGGCAGCCTCTTGCTTGAGCAGCTTCGCTTCGAATTCGGAGTTGGGCTCGCCTGGGTTGTAGATCAGGCCCACGGTTTTTAGGCCGGGATCCAACTGGCGGGCCAGGTCGAGTTCCTTACCCACCGGGTTTGTGCCCACGGTGCCCACCACATTGGCCCGGTGTTGACCAACGCCGCCGGGGGGGGTGCCAGCGCCGGCCCCCCAGGGGTTAGAGCAATAGCAAAACACCACCGGCAGGGTGGCGGGGGCCGCCTGCATCGCCGCCTGCAGGGGCGGGGTGCCGATCGCCAGAATCATCGACACGTCATCGCCAACGAACTGCTTAACCACGAGGCTGGTGTTGGGCAGTTCACCGGCGGCGTCTTTTTGGAGGAAATTGACGGTTTTTCCCTGTTCGTAACCGGCCTTAGCTAGGGCAGCCACAAAGCCCTGGCGCACGGCATTGGGGGGGGCCGCATCCACAAACTGGAGCATGCCAATGGTGGGCCCCTTCACCCGTTTTGCCCCACCGAATTTGCCGCAGGCCGCCAACACCAGGCTGCTGCCAAGCCCTGCGCCCACCAAACCAAGGAAGCTGCGACGGGGCAGGGCCATTGAGATCAAGATTGCGATGGCGGCACTTTGGCAGAGCCATAGAGCGACCTCAAGTAATCAGCAGTAAGCCCCTGACGTTCGGACCCAGCCCAATCCCGCAGCAACTGGCCGTCCTGCAGCATCACCAACCGGTCCCCATGGCCCAGGGCCTGGTCGAGGTTGTGGGTCACCATCAGGGCGGTGCTACCCAGTTCCCGCACCAGGCGGTCGGTGAGGGCCATCACCGTGGCTTCCGCCTTGGGATCAAGGGCGGCCGTGTGTTCATCTAGCAAAAGCAGCTGAGGTGCGCCCAGGGTGGCCATCACCAGGCTGATCGTTTGCCGTTGGCCACCGGAGAGCTGACCCACGGGCGTGTCAATGCGATCGGCCAAGGGCAGGCCCAGGTTTTCCAGGAGCGCCCGATAGCGGCGGCGGTCGGCAGCACTGGGGTGCAGCCCCAGCAGCCCGCACCAGCCAAACGGTGAACGGCGGCGCCGTTCCGCCAGCCGCAGGTTTTCAGCAATGGTGAGCCCCGGGGCGGTGCCATCGAGGGGGTTTTGCATCACCCGGCCAATCCAGCGGGCCCGGCGGTGGTCTGGCTGCTGCCCCAGGGCCCGGCCCTCCAACTCGATGCGCCCCTGCTGGGCCCGCAGGGTGCCAGCCACCAGGTTGAGCAGGGTCGATTTACCAGAGCCATTGCTGCCGATCACCACTAAAAACTGACCACTGGGGCAGTTCAGCTCAAAGTTGCTAAACAGCTGGCGCCAACCGCCGCCGGGTTGGCTGTGGCCCCAGCCCAGGCCGCTCACCTGCAGGCTCATGGGCTTTTACCGCCATCGGAAACCCCAGGCAGCCGCAGGCGCCCCAGGGCCAGGGCCGCCAGCAGCAGTAGGGCAGTAACCAACTTGAGATCTACCGGCTCCAGCCCCAGCTGCAATGCCACGGCGATCATCAGGCGGAAGAGGATCGAGCCCAGCACCACCGCCCCTAGGGCCATCGGAATCGTGCGGGGCCGCAGCACCGATTCCCCAACAATCACCGCCCCCAGGCCAAGGATCAAAGAGCCAATGCCCATGGTTACGTCGGCAAAACCCTGATAGAGCCCCACCAGGGCACCGGCCAGGGCCACCAGGGCATTGCCAGCGGCGATGCCAAGGGTGAGGCCGGTGCGGCCACTGATGCCATTGGCCCGGGCCATGGTGGGGTTATTGCCTAGGGCCCGCAGGGCCAGGCCCAGGTCAGTGGAGAGCAACAGCGCCAGCAGGCCAATCAAGCCAGCCACCACAAGGGTTAAGGCAATGGCCCAGTCGCCATCGGAACCTGTGCCGAAATCAGGCAAGGGCCCCAAGCCCAGGTTCAGGTCGGTGAGGGGAATGTTTGAGCGGCCCATCAACCGCAGGGTTATCGAATAAAGACCAGTGGTGGTGAGGATGCCGGCAAACAGATCATTCACCCCCAGGCGGGTGTGGATCAAGGCGGTTACGCAGCCCGCCAGGCCCCCAAAGAACACCGCCGCCAGCAGGGCGAGGCTCGGGGCCACGCCGTTACTTATCAGCATCGCCGCGGTGCCGCCGCCCAGGGCGAAGGAACCATCCACGGTGATGTCGGCGAAATTAAGCACCCGCAGGGTGAGATAAACGCCCAAAGCCAGGCCGGCGTAGGCCAGACCCTGGTCGTAGGCGCCGAGCCAGAGGGAAATCATGGCGAAATTTTTGCACCCCTTAGCGTGCAGATGGCTGCTGGCGACCGATCGAAGTTCTGGACCTGCTGCTGCTGATCAGTTGCGGGCTGCTGGGGGGCTTCATCAACACGATTGCGGCCAGCGGCGCCACGGTGACCTTGCCCTCCATGATTGCCATGGGCCTGGAGCCTGGGGTGGCCAATGGCACCAACCGGCTGGCGGCCGTGGCAGGGCTGGCCACCGCCACCTGGCGCTTTCAGCAGGCGGGGGCGATTCCCTGGCGGCTCACGCTGCTGGCCACGGTGCCCATGCTGATCGGCGCCACCGTCGGCTCCCTGGGGGCCACCGCCGTGGGGGACCAGTGGATCAACTTGGCCATCGCCGTGTCGTTGTTATTTGTGCTGGTGACGCTGGTCAGCCAGCCGGGGCGCCTGCTCAAGGACAGCGAAGTGGCGCTGGAGGACCTGCGACTCAGCCCACTCTTCTATTTGTTGATGGGCTTCACCGGCCTCTGGGCCGGCTTCATCTCCCTGGGCTCTGGGGTGATGACCCTGCTGGTGCTGGTGCTAGCCGGAAAGATCCCCCTAAAAACCGCCAACATCCTCAAGTGTTTCGTGCGACTTAGTTCAAGCCTGGTGGCCCTGCTGGTGTTTGGCCTGCGCGGGGAAATCAACTGGCTCTGGGCCCTACCCCTGGCCCTGGCCAGCATGGTGGGCGCCAACCTGGCCGCCAAGCTGGCCCTGGGCCCCCAGGCCACCCAACTGATCTTTCGCTTTCTATTGGTGGTAGTGGGCCTCGAGGTGGCGGCCTTCATTTGGCGGCTGGGGCTAGGAAATGCCGCCCTGACTTGGCTTCAGCACGGGCCCTTGGTCAGCTGAAGTTCAACTGCGAAACAGGCGCGAATACAAGCTGCCATGCTGCAGCTGGGCCAACCCCGGCCCCACGGCGCCACTCCAGAACAGGCGCGGATCAGCCCCCACCAACTCCCCAGCCCGCCGCCGCAGCACTGGCGCCAGCTCCAGTTGCAACCGCTGGCCAGTGGTGGCCCCCAGGGGGACGAGTCGCACCGCCGCACTCAACTGGTTGGCTAGCCAGCCATATAGATAAGCCTCCAACAATTCCAACTGGGGCAACTCCAGGCAGTGGCCAGCCCAGGCCCAGGCCGCCGGCCAGCCCAGGTCGCATACCCCGCCGGGCAGGGGCCAGCCCAGCTCCGCCAAGAGCTGCAGCAGCGAGCGACCCATCTGACGCTGTTGGGCCCGCAGTTCCGGCGCCTCCCGTTGGGCCAGCAACCATCCATCCAGGTCGCGCAGCTGCGCTTCGCCGTTACCACCGGAATCCGCCTGCCAGGCCCCAAGCGCCAGCCCCAGGGGCCCGAGGGCCGCCGCCTCCATCGCCACGGCCCCCCTCTCCAGTTCGGCTTGCAGCCAAGCCTTCAGGGGGCCAGGGCCAACGATGCTGCCCTGTTGCACCAGCACCTCGAGCCCCTCCGAATAGCTGAAGGCCCCCACCGGCAGGGCCGGACTCACCAGTTGCATCAGATGCAGGAGCTGCAGCTGGGGGCCGCTCATGGGTGATGCCCCCCATAGGCCCCAGCCTCCGGCTGGAAGGGGGCCTCCAGGGCTTCAACCCCTAGGCCCCGATGGCGCAGCAGATCGGCCAACACGCTGTCGGCCAGCAGGCGCAGCTCGCCGCAGTGCAACTCCAGGGCCACATGGCGATTGCCCAGGTGATAAGCCGCCTGCAATAGCTCCAGGGGCTCCCCAGCGGTGACCCGCAGCAAGCTCTCCGGCGCCGCCTGCACCAGCACCAAAGGCAAGCCGTCTGCCATCGCCAGCCATTCCCCGGGCCGCAGGGCCGCCCCCCGGGGCAACTGCAACAGCAACGGTTGGCCGCAGGCGCTGAGGCGCCGGCCCCGCAGCACCGTGCGTTCTGCAGCAGTCAATGGCAAGCAGAGGCTGGGGCCAGGCTGAGGGCCTGGGGCCGCCAACCGCCGCTCGAGCACCAGCGCCGCCAACTCCCCATCCGCCATCAATGCTTATGCCCCTTACCGTTCCCCAGCCTCCTGGCCGGAGCCAGGGGAAAAGGTGATGGTTGCTACCAAGTTTCAGGGGCCAGGGGAGAAGCATCCCCATATGGTCAATGCATCCCCCTGGCAGGGCAGGGCTGAACTGAGCTTTGCCCTGGATGCCGCTGGCACCACTGGTTTCCAGGGGGGCAGCACGGCCCCCCTGCGGCTGCAGCGCAGTTTCTGCCGGGGCGACGGCCGCTGCGAACTGCCGTTGCTGCACACCGCCGGCGGCCTGGTGGGGGGCGATGAGCTGTGGGTGGAGGCAAAACTGGCGGCGGGTAGCCGTGCCCTGATTACCACCGTGGCGGCCCAGAAGGTGTATGGCTCCAGGGGCCGTTCCCGCCAGCAACCCCACGGCCGCTGGGCCCGCCAACAGCTGCACTTTCAGCTCGAAGCAGAGGCCGACCTCGAATGGCTCCCCCAGGAAACCGTGGTATTCAGCGGCGGCTTACTGGAGCAACACTGCCAAGTGCAACTGGCGGCCGATGCCCATTGGCTCGGGGCTGAAGTGGTGCGGCTGGGGCGCACCGCCAGCGGGGAGAGCCTTGGCTGCGGCCAATGGCGCAGCCACTTGGAAATCCAGAGGCAGGGCCAGTGGGAGCTGGTGGACCGGCTGGAACTGGGGGGCGAAGCCCTAACGGCGCCCCACGGCATGGACGGCCAGCCGGTGTTTGGCAGCCTCGCCTGGGCCTGCCCTGGGGCCGTGCCCGCCGAGCTGCTGGAGCTCTGTCGAGCCGACAGCGCTGGCCTGCCCGGCAGCCTGGCCTGCGGCAGCCTCGAGCGGGGCCTGATCGCCCGCTACCGGGGGCCCTCCAGCCAGGCCGCCCGTTTCTGGTTCACCCGGATCTGGGCCAGGATCCGCCAGCACCGGGGCTTAGCGGCGGCCGAACCACCGCGGGTTTGGCCCTTCCAGGAGGCACCGCTCTAGGGGGAAAGCGCAGGATCGCTGCACTGTTCAGCCCGAACGTTCCGCCTGAACCATCCAGCCCTATCCAGAGCTGGCAAAGTGCCTGTTCCCTGCACTGAACCATGCACCTGTCCCCCCAGGAGAAAGACAAACTGCTGGTGGTGACCGCTGCCCTTCTGGCGGAGCGCCGCCTGCAGCGGGGCCTAAGGCTCAACCATCCGGAGGCGGTGGCCTGGCTCAGCTTCCAGATCCTGGAGGGGGCCCGCGATGGCCAAACCGTGGCCGCCCTCATGCAAGCGGGCAGCACCTGGCTGCGGCGCGACCAGGTGATGGAAGGGGTGCCGGAACTTATCCCCGAAGTTCAGATGGAAGCCACCTTCCCCGATGGCACCAAGCTCGTGACCCTGCACCAACCAATCCGATGCTGATCCCAGGCGAACTATTCCCCGAACCCGGCAGCATTGAGCTCAATGCTGGCCGGCCGGTAACCCAAATCACTGTGGCCAACAGTGGTGATCGCCCCGTGCAGGTGGGCTCCCATTTTCATTTCATGGAAGCCAACGCTGCCCTGCTCTTTGACCGGGAGGCCGCCCGGGGCCAGCGGCTAGACATCCCGGCCGGCACCGCCATCCGCTTTGAACCTGGCGACAGCCGCGAGGTGCAGCTGGTGCCCTTTGCCGGGGCCCGGCGGGTGGTGGGATTCAACGGCCTAATCAACGGAGAGCTCTGATGGCGTACCAGATGGACCGTCGGGCCTACGCCGAAACCTATGGCCCCACCCGCGGCGATCGCCTGCGCCTGGCCGACACCGAGTTGATCCTCGAGGTGGAAAAAGACTTCACCAGCTACGGCGATGAGGTGAAATTCGGCGGTGGCAAGGTGATCCGCGATGGCATGGGCCAAGGGCAAACATCCCGGGCCGCAGGGGCCGTAGACACGGTGATCACCAATGCGTTGATCCTCGATTGGTGGGGGATTGTGAAGGCAGACATCGGCCTGCGCGATGGCCGCATCTGGGCCATCGGTAAGGCCGGCAACCCCGACATCAGCGACAACATCGACGTGCTGATTGGCCCTGGCACCGAGGTGATTGCCGGCGAAGGTCAGATCGTTACCGCCGGTGCCATCGACACCCACATCCATTTCATCTGCCCCCAGCAGATCGAAACAGCCCTGGCCTCCGGCGTTACCACCATGCTCGGTGGCGGCACCGGCCCAGCCACCGGTAGCAATGCCACCACCTGCACACCGGGGGCCTTCCACCTGGCCCGCATGTTGCAGGCGGCCGATGGCTTTCCGATCAACCTGGGCTTCTTCGGCAAGGGCAACGCCAGCAGCCCCGAGGCCCTGGAAGAACAAATCCGGGCCGGGGCCTGCGGGCTCAAGTTGCATGAGGACTGGGGCACCACCCCCGCTGCCATCGATTGCTGCCTAGGGGTAGCTGACCGCTTCGACGTGCAGGTGTGCATCCACACCGACACCCTCAATGAGGCCGGTTTCGTAGAAGACACGATCCGCGCCATTGCCGGTCGCACGATCCACACCTTCCACACTGAGGGGGCCGGCGGCGGCCATGCCCCCGACATCATCAAGCTCTGCGGGGAAGCGAATGTGCTGCCCAGCTCCACAAACCCCACCCGCCCCTACACCCGCAACACCCTGGAGGAACACCTCGACATGTTGATGGTGTGCCATCACCTCGACGCGAGCATTCCCGAGGATGTGGCCTTTGCTGAATCACGCATCCGCCGCGAAACCATCGCCGCCGAAGACATCCTCCACGACCTCGGCGCCTTCAGCATCATCGCCAGTGATTCCCAGGCCATGGGTCGGGTGGGGGAAGTGATCACCCGCACCTTCCAAACGGCCCACAAGATGAAGCTGCAACGGGGGGCGTTGCCGGGCGACAGCAGCCGCAACGACAACCTGCGAATCAAGCGCTACGTGGCCAAATTCACGATCAACCCCGCCATTGCCCATGGCATCGACAGCCAGGTGGGCTCCGTGGAGGTGGGCAAGATGGCCGACCTGGTGCTGTGGAAGCCGGGGTTCTTTGGGGTAAAGCCTGAATTGGTAATTAAGGGGGGGATGATCGCCTGGGCCCAGATGGGTGATGCCAATGCCTCGATTCCCACCCCCGGACCGGTGCACGGCAGGCCGATGTTTGCCGGCTTTGGCGGCGCCATCGCCCCCAGCCGCCTCAGCTTCTTATCCCAGGCGGCCCTAGATGCCGACCTGCCCCGCCAGTTAGGGCTGCGCAGCCCCTGCGTGCCAGTGCAAAACACCCGCCCCATCGGCAAAACGGCGATGCGCAACAACAGCTCCATGCCAGCCATGGAGGTGGATCCGGAAACCTATGAGGTGTATGCCGATGGCGAACTGCTCAGCTGTGAACCAGCCGAGGTGCTACCCATGGCCCAGCGCTACTTTCTGCTCTAAGGCCCAAGCAGCATGGGGACCCGCATCAGCAAGGAAACCTTTCTGGCCCGGGCAAAAGCCCGTTTTGGCGATCGCTATGACTACACCGAAATCCTGTACAAGAGCTATCGAACGCCGGTAAAAATCCGCTGCCACCAGCATCCTGTTGCCCAGATCGTTATCACCCCGGAACGACACTTGATCACCACCGGGGGCTGCCGCTTCTGCCTCAAGGAGCTGGGGCGCTAGCCACCGCCCCCCCAGAGACCTCAACCATGCCAAAATCAAGCCATAAAAAAAATAAAGAGGACCTCTACAAACCCTCCAACCTCCTAGAGGATCTAGCGACAAATGATGACAAGCACCCAACAAAGCTTGAGCGCAAAATATATGAAAAAGAATTAGCCAAATTGCATATAGAGCTGGTAAAAATGCAATACTGGGTTAAGCAAGTTGGCTATCGCTTAATCATTGTCTTTGAAGGCCGAGATGCGGCCGGCAAAGGCGGCACAATCAAACGGATAACTGAACCCCTAAACCCCCGCGGCTGCCAGGTGATTGCCCTTGGCACCCCCTCCGACCACCAAAAAACCCAATGGTATTTCCAGCGCTACGTTGAACATTTTCCTTCCGCTGGTGAAATCATCATATTCGATCGTAGTTGGTACAATCGAGCCGGCGTAGAGCGGGTGATGGGTTTCTGCAGCGAGGCCCAAACGCAAGAGTTTCTCCAATCCTGCCCGGAATTCGAACGGATGCTGGTGCGGGCAGGCATTGTATTGATCAAATACTGGTTTTCCGTTAGCGATGAAGAACAGGAAATTCGCTTCCAATCACGCATCGACGACCCCACCCGCCGCTGGAAGCTAAGCCCCATGGACCTGGAATCAAGGCGTCGCTGGGTGGAATTCTCAAAGGCCAAAGATGAAATGTTTGCCCACACAAACATCCCAGAGGCCCCCTGGTTCACCGTGGCAGCAGACGACAAACGCCGGGCAAGGCTCAATTGCATCCATCACCTACTAAGCAAAATCCCCTACGAAGACATGACCCCTGAAGCAATTAAGCTTCCCCCTCGCAAAAGCGGTGGTAAATACCAAAGACCACCAATTAATGAGCAATTCTTTGTTCCTGAAATCTATTGAGGCTCAAATGAGTAGCAGAGGCAACAAAATTACTAGCTCCCAGGACAAAGCGGGCATTTGGTAGCAATAGCAACTCTGTAAGGGCCCCCCAATTGCAGACCATTACCCAAGGAACGGGTTGCCGATGTTTGAAAGCTATGCCCCCAACGGCGGTTTCGACGAATACATGAGTCCCACCCACACCCCCCGCCAGGCGATGGGGAACCTGATGGATCAGTTGGGGGCCCTGGGTCTGCCCCAACTCAACCGCAACCACCAGGCCGCCGAAAAACTCTTAAAGCGCCTAGGGGCCACCTTCCGGTTGAACAGTGGCTCCGAGGGGGCCAGCGAGCGGATTCTTCCCTTTGATCCCCTGCCGCGCCTGATCGACCATGACGATTGGCAGGTGCTGGAGGCGGGCCTGATCCAACGGCTGGAAGCGATTGATCTGTTCCTCGCCGATGTCTATGGCCCCCAACTCATCCTCAAGGATGGGGTGATCCCCGCCGATGACGTTTTCAGCAGCCATGGCTGGCGGCCGGAAATGGTGGGGGTGCTGCCCCCCCTGGGGCGTTGGTGTCAAATTTCAGGCCTAGACCTGATCCGCGATGGGGAAGGCACCTGGCGGGTGCTGGAAGACAACCTGCGCTGCCCCTCAGGGGTGGCCTACTTCCTGGAAAACCGCCGGGTGATGAAGCAACTATTCGGGGGGCTGTTCAGCAGCCAAAGGGTCACCCCCATCGATGACTACGCCTCCCAACTGCTCCAAACCCTCCAGGACATGGCCCCCTGGAGTGGCAGCCCAAGGGTGGTGCTACTCACCCCCGGGGTGCACAACAGCGCCTACTTCGAGCACAGCTACCTGGCGCGGCTGATGGGCATCCAGCTGGTGGAGGGCCAAGACCTGGTCTGCAGCGATGGCAAGGTATGGATGCGTAGCACCACCGGCCTAGAGCGGGTCGATGTGATCTACCGCCGCATCGACGACGATTTCCTTGATCCCGACTGCTTCCGTGCCGACTCGATGTTGGGGGTGCGCGGCCTGATGGAGTGCTATCGCCAGGGCTCCATTGCCATTGCCAATGCCCCTGGCACCGGCGTGGCAGACGACAAACTTATTTATGCCTACGTGCCGGAGATGATCCGCTACTACCTACAACAGGAGCCGATCATTGAAAACGTCACCACCTACCTCTGCTCCCGCCCCAACGACCTCACCTACGTGCTGGAGCATCTGCCATCCCTGGTGGTGAAAGCGGTGTCTGAGGCTGGCGGCTACGGGATGTTGATTGGCCCCCACGCCAGCGCCCAGGAATGTGCCGAGTTCCGCGAAAGGATCAAGGCTGATCCCCGCAATTACATCGCCCAACCAACCCTGCAGTTATCGACGGTGCCCTCCTTGAGCAATGGGGAGCTTTACCCCTGCCATGTGGACCTGCGGCCCTACATCCTGCGGGGTCGCCAGAGCTGGGTCACCCCCGGCGGTCTCACCCGGGTGGCGCTCAAGCGCGGTTCCCTGGTGGTGAACTCCTCCCAGGGCGGCGGCAGCAAAGACACCTGGGTGGTCTCATGCTCAGCCGTGTAGCCGAACAGCTGTACTGGATCTTCCGTTACGTGGAAAGGGCTGAAAATCTGGCGCGCTTCCTGGAGGTGAGCCAGTCGATGGCCCTAGATACCCCCATGGAAGTAAACGATGTATGGCTGCCCCTGATTGATGTGTGCGCCGACCGCAGTCGTTTTGAGGAACTACATCCCGGGGGTGGCGCCAAGGAAGTGGGGGAATATCTATTGCGGGAAACAGATAACCCCAATGCCATTCGTAATTGCCTAGCCATAGCCCGGGAAAATGCCCGCCAGATCCGCGAGGTGATTCCCAATGAATTTTTTGAAGACCTCAATGCCCTCTACCTAGACCTGGAGGATGGTGAGCCCTTCTGGCAACTGCCTGAACAGGAGCAACTCCAGCAGATCCGCAGCCGCTGCCAACAGCTCTATGGCATTGCAGATTCCACCATGCGGCGGGATCTCAGCTGGCAATTTGCAAACCTAGGGCGGCTGATTGAACGGGCTGATAAAACCGCCCGCATCCTTGATGTGAAGTACTTTTTGTTGCTGCCCAGCCTCGAAGATGTGGGGGGCGCCCTCGATGAACTCCAGTGGATCGCTCTGTTGCGCTGTGCCAGTGCCTATCAGGTTTTCCGCCAGCACACCCAACAACCCATTAGCCCCAGTGGCGTGGCAGCGTTCTTACTCCTAGACCCGGCCTTCCCCCGCTCGGTGCGGTACTGCCTCAACGGCGTGGCAGAGGCCCTCAATGGCATCGACCAGCGGCCCCTAACGGAAGGGGCCGACAACCTGGCCCGCACCATGGGGCTGCTCCAGGCCCATTGGAACTACAGCCGGGTGGAAGAGGTGGTTAACCGGGGACTCCATGAGGTGATCGACACCCTGCAACAACAGTTAAACCAACTGCATCGTCTGATTGAAGAGCGATACTTCATCAGTTCCCACGGTTCCATGGAAGCGATCTAGGCGCCATGCATGTTCGCCTGAGCCATCAGCTCACGTACTCCTACAGCAAACCGGTGCAACTAGGTCCGCACCGGCTGTGCTTAATGCCCCGGCCGTTGGGATTCCAACGGCTGATCAGCCATCAACTGCACTTCACCCCGGAACCTTGCAACAAATTTCAATTAATGGCGGCCGGCGGGGATCAGATTCTGCGCACCCGTTTCATCGGCAGCACCGACCGCTTTGAGATTCTTTCCATCTCCGAGCTAATCACTGAAACCCCTCCCCTGCTTGAACTTTGCCTAGAGGAACAGTCCCCCCGGCTCCCCTATCCAATCGGACGCCTAAATAGTGATCTGCTGAGCAATCTGCAGGGCTGGCTCCCCAACGGCCAGCACGACCCCGCCGCCGTGACCCTGGCCCAGGAGGCCCTAATCGGCAGCGACCACCATTGCCTCACCTTTCTGCAGCAACTGATGGAAATGATCAAGGAAAGGGTCAGTTACACCAAACGCCACCAGGGGCCCCCCTGGCCCGCCGGCCGCACCCTGCGGGAACGGGTGGGCTCCTGCCGGGACCTGGCGGTATTGATGCTCGAGTGCTGCCGATCCATTGGTCTCCCCAGCCGTTTTGTAAGTGGTTACCACCTGGTGGAACCGGCCCCCAAGGCCTACGACCTGCATGCCTGGACGGAGGTGTATCTACCGGGGGCTGGTTGGCGCGGTTTTGACCCCAGCGGTGCTGGACCCGTGGATGAGCGTTACATCGCTGTGGCCAGTTCCTCAAATCCCGAACTCACCGCTGCTGTTAGCGGCAGCTTCAATGGGCCCCCTGGGGTGGAAAGCCGCCTGAGCTGGGACATCCGCGCCACGGAACTCAGCTTGATCACCCCATGAGCAGCTCCCCCCTGCCCGCCTGGATGACCACCGCGGCCAAGGAGGCCCGGGCCCGCTTCCAGGGGGCGGGCATGGCCCTCACCCTGGGGGGAGAACCCACCTACGTGCCCATCGATCCCCAGGGGCCGGAATGGACCGTGGCGGCCGATGGCCCCACAAAACTGCCCTTGGCCCGGGCCCTGGCCCGGGAACTGCAACGCACCAGCCTGCCCGGCAGCCTTTGTTTCTTCTGCCCCGGCAAGCACTACCCCGGCGAAACCAACCCCCGCTGGGCCCTGCGGCTGCTCTGCCAACGGGACCTCAGCCCCCTGGTGCCCTGGCCCGGGGCCGGCCCGCTAACTGAGCCGGCCCAAGGGCTGTTGAAAGCGATTGGGACGGCCTTGGGCCTGGGGTTGGAGCCAGTGGAACTCCAGGATCCCCTGGCGCCAGATCGACAGGTGTGGGCTGTGCCGCTGTCCCACGATGGCTTCACCTGGGCCAGCTCCCCCTGGCCCCTGGAGGCGGCTGAACGGCTGTTGGTGGCCACGGAAGGGCCCCCGGGCTTGCGCTTGCCGCTTCAACAGCTGCCGGAGGGGGTGCCGCGCCAGGTGCTCACCCTTGATCAAACCAGCGAAGGCTGGGGCCTGTTTCTACCGCCCCTGGAACAGGACAGCTTTGAAGAACTGATTCGGGCGATTGCTGCCCTGCTGGCCAGCAAAGCGCTTACCGCCCCTGACCTAAGCGGGGTGGTGCCCTTTGACCTAGAGGCCCGCTGGACCGTGCTGGGCCTCGCCGCCGACCCCGGCGTGCTGGAGATAAATCTGCCGGTTTGTGCCCACTGGGAGAGCTATGCCCACTGGTTGATGCAATTGGAAGCCGCCGGCGCCGAGGTGGGACTGCGCTCCTGGAAACAAGACGCCGCCGGCAAAACCAGCGGCACCGGCGGTGGTAACCATCTGCTCTGGGGGGGACCGACCCTGGCGGAGAACCCCCTGTTCCAGCGGCCCGGCTGGCTGGTGGCGTTGCTACGCACCTGGCAGCACCATCCCAGCCTCTCCTATCTATTTGGCAGCGACCCGGTGGGTGCCGCCAGCCAGGCCCCCCGGGCGGATGCCATTGCCGGGGACCTGCTTGACCTGGAACTGGCGCTATCCAGCCTTGAACAACTACCAGAGGGGGACCATCGCCAGGCCATCGGCGAAACCATGCGCCATCTCCAGGTGGATCGCAGCGGTAACTCCCACCGCAGTGAAATCAGTTTTGATAAATACTGGAACCCTGGCTCCATGGTGGGTTGCCAAGGCCTATTGGAATTCAGAGCGCTAGAAACCCTGCCCCAGGCCGAATGGATGGCGGCCGTGGCCCTGCTGTGGAGTTGCCTCGGCGCCCAACTACTAGACCCCGAACAAAGACCGACAAAACTGATGCCCCATGGCCAGCGGCTCCATGACCGCTACCTGCTGCCCACGGTGCTGTGGCAGGACCTGGAGGGGCTATTGCTGGAACTGGGGCTAAACGGCCTACGCCTCGACCCCGAGCTCTACCACCGGATCTGGGCATGGCGCTTTCCCTTGTTGCTGCAATGGCAGGAGGGCAATTGTCGGCTCTGGATACGCCGGGCCCTGGAACCCTGGCCCCTGCTTTCCGACATGCCTGAACTGGGGGCCATCACCAGCCGCTTTGTGGACACCTCCATGGAACGGCTAGAAATCGGCTGCTCCGGCGGCTTCTTGGAGCACTACCAACTGCGGCTCAATGGCCGCAGCCTGCCCTTGCAGCGGGGGGTGGTGATCCCTGAGGCGGCGGAAGCCCTAGGCGGCGTTCGCTACCGCCACAGTCACCTTTTTCCCTGCCTACATCCACAGTTACCCGTGGATCTGCCCCTGCACCTGACCATCCAAAAGCGCAACGGCACCCCCGTGGCCTGCTTCCAGCGCCGGGCTGATCAGCCTGAGTTTGTGGTTAGCAGCAACGACCACTGGCCCCCACAAAATGATCAGGCCCTAACCACTTGGCACCGGGATGACATATGCGTGGACCTAAGGCTGAGCTAGATCACCAACAACAGCCGTGCAATTTCGGCAAGGGGGCTGTGCGATTTGTTACCGCAAACAGCCGGGGGATGTTGGCACTGTTGTACACCCGGAACTCCCGCAACACATCCGCCCCCGACTCCCGCACGGCCTGGTTCAACACCGTGGAGCCGTCGGGGTCAGAGATGGAGCGGTGGAAGGTGCCGGGGGGGATACGCAGGATGTCGCCGCCTGTTTCAAGCCGCACGATATGAAACGGATAATTCCAACCCAGATTCACCAGATAAAAGGTGCGTCCCCCATGCAGGGCCAACAAATTGTCCTCCTGGTGGGGATGCAGATAAAACTGCCAGCTGCCATCACTGGCATCGGGGGGGCTTACGGCCGACCCCCCATGGATCACTAAATCCCTGGCATTTGAGCCAGCCACAGTCACATCAAAGAAACGCACCGCAGGGGTGTCGCGGAAGCGTTCGTAGGGAATCAGCTCAAACATCGGCACGGCCATGGCATCAACGGGAAAGCGGGAATCGCCCCAGTCAGTCAAACAACCGGAGCCGCTGCTACTACAACCGCTACGGAATTCCAAATTGCCCCGTAAATACTCAGAACGGTGTCATCGATCACAATCGCCCCCCAGGCCTGCCCGCACACTGGTGCCCCGGCCTGAAAAGGTTGGGGCATGGGACAGGTGGGCGGTGTCTTCTGGCATCGCCTTTTTTATGGCAACCATGCTGCATCCCTGCCATCAGCTCAGCAACCCATGCAGATAGCCATTGAGCACCGCCTCAGCTACGAATACGAGCGGCCGGTCTTCCTGGAACCCCACAGCTTGCGGCTAAGCCCCCGCCAAAACAGCTATCAGCACCTCATCAGCCACGGGCTTGAAATATCTCCCAGCCCCGCCGGCTGCTGCAACGTTCTGGAACCAGACGGCAGTGATGGCCAGGTGTTTTGGTTCAATGAGCCCTGCGACCATCTCGAGATCAGGGTCTGCTCTGAACTGGAAACCCTGCGCAGTAATCCCTACGACTGGATCCTCACCGAAACCACTGGCCAAACCCTTCCCTTCCCCTATGAGCCAAGCCTGGCGGCCAGCCTCCAGCCCTATCTGGTCAGCCTGGCCAGTGATGCGGTAACCGCCTGGGCTGCGGCCCAGGCCGCCGCAGTGGCCGGCGCCACTGCGGCCTTCCCCCAACAGCTGGCCAACGAAATCCACCACAACTTTCGCCACGGCAGCCGCCCCGAGGGGGAGCCCTTCAGCCCCCACGACACCCTGAGCCAGCGCAACGGCGCCTGCCGTGACATGGCGATGTTATTTATTGCCGCCTGCCGCAGCCAGGGCCTGGCCGCCCGCTTTGTGAGCGGCTATTCGGTCCACCATCCGCCGGAGGTAACTGAACAGGAGTTGCATGCCTGGGCGGAGGTATTCCTGCCCGGGGGCGGCTGGCGCGGCTACGACCCCAGCCTCGGCCTAGCGGTGGCCGATGGCCATGTGGCCCTGGTCAGCGCCCCAGACCATCGGCTTGCCGCTCCGGTAAGTGGCAGCTACCGGGGCACCGGAGTACAGGCCCGGTTGAGCTATCAGGTAAAAATCAGCAGCATTGAAGTGCAGACGCAGCAACAGGCAACGGCCTAGTCCCCCCTCAGGGGTTGGGGCATGGTCACGGGGGCAGGCAGGGGGGCGCAGGCCGGCACCCGCTCGGCCACCACCTGGCCGATCACCACAATGGCGGGCGCCCCAAAGCCCTGGGCCTCAGCTTCCTCAGCCAGATCGGTGAGGCTGGCGATCAGTTGTTTTTGACCGCTAACGCTGCCCTGCTGAATAATCGCCGCCGGCGTCTGGGGGGCGAGGCCCCCAGCCAACAGCTCCTCACAGATGCGGCGCAGGTTGTGCAATCCCATGTAGATCACCAAGCCATCGCTGCTGCGGGCTAGGCCGCGCCAATCCACCCCGGGCCGCCCCTTCTCAATCTCCTCATGGCCCGTCACAAAGGTCACCGATGAGCCCGCCTTGCGGTGGGTTACCGGAATACCGGCATAGGCGGGGGCCGCAATGCCGGCGGTGACGCCGGGCACCACCTCCACCGCCACGCCGTTTTCCACCAGAAAAGCCGCCTCCTCACCGCCCCGGCCAAACAAAAAGGGATCACCGCCCTTGAGCCGCACCACACAGCGATGCTGGCCGGCCAGCTGCACCAACAGGGCATTGGTGTCTGGTTGGGGCACCGAATGCTGACCGCGGCGCTTACCAACGGCGTGTAACTCACAACCCTCCTTAAGGAGTTCCAGCAACTCCAATGGCACCAGGGCGTCATACACCAGGGCATCACACCGCTGCAGGAGCCGATGGGCCCGCAACGTCAACAGTTCAGGGTCCCCAGGACCGGCGCCCACCAGATAAACAATTCCAGCTACGGTCCCAGAGGTCATGCCAACAAGAGGAGCTGCTCCAGCAGCAAACGGCGAAAACGGAGCTGTTGCAGCAGGGGCGGCCACACCTGTACCCCTGGGGGCCGATCCCAACGCTGTAGCGTCTCACTGAGTCGATTGGCCGCCACCGCCAACGGCACCAGTAAGGCAGGGCCGTCACTGTAAGCAGCCACGTCCCAGGGGCGGATGGGCACCCCCAGCCGCTGGGCCAAGGCCTGGGGATAGCGGGCCGCCAGGGGCCCCCCCAGGGGATGGTGAAGCAATTCAGGGCGCCAGCCCTCGGCCTGGGCCTCCCCCAGGGCCTCGGCCAGCCCCTGCTGCCAGCGGGGCCAGGCCCCAAGGAAAGGCAGGCGCCGCAGGGGCCAACCCCTGAGCCGCCACTGGGCGGCGATCTCCGGCAGATCGTGGCGCACGTGGTGACCTGGCAGTTGAAACAGGGGCACCAGGGTGAGCGGAGCGGGCTCCAAAACCAAAGCCTGGTCCGCCGCCGCCGGATCGGTGAGCGGCTGCAGGATCACCCGACAACCCCGTTGCTGCCGCAGCTCCTCCGCCAACTGCCACAACTCCTGGGGCACCACCCCGCCGCTGCGGCCATGGATCAACAACAACAAATCAGAGGGGGGAGCCGCCGCGCGGCGCCGGGCCAGCCGGGGCGCCAACAGGGGATCAACTCCCCGGGCCGCCACCGCAGAAAGTCCCTCCCTTGCCCAGGGCAGCCGGGCCAACAGGTCCATGGCCAGGGCCGCCAGCTGGGGGTCCAGATCAGCAGTTAGCTCCACCAAGAGCTGGCGCAGGGGCCCCAGGGGCCAGCAGCTCAAGCCGCGAGCCAGCCCCTCGAGGGCCCCCCGCCGCAGGGCCATGGGGCCAGGGTTAAGGGCCAGGGCCCGGAGCCGAGGAAAATCCTGGGGATCCCGCTGGTAACCCAACAGGGGAAGCAGCACTGCCCCCAGGGCTGGCTCTGGGCTGCCCCCCTGGGCTGGGCCAAGGGCCTGGCGCAGCAGGGCCGCCGCCGCCGTCCCCTGGGGCCGCCCCACCAAAGCGGCAAACTGCCCCAGGCCTGAAGCCATCCCCCCGGTTAGGAGCTGCTCCAACCACCAGGCCAACAGGGCCAGGGCCTGGTCAGCACTGAGCTCGGCCAGGCGTTCGGCCAGGCCCTCCCTATCCAGGGTCAGCTCACCAGCCCCAAGGGCGGCCAGCCAGTCATCCGGGGCCAGGTCCACGGTGGGCAACAGCTCCTCTCAACTTCGCACTGGGGCTAGCCCAACATTGATCACCGCACCGATCACTGCACCGGCTGGGGCCGGCGCCGGGCCCCAAAGCGATCCAGCAAGAGCTGTTCCAGCACACCAACCAGCTCCACCAGGGGTACGGCCTTTTCATGGAGTTGGGCCAGCTGCGGATCTACGCCAAGGGAACCGCCCAAAAAGATCTTGGCGGCCTCCACCATCTCACCGTTATGGCGGGCCTTGGCCCCCATCAAACCAATCTCACCCATGTAGGGCTGGCCACAGGCATTGGAGCAACCGGTCCAGTGGCTTCGCAAGGGCTTGGGCAGCTCCAGGCGCCGCTCCAACTCATCAATGGCCGCTTGGGCCGTGGTCTTGGTGGGGATCAAGGCAAAACTGCAATAGCGGCTTCCGGTGCAACTCACCGCCTCCGCCTGCAGGGGCCCAGGGTCAGGGCGGAACCGTTGCAGTAGCGGTTCCGCTAACAATGCCGGTAGTAGCCCCGTGGGCACACCCGTTATCAGCAGATTTTGGGCCTCCGTTAGCCGCAGCTCCCCCTGGCCATAGGTGCGTGCCAACTGGGCTAAGGCCAGCATCGACTCCCCATCGAGCCTGCCCATCGGCACATGTAAGCCAACCCAGTGGAGCCCGGGCTGGGCCTGGCCATGAACCCCCAGGCAGGAGCGGGGCGCCCGATCCACCAGGTGGCTGCCATCGTGGGCCACTACCGCTTCGCCATAACTGGCCAACAGCTGCTCCCGGTAGCCATCGAGCCCCAATTCCTCGATTAGGTACATCAAACGGCTCCTGTTGCGCGCCGAACGATTTCCCTTGCGCTCGAAATTAAGTAGCAGGGCCAGGGTAAAACCGGCCAGCTGATCAGGCCTCAGCCAGATCCCCAAAGGTATCGCCAACTCATTGCGCTGGGCTGAGAAAAAGCCCCCCACCATCACGGTGAAGCCCAGGTTCCCCTCCAATCGGGCAGGCAAAAAGGCGAGGTCGTTGTGGAGCAAAAAGCTGTCGGGGGCCCCACCCACCGCCACATTGAACTTGCGGGGCAAGTTGCGGGGACCATCAGGCCCCAACAACAGCGCTTGGATAGCCGATACCAGTGGTCGGGTGTCGATGAACTCCTCAGGATCAATGCCCGCCAGGGGATTGCCGGTGATGTTGCGGGGGTTGTCGTGACCCGACTGGCGACTGGTAAGACCCACCGCTCCCATCAACTTGAGCAGGGGTGCCATGTCTTCGAATAGCAGTCCCCTCAGTTGCAGGTTCTGGCGGGTGGTGAGGTCAGCGCTGCCCTCAGCCCCACAGCGATCCACCGCCTCGGCCAGCACCGTCAACTGCTCCGCATTAATCACCCCATTGGGCAAGCGCAGCCGCAGCATGAACCGCCCAGGGCTCACTGGACGAAAGAAAATCCCCAACCACTTGAGCTGAATGGTGAGCTCCGCCTCGCTCAGCTCTCCCCAACCCCGCCGCGCCAAACTCTCAAGCTCCGGCTCCAAAGCCAACCCACAACGCTCAGCCTTGGCCTGCTCGATCTTGCTGAGGGCGGCGCTCGTCATCGGGGAAGCGATCAACGGATCCCACTGTCCCTAGCCAACCCTGACGACCCCTGTGCGATCCGCTACCAAAAGTCGAGAAGCTTGAATGGTTCCTTTATTACCTACCCCCTTGGACCTGGCCAGCAACCGAGGCTCCCATCTGGCCCCGGCCCAGCAACGGTTCCGAGAGCTAATCGCCAAGGTGGGTAGCGGCGAACACACCAGCAGCGGCCTCAGCCTGGCGGAAGCCGAGGAAGCCATGGACGCCATGCTGCTGGGCCAAGCCTCGGAAGCCCAGATGGGGGCCTTCCTGATCGCCCACCGGATCCGGCGCCCCGAACCCCATGAGCTGGCAGGGATGCTGGCCAGCTATCGCAGCCATGGGCCGCTGCTGCATAGCCCGGGCCGGAGGGCCCTCTGCTTTGGGGTGCCCTACGACGGCAGAAACCGTACGGCCCCCCTGCTGCCCCTCACGGCCTTGGGCCTGGTGGCAGCCGGTGAAACCGTGGTGCTCGCTGGCGGCAACCCGATGCCGGTGAAATACGGCATCACCCTGGCGGAATTAATGGCCAGCATCGGCCTCGACTGGCGCCCCCTAGGGCTGGTCCAACTACAAACACTGCTTGACCAGGAAGGCCTAGCGCTCTGCCACCAGCCCCAGCACTTCCCAGCCGCAGAAAGGCTCATACCGGTGCGCGATCAGATCGGCAAACGGCCGCCGGTGGCCAGCCTTGAGCTGCTTTGGACCCCCCACCAGGGGGAGCACCTGTTTATCAGTGGCTTCGTGCATCCCCCCACGGAGGTGCGCGCCTGGGCAGCCCTAGCCCTGGCAGGGGAGAACGATCTGCTCACGGTGAAGGGACTGGAGGGCTCCACCGATCTACCCCTGAGCCGGGCCTGCATCAGCGGTCGCGTCCTTGGTGGTGAAAGCGAACGGCTAATCCTGCACCCGCGGGACCATGGTTTTACCGGGGCTGAACCCCCCTGGACCGACCTGGAAACCTGGAGCAACCAGGCCCTGGCCGCCATGGGGGGCAGCGGCCCCCTGGCCCAGAGCCTGCATTGGAACCTGGGTTCCCTGCTCTGGCTTAGCGGCCAGCAGAGCAGTATCGAAGCGGGTCTTAATCAGGCCAATTACTTATTAGAAAGTGGTGCTGCACTTAGCAAGCTAGGGAAACTACAAAAGGCGCTCGCAGCATGAACACGAAAAGCAACGGCCCAGCCCTTAGGTCCCCCCTTAACCAATGCAGCCACTGTTTTGATTTTGAAGCCGAGTTCAGCAGCAACCTGCGATGCATACCGATGGCAGTGCGACGCAAATTAGACCTCTGCGGCCGCAAGCTGCGCCTACAACACTGGCTTGAATTGCCAGAGGCCGAGCGCACAACCCTGCTGCTCTGGGGTGATGGCCCCGCAGATCTGAGCCAACTGGCGGAACGCTTAGGGGCCATCGCCACTCCCCTGGCGCCGGCCAGCAACGAAAGCTGGCAACAGCTGGGCCCCGTACCCGAGGCCTTAAGGCAAGCCTGCCGCCAGATCAATTGCCAGCCCCCCAGCCTTGCCCAATGGCAGCGCCTAGAAGAACTGGAACGCTTCGCCCTGGTGAAGCTCTCCCACCCCGGCCATGAACATCGAAACCTGCCCATGGCCTTGCCTGAAATCCTGGGCCGGCTTGATGCGGCCAGGGATCCGCTGGCCGATCGGTAGCAATTCGCACAATGCAACTACCCCTGGCCATGGTGATCTACTAAGGCGGTCAGCAGTCGCGCCGCACCCCCTACCCGGCAGCCCCTTTCTGACTCCGGGTTCCACTGAAACTTTTTTCTGTCATGGGACCACTTACCCGGCGTTTTGTTCTGAGAACGGCTGCCTTGAGCGCTGCCACGGTGCTGCTCGCTCCCTTGGTCGCCCAAGCCGGCCCGGGCAAACCGGAAACCACGGACGTGGAGCTGGGCTTCATTGCCCTCACCGACGCAGCACCCTTGATTATCGCCAAGGAAAAGGGCTTCTTTGACAAGCAGGGCATGCCAGGAGTGAAGCTAATGAAGCAAACATCTTGGGCAGTAACCCGCGACAACCTAGAACTAGGTGGTGAAAAAGGTGGCATTGATGGTGCCCATATTCTTTCGCCGATGCCCTATTTGCTAACCACTGGAGCCATCAGCAAAAGCCGTCAGCCCGTGCCAATGGTGCTGCTAGCCCGACTGAACACCCAGGGCCAAGCTATCTCCAGCTCAAAAGAATTCCTGACCGACAAGTTCAAGGTGAAGTCGCCTAACCTTGAATCAGCTATCGAGAAAAAGAATAAGACCGGCGACAAATTTAAGGCAGCCGTAACATTTCCTGGCGGCACCCACGACCTCTGGATGCGCTATTGGATGGCAGCCAATGGCGTTGATCCCAACAAAGATGCCGACCTAGTGGTGATCCCACCTCCGCAGATGGTTGCCAATATGCAATCTGGCACCATGGATATCTTCTGTGTTGGTGAGCCCTGGAACGAGCGCCTAGTCAATAAAAAGCTCGGCTATACGGTTACTCAAACCGGTGAAATTTGGAAGGAGCACCCCGAGAAAGCATTCTCAATGAGGGCCGATTGGGTGAAGAAAAATCCCAACGCCACCCTACGGCTATTGATGGCTGTGCAGCAAGCCCAGCAGTGGGCCGACAACCCAGCCAACACAAAGGAACTGGCTGAAATCCTCTCCGAAGATAAATACGTGAAAGCCAGCGTTGATGACCTGCTGCCCCGCCTGCAAGGGGATGTGGACTATGGCGATGGACGCAAGGTGACCAATAGCCCCTACAAAATGCTGTTCTTCAAGAACAATGCCTCCTTCCCCTACAAAAGTCACGACACCTGGTTTGTCACGGAAGATATTCGCTGGGGCTATCTGCCTAAAAGCACAAATATCAAGGCCTTGGTCGACAAGGTAAACCGTTCAGACCTTTGGCGCGCAGCCGCCAAAGCCAATGGCATTAAAGAGATTCCTGCCACCGATTCCCGCGGGGTAGAGGTCTTCTTTGATGGGGTTAAATTTGATACCAAAAACCCCATGGGCTACCTCAACAGCCTAAAGATTAAAGCCGTTAAATGAATTAAAACTGCGGTGAGGTCCTGAACCCCCGGGGAGGCCAGATGCCTCCCCTTGTTTTTCTAATTATCTAAAACCAGCCCTCGCCATGACCAACTCCCTGGTGCGGCAGATTAAGCCACCGCTTATCTGCACCGCAGCGATACTGCTGCTCTGGCAACTGCTCTGCAGTGGCACCCACAGTGACTTCCCCGGACCAATCCAGGTGATCAGCCAAACCTGGAATCCATACATCGCTAAACCCTTCTATGACGATGGCGGCACCGCCAAGGGGCTTGGCTGGCAAATCTTGATTTCATTGCAACGGGTGGCGGTGGGTTACAGCCTCGCCGCGGTGGTTGGTATCTCCTGCGGCCTCGCCTTAGGCCTCAATCGCTTCATTCGTCGCGGTTTCGACCCTGTAATCCAGGTTCTGCGGACGGTGCCGCCCCTGGCCTGGCTGCCGATCTCACTACTACTGTTTCAGCAGGCCGATGCCGCGGCCATTTTTGTGATCTTTATCACGGCCATCTGGCCGATTGTGATAAACACAGCCATGGGCATCCGCGAAATTCCCCAGGACTATCGCAACGTCGCCCGGGTATTGCGGCTGCGGAAGCGCAGCTTTCTTTGGGACATTGTGGTGCCATCAACTGCCCCCTATGTGTTCACAGGCCTCCGCATTGCCATTGGCTTGGCCTGGTTGGCCATCGTGGCGGCAGAAATGCTTAAAGCCGATGGTGGCATTGGCTTCTTCATCTGGGATGCCTACAACGCTGGCGGCGACTCCAGCACCAGCCAGATTCTGCTGGCCATCCTCTATGTGGGGGTAGTGGGTTTACTCCTTGACCGACTGGTGGCCTGGGTTGGTGACCGGGTTAGTGGTCCCCAACGCTGAAAGCAAAATCCCCCACCCACGGCACCCCTAAGGCAATTCCATGGCGAGTTTTTTGCAACTGGATTCGGTGGAGCAAAACTTCACCAGAGCTGATGGCACGGTGCTAGAGGCGCTGAGCACCATCAATCTTGAAATCAGCAAAGGAGAATTTGTTTCCCTGGTGGGTCACTCTGGCTGTGGCAAATCAACACTGCTGAATATCCTGGCCGGTCTTAGCCAACCCAGCCGTGGGGGGGTGATCCTTGAGGGTCGCCAGGTCACCGAACCAGGCCCCGAAAGGATGGTGGTATTTCAAAACTATTCGCTATTGCCCTGGCGCAGCGTGCGCCAGAACGTCGCCCTGGCCCTGCGGGAAGTTAAACGCGAGCTAAGTGCATCGGAACGGGCCGAACGCACGGAAGCGGCCTTGGCCATGGTGAATCTCGACAAGGTGGCTGAGCGGATGCCGGGCCAACTGTCTGGGGGCATGCGCCAACGGGTAGCCATCGCCAGGGCCCTGGCCCTCGAACCCAAGCTGCTGTTACTGGATGAACCCTTCGGCGCCCTCGATGCCCTCACCCGGGGCCATCTGCAAGAGCAATTAATGCAACTCTGCCAAAAGGCAGGCATCACAACTGTGATGGTCACCCACGACGTTGATGAGGCGTTGCTGCTTAGTGATCGAGTGGTGTTGCTCACCAATGGGCCAAAGGCCCATATCGGCCGGATCGTGGCGGTACCTTTCGAGCGGCCCCGCTGCCGTAAGGCGGTGCTCCAACATCCCGATTACTACAAACTACGCAACGAATTACTCGAGTTCCTCCACGACCAACGCCGGTTGTCAAACCGAAAACCGGCCCCACCAAAACCGGCAGCGGAGCTGCAAGCCGCCGCAGCCAGTAGCCCCAGCCCCAAGCCCATCCGCCTCGGCTACCTGCCCGGCCTGGATGCCGCCCCCCTACTGGTGGCCCGCCAAAAGCAACTGTTCGAAAAACAGGGGCTGCGGGTCGAGCTGCTGCGCTGCCAGAGCTGGGAGGAGATTGACGACTTACTACGCATAGAAAGACTGGACGGCGCTGCGCTCAGTGCCGCCCAGCCCCTAACCATGGCCGCCGGTGCCATGGCCAGCACACCGCTACCCATGGTGGTTACCCAAACCCTCAGTCGCAATGGCAACGCCCTAGTGCTGGGCACCGAGCTTTCGATCAGCTCCAGCGAAGGCCTGCTGCTCCACCTGCGCCAGGGCCTTCCCCTAAAGCTGGGGGTGCCCGATCGGCTCTCCATGGCGGAATTGTTGCTGCGCCATTGGTTGGCCCGCCAAGGGGTAGATCCAGCCCAGGTGAGCTGGCAACGGCGCAGCCCCATGGGTCTGCTAGCCGCCCTGGAAGGGGGACTAATTGATGGCTTTGCCGCAGGGAAATTGAGGGCCTGCCTGGCCCAGCATCGGCGGAGTGGCCGGGTGGTACTCACGGACTCCGCCATCTGGCCCAACCATGCCGAGAAAGTGCTTGCCCTACGCGAATCCTGGGTAGATGCCCACAGCAATCAAGCCAACAGTGCTGCCGTTGGCCTCACCGCAGCCGTGCTGGAGGCCGCCGCCTTTTGTGACCAAACCAGCCATCGCCAAGAACTACTTCAGGTACTCACAGAACCCCAAGCCTTTGGTCCCCAGTTACTCGCCCCGCTGCAGGAGGGCCTGGCCGAATCAAACCTGGCCAAGGACCTGAACCAGGCCACCAGCCTGCTGCGTTTCAACCGTTTCTTCCTGGGCCAAGCCAGTTACCCAGACCCCGCTGAGGGTCTATGGGTACTCACCCAGTTAGCCCGCTGGGGCATGGCCCCATGGCCCAACCATCGCCAGGAGCTACTTGAACGGGTCTATGGCCGGCGCCTGTTCCTTGAGGCCTGCGATCGCCTGGGCATGATTGATCAAGAACCCACCCAGCGGAGATACCAACTGGCCGAGGGTGAATATTTCGACCTAGACGAACCCCTGAGCTACGCCACCAACTTGCCCTTTTCCACCCTCAGCCCTTGCCTGCCATGACTGTGTCCGAACGCCGCGGCCGCCGGGTCGAATTCAATGCCATTGGCAAAAGCTTTCCCTCTGATTCCGGCTGTGTAGAGGTACTACAAGGGGTCAACCTAAGTGTGGCAGCTGGTGAGTTTGTTTGCGTGATCGGCCACTCCGGCTGTGGCAAATCCACCCTGCTAAATACCCTTTCGGGCTTTGAAACCCCAAGCACTGGCAGCGTGCTCGTGGAAGGTGAGCCGGTGGAGGGGCCCGGTCCAGACCGCATGGTGGTGTTCCAGAACTACGCCCTACTGCCATGGAAAACGGCCCTCGAGAATGTGGTCTTAGGCCTGCGGTCAATCCGCCGGGGGGAACCCCGCGAGTTATTGGTATCAGAGGCCAAAGCCATGCTTGAAACCGTTGGTCTGGGTGACGCCCTTGACTGTCACCCGGGCGAATTATCCGGTGGCATGCGCCAGAGGGTAGCCATTGCCAGGGCCATGGCGATGAAGCCGCCGGTATTAATCCTAGACGAACCCTTCGGGGCCCTAGATCCAATCACTAAAGAGGAGTTACAAGAGGAACTGCTTACCCTTTGGCGCCAACAACGCTGCACGGTGTTAATGATCACCCACGACATTGATGAGGCCCTCTTTCTCTCCGATCGGGTGGTAATGCTCACCAATGGCCCCTCCGCCAGCATTGGTGAAATCCTTTCAATTCCCTTTGATCGCCCCCGCGACCGCGATTCCCTGCTGCACGACCAGCGTTACGGAGAATTGCGCAACCGCGCCCTCGAGTTTCTCTACGAACGCCAGGGGGGCTAAAAACCCAGTTACCCGCCCTGGGGCAGTGGCGTCAGCGTCACCGCTGCAGCCTTCAACTCCGGCTGCTTGGAATGGGGGCAAGCCAGCTCATGCATCAGGCGATTGGCCTCACAGGGATTGGGCTGGGAAGCACCCCAATGCATCGGCAAAAATACGGTGCCAGGACGGATCAAATCAGTTATCTGCACCCTTGCGCTGATCGCCCCCCGCCGCGAGCGCACCTCGGCCCAGCCCCCATCAACTAGTCCATGGCTGGCGCCATCGCGGGGATGCACCTCCAGCAACGCCTCAGGATGCTGCTTAAGCAACCTTGGCACCTGGGCCGTGCGGGTCATGGTGTGCCAATGGCCCAAGTAACGGCCAACGCTGAGGACCAGGGGATACGAGTCACAGGGGGGTTCCGCCAGCCCAAAGGGCAGGTCGCACTGGAATAAAGCCCGGCCACTCGCCGTTGGGAAGTGGTGGTCTAGGTAAAGCCGAGCCCTGCCAGCGCCGGGAGCGGTGCCTTCACTAAACGGCCATTGCTGGGGGCCATGGTCAGCCAGAAGCTGATGGCTAAGACCAGCCATGTCGCAAACACGACCAGCGGTTATCGCCACAAACTCGGCGAACACCTCACTGCTATCGGCATAGCTAAAGGCCTCGCCAAATCCCAGCCTTCGCCCCAACTCCGCAAAGACCGCCCAATCGGCCTTGGCTTCACCGGGGGCTGGTCGGAACTGGGTGCAAAGGGTCACCCGCCGTTCCGAATTGGTCATCACCCCCTGCTTCTCACTCCACTGGGCGGCCGGCAATAGGAGGTGGGCCACCGCAGCGGTTTCCGTGCCGGCATAGGCCTCACTCAGCACCACCAGGGGGCAGTTCTGGGCCGCGGCCCGCACCCGATCGAGGGAAGGCAGGCTCACCAGTGGATTAGTGGCGGCCACCCACCAAAGCCCCAACTCACCGCGCTCCATGGCCTCCACCTGGGCCCACACATCAAAACCGGTCTCCGCGGCAATCGCCCCCCCAGCCAGGCCCCAGTGGCGTTCCAGCTCAGCCCGGTGGTCGGCAACAGCGACGCTGCGATACCCAGGCAGCAGCTGGGCCAAGCCCCCCGCCTCGCGGCCGCCCATGGCATTGGGCTGGCCAGTGAGCGAAAAGGGACCGGCACCAGCCCGGCCAATCTGACCAGTGAGCAGGTGCAAATTAACGATGGCACTCACCGTGGCACTACCTTCCTGCGACTGGTTCACCCCCATCGACCAGCCACTGAGCACCGCTGGGCTGTGGCCCCAGGCCCGGGCCACGGCCTCCAACTCCATGGGGTCAATACCGCAGATATCACTAACCCGCTGCGGCGTCCAAGCCTGCAACAGCTCTTTGTAGGCGTTAAACCCTTCGGTGTGGTCGGCGATAAAGCCAAGGTCAAGGTTGTTGCCTTGCATGAGCAAATGGCCAAGGCCATGGAGCAGGGCCAGATCCGTACCGGGTCGAATCGCCAGGTGCCAGTCCGCAGCTGCGGCAGTGGCGGTGCGCCTGGGATCCACCACCACCAGGCGAAGACTTTCTGGGTCCCGGCGTTTGCGCTTAAGTAAGCGCTGCCAAAGCACCGGATGGCAATCAGCGGTGTTGGTGCCGATCAGAAACACCAAACTGGCGCCATCAAGGTCGTCATAACAACAAGGGGGGCCATCGGAGCCAAGGCTGCGGGCATAACCCGCCACCGCTGAACTCATGCAAAGCCGAGAATTGGCATCGAAGTTATTTGTACCCAAAAAACCCTTAAATAATTTCTGGGCCAGGTAATAGTCCTCGGTGAGAAATTGCCCGGAGCCATACACAGCCAAGCCCCTAGGCCCCTGGTGCGCCAAGGTTGCCTTGATCTGGTCCCCAAGCCGCCCAAGGGCCTCATCCCAACTGATCGGCCTAAATTCTTGATCAAGTTGATCGCGCCAAAGGGGTTGGCTGAGGCGATTTTTATCCAGGGTTTCGCCAACCGTGGCCCCCTTCACGCACACCTGACCGAGGGATGAAGGGTGCTGGCGATCGCCCCTGGCGGTCCAAACCAGCCCCTGCTTTGGCGGCAAGAGTTCAAGGCCACAACCCACCCCGCAGTAGGGGCATTGGGCCCGGGCAGAGGCCGCCGGAGTTTCTAATGCCATCGGCGGGTAAGCCAACTAGCTCACCATTTCCCGTAGGGCAAAAACTTACCGTTCATCGTCACCACCACCCGATCCCCCTTGGGATCAGCCTGACGATCCACATGGAGGCTGAAGTCTATGGCCGACATTATTCCGTCGCCAAACTTCTCCTGAATCACATCCTTAAGCGGTAGGCCGTACACCTGCAGGATTTCGTAGAAGCGATAGAGCAGCGGATCAGTGGGAATAACTGGATCGAGAGCCCCCTTTACCGGATAAATAGTGAGCTGCTTAGCCAGCTCGGCGCCTTCCCCCTCCAGCCCCAGGGCCGCCACCAAGGCCTCCACCTGCCCTGGGCTGGCCGTGGCTTGGCCATAGATCAGGCCTGCCACCCACACCTCATCGGCCCCAAGCCGCTGGCCCAGATCAGCGAAGCTGAGCCCCATGCTGCGCTTGGCTGTGAGCAGTAGGGCCGTGAGGGGTGAGAGGGCCATGGGGCAGAAAGCTGATATGGGCAGTGCAGCGGACCATAAGGATCAGTGGTTACCCGGTTGGCGACAACGGCTACAAAATGAGCTGTCGCCACCGGCCCTGCGCTGCTGCTTACTCAGCGGTGGCGCCAGCCGCCGCATGGGCCGCGACAAGGCCTTACTACCCCACCCGGAGGGGGGCACCTGGTTGGAACGCAGCCTGAGACTGGCCAGTGGCTGCGGCCTACCGCTAACCCTTTGCAGTGGCCATCCCCAGCACCTAGGGCTGGCGGCAACCTTGGCCCCCCAGTTGCCCGTGGCCCTTGGGCTACTGGAGGAACCAGCCCCCTGGGAGGGTCCCCTGCGGGCCCTAGGTCGGCTGATGAACCAACACCCTGGCGAGGATCTACTGCTCCTGGCCATAGACCTTCCGTTACTGCAACCCGAACAACTGCAGCAACTATTGGCGGCCTGGCATCCCCTAAGGACCCTGTTGGTTGCTAGTAGCGAAGGCCGGCGCCAACCCCTCACTGCCATCTATCCAGCGGAGCTGGCCCCCAAGCTCGAAGCATCCCTAAGCAACGGCGAACGTAGCCTTAACCGCTTCATCGCCACTCAACCGCACCGTTGCCTCCCCATGGAGCCTCGGGCCCTAAGCAACTGCAACCGTCCCGAGGACTGGCCCTGGGACCCAGCGTCACTAATCATTAATTCCAGCCAGCCCTAGGCCAGCCAGAATTAAGCAGGCACCAGCGGGTCCTCGGGCCAGCGGTGTTTCGGATAACGACCGCGCAGGTCCTTGCGCACCATTGGATAGCCCTGCTGCCAGAAGCTGGCCAGATCCCGCGTTACTGCTGCCGGCCGCCCCGCCGGCGAAAGCAGATGCACCAACACCGCATGGCGCCCCTCCGCCAGCCGCGGGGTGGCGGTGAGCCCAAAAAAGTCCTGCAGCCTGCTGCTCAACACCGGCTCTTCACCGGTGTAATCGATCCGGCCGGCACGGCCCGTGGGCAAGGGCCAACGCAGGGGGGCCAGAACGTCTAATTGGCTGCGTTGGCGCCAGTCGAGCCGATCCAGCAGGGCTGCCCCCACATCCAAGCGCTGCAGCTCCCCCAGGCTGCGTACCCCCCCCAGGGCCGGCCCCAACCAAAGCTCCAGCTCCGCCAGCAAGCTGGTGTCGTCCACCGCCGGCCATAGTTCGGGCTCCAGCCACTGCAAAAAGCCCAGTCGCCCGCGCAGCTGTTGCCGTTCCGGCGTCCAGGCCAACTGCTGCAGGCCCCCCCGCCGCATCTGTTCAAGCACACAGGCCCGCAGCAGCTCTGGATCGGGATTAGCCAGGGGTTCATCGTTCAACAGCAGGGCCCCCAAGCAGCGTTGGCGTCGGGCCTGCACCAGCTGTTTGTTGTCGTCCCACTGCACCAGGTCTCTGCTGCGGAGCTGATCCGCTTGCAACAGCTCCAAAGCCGCCAAGGGCAGGGCTGCCGCCAGCCAGATCCGGGCCTGGCGCCGGTCCCCATCCAGGTGGGCCGCCACCAGGGCAGCACTGGCCGCCAGGGGATCATTGGGCCCCAGGGCCGCCCCGCGGCCACTGGCCAACAGAAATACCCCGGGCCGTTCCGCCGCCCGCGGCAAGCCCAGCCGGTCGGGATAGGCCAGGGCCAACAGCACCCCCACCCAGGCGGGCCACCCCTCGGGCAGCAGCGGCAGATCCCGGGGTAAGCGCAGCTGCCGCCGCAGTTGTTGGGTGAGCTGCCGCAGCAGCGGCCAGCCATCGCCCCGCCCCCGTTCCAAGCGATCCAGCCGCAGGCAGAGGTCCGCCCCCAGGCTGACCGCCCCCTGGCGTAGGGGATCCCGTTCCCCCAGCAGGGCCGCCAGGGCACAGGCCAAGGCCTGCCGTTCCGGGGCCCCCCAGGCGGGCAGGCCCAACTCCGCCGGCAGCTGCAACTCCCCCGCCGCCAGCAGCATTGCCCCCAGGCGCGGATGCAAGCCCAACTGCCCCAGGGCCCGCCCCCGCTTAGTGGGCTGGCCTTGGGCATCGAGGCCCCCCAACTCCGTGAGCAGCTGGCGGGCCTGCTCAAGCGGCACCGCCGGCGGCGGATCCAAAAAGGCGAGCCCCTCGCCGCTGCCCGCCCCCCACAGGGCCAACTCCAGGGCCAGCGGAGCCGGGTCACAACCAAGGATTTCCGGCTGGGGCTGGGCCGGCCGCCGCTGCTGGTCGATGGCAGTCCAGAGCCGATAACAAACCCCTGGGCCAAGGCGTCCGGCCCGGCCCCGGCGCTGGTCGGCCTGGGCCAGCGAGGCCTTTTCAGTGAGCAGCCGCGCCAGGCCCGTGGCGGGATCAAAGCGAGACACCCGACTCCAACCGGCATCCACCACCACGCTGATGCCCTCGATGGTGAGGCTGCTCTCCGCCAGGGCCGTGGCCAGCACCAGCTTGCGCCGGCCCGCCGCCGCTGGGGCCACGGCCGCATCCTGGGCCCGGCCATCGAGGTCCCCATAGAGGGGGGTGAGTTCCACCTCCTCTGGCAGATCCTGCAACTGCTCCCCCAAGCGCCGGATCTCCGCCTGCCCCGGCAGGAACACCAGCACACTGCCCCGCTGCTCCGCCAGGGCCCGCCGGATCGCCGGCCGCACCTGGTCGGCAATGGCCGCCACCGTGGGTTGGTCCGGGGCCGACCGGTCGGCATAGAACGTCTGCACCGGATAGGCCTGGCCGCTGCTGCTCAGCACCGGCGCCCCCCCCAGCAGCTGGGCCAGGGGTTCGGCATCGAGGGTGGCCGACATGGCCAGCAGGGCCAGATCAGGCACCAGCAATTGTTTGGCCTGCCAGGTGAGCGCCAGGGCCAGGTCGCTACCCACCCCCCGTTCATGCACCTCGTCAAACAGCACGGCAGTCACCCCCGTGAGGGCCGGGTCCTCCTGGAGCAGGCGCAGAAACAAACCGTCGGTGAGCAGCTCGATGCGGGTGCGCGGCCCCACGCAACTGTCGAGCCGCACCCGATAGCCCACGGTTTCCCCCACCGCTTCGCCAAGGCTGCGGGCCATCTGCCGGGCCGCCAGCTTGGCCGCCAGCCGCCGCGGTTCCAGCACCAAAATCTTGCCTTGGCCCCAGGGCTGAGCCGCCGCCAGGGCCAGGGGCACCCGGGTGGTTTTACCGGCCCCGGGCGGCGCCTGCAGCACCAAGCGTCCGTGCTGCCTCAGGCTGGCCAGCAGTGCCGGCAGCAGGGGCTCGATGGGCAGGGCCGTCATGGGGGCGATGGGGGCAAACAACCCCGGGCCGGAGGCGCATGCAGCAAGCTTGCGACACCGGCGCCCCCAGCCATGAGCCCCGCCCCAAACCACTCCAGTTTTATGGCCCTGGCCATAGCTGAAATGCGGCGCACCGCCCTGGAGGACCGCAGCGGTGAACCCTTTGGCGCCGTGGTGGTGAAGAACAACAGGGTGGTGGCCAGCGCCGGCAATAGTGTGGTCCGCCACAACGACCCCACCGCCCATGCGGAGGTAAATGCCATCCGCGCCGCCTGCCAGGCGCTGGGGAGCTGGGATCTCACGGGCTGTGTGCTTTACACCAGCTGCCAGTGCTGCCCCATGTGTTACGCCGCAGCCGCCTGGGCCGGCATTGGCAAGATCTATTACGCCGCCGGCTGGGACGACTACAACGACATCTACGACGACCAAGCCATCGCCCGGGACCTGCTGCAGCCCAATCCCCAAAAGAGCCTGGCCCCGGAACAACTGCTGCGGGATGAGGCCGTTGCCGTGTGGCAGGCGGTGCGCCAGGACCGGGGGATCACGAGCAAACCCGCCAGAGCCCAGCTTTAGCCACTGCCTGATTTAGCTAGGGCCTGATTTAGCCAGGGCCAGCCAAGCGCCGCAGATAGGCGCCACTGCTACCGGCGTTGATCCAGCCGGTGGCGATGGTTTTGCTATCGACATGGCTCACCCGACCCCGATGGATATGGGATAAACCCGCCGGAAAGATCAACAACTTGCCCCGCTCGGCCTCTTCGTGGTGGCCCTGCCAGTGGAATTCAGTGCCCCCCTCCGGCAGGTCATTGCAATAGAGAATCCAGGCCAACACCCGGTGCACCGGTTCCGTTGCCTCAGCGCCGATGGTCCAATCGCAATGCCAACGCTTAAAACCTTCGCCAGGGGCATAGCGCTGCAGGTTGAAAATCGGGTTTACAAATAACTGTTGCTCCGGGCAGCAATCCCGGAACAGTGGCCGCTCCTCCAGGTAGCGGCCCAGCCCCGCCGTCACCCCCCGCACGATCACCTCGGCCAGGGCAAAGGCCTCCGGATCACTGCGGTCAATCGCCACAAGGCTGATATCGGTAGAAACTTTGGCGGGTTCCGCCTCCGAGCCAGGGCCCGCACCAAAGGCCACCCCTCGGGTATGTAGATCGCTACGGCGGTCGAAAAAGGCAAGCACGCCATCGGCCAGGGCCCCATAGCCGGCATTGCGATAGGAGGCAATTAACTTCATAGGCCCAGGGGGGCGAATGCTTTCCCCCACTGAATCACGCCAACCCAATGGGGCCGGGTCAGTAGTTTCAGGAACCGCCGGGCCCACACCCCATGAAACGGCCGTCCACGCTGCTTTGCGTGTTCGTGACCCTGCTGAACGACCGGGTGGGGGAAAGCCTGGTGTTCCCGCTGCTGCCCTTTCTGCTGGCCAGCTTCACCAGCAGTGGCACCACCCTGGGCTTGCTGGCCGGTAGCTATGCCTTGGCCCAGTTCCTAGCCACCCCCCTGATCGGCGCCCTAAGCGATCGCTTCGGCCGGCGGCCGGTGATCGCCGGCTGTGTGGCCGGCACGGTGCTGGGGCTCAGCCTATTTGCCACCACCTTGGAAATCCCCTGGCCCGCAGGCAGTGGCTGGCCCTTGGTTCTTTTATTTGCCGGTCGCCTGCTGGATGGCTTCAGCGGGGGCACCGCCGCCACCGCCGGGGCAGTGCTGGCCGACATCAGCACCCCGGAAAAGCGGGCGAAGGCCTTTGGCTTGATTGGTGTGGCCTTTGGCCTTGGCTTCATCCTTGGCCCAGCCCTGGCAGGGCTGCTGGCCCGCTGGAGTGTGACCTTGCCGGTGTGGATTTCCGTGGCGATTGCCGCCGTGAATTTGTTGCTGGTGCTTTGCCTGCTGCCAGAAACCCATCCCCCTGAGCAGCGCCAGGCCCTGCCCCGCAAACGGGCCCTCAACCCCTTTGCCCAGCTGGCCAAGGTGTTTAGTAACCCCCAGGTGAGCAGCCTTTGCCTTGGCTTTTTTCTGTTTTTCCTGGCCTTCAACGGCTTCACCGCCGTATTGGTGCTCTATTTCAAACAGGTGTTCGGCTGGGGTCCGGCCCTTGCCACCACTGCCTTTTTGATCGTGGGGGTGGTGGCCACCGTGGTGCAGGGGGGCTTGATCGGGCCGCTGGTGAAACGCTTCGGTGAACAACGGCTCACCCTGGTGGGCCTGGGCCTGGTGCTGGTGGGCTGCCTGCTGATCCCCATGGCTAGCGTCGCCAACGCCCAAGCGGTGGTGTTTAGCGCCGTGGCATTGCTGGCCACCGGCACCGGCCTCGTCACCCCCTGCCTGCGCAGCCTGGTGTCGCGGCGCCTCGATGGCGGTGGCCAGGGGGCAGCCCTGGGCAGCCTCCAGGGGCTCCAAAGCCTGGGCAGCTTCCTCGGACCACCGCTGATGGGCCTGAGCTATGAGCACTGGGGCCATGCCAGCCCTTTCCTGCTGGCGGCGGCCATTCTTTTTGCCGTTGCTCTTCTGAGTGTTAACAAAACCCTGAGGCCAGCGGGCTAAGGTCCGGCCCAATGGCTGTTTCAGCGCCCCCATGGCCCCCGTCGCCCTTGCCCCCGAGCTCTACCTAAACCGAGAACTGGCCTGGATCGACTTCAACCAAAGGGTGCTGGCCCAGGCCCAGGATCAACGCACCCCATTGCTGGAACAGGCCAAGTTCAGCGCCATCTTCAGCAACAACCTCGATGAATTCTTCATGGTGCGCGTGGCGTCCCTGAAGTCCCAGGTGGAGGCAGGCATCGAAACCCTGAGCGTGGATGGCCTCACGCCCTTGAAACAACTGCAGGAAATCCAGGCGAAGTTGCGACCGCTGCTGGAACAACAGCAGGAGCATTACCGGGGCCAGCTAAAGCCCCAACTGGCCCAGCAGGGAGTGCAGGTACTTGACTACGAACAACTGAATGGCCCCCAGAGGGATTGGGTTAATAACCACTTCCGCAATGCAATATTTCCAGTTCTCACCCCCCTGGCGGTGGATCCGGCCCACCCATTCCCTTTCATCAGCAACCTCAGCTTCAACATCGCCGCCCTGATCCGTGATCCGGAAACTGGCGAGCAACAATTTGCCCGGGTGAAGGTTCCCCAAAAAAACCTACCCCGTTTCATCAAAGTGCCCCTGGACCTGGCCGCCAGCGACCAGCCCCTGCTCTACACCGCAATCCCCCTGGAACAGGTGGTGGCGTTCAACCTGGCCCTCCTATTTCCGGGCATGACCATCGAGGGCCATTATTTCTTCCGGGTAACCAGAGACGCCGACCTCGAACTGCGGGAACTGGAGGCCGATGACCTGATGTTGGCCCTGCAGGAGGGCCTACGCAAACGCCGGATGGGCGGTGAGGTGGTGCGTTTGGAGGTGGCCGATGAGATGCCCCAAGACGTAATCGACCTGCTGATGGAAGGCATGGCCGTAGAAGCGGAAGACCTGTATCAGATCAATGGCCCCCTTGGCCTTGATGACCTATTTGCCCTCACCGGCCTGCCCCTGCCCCAGCTCAAGGATGAACCCCAGCTAGCCAGGATTGCTGCTCCCCTGGCCCGGGCCCAGAAGTCATTGCTGGCTGATGGCTCAATCAAACCAGAGGAATTCGAAAGCATCTTTGACGTGCTCAAACGCGGGGATGTGCTGGTGCATCACCCCTACGACCTGTTCAGCTCCTCGGTGGAGGAATTCATCGCCCAAGCGGCCGATGATCCCGATGTGCTCGCCATCAAGATGACCCTCTACCGGGTCTCTAAAGATTCGAAGGTAATCAGCGCCCTGATCACTGCCGCTGAAAATGGCAAACAGGTGATGGCCCTGGTGGAACTCAAGGCCCGCTTTGACGAAGAAAACAACATCCAATGGGCCCGCCAACTGGAAAATGCAGGCGTCCATGTGGTGTATGGCGTGATCGGCCTTAAAACCCACACCAAGGTGACCCTGGTGCTTAGGCGGGAACGGGAGGAGCTGCGCTCCTATGTGCACGTGGGCACCGGCAACTACAACTCGAAAACCTCCAGGCTCTATACGGATGTGGGCCTGCTCAGTGCCCGGCCGGAGCTGGGCCACGACCTGGTGGAGCTGTTCAACTATTTGACCGGTTTCTCCAAGCAACAGAGCTTCCGCAAACTGCTGGTGGCCCCGGTGACCCTGCGGTCCGGCATGGAGGCCTTAATCCAAAGGGAGATTGACCATGCCCGCCAAGGCAGGGGCGGCAAAATTATTTGCAAGATGAACTCCCTGGTGGATCCCCGCCTGATATCGCTGCTCTATGAAGCCTCCCAGGCCGGAGTGCAGATCGACCTAATTATTCGCGGGGTTTGCAGCCTGCGGCCTGGCCTTGGGGGGTACAGCGAAAACATTCGCGTGATTAGCGTCATTGGCCGCTTCCTTGAGCACTCCCGCATCTTCTGGTTCAGCAATGGCCAGCAGCCGGAGGTATTTATCGGCAGCGCCGATTGGATGGGGCGCAACCTGGACCGGCGGGTGGAAGCAGTGACCCCGCTGGAGGATCCCCTACTGCGCACCCGCCTGGAGGAACTGCTGCAGATCTACCTCAACGACAACCGTGGGGCCTGGGACATGCATGCCGATGGTCACTTTGTACTGCGTCAACCAGAGGGGGAAGTACATGATTCCCAACTGGAATTGATGAACCACTGGAACGCATTACAGGGGCAACCAGCCTGAGCGCAAAAAACTTCATGCTTATGCAAATTTCGAAGCGCAATTTTCAGGAAATTAGAACCCCAACCGCACCACTCAACCAGTAAGCAAACTGACCGGAGTTGTGCAAGCCAAGCGGGATTAGCTGCCCCCCAAGGGTTCTCATCCATTGGTTACGAAAAGCACGTTTTTGAACCAGCTGTTCAGCGCGAAGTCTTTGAAATTACCCCCCGTTAAATTGACCATGGGGCGCTAAACTCCGGCCAAATTAAATTTTGAGGAGGCCAGGGTGATGGGAACACCGCAGCGGGCCAGGCCCGAGGGGAAACAACCCCAGGTCCGCCCTGGCGTTGGCCGCTCCGGCAACCGCGGGGGAGGCCGCCTCAGCACCGATTCCATCGGTTGGTACCTCAGCAATATCGGTCGGGTGCCGCTGCTCACTGCCGCCGAGGAAATTGAGCTGGCCCACCAGGTGCAGCAGATGAAGCGGCTGCAGGAAATTGCTGAAAACGAGCGCACCCCCCGCCAACGCCATCAGGTGCGCATGGGCTGCCGGGCCCGGGATCGCATGATGGCCGCCAACCTGCGCCTGGTGGTAAGCGTCGCTAAGAAATACCAAAACCAAGGCCTTGAGCTGCTGGATCTAGTGCAGGAAGGGGCCATCGGCCTGGAACGGGCGGTGGATAAGTTTGACCCTGCCATGGGCTACAAGTTTTCCACCTACGCCTATTGGTGGATCCGCCAGGGCATGACCCGGGCCATAGACAACAGCGCCCGCACGATTCGCCTGCCGATTCACATCAGCGAAAAACTCTCGAAGCTGCGGCGCGTTACCCGGGAGCTCTCCCACCGCTTTGGTCGCCAACCCAACCGCTTGGAGCTGGCCCATGCCCTCGGCATGGAACCCCAGGAATTGGAGGAGCTACTCAGCCAAAGCGCCCCCTGCGCCTCCCTGGATGCCCACGCCCGCGGCGAAGAGGACCGCAGCACCCTTGGGGAACTGATCCCCGATCCGGTGAGCATGGAACCGATGGACCACATGGACCGTCGCATCCAGAAGGAACACCTGGGCACCTGGATCACCCAGCTAAACGAACGGGAGCAAAAAATTCTGAAGCTGCGCTTTGGCCTCGAGGGGGCCGAACCGCTTACCCTCGCTGAAATCGGCCGCCAGATCAACGTTTCCCGCGAACGGGTGCGCCAGCTGGAAGCCAAGGCGATCCTCAAATTAAGGCTGATCACCAGCCAACAGAACGCCGCCTGACCTTGCCCCTCCCGGGTGGTTTTCCCCTGCTAGGTGGTTTGGCCCTGGTGCTGCTCTGGCTGGCCCTAGTGCTTAGCGCCGCCGTGCTGGCCCGCCGCCTCTGGCCTGGCCAACGGGAACTGAGCCGCAAGCTGGTGCACATGGGGGCCGGCCTAGCCCTGCCGATCGCCTGGGCCACTGCCATACCCCTGGCGATCGCCCTGCCTGCGGCCCTGGGGGCCACCCTGGTCACCGCCCTCAACCACCGGTTCCGGCTGCTGCCGGCGGTGGAGGACGTGGGTCGCCACAGCTGGGGCACGATCGCCTATGGCGCCTCAATTTCGCTGCTGCTGGCCCTTTATTGGCCGAACCAACCAGAGCTGGTAAGCGCTGGGGTGTTGACCATGGCCCTGGGGGATGGGCTAGCCGGCCTGGTGGGGGCCAGCCTGCCCAGCTGGCGTTGGAGCCTCTTTGGCCAAACAAAATCCCTGGGGGGCACCGCCGTGATGGCCAGCGTCACTGCCCTGGTGTTGGTGGTACTGCTGCCTGGGAGCCCCTGGGGGCTGCTACTGGTGATTGCCGCCACGGCCACGGCCCTGGAACAGCTCTCCTGGGGGGGCCTCGACAACCTCAGCGTGCCGCTGGCCACCGCCTGGCTATGCAGCTGGCTACAGCCCTAAACCCCAGCGGGCACCAGCACCGCCGCCGCCAACTGATCCAGCAGGGCTGCGGTGCTAGCCAGGTCGATGCAGGCATCGGTGATGCTCTGGCCGTAGGTGAGTTGCGAAAGATCCGCCGGCAACTTCTGGTTGCCCGCCACCAGATGGCTTTCGATCATCACCCCCAACACAGCGCTCGAACCGTCCCGCACCTGGGAAGCCACCGCCTCCAGCACCTCCCCCTGGCGGCGGTAATCCTTATTCGAATTGCCATGGCTGCAATCCACCATCACCCGATGCGGTAAACCCACGGCCGCCAACTGCTGGGCCGCCACGGCAATCGCCTCGGGGTGGTAGTTGGTGCCGCTGCCGCCCCCGCGCAACACCAGATGGCCATCGGGGTTGCCTGTGGTGGACACAATCGAAGCCTGGCCCTGGCCGTTGATGCCAAGGAAATGGTGGGGGCGGGCGGCGGCCTCCATGGCATTGATCGCAATGGCGACGCTGCCATCGGTGCCGTTCTTGTAACCAATGGGCATTGACAGCCCCGAGGCCATTTCCCGGTGGGTTTGGCTTTCGGTGGTGCGGGCGCCGATGGCGGTCCAGCTGATCAAGTCAGCGATGTATTGGGGCACCACCGGATCCAGCAGTTCCGTGGCCGCCGGCAGCCCCCGTTCCGCCAGGTGCAACAACAAAGTACGGGCCCGGCGCAGGCCAGTGTTGATGTCGTAGCTGCCGTCGAGATGGGGGTCATTGATCAGCCCCTTCCAGCCCACGGTGGTGCGTGGTTTCTCGAAATAAACCCGCATCACCACCTCCAGCCGTTCCTGGTGGCGCTGCCGCAGCTGGGCCAGGGCATCGGCATATTCCTCCGCCGCCGCCACGTCGTGCACTGAGCAGGGGCCCACGATCACCAACAGGCGCGGGTCTTCCCCCCGCAGGATCCGCTGGATCCGCTGGCGGGTGCTTCGGACGGTCTCCGCCGCCCGATCACTAAGGGGTAACTCAGCGTGGAGAATCGCAGGCGCCACCAGGGGCCGAGTTTCCACCACGTGCAAATCGGAGGTGGGAAGCATGCCCCTCAGCCAGACAGACACATTGGTCACAACCCTAGGCGGCGGGCCTGCGAGAACAATGGGTAGATCACTGATCGCTGTCGATGCTCGCCGCTTACCGCCAGGCCGCCGCTGACCGGCAGGCCCTTGGCATCCCGCCCCTGCCCCTAAGCGCCGCCCAGGTGGAAGCCCTGGTGGAACTGCTGGAACAGCCCCCCGCCGGTGAAGGGGCCTTCCTGCTGGAGCTTCTCAGCGAAAGGATCCCGCCTGGGGTGGATGAGGCCGCCTACGTGAAGGCCGGCTGGCTTAAGGCCGTGGCCCAGGGCAGCCTCAGTAGCCCGCTGCTCAGCCCCCTGGCGGCCACCCAGCTGCTGGCCACAATGATCGGCGGCTACAACGTGGGCGCCCTAATCGAGCTGCTAGCCAGCAGCGATCCGAGCATCGCCAGCGAGGCGGCTACGGGCCTGGGCCGCACCCTGCTGGTGTACGACGCCTATAACGATGTGCTCGACCTGGCCAGCAGCAACGCCTACGCCCAGCGGGTGGTGGATAGCTGGGCTGCGGCCGAATGGTTCACCGCCCGGCCGGCCCTGCCCGCCGAAATCACCGTCACGGTGTTCAAGGTGGAGGGGGAAACCAACACCGACGACCTCTCCCCTGCCACCCACGCCACCACCCGGCCTGACATCCCCCTGCACGCCCTGGCCATGCTGGAAACCCGCATGGCCGGCGGCCTGGAGCTGATCAACCAGCTGAAGGCCAAGGGCCATCCCGTGAGCTATGTGGGGGATGTGGTGGGCACCGGCAGTTCGCGTAAATCAGCGATCAATTCGGTGCTCTGGCACACGGGCAAAAACATTCCCCAGGTGCCAAACAAACGCGGCGGTGGGGTAATCCTGGGCGGCAAAATTGCGCCGATTTTCTTTAATACCGCTGAGGATTCCGGCGCCCTGCCGATCGAATGTGATGTGAGTGGGCTCAACTCGGGCGATGTAATCACGATTCGCCCCTATGCAGGCACGGTGGAGTGGGCGGCGGGGGAAGCCAACGCCGGTGAAATCATTGCCCGCTTTGACCTAAAACCCAGCACGATCAGCGACGAGGTGCGCGCCGGCGGCCGCATCCCCCTGCTCATTGGCCGTTCGCTCACCGATAAGGTGCGCGCCCACCTGGGGCTGCCCCCCAGCGAGCTGTTTATCCGGCCCAGCAGCCCGGCCGAGAGCGCCCAAGGCTTCAGCCTGGCCCAGAAGCTGGTGGGCAAGGCCTGCGGCCTGGCGGGCATTCGCCCCGGCAGCAGCTGTGAACCCCTAATGACCACCGTGGGCAGCCAAGACACCACCGGGCCCATGACCCGCGATGAGATGAAGGAGCTGGCCTGCCTGGGCTTTTCCGCTGATCTGGTACTGCAGAGTTTCTGTCACACCGCCGCCTATCCCAAGCCGGTAGACGTAAAAACCCACGCCGAGCTACCTGATTTCATCAGTTCCCGCGGCGGTGTGGCCCTGCGCCCCGGCGACGGCATCATCCACAGCTGGCTGAATCGGATGCTGCTGCCCGACACGGTGGGCACCGGCGGCGACAGCCACACCCGCTTCCCCCTGGGCATCTCATTCCCGGCCGGCTCGGGCCTGGTGGCCTTTGCCGCCGCCATCGGCGCCATGCCGCTCGACATGCCGGAATCGGTGCTGGTGCGGTTCAAAGGGGAGCTGCAGCCGGGGGTGACCCTGCGGGATGTGGTGAATGCGATCCCCTATGTGGCGATCCAGCAGGGACTGCTCACGGTGGAGAAGGCCCACAAGAAAAACGTGTTCTCCGGCCGGATCATGGAGATCGAAGGGCTACCTGATCTAAAGCTGGAGCAGGCCTTCGAGCTCACCGACGCCTCGGCGGAAAGGTCTTGCGCCGGCTGCACGATCAAGCTCTCAGAGGCCACCGTTGCCGAATACCTCCGCAGCAATGTGGCGCTGCTGCACAACATGATCGCCCGCGGTTATCAAGATCCCCGCACCCTGGCGCGGCGGATTAAGGAAATGGAGGCCTGGCTGGCTAATCCCCAGCTGCTCAGTGCCGATGCCAATGCCGAGTATGCCGCTGTGATCGAAATCAACCTTGATGAACTCACAGAACCAATCCTGGCCTGCCCCAATGATCCAGACAACGTGAAGCTACTAAGTGAAGTGGCCGGTGCACATATTGATGAGGTATTTATCGGTTCCTGCATGACCAACATTGGCCATTACCGGGCGGCGGCCAAGGTGCTGGAGGGCATTAGCGCCAGTGGCGCCACCCTTTGGGTGTGTCCGCCCACGCGCATGGATGAGGAAACCCTTAAGGCCGAGGGCTATTACGCCAGCTTTGAAAGTTTTGGCGCCCGGCTGGAGCTGCCCGGCTGTTCGCTGTGCATGGGCAACCAGGCGCGGGTGGCCGATAACGCCGTGGTCTTCTCCACCAGCACCCGCAACTTCAACAATCGCCTCGGCAATGGCGCCCAGGTGTATCTCGGCAGCGCCGAACTGGCGGCGGTGTGCGCCCAACTGGGCCGCATTCCCACCCAGCAGGAATACCAAGCCATCGCCGCCGAACGCATCGCACCCCTGGCCAGCGAACTCTATCGCTATTTAAACTTCGATCAAATCGAAGACTTCAGCGACAGCGGCAGGGTAGTTAGTAGTGCTGAGCATAGGGAGTTGCTGGCGGAGGTATAGAAAGGAGCATGGGGTAACCACAGGTGATGCTGCTCAACCCTGAAGACGCCCAGCGTTTCATTGCTACCTATGAACAGGTGGCCTTCTCCGTTCATCGGCTGTTGAAGCTGGCTCCGGCCAAGCAGATAACACGGATCCTGTTTACTGCCCGGGAACAGCTGCAGGCCAACCCAGAACTGCTGGATCAAGCTGTGGCCCATGGACGTAAGCAGGGTTTCAGCCTCGACAGCCAGGCACTAGATGCCCTGGGCCAGATGCGGCTCGATCGCTGGATCTACCTGAAGGACCTTAAAAGTGGCTCGATCCTGCTGGACCACCAGGGCCAGGAGGCCTACAGCGTGGTGGGCCTCACCCAGCCCCTGGCCCAGATCACCGGCCAAACCGGTTGGGTGTTGAATACCGCCCTTTGCCCGTTCAAAGGAAAGATCATCTGCGATGGCATCATGGCGCCAATCGCCCAGCTGGGGCCATCATTTAAACGCGACTATCACCAGCTTTACCTCAAGCTCAAGGCCCACGGGCGGCTTCATCGTGAGCCACAAACTTCGCCCCTGTGGAACTAATGCCGGCCCCAATGAACAAATCAAAACAACAAATCACTCGAATACTGAGTTACGCATCAGGGCATTCAGAGTTCATCCTTGCTCTCTCGTTGCTTTTTGTGGTGCGCTACCTGTGTACATTCATCTCCGACTCAACGCCATATTTACTGCAAGACATAAGATCCTCATTTAATTTAACAACTGAGCGCGTTATATTAATCAAATCCATCCCCTGGGCAGCCGGCATCTCTGTTGCTCTATTGGCAGGAAACCTGTGTAGCGCCTATGGCACCAAGAGAATCCTCACAATTGGACTTGCCCTGAATGGAATCGCGGCACTTGTCATCTATTTCAGCAAAAGCAGTGCAATGCTGATGCCCGGCCTAGCCCTACTGGGCTTTGCGGGTTCTATCTCAACAATAGCTGGATATAACCTAATAGGAAATTTCAAATTAACGCCGAAATCAATTGCCATGCTTGTGGGCATTTGGTCATTTTCTGGCAATCTCGGCTATGTCACATCGCCCCTAATCAGCAGCATGGTTTTGGCCGACATCTCCAACAGTCGCCAAGCAATAAGTGTAGTTTGGATTATATTTACGATATTGGCAATATTTCTGCTCAGCCTGTACCGCGATAAAGCCGAAAGAACAGCCAATGACGTTGACTATATTTTACTAATTCTAGCCGGGCTATGCTTTAGCCTAGTGGCATCTTTGCCACTTATTAATGCGCTAATACCAACCACATTCCCCTTGATCCTGGCCTGCAATGCAATTCTGATTGCACTAACAATTTCATTCGCAAAAAAATCCTTATATTTCAAGCGCCAAATGGGATTTATTGCAAATCCAGTTATTTTATTGGGTCTCACTGCGCTGGCAGCGAATAACTTCGTTGATTGGAATTATTTATCCGAAAGATTTCTAGCGCTGCGATATTCACTCCAATTATCTGAAATAGCTGTATGGTTGACACCCTCAAATTTAGCTGGACTTGCAGGAGCCAGCCTCTTTAGCTTACTTAGCCTTAGGGTTGGAGTCAAGAAAATTATCTTTTTTGGCATCTCAGGCTGTCTAATTATAGCCCTGCTATATACACGCATCAACATGAATACTACGGTATTCTGTATATCCATGGCCATCGCAGTCTATGTTCTATTTGACACCATAATTGACAATGGGATCACGACATCTGTAATAAACTTTGTACCAAATAATTTGCTGGCCAATTTTGAGGCCTCTAGCATGATTTTAAATACGATTGCCGGATGCATTGGTGCGGCACTTTCCTCCAGGGTCGTCTTTGACACATTCCAAAATCACCTATTTGACAAATTATCACCACTGCCACTTGGCAATTCCGAAACCACCTTTATCGCCGAGCTTATAACTCAGGGCCGCAGATCATTCGTGCTTCAGCATGGCTTTGGGCTATCAAGTTATCATCTTAAATCTTTTTTACATAAATCAGCCTTGCCAAACCTAGGGGCTGCCATTGCAGGATTTCACGTGCTGGGCTGGCTATGCCTGGGATCGCTAATGATCACATCTTGCTTATATTTTGCCTCCGTCATTGTCAACAACAAGCGGCACGCGGCGCAGGGCAATTACATCTAGGGGAATACCCTGGCTCCTCCCTGCAGCTCGTAGAGATACTTCTGAAACCCTGCAAACACCTTGCCGATCTCTGCCGGCGGGCCCAGATCGGTAACGGCATCAGCGATCGAGTTCTGGTAGCGGAGCTGCAGCAGAGGGGTGAGCTTCTCGATGGCCAGTTCCTGCACCCCCGTGCTCACGTAGTGCTGCAGCACGAAGTTAAGGAACAGCTCATGCTTGCTATTGACTGGGTACTGGCCAAACCAGGGGGAGGGCATTCCATCCACATCCGACCCGCTCATGAAGGTTTGAAAGATGGTGAGGAAGACGCTGGCGTTGGTGGGCACCCGGCCTTTTTTGCGCAGATCATCGGGAGCGATCCGCGCCAGGGCGTTGTCTTCAAAGGCGGCAAAAGCGGTGAAGTCGTTAAAGGCCTGATCGGCGAGGTTGTTGCGATCGGCAAGAAACAGAACACGGGGCCGGCGCCTGGGTTGGCCGGAAAGGTTCCAGCGGGCCTGGAACAGCTTCCAGATGATCTGGAAAGCGATTGAGGTTTTGCCTGTGCCCGTCGCCAGGGTGAGCAGGATGCGGTCGCTACCACTGGCGATGGCCTCCAGCACCCGGCTCACGGCGATGTCTTGATAGAAGCGGATCTGCCAGCTGCCGCCCTTGTCGGGGTAATGGATGGCGGCAAAGCGATCGCGCCAGGCGTTCTCTTCGGCGAAGGTGCGATCCCACAGCTCCTGGGGGCTGGGGAAACCAGCGGCCTCCCCCTCCTCGCCGCTGGTCATGTCGATGGCGTAGACGCCCTTGCCATTGCTGGAGTAGGCGAAGCGGATTTGCAGCTTCTCGGCATAATCCTTGGCCTGGCCCACGCCTTCGCTGAGCGGGGCGGTATCGGCCTTAGCTTCCAGCACCGCCAGCTTGGTGTTGCGGTAGGTGAGCACGTAATCGGCAGTGAGGGTTTTACCGCGGCGACCAGCACCTTCCAGGCGGCCTTCGGTGATCTTGAATTCGCGGCGAATACGGCTGTCCTCCACCACCCCCCAACCGGCCGCCACCAAGAGCGGATCGATCAGTTCGGCGCGGGTTTCGGCCTCGTTCATGGGATCAGTGAGGCCACCTGCTCAAGCAGATCAGCGCCGAGCTGGTTCCAGGCGGCGCGATCAAGATCCTCCTGCTCCGGTTCTTCGTCGTATCGCCACAACACGGCAAAGAGGGTGAAGCGGCTGAGACCAAGGAAGGGCTCAACGACGGCGCCTTGGTCGCGCAGCATCTGAGTCTTCTCGATGGCCGTCTGGATCTCCGCCGCAATCGTGCTTAGCAGCGGCTCATCCACCACGTAGTGATAACTAGAGGAGCGGGCCAATGCAGTCATTGGGTAATTCTGACGCCTTCCTCAGTGGCGTGCATCCCACAAGGGACAGCCATAGGCAACAAAGGCGCCATCGGCACTGAGCAGCGTGAGCGATTCGCGGATCGACTGGGCCACTAGCAAGCGATCAAAGGGATCGCGGTGGTGCAGAGGCAGCTGTTCCAAAATGAGCAGATGGGGAAGCTCTAGGGGCAGCAAATCAAACCCACAATCCTCGGCCCACTGAATGGCCTGGGCTGCGGAAAGCGGCATGTCTGAACGGGTAAGAGCGTGTTTGATGGCGATCTCCCAGATCGACACGTGGCTGAGCAGCACGCCACTGGCCGCTGTCGTGATCAGATCACGGCTGTGGGCGCCCAGCCTGGGGTCATCGCTGATCGCCCAGAGAGCGGTGTGGGTGTCGAGCAGCAGTCGCATCAACCCTGCTCAAACAGCTCGACCATGAGGGAATTAACGGAATCGATGGTCTCAGGTGCCACCAACTGGTCCCGGGCCATCCCCAGGGGTCCAGGGAGTTGCTGGCAGCAGTTTGATTGATCAGTTCAGAGATGGCCAACTAACTGGGGCAATTGCTTCTGCAGTGTTTTTTGCCTAGATCACAGGTCCTCGAGTAGCAAGCTAATTGCCGGATTATCAAGCCACTCACTTAACAGGATCAGAGCTTCACCACCAATGAAGTCATGCTTCCAGTCAAGGGGGCTGAGGTTGTTATCCGCAGCTAGCGATATACAACTACCATAGGAAATACTTACAGCATCTCCTGTTATGCGATCCCATGGGCCCACGTCATAGCGATTTAGCAGACTGGTGCCACCAAATCCCATGGCATGAATAGCGCTCGCCAGCTCTGGATAAAGATCATCGGGCAGGGTCAGCATTGGAAACATATCAATATCCCCACGGCTGAGGCCTCGCTCATCGGCCAGTGGATGGCAGCTGCTAACCACCAGCTCCCCGGGCCAATCCCAAAGAGATATTACTGTTAACTCAGGGCATGAAGGTAAACCCTTCAAGTCACTGGTTATCAAAGCATCAATCACCCTGCCTTGAAGTAATCCGAGCATTGCTCCATTGCCCCGGTGGTCGCAGGGACCTAGGACCCAACCGGGCACAGGCGGCGCACAAAGCTGCTGCCTTATGTAGTGGGTTGCATCCAGCCGCAGCGGACGGTGACCTAAAAAGCGAGACTGCTGGTGAACAAGCCTCTGCAACTCCAACAAGGTGGCATCTCCCACCAACCCAAATTCAGAACCACGGGATAACTGAAGCCTTAGGGCCTTGAGGCAGGCCCTAGTGCGGCGAGTTATGGAGCTCTCATCACAGTGGGAACTCCGTGCAGCAGCAGCGCCTGAGCGAAGCCATTGAACTAGATCCAGCGCCTCCAGCTGCTCTAGCGTTACCACCGCTGAAAACCCATACCACCATTAAAAGTAGCCGCAAAAGCGGGGGCAAAGTGCGGCAAAGCGCAGCGCAATAATGGATTTATGCAAAAATCGCATGCCACCGATTTAGACTTGTATGCAAATATACATACTAGCTTGCAAATAACGCAAGCCCAATGGGTTGACCCTGGCTTTCTGGATCAATAACTTGACTGCATCGGCTGGCTTACTGGGCAAATTCCCGGTGGTTACCCGCATTGCTAACCCAAAGTTCTATCCAGAGCACCATGAACAAAACAGCTTTCATCAAGGCTGCTGCTGCCCTAGGGCTGGCATGCGGTTTGATCACCCCAGTTTCAGCACAAGTAAGCACCGGCCTCCAACAAGCAGCTTTTGGTGGTGGGACAGGATCAACCACTCCTGCAGCTACTGGATTTTCAGCTCTTTCAACAGTTGGACAAACTGTAACCAAGCAAACAGGCGCAGGTACTACTACATCTGAAATCACTACTACCTCTGGTGGCGGCGGCAAGGTAGGCACATTCACCACCAGCCTCAGCGAAGGTGATCAACAGCGTTTTGCAGTTGGCACCTCCACAAACATTGGCGTGAATGCTTCCGCATCATCCACCAGTGATTATCAAGTAAATAGTAACGCCAATCTTTCTTTTGGCACGTCAAATCTGCGCCAAACAATCGGTACGTCTGGAATAGCTCAATCCCAATCAGAACGTGATAGCCTCTCTACTGCATATGCAGCAAATTCAGCGAGCACCTCTGTAGGCTCTTCCGCTGAAAAATATTACGAAAAAGCTCAATCTAGCGCTAATTCCAACCAAAACAGTGGCTACGCCTGGTGGAATTCAAGTTATTCCGGCAAGTCATTCAATAGCCTTACTTCTGACGAAAAACAAACTATCACAAATTCCTATAATGCAGCATACAGTTCAGCTTCATCAGCAGCAAAATCAGATTACAGCTCTTCCGCATCAGCACAAGAAGCTTCCAACGGAGTGATTTCTGGTTCATTTGTTTCCAGCAGTAATAAAACCGTTGATACTGCTGCAACCCCAGATGCAAATAACTCTGCCGCAAATAACCAAGTAACTGTCAAGGGGATTGGTAACGCAGCAAGCGTCAATGCCATTGGAAATTCAGGATTCACTAGCGTAGTTACCGCAAGAAGCGGAACCCCCGCTGCCGGCTCATCTGGTACTGCCTCCGGCAGCGCAGGCGCCAACGTGAGCAGCACCGCATCAGCCGATGCAGCTGCCACCAAGTTCTCCAGCGTTTATATTCAATCCTACTGAATCTCTTCTATCACCGATCCAAAGCCGCTTGATTTTCAAGCGGCTTTTTTTGTACCTCATATACCAAAGAGAACCAAGAAGCCTTGCGCATGCCACATGGACTCCTACTCAGCTGCGATTTTAATTACAAAATAACAGCAACCAAAAGGCTCCAAAGATGACATTAGCAAAAATAATAGCCATGCAGCCAAAATGAGCAGATTAAGCCATATGACCGATAATATTATCTTAAAATTTAATGTGATTACTATCTTAGCAATAGGGCTTGGATTAATCAACCTGCCAGCCCCCTCCTCGGCACTCGCGACACCTCTAACTATAAAAAATCAAGCCCGCGAAAATCTAAAGGCAGGCAAGAGCCAAGAAGCCCTTGATTTATTAAACAAAAATTCAAGCCAATCAAACACCGACAGCCAATACTTTTTTCTGAAAGGCAGAGCCCTACAAGATTTGCGCCGCAATACGGAATCTCTTTCCAACTATTCCATTGCAATTTTTCTTAATCCAAAATTTACCAATGCATTCATCAATAGAGGCCTTGTGAAAGGAGCCCTGAAAGATATAGATGGCGCTTTAAGCGATCTTGACCAAGCCCTAATTATTGATCCCAAAAATTTAGCAGCACTTGTAAATCGTGGGGTCACCTATGGCGGACTAAATAAACCGTTGCTTGCCATCACTGACTTCGATCGAGTACTCCAGATTGATCCCAACTATGCGGATGCTTTTCGCAATAGAGGGTTAACAAAGCACTTGATCGGAGACAAGAAAGGTGCCTGTGATGATTGGAGTAAAAGCAAAGACCTAGGCATCGTTGATGCCGCTGAATGGCTAGCAAAACTCTGCCGCTAGGCGAACCAAGCCCCAGCCCCCTTCGCCAAAGAAAGCACTAGAGCACCCTTCTTTACGAAGCTCCCTGCAGCAGGCAAACCCTGCCCAAAGAAATAGATAAGCTATGCTAATTAGAATTTAGCCAGCCCCGCTGCCAACGCCAAAGGGACAAATGCTAAAGTGCATATGAGAAATTTAAAGGCCCCAAAAGTGAAGTCTTACTTTTTTGCAGCCTTGGCTTCAAGCCTCGCCCTCGGCACAGCCTCCGTCGCCCAAACCCTTCCCGATCTTCCCAAGCCCACAAAAGGGGAAACCATAAATATGTCAATACAAAATGGCACAAGATCTTCGCTAAGCTTTGGCAGTGCAACAAGCTTTGGCAGCAATGTTACTTTAAATGCAACTGAAGGTACCTCCGCCAGTTCATCAAGTTCTTTGGCTCCTGCAGGTGGAGCAACCCTAAATCTTTCGATTGGCACAGGCGCAATACCAAGTGTCACCTCCGCTAATATTGAAAATCTTAAAACTCAAAATAATGCAAATACATCATCATCTGGCAAGGCAGAACTCAGCGGTGTACAAGGCAAATTAGACCTAACACTGGATAGTGCTCGTACAGGCTTCTCTTCTCAAACAACTACTCTGCACTCAAGCTATGGCACCAATGGTCAAAATGGTGCTCAGCTAAAAACAGGCAATCAAACCTCCAGCGCAGCTGGCAATGCAATGGTGAATAGCAATACAAATGTTGACATCAACACCTCAAACTTCACCAGTATTTTCTCCCAAGCATTTTAAATATAAAATTTATTAAAATGCTAAAATCTTCCTCGCAACAATTATTCTTTTTAATTGCTTCTTTAGGCTTACTTGTTTTATCCTTTGGCAATAAAATTTATGCACAGAGTGCCCCAGGAATGAGAGAAATTACAAAGGGTTCTAGCACACAAACGGTATTTTCCTACCGCATTCAATCTACCTATGGAACATCTACATCAGCCCAAGTAAATGGCAATATGGTTGCAGATACTGAAGCAGTTTTAAAATTAAAATCGGGCAGCAAGCTTACAAATAAATCTGGAGATGCATCTGGTAATTCTTCTGTTGTTTTTACGGCCACCCCCAACGGCGCCAATGTAAATTTATCAGGATTAACAGGAGAAAATCTTTTTTTAATTGATGATGGTACCTTTTTTAGATCTGCACTAAAAACAATCGACAATCCCAATCCAGCACTTACAAGCAGTGGCACAGCATCAGCAACAGCAACCCACTCCATGACAATTACCATTGAAAAAAATGCAAATTCTATACAAAATTATCTAGAGAAAGCATATTAAACTCTAAATATGCTAATTGCAATTCCTAAATTTAACAACCTGTACATGATATCTATTTAGGGACTCCTGAAAAAGGGAACCGCAACCTGGATCCGATCGCAGCCAAATAGCAGGGCGTAGGCAGCCCATACGCACGGTTATCCAGTGGCCACTGATTGGCGTGTTTCAAGCTGCCAAATGTTCCCGAGCCCCATCCAGAGACTACCT
>CALRNU020000007.1:0-108178 GCA_943369595.1 Synechococcus sp. UW140
TCCCTCTGGATGGCGCTCAGAACTATTTTGCGGATTGAAACAGAAGGATTGCCCGTCACTGCATAGCCAACAAGTGAGCTTCCTGCACCCCTGTTTCTTGGCTGGAATCAAAGCGACTCGCTGGAAGCTTTTTCAGGAGTCCCTAAATAGATCTAAAAAATGACCGCCGGCGTGAAAATTGAGCTGTGACAAAGATCACAGCCTGCCTTGGCTGGCCTCACAGACGCAGACAGCCACGATCCATAAGGTAACTCCGTAATCGATTTGTTCCTCCAAATCATGCCCACCAACACCGGCCTTCCTGCCAACGCTCCCAAGGAGCCCAACGCTGCTCCCAACACAGCTCCAAACACAGCCCTAAATGCAGCTCCAAACAATGCACCCAATCCCCGGCCAGCTCCCCTGGTGGCAAATCTGATTGGAAGCGACAACGCAGACACCCTCAGCGGTGACAGAAATGACAACAGCTACAGCGCTGGGGCTGGCAACGATTTACTCCTAGCCTCCAGCGGAAACGACAGTTTCAGCGGCGGCAACGGCATCGACATCCTCGATTACTCCGGAGTAAATGCCGATCTCAATCTTGCCCGCGGGGGTGTACTGACAAAATCGAATGGCCTGGGTACCGACACAATCACTGGCTTTGACATTGAAGTGATCCGAGCAAACCCCAATCGGATCAATACCATTGATGGAACCACCGGCACCACAGCGGCGCTCAATGTAAATCTGGCCACGAAAACTCTCACGATCAACAACCTGCCCCGCATTGGCAGTGCCAGCCTCACAGTGGAAAACTTTCAAAATGTAAATGGCTCAGAAAATGCCGATGTAATAGTTGGTGACGGGCTCGCCAATGTACTGAATGGCAATGGGGGCAACGACACAATTAGTGGCGGTGGCGGCGACGACACCTTCATCGGTTCTAGTGGCTCCGACACCTACCGCGGCGAAAGCGGCTTCGACACGCTCAGCTACGAAAATGCCAGTGCTGGTGTGACCCTCGTTCGGGGCGGCACTGTGGTCAAACAAGATGGTTCAATCGACACCATTGCCGACTTCTCTGTGGAAGCAGTGGTGGGCGCCCGGGGGCAAACCAACACCATTGATGGCAGTACTGGTGTTACCGCATCCCTGGCGGTTGACCTGTCAAACGAAAGCCTCACAATCAACAATCTTCCCTTTGTGGGCACCGCCCAGCTTGTTGTTAGAAATTTCACAGATGTGAAGGGATCTGAGAATGCTGATGCGATCACCGGCAGCAATGGCCGCAATGCCCTAAGTGGTGGCGGTGGCAATGATGTACTTACTGGCTTACGGGGCTCTGATTTGCTCACAGGCGGCGGAGGCAGCGATACCTTTGTGTACAACAGAGGTGATTCTCTCTTAAATGGCTTTGATCGAATCACTGATCTACAGATTGGCACCGATGTGATCGATGGCTTAGTTACAGCTAGCAGCGTTCGTCAGTTTGGCGCTGTTGCCGCACTGACGGGCTCTGACATCAGCCAAGTGCTTACAGAGCAGGGCTTCAGGGCTGGCTCAGCAGCCACATTTACCCTGGGCAGTGGCAGCACCAGCCGCACCTTCCTGGCCATGAACGACAACCAAAACGGCTTCCAAGCCAACTCCGACAATATCGTAGAAATTACTGGCTACAGCGGCCAACTCAGCCAGCTGCAAGTGGTGTAGATCCCCAGATGAAAAGCCATAACCCGAAGCCAAGCGCCTAGGGTTATGGCTTCTTATTTGCTAGCAATATGCAATCACCCCTGCGGTCAGCCGCCAGTCCTGATGGGCCTGGGGCTACCCTCACATTAATAATTGCCGTGGCAGTAGCCCTGGCGATTCTGTTGAGCCAAACGGTGTTCATTGTGCCAGCAGGCAATGTGGCCGTTGTCACCACCCTTGGCAAAGTCACCGGCAGCCCCCGCAACCCTGGCGCCAACATCAAGGCGCCCCTGGTGCAGAACACATCACTGTTTGATGTGCGCACCCAGGTAAAACCAGAACAATTTTCAACGCTTACCAAAGACCTCCAGGTGATCCAGGCCACAGCCACGGTGAAATACGCCATGAAGCCCAGTGAGGCGGGCCGCATTTACGAAACAATTGCCACCGACGACCAGCAGATTTATCCCAGGGTGATTCAGCCTTCGCTACTGAAGGCCCTCAAATCTGTGTTCTCCCAATACGAGCTGGTTACCATCGCCACCGAATGGAACTCGATTTCAGAATTAGTGCAGGAAAAAGTTGCTGAGGAACTGCGCAAATTTGATTACGTAACAGTGCAAGGCTTGGACCTAACCGGTCTACAGATCGCCGAAGAATACCGTTCGGCGATTGAACAGAAGCAGATCGCCGAACAGCAGTTGCTGCGGGCCCAGACCGAGGTTTTGATTGCCGAACAAGAAGCCAAGCGTTACCAGACCCTCAATTCCAGCCTTGATGACCAGGTGCTTTACAAGCTTTTCCTCGATAAGTGGGATGGTCAAACCTCCGTGGTGCCTGCATTGCCTGGTTCTGCCGGTGGATCAGGCAGCTCAGTAATTGTTAACGGACGGCGTTGAAGAAGCCTCTGGCAACCATGCCAGGGCCCAGGAGGTTGCTGCCTAGGGGGTTCTGGGGAAGGCCAAGGCCAACCCTTGCTGTTGCTGCAGATGTTCTCCGTAGGCCCGCTGCAGATCAAAACGGGTAATGCGATAGCCCAAACGCCTTGCCGCCAGGATCAGCTCCGGCCGGGTACGGCAAGCACGGAGGATTTTGCGGATGCTGCGATCCCCTTCGGCTTCCTCCACCAGGCGTTCCAGCTCAGGCAAGCTCATTAACCGACCCAGTCGGGCTTGCAACTCTTTCAGCTGGAACCAACAAATATCCGCATCCCAGCACACATCTCAAATGAGACGGGGAATACCACCTCAAAGGTGTTTCAGCTGCGGATAGGCAGTAATCAATTCATCGGCGCTAAGAACATCCCCTGCGGCATCGGGTTGCCAGATCACCTCCAAGGCCAGCAGCTCCGCTGCAGGCACCGCACCTAGCAAGGCCAAGGCATCACGCAGCTGTTCAGCGTTGTCTACCGATTTGATCGCCAAACGCTTTCGGCTGGCAACTAGCAGCGTTACGGCGATGTAGTCGTTGCTGGCATCGGCATCACCGGCTTTCACGATTGCCGTTTCAGTGTCGTCTCGGCGACGGCCATCCACATTGCTGGTGATCTCACTGCTGAGCTTGCTGCGTTCAGTCATCGAGAGCCGGTTGAAGGTGGCTTCCGCGGCACTGAAAGGCACCTGCCCCAGTTCAACATTGGCGTAAACCCATTGGTCGGGGTGGCGCAGCAGGGTAAGGGTGGCGTCTTGAAGCACCTGCTGCAAACCAGCACTGGTGCCCGTATCGGCCGTGCGCGCATAGCGGCGCAGGTCCTGCTGCAGGTCGCGGGCGCTGGCCAGCAAGCCCAGCTGCAGCTGGGCCACGGTCACAGGCCCATCAACACTGCCAGTGGCGAGGGCTGGGCCAGCAGTGGAGCCGCCCATGGCCCCCCGCAGGCCATTCACCAGCACCCCCACCACCGCCATCAGGATCAAAAAGCCAAATAGGCCGGCCCCACCGAAGCCGAAACCCAAGGGGATCAGAAACGGAAACCCAATGCCACCGCCGCCAAAACCACCGCCATAGCCGCTGCGATAACCACCGCCGTAGCCGCCCCCTCCATAACCGCCACCGCCATAGGAGCCGCCCCCGCGGAAGGAGGGGCTGGAGGAACGGAAACTGCCGCCACCAATGCGGCCACCGCTGGCGGCCTCCGCCGCCTGGGGATGGCCAAAGCCCAGCAAGACCGCAGTGAGCAGCGGCAGCAAAGACAACATCAGCAGGCGCATCAGAAAACGGGGACGAAGGAAGGCAGGCAGGGCCAAAGCAAGCATCCCGCTGGGGGACTGAAGCTTGAAAAACTCTAGGAAGCTCCGCTGGCAAACAGGTACGGCCCTCCGCCCCAGGGGCCGGCCTCAACCACCCCCCACGATCGTGACCACCTCCAGCTGGTCGCCATCGCCCACCAACTGCTGGCCCCAGCGCTGGCGGGGCAGGATTTCACCGTTGAATTCCACCACCACCAACTCGGGGCGATAGCCCAAGCTGCGCAGCAAATCCGGCAGGAGAAGCCCAGGGCTGCACTGGGATTGCTCGCCATTCAGCCGTATGACACAGCTGCCGGGGGGCTGGGGAGCAAAGGTGTCAGCCATGGAGCGTCTCCAGCAGGGCACGGCTGGCGGCCCCAGGGTCTGCCGCCTCCATCACCGCCCGCACCACCGCCACCCCGAAACTGCCGGCCGCCACCACAGGCGCCAGGTTGCTGAGCTCCAAACCACCAATGGCATAGAAGGGCACATGGGCCTCCGCCACGGCCTGCTCCAGGTAGGCCAGCCCCACCGGCTCCCGGCCCGGCTTGGTGGGGGTGGCATAGATGGGACCAACCCCCAGGTAATCGCAGCCATCGGCCTGGGCCTGGCGCAACTGTTCAAGCCCATGGGTGCTGCGGCCGATCAAACGATCGGGCCCCAGCAAACGCCGGGCCTGGGCCACCGGCAGATCCCCCTGGCCCAGGTGCACCCCATCGGCCCCCACCGCCAGGGCCAGGTCAACCCGGTCATTAACGATGAATAGGGCCCCATGGGAGGCACAGAGATCCCGCAGGGCGAGGGCTTCGGCGTAGCGCTCAAGATCTTCAAGGCCCTTGGCCCGGTGCTGCACCAGGCGCACCCCGGCGCCGAGGGCCTGCTCCACCACCGCCAGCAAATGCGGCACCGGGGCGGTGATCAGGTACAGGCGGGTCTGGCCCAGGCGTTGGCGGCGGTCTTGGTTGGCCAGCAGCTGAATTTCCAAGTCGTAGAGCCGATAGCGACAACGCTCGGCCACCGCCGCCAGCTCCGGGTCGGGGTGGCGGCCAAATTCCTCCAGCACCCGCAGGGCCTCCTGGGCCCGGGCACAGTTGGCCGCCACCACCTGGCGGGGGTTAACCCGGCCCTGCTGGGCGGGATGGGCCAGGCCGGTGGCGCCGTCACTGGCGCTGTGGCGGGCCTGGCGGTAGGCATCGCGGTGGCATTGGCCCAACTGCTGGCGCAGGTCCTTGAGGCCCACCACCAGGTCGCGGCGGTCGAGGCCAAAACGGGCCCAATCTTCCGCCACCCGTAAACCCTCCCGGGCCCGGTCCAGGTTGGCGTCTAGCAACCGCAACACGGTTGCCTCAGCGTTGGGAATGGTCAACAGCCGTGGTGCAGAGCAGCGAATCCTGTTTAGCCTGGGGCCCCATCGGAAAGCGCCCTTGGCCGCCCCGGAAACGGACGACAACAAAAACCTGCCGGGCTTCTCCAGCGCCGACAGCCCCACCCTGGTGCTTATTTCTGGAGCCGTACTGCTGGGCGGCATCGGCGCCTTCATCGCCTGGGGGCTCACCCACGCCTATCCAGCGGCCTGAGCCGCCAACAGATCTGTTGCCTGGCTGGCATCCCGGCTGATCTGGCCGCTGAGCTCCTCCAAAGACCCGAAGGTTTGCTGGCCCCGCAACCAACGCACCGGCTCCACGCCCAAGCTTTCCCCCTCCAGCTGCAGGTCTACCCCGAGCAGATGCACCTCCACCGCGGAGGGGGCCTCGGGATCCACCGTGGGTTGGCGGCCCAGGTTCATTACTGCCGCAAAGCGGTGCCCATCGGCCCGCCGCACCCAGGCGGCATACACCCCCTCCTTGGGCAAACACTTGCGGCCATCCACCTGCAGATTGGCCGTGGGCCAACCCAGGCCCCGCCCCAGGCCCCGGCCGCGCCCCACGAGGCCGCTAAAGCGATAGGGGCGCTGCAAAAGCCGTTGCACCTCCCCCAGATCGGCCTTGGCCAGGGCCGCCCGGATGCGGCTGCTGCTGAGTCGCTGGCCCTGGTCTGCCAGCAGGGGCACCAGGGTTACCGCCATGGCAGCCGCCGCCCCTAGCCGTTGCAAATCCTCGGGCCCGCCACTGCGGTTCACCCCAAAGCGAAAGTTTTCGCCCACGGCGATCGCCCCGGCCCGGAGCTGACCCTGCAGCACCTGGGTCACAAATTGTTCGGGGCTAAGGGCCGCCAGGGCCAGGTCAAAGGGCACAAGCACCAGTTGCTGAATCCCCAGGGGTTCCAGCAACTCCAACTTCTCCTCCGGCAGGTCGAGCCGCAAGCGCGGTTCACCGGCCAGCACCTCGCGGGGGTGGGGCCAGAAGGAAAGCACCGTGGGCACCAGGGATTTACCGCTGGCCGCCACCGCAGCAGCGATCACCCGGCGGTGGCCGGCGTGAACACCATCAAAACTGCCCAGGGCCACGGCCGTTGGCGTCTCGGCTTGCTGGGGGGTGCGCAGGTGAATCAATGAAGCGGGCCTGCCATGGGCATCCTCCCATGGCAACTTGGGGGTCAGTTGGCCAGGCCCATGGGCGATCGTCTCGACCTGCAGCGCATTGCCGCCGCCTTCCGCACCATGGGCTGGATCGCCTTCTGGAGCCAGCTGTCGATGGCGGTGGTGTGCGCTGGGGTGCTCACCTTCAACAGCATCGGCAATGACCTGATGCGCAACCGGGACCGGGCCATTGGCCTCGGGCCAGGCCTGTCGCTTACCACCCTGGCCTTGCTAGTGCTGGCCTGGAGCATCTGGCAAGACTGGGGCCTGATCCGACTCAGCCGCGGCCTGGCCACCGCCAGCGCCGCCCGCCCCAGCAAGGGGGAAACCGCCGCCCGGCTCAAACGCCACATCTTCGCCAGCCTCACCGGCGTCACCCTGGCCGCCGTGGGCTACCAGGCCCTGGCCGGCAGCCTCACCTTCCAGGCGTCCTTACAGCAGCCGGGGGTGGTGGGGGCCGTGGGCATGGGCAACAACGCCATCACCTCCCTAGAAATGTTTTCGGTGTTGGCCAACACCCAGGCGCTCACCGGCCATCTAATCGGCCTTTGGATCTGCCTGTGGCTACACCAACGCATTCAGCGGCGGTAACTCCCCCCGCCAAAACAATTCCGGGTTTAACGGGGTGAGGGCCATGCCCCCCGCCTGCACCTGGGCCACATCGGTGGGCCATTCCCTGGGGCCGGCCCCAGCAGCCTCCAGGTCGTTGACCACCTCGCCCGCCAACCAGTAGTAGGTGCGGCCCCGGGGATCTAGGCGTTCATCAAACTGGTCGATGTAGCGGCGCAACCCCGGTCGGCACCAGCGCACCGGGCCGATCTGGTCGGCGGCCACGGCGGGCACATTCAGGTTGAGCAGCAACCCCTCGGGCCAGCCCCCGGCCAGGGCCCGTTCCGCCAGGTCTAGGGCCCGTTGGGCGGCGCCATCAAATTGGCGCCAATCAAAACAGGCACTGCTGATTGCCATGGCCGGCAAGCCCTCAAGGGTGCCCTCCATGGCGGCGGCCACCGTGCCGGAGTACATCACATCAGATCCAAGGTTGGGGCCGTGGTTGATGCCACTCAGCACCAGATCCGGGGGTTCGCTAAGCAGCTTGCCCAGGGCCAACTTGACGCAATCGGAGGGGGTGCCACTGCAGGCCCAGGCCCGGATGCCGCCCCCAAACAAAGCATCGGCCCGTTCCGCCCGGATGGGGCTTTGCAGGGTGAGCCCATGGCCGGTGGCGGAGCGTTCCTGGTCTGGGCAAACCACCGCCACCTGATGGCCCCGGGCGGCGGCCTCCAGGGCCAGGGTGCGGATGCCTTCGGCAAACACGCCGTCGTCGTTGCTGATCAGGATCCGCAGGGGGGCCGCCATCGGGAAAGGCAGGAAAGGAGCTGGGCGCAAACTAAGCGCATGCCTACAGTCGCAGGCCCCGCCGCCGCCCCTGTGAGCACTGCGCTGACCCTGGAGGAGCTCACTGGGCAGCTGGAGGCCCTAGAAGCCGAGGCCGCCACCGCCATCGCCGCCGCCGCCGATGGGGCGGCCCTCGAACAACTACGCATCGATCTGCTGGGCAAAAAAGGCAGGCTTTCCGGGGTGTTGGGCGCCATGGGCAAACTGCCCGGCGACCAAAGGCCCCTGGTGGGCCAAAGGGCAAATGTGCTTAAGGAACAGGTGCAGGGGCTGCTGCAGGAACGCCTGCAGAAACTGCGGACGGAGGCCTTAGCCGAGCGCATCGCCGCCGAAACCCTTGATGTGACCCTGCCGGCCAGCTTCGTGCCCCCCGGCCACCGCCACCCCCTGCTAAGCACCACAGACGCCATCGTGGATATCTTTTGCGGCCTCGGTTATCGAGTGGTGGAAGGGCCCGATATCGAAACCGATCACTACAACTTTTCTTCCCTCAATATTCCCCCCGATCACCCGGCCAGGGACATGCAGGACACCTTCTATCTCCCCGGAGAAAGGCTGTTGCGCACCCATACCTCCCCGGTGCAAATCCGCCACCTGGAGGCAAATCCGCCGCCGGTGCGGGTAATTGCCCCGGGCCGCGTTTATCGGCGCGATGCGGTGGATGCCACCCACTCGCCGGTGTTCCACCAGGTGGAGGTGCTGGCCATTGATGAGGGGCTTGATTTCAGCCACCTGCGCGGCACCGTTACCCACTTCCTCAAGGCCTTTTTCGGTGACCTGCCCGTGCGCTTTCGGGCCAGCTATTTCCCCTTCACCGAACCCTCCGCCGAGGTGGACGTGCAGTGGCGGGGCCGCTGGCTGGAGGTGATGGGTTGCGGGATGGTGGATCCGGCGGTGCTGGAGGGCCTTGGGCTCGATCCGGAGCGCTGGAGTGGCTTTGCCGCCGGCCTAGGCGTTGAACGCTTCTGCATGGTGCGCCATGGCATCGACGACATCCGTCGCCTGTTCACCAGTGATTTGCGCTTCTTAGAGCAGTTCTAACTATTGAGGTCTAGAGCGCCTAACCCGCCTAGGATCAGTTGCCCCCCTGAGCCGTCGATCGGTGCCCTGCGCTGGACTGATCGTCAACGACGGCAAACATTTGGCCGTCGCCACCGCTGATCGCATTGAAGCCCGCCTCAAGGATGCGGGCTGGACCCTGGTGCGCGTTAGCAGTGCCGGCGGCATGGTGGGTTTCGCCAATCCAGACCAACACCTGCGCACCCTTGGCTACAGCGCCTGCGTGCCGCCGGGATTTACCCGCGACCTCAGCCTCGCCATCGTGCTAGGGGGCGATGGCACGGTGCTGTCGGCGGCCCGGCAAACGGCGCCCGTGGGGGTACCGATGCTCACGATCAACACCGGCCACATGGGCTTCCTGGCGGAAACCTACCTGGCCCACTTGGATCAGGCGCTCGACCAGGTGGTCGCCGGCCGCTGGACCGTGGAAGAACGCAGCATGCTCGTGGTGAGTGTGATGCGGGGCGAACAACGGCGTTGGGAGGTGCTCTGCCTCAACGAGATGGCCCTGCACCGGGAACCGCTCACGAGCATGTGTCACTTCGAGATCGCCATCGGCCGCCATGCCCCGGTGGATATTTCCGCCGACGGGGTGATCCTTTCCACCCCCACCGGCTCCACCGCCTATGCCCTCAGCGCCGGCGGCCCAGTGATCGCCCCCGACTGCCCGGTGCTCGAGCTGGCGCCGATCTGTCCCCACTCCCTGGCCTCCCGGGCCCTGGTATTCAGCGACAGCGAACCGGTGACGATTTTTCCTGCCACCCCTGAGCGTTTGATGATGGTGGTAGACGGCAGCGCCGGCTGCTACGTGTGGCCGGAAGACCGGGTCTTGATCCGGCGCAGTGATGAACCGGCCCGCTTTCTGCGGCTCCAAGACCACGAATTCTTCCGGGTACTGGGCGAAAAACTGGGCTGGGGCTTGCCCCACGTGGCCAAACCAGGGCCCCTACCGGAGGAACCATGACTGGCTCCCTGCCCCTGCTGCTGGTGGGCCAGAGCGCCATGGCCATGGCCACAAGGCTGGAGGCCTCCGGCTATGAAACCCGCTGCTGGCCCCTACCGGAAGCCGAGGCCCTGCTGGCGGCCACGGGCCCCCGCCTGGAACCGGTGCTGGCGGTGGTGCTCGCCGATGAGGGTCGCCAGTTGGCGGTCCCCCTGCGGGAGCAGCTCAGCGGCGCGCTGGAGGTGCCGCTGCTGCTGGAGGTGGCCAACGATGACGTGGCCGCCCGCAGCCATTGCCTGCACTGGGGCGCCAGCGATTTCTGGCTCCAGGATGCCGCCCCCAGCGATCTGCTACGCCGCCTGCGGCTGCACCTCCAAGCCCACCAACCCCAACCCGCCCCCCTGGCGGCCCCAGCCCAGAAAAACCTGTTACAGCAGGGGGACCTGCGCCTGGATCCCAAACAACGGCGGGCCTGGCGGGGGCAAAGGGAACTGCCACTAACGGCGCGGGAGTACGCACTGCTGTTGGTGTTGGTGGAACGCCGGGGGGAAACCGTGAGCCGGGAGGCGATCCTGGAGGAGGTATGGGGCCAATCGGAGGAGCTGGGCAACGGCAATGTGATTGAGGTTTATGTGCGCTACCTGCGCCGCAAGTTGGAGGAAAAGGGCGAACGCCGGCTGATTCACACGGTGCGCGGCATGGGTTATTGCTTGCGCAGTGCCCCCCCTTGACGTCTGCAATGCTCCGTTCCCGTCGACGATTTCTGACCCTGGTGTTGCTGGTCAGCCTGGCCCCCCTGGCCAGCGCCGCTGCACCGGCGCCACCCCAGTTTTTGCCGGTGGCGGCCCAGTGGTGCCTGCCCGGCGGCTGCCTCGACCTCGAGGTGCCCAAAACCCCTGAGCAATACCGCCGCGGCCTGATGCAACGGCCGGCATTGGGACCCTGGCGCGGCATGTGGTTTCGCTTTTCCCCGGCCCAGACCGTCGGCTTCTGGATGCACCAATGCCTGGTGCCCCTAGATCTCGTTTTTGTGCGGGACGGCAAGGTGGTGGACGTGAAAGCCCAGCTGCCCGCCTGCCCGCGGCTGCCCTGCCCCAGCTACAGCGCCGGCGAAGCGGTGGATGGGGTGGTGGAACTACAGGCGGGCCGCGCCGCGGAACTGGGGCTCACGGTGGGCAGTGCGGCGGTGATCCACTAAAAAGCGATCCACTGAGCACTAATACCGGATTCAGGGGTGCCAGGCGGGTGCCATCGGCCAGGGCGGCCCCGCGCCAGGCCTGGAGCTGGCCCACCCGCACCGCCAAACCGGCCTGCTCCAACAGGGGCCTCAGTTCGGCGAGGGCCTCCACGGTGGCTAAGGGCAGCACCACCAGCCCCCCCGGCCGCAGCCGCTTCAACACCGCCGCCAGGATTTCGGCCCGCTGGCGGCCGCCGCCACCGATCAACACCCGGTCCGGATCGGGCCACTGGGCTAGGGCCCCTGGGGCGCTCCCCTCCAACACCAGGGCGGGCAGCACCCCCAGGCGCCGGGCGTTGGCCTCGATCAAGGCGGCGCCACCGCCGCGGCGCTCCAGGGCCCAAAGGGCCAGCCCCGGCCGTAGCCGCAGGGCCTCAAGGCCCACGCTGCCCACGCCAGCCCCCAGATCCCAAAGCACCCCCCGCTCCGGCAACTGCAGCTCGGCCAGCAGCTGGATGCGCACCTCCCGCTTGGTCATCAGCCCGGGGCGATCGGCGTGCTGCAGAAACAGGCCGTCCTCGAGGCCAAACAGGGGCAGGCTGGCGGGATCAATTTCGACAGGGGCCTCCGCCAGCAGCAGCACCAGGTGGAGCGGATCAAGGTCCGTGGGCAGCGGCTCGGCCGGGGCCAGCCGCTGCAGCCGCTCGGCGGGATGGCCGAGGCGCTCGGCTAACCAGAAGCCATAGGCGGCCTCCAGCCCTGAGGCCCGCAGGATCCGGCGCACGCTCTCGGCACCGCCGCGGCTGGGATCGGTGAGCACCACCAGGGCCGCCGGGCGCTTCTGCAGTTCTGCGGCCAAAGGTTCCGGCTCACGGCCATGGAGGCTGATCCAGCTGGCGTCCTGCCAGGGGCGACCGATGCGAGCAAAGGCCAGCTGCAGGGCACAGGGGGCGGGATGGAAGCGCAACTGCTGGGGGCTGAAGCGCTGTAGCAACAACCGGCCGATGCCAAACCAAAGCGGATCACCGCTGGCCAACAGCACCACCCGTTGGCCAGCGGCTAGGGCCTCGGCCAACGGCTCAAAGATCTGCTCCGGCTGATCGCTATCCAGCCACCGCTGGGCAGCCCCCAGATCCATGGCCAGGCGCAGGCGCCTGGGGCCAGCCACCAGCTGGGCCTGGCCCACCAATTGCTGGGCCGCCACCGGCAGGGCCGCGACACCACCGGCGTCGGTGCCGATCACCTCCAAGCGCCCTTGCTGCCCCAGAAGCCCCCCTATTCCTGGGGCCATGATCGGCCGCCGCCCTTGCTAAGCCAATAGACAGATGCGAGACTGGCACAAGCCCCTTCCTAACCCAGGTCGCCTTTTGATCCCTTCGCCGCGCCGCAGCCGCGCCTTTCTGCTGGTGAGCCTCGCCAGCTGGAGCCTTTTTCTGCTGCCCTTTGGCCTTGCCGTGCTGAGCACCTACACCCCCCGGGCGGAGGTGGGCCAGCAACGGGCCGTGGCCGCCCAACGGCTCGGGGCCGGCTGGCTGGCCGGGGATCCTTTGGTGCGCTGACCCTTGGTGCGCTAAGCCTGAGCCGTTGATGCGATGCTGGCGGCCTTGTTCTGAGCTTCCATGGCATTGCCGGGCCTGCGCGCGCTTAAGCAGCTGATGCGCCGCGGCTCCGGCCAGGAAAGCCCTCCCGCCAGCTGGAGTCGCCCCTTTGGCCTGGGCTGGGACAAGCCCTACACGGTGCGCTACGCCAGCAACCTCGATGACGGCCCCTGGCATGGGGCCCCCCTGGGGGGCTTTGGCGCCGGCTGCCTGGGCCGCAGTTCCCGCGGCGATTTCAACCTCTGGCACCTGGATGGCGGCGAACATTGGTTTGGCCCCATCCCCGACTGTCAATTCGCCCTGTTTGAGGACAACGGCCAAGGCCCCAAGGCCCATGCCCTAGCCACTGCCCCTGAGGCCCAGGAGGCCAGCAGCAAGCCCCTTTCCAGCTGGCAGTGGTACCCGGCCAGCACCGCCGAAAAAAGCACCGGCAGCTACAGCGCCCGCTATCCCCTGAGCTGGTTCAACTACAGCAACGTCTTCAAAGCCCAGGTGGAGTGCGAGAGCTTCAGCCCGATCCTGCCCGGCAATTACCGCGATACCAGCCTGCCCCTGGCGGTATTCCGCTGGCGTTTCAAGAACCCCAGCCGTAAGCCCCTGAAGCTCTCGCTAATGCTGAGCTGGCGCAACACCGTGGGCTGGTTCACCAACACCGACCCCAGCGCAGCGGTGACCTTCCGGGATGACGGCAGTCCGGAACACAACTACCTGCCTGCCATCGGCCGCACCCAGGGCCAACGCAACCGCTGGCTGGATCAAAGCGGCCTGCGGGGCCTGCTGATGGAGGGGGAAACCAGCAGCCCGGTGGCCGAGGGCCAGGGCCAATGGTGCATGGCGGTGCCCGAGCACCTGCCCGGGGTGGAATTGATGCGCTGCAGCCGCTGGAACCCCAGCGGTGATGGCAAGGAAATCTGGGCTTCCTTCAGCCAAGACGGCTCGATTCCCAACAGCAACAACGACCGCCGCAGCGGCGCCGATGACCCCCTGGCCGGCGCCATCGCCCTGCGCTTCACCCTCGCCCCCGGGGCCGAACTGGAGCTGCCCGTGGTGATTAGCTGGGATTTACCGGTGACAAGTTTCGCCACTGGCTGCCGCGACCTGCGCCGTTACACCGATTTCTTTGGTACGGATGGCAGTAATGCCGCTGCCATCGCCGCCGAGGGCCTAGGCCAATGGCCCCAGTGGCGCCAGCAAATCGACCAGTGGCAGGCGCCGGTGCTGGCCCGCCACGACCTGCCCGAGCCGCTGCGCATGGCCCTATTCAATGAGCTGTACGACCTGGCCAGCGGCGGCAGCCTCTGGACCGCCGCCAGCAGCGCCGATCCCCAGGGCCGGTTCGGCATCCTTGAATGTCTTGACTACGCCTGGTACGAGAGCCTCGACGTCCGGCTCTACGGCTCCTTTGCCCTGCTGCAGCTCTGGCCAGCCCTCGACCGGGCCGTGCTGCGCAGCTTTGCCCGGGCCATCCCCGCCGCCGACCCCAGCCCACGGCCCATCGGTTGGTATTTCACCCAGGGCAAGGGCCGGGTGGAGGCGGCCCGCAAGCTGGCTGGCGCCACCCCCCACGACCTGGGCGCCCCCAACGAACGCCCCTTCGACGCCACCAACTACACCGCCTACCAGGACTGCAACCTCTGGAAGGACCTGGCCAGCGACTTTGTGTTGCAGGTGTGGCGCACCTATCAACTGGCCCCCGATGGCAAGGATCTCAACTTCCTGGCCGATTGCTGGCCCGCCGCGGTGCAGGCCCTGGAGTACCTCAAGGGCTTTGATCTCAACAACGACGGCCTGCCCGACAACGGCGGCGCCCCCGACCAAACCTTTGACGACTGGGCCCTGCAGGGGGTGAGTGCTTACTGCGGCGCCCTCTGGATCGCCGCCCTGGAGGCCGCCCTGGCCATGGGCCAGACCCTCAGCCTTGAGTTGGGCCTGGATACGGCCATGGCCCAGCGGCAGTTCGGCCAGTGGCTGGCCCAGGCCCGCAGCAACTTCGATCGCCTGCTCTGGAATGGCGAGTACTACCGGATTGATGCGGAAAGCGGCACGCCGGTGGTGATGGCCGACCAGCTGTGCGGTGATTTCTATGCCCGGCTGCTGGGCTTGCCCCCGGTGGTGAGCGACAGCAATGCCCTGAGTTCGCTCAAGGCGGTAAAAGAAGCTTGCTTTGAGGGCTTTGAGGGGGGGCGGCTAGGCGTGGCCAATGGCCTGCGCCGGGATGGCACCCCCCTCGACCCCAACGGCACCCACCCCTTGGAGGTGTGGACCGGGATCAACTTCGGCCTAGCCGCCTACTACCGGCTGATGGGTGACAGCCCCACGGCCCTAGCCATCTGTGGGGCCGTAGTCGAACAGGTGTACAGCGGCGGGCTGCAGTTCCGCACCCCAGAAGCAATCACCGCCAGCCATACCTTCCGGGCCTGCCATTACCTGCGGGCCATGGCGATCTGGGCCCTCTGGGCCACCCACACCCAATGGCAGCCGATCCCCGGCGCCGAGCGCCGTCCATGAACAAAACCCTCCGCCAGCGCTTCCGCCCCGGGGCGCTGCTAGCCCTGCTCCTGGCCCTACTGCTCTGCAGCTTGGGGCCTGCGGCCCCCGCCGGGGCCCAATTAATTACCGATCTAGACGACCAAGGCAAACCGCTGGTGCGCAGTCTTGAAAGCCTGCGCGACCTTGATTACCAGGCCTGGCAGCTGGTGGCCTTTCGGGAGGGTCCCCCTGGGGGAGCCCTGCGGCTGCGGGTGGTGGGATACCCCGGCAAGGTGCGGCTCAACCACCCCACGGCCCTAACCGTGGCCAGCGGCCAGCGGCGATGGGAGTTGGAGGATGTAACCCTGGCCAACCCAAAGCTGGCAGGGGATGCCCGAGAGGCGGCAGCGGAATTCAACCTCGAACCCTTGCTCAGCGACCTCACCAAGGATCGCCCCCTGCGCCTGCAGCTCCCAGGGGTTTTCACGGAGTTACCCGTGCCCCCCTTTGTGGTGAAGGAATGGCGTGAGCTTCCCAGCAGTTAACGACCGCCCCTGGATGGGCCGGGCCCTGCGCCTGGCGGCCCTGGCCGAAGGCCAAACCAGCCCCAACCCGCTGGTGGGGGCCGTGGTGCTCAATGGCGCCGGGGAGCTGGTGGGGGAGGGCTACCACCGCCGCGCCGGGGAGCCCCACGCCGAAGCCCTGGCCCTGGCCCGGGCCGGGGCAGCAGCCCAAGGGGGCTGTTTATACGTAACCCTTGAGCCCTGCTGCCACCAGGGCCGCACCCCCCCTTGCACCGAGGCGGTGCTGGCCTCCGGGGTGCAAAGGGTGGTGGTGGCCCTGGCAGATCCAGACCCACGGGTGGCAGGCCAGGGCCTAGCCCGCCTACGGCTGGCGGGGCTGGAGGTAATCGAAGGGGTAGGGGCCGAGGCGGCCCGTCGCCAAAACAGCGCCTTCCTGCACCGGGTGGCCAAGGGCAGGCCCGAGGGCATTTTGAAATGGGCCATGAGCCTGGATGGCCGCACCGCCCTCCCCAATGGGGCCAGCCAATGGATCAGCGGCCCGGAAGCCCGGGCCTGGGTGCACCGGCTGAGGGCCCGCTGTGATGCGGTGATCGTGGGCGGGGGCACCGTGCGGGCCGATAACCCGCTGCTCACCAGCCGCGGCCAGCGCTCACCGGAACCGTTGCGGGTGGTGCTGAGCCGCCAGCTGGAGCTTCCAGCCTCCGCCCAGCTCTGGGATACCAGCGGGGCGCCCACCCTGGTGGCCCATGGGCCGGAGGCACCAGCAACGGCCAGGGACAGCTTTGATCAGCTGGGGGTGGAACGGCTGGCACTGGAGCGTTGTGGGCCCCTGGCCCTGCTAGGGGCCCTGGCGGCCCGGGGCTGCAACCGGGTGCTTTGGGAATGCGGCCCCCAATTGGCGGCCACGGCCCTGGGCGAAGGCTGCGTGCAACAAGTAGCCGCGGTTATCGCCCCGAAACTGCTAGGGGGGCTGCCGGCCCGCACCCCCCTGGGGGAGCTGGGGCTGCTGGAGGTGCCGGAAGCCTGCCAAGTGGGCGGAGAAGGGCTGCAACAGCTGGGGCCAGACCTGCTGTGGCAACTGGAAATCAAACCAAAATAAGTTCAGCGCCGATCATCGAATTCCTCCAGGGTTTCCTCCACCTCCTCACTGGTTTGGTTAGAGGTGAGCCGGGCAATCAACAGCCCCATCACCACGGCCAGATAGAGGGGACCCACCACCGCCATGGCGACGCTGAGCATTTGGGCCGGCTTGGTGATCGGAGTGATGTCACCGAAGCCCACGGTGGTGAGGCACTGAAAAGCAAAGTAATTAAGGCCCACAAAATCCAGCTCCCACACCATGCGGCCAGGCACCGTGAGATCTGGCATGGCCACCAGCAGCCGGCCGTTCTGGCCATGGATGCTGTTGAAACTGCCCGGATGGTTGGCTTCCAGCACGCTGAATAACAAACCAGCGGCAATGCCCAGCAGCAGGTAGCCAGCTGCCGCCCCCTGCAAGACCTCCTGGCTGATCTGCCGTTCCTGGGCCATGGCCCGCAACAAACGGCTGGTACTCATAACAGTGAAGGCCGCCCAAAGCAGCAGCAAATGAATCGAATTGCCCCCATGGGCCGCTGCGGTGAAGCTCCAAACCAGTTGACTCACCACCACCGCCAGCCCCAGCAGGGAAAAAACGCGGTCGCGCAGGCCCACCCTGCCCCGGCTAAGGGGTGGGGCTAGCCCCACCAAAAGCACCAGGGCCAGCAGGGCATGGCCCATAAAGCTGAGCCAGCGCAGCTGGGGGGGAAGGCCCATTAATGCCAGCACCGCCCCACAGGCCAGCAGCAGGGCGGAATAGAAGCGGTGGCGGGGAATCAACACCTTTGGCTGAAACCTGGCCCCCTAGCTTGGTCTGATCGCGCACCAGTGCCCATGGCCATCCGCCAGGACGACAACCAGCCCAACCGACGCTTCGGCGTAATCAATTTGGTTTTGATCGGCGTGGGCGTACTGCTGCTGCTGAGCAGTTTCCTGCCAAACCAGGGGATGCAGCAGGTGCCACGGGTGCCCTACTCCCTATTTATCAACCAGGTGGACGATGGCGCTGTGAAGCGCGCCTTCATCACCCAAGACCAAATTCGCTACGAACTGGCAAACCCGGTGGAAGGTCAGCCCTCGGTGCTAGCCACCACGCCGATCTTCGACATGGAGCTGCCAAACCGGCTCGAGCAACACGGCGTGGAATTTGCAGCGGCCCCCCCCAAGCGCCCCAGTTTCATCACCACGGCCCTCAGCTGGATCGTGCCACCGCTGATTTTCATCCTGGTGCTGCAGTTCTTTGCCCGCCGGGCCATGGGAGGTGGCGGCAGCCAGGGGGCCCTGAGCTTTACCAAAAGCAAAGCCAAGGTTTATGTGCCCGATGAGCAGTCCCGAGTCACCTTCGCCGATGTGGCCGGCGTGGATGAGGCCAAGGCCGAACTCACCGAAATCGTTGATTTCCTGAAAAAGCCCGAGCGCTACACCGCCATCGGCGCCCGCATCCCCAAGGGGGTACTGCTGGTGGGCCCTCCGGGCACCGGTAAAACCCTGCTCTCAAAGGCGGTGGCCGGGGAGGCCGATGTGCCCTTCTTCATCATTTCCGGCTCCGAATTTGTGGAGCTATTTGTGGGGGCCGGGGCCGCCCGGGTGCGCGACCTGTTTGAACAGGCAAAGAAAAAGGCGCCCTGCATCATTTTTATCGATGAACTTGATGCCATTGGCAAAAGCCGCTCTGGCTCCATGGGCGTGGTGGTGGGCAACGACGAACGGGAGCAAACGCTCAACCAGCTGCTCACTGAAATGGACGGCTTTGCCTCTAAAGACAAGCCAGTGATTGTTTTGGCTGCCACCAACCAACCGGAAACCCTCGATGCGGCCCTGTTGCGCCCCGGTCGCTTTGACCGCCAGGTGCTGGTGGATCGCCCCGATCTCTCCGGCCGGCTCACGATCCTGGAGATCTACGGCAAAAAAGTGAAGCTGGCCGAAGGGGTAGACCTGCAAAAGATCGCAGCGGCCACCAGTGGTTTTGCCGGCGCCGACCTGGCCAACCTCGTAAATGAAGCCGCCCTGCTGGCCGCCCGGGCCTATCGCACTACGGTGGAACAGGCCGACCTAAACGAAGCGATCGAACGGGTGGTGGCCGGCCTCGAGAAACGCAGCCGGGTACTGCAGGACGACGAAAAGCGAGTGGTGGCTTACCACGAGGTGGGCCACGCCATCGTTGGCCACCTGATGCCCGGCGGCAGCAAGGTGGCCAAGATTTCGATCGTGCCCCGGGGCATGAGCGCCCTCGGTTACACCCTGCAGCTGCCCACCGAAGACCGCTTCCTTAATTCCCGCGAAGACCTGCAGGGGCAAATCGCCACCCTGCTGGGGGGCCGCTCCGCCGAGGAGGTGGTGTTCGGCAAGATCACCACCGGTGCCGCCAACGACCTGCAGAGGGCCACCGACATCGCCGAACAGATGGTGGGCACCTTCGGCATGAGTGAAACCCTCGGACCGCTGGCCTACGACAAACAGGGGGGCGGCCGTTTCCTGGGCGGCACCAACAACCCCCGCCGGGTGGTGAGTGATGCCACCGCCCAGGCGATCGACAAGGAAGTGCGCGCCCTGGTGGACAACGGCCACGGCACCGCCCTTGGCATCCTCCACGCCAACAGAGACCTGCTGGAAACCATCGCCCAACGAATCCTTGAAAAAGAGGTGATCGAAGGGGATGAACTGAAGGAACTGCTCAGCAGCAGCCACCTGCCGGAGGGGGTAGCGGCCTAACCCCTTGACGAAAGCAAGGCTGATCCCGGATAAGTGTTCTTTAGGCGCGGCCGATGCCCCCCGAGCTCCTTGCCCTTGCCGGGGCTGACCTGCTCTCCTCCGCCGACCTATCGGCGGCCCAGAGCCAAGGGCTGCTGCAGCTAGCGGCAGCCATCAAGCGGGGCGAATCCAGGCCCCAGCTAGATGGGCGGGTGCTGGGGCTGATCTTTACCAAGGCCTCCACCCGCACCCGGGTGAGTTTCACGGTGGCAATGGCCCGGCTGGGCGGTCAAACCGTTGATTTGAACCCGGCGGTCACCCAGGTGGGCCGGGGCGAACCGATTGAAGACACCGCCCGGGTGCTGAGTCGCTATGTGGACGCCCTGGCAATCCGCACCTTTGCCCAGGCAGACCTGGAGCACTACGCCCAGGCGGCAACCATCCCAGTGGTTAACGCCCTCACAGACCTGGAACACCCCTGCCAGGCCCTGGCCGATTACCTCACCCTGCAGGAAAACTTTGGCCAGCTGAAGGGTTTAACCCTGGCCTATGTGGGTGATGGCAACAATGTGGCCCATTCGCTGCTGCTCAGCGGGGCGTTGCTGGGGGTGAATGTGCGCATCGGCTGTCCCGTGGGCTTTGAACCGGCCGCCGCCGTGTTGGCCCAGGCCAGGGCCCTGGCCGGGGGCCGTTGTTGCCTAGAGGTGGTAGCTGATCCCATGGCAGCGGTAACTGGCGCCCAAGCGATATACACCGATGTGTGGGCGTCCATGGGCCAAGAACAGGAGCAACAGGATCGGGAAAAAGCCTTCAAGGGTTTTTGCTTAAACCAGGAGCTCCTCAACGCCGCCGACCCAGCCGCGATCGTGCTGCATTGCCTGCCGGCCCATAGGGGGGAGGAAATCAGCGCCGAAGTGCTGGAGGGTCCCGCCAGCCGGGTTTTTGACCAGGCCGAAAACCGCCTCCACGCCCAACAGGCCCTACTGGCCACCCTGCTGGGCGCCACCCCCTAGACAGATCCCCAAAAAAGTGGGACAAATGTATTAGCCACCTAATTAACCATGGCCCTGGAGGTTCTTACCACTGCCCAGCAGGAGCTCTATGAATGGCTCTCGGGCTTCATCCAGGAGCACCGCCACAGCCCTTCGATCCGCCAGATGATGGAGGCCATGGGCCTGCGCTCGCCGGCGCCGGTGCAGAGCCGATTGCGCCACCTGCAGCAGAAGGGCTGGATCACCTGGCAGGAGGGCCAGGCCCGCACCCTGCAACTGCTGGGCGAGGCCAGCAGCCCCGGCATCCCGTTGCTGGGCAGCGTTGCCGCTGGAGGTCTAATCGAAAGCTTTGACGACGTACAAGAACACCTCGACCTGCAACCGCTGCTGGAGCGCCAGGGCCTTTTTGCCCTAACCGTGAATGGCGACAGCATGGAAGAGGCCCATATCGCCGATGGGGACGTGGTCTTGATGGAACCAATAAACGATGGGCAAAGGCTCAAGCCCGGCACCATCGTTAGCGCCCTGGTGGCAGGCAGCGGCACCACCCTCAAGCATTTCCACCTGGAGGGCAATCAGGTGCGGCTGGAGGCCGCCAACTCCCGCTACCAGCCCCTCACCCTGCCAGCGGAACAGGTGACCCTCCAGGGCAAGCTAGTGGCGGTGTGGCGGCAGGTCTGAGTTGTATGCTTGAACACGCGAACGGCCCCGGCCGACGCTAAATGGGGCCATAGCTCAGCTGGTAGAGCACCTGCATGGCATGCAGGGGGTCAGCGGTTCGAATCCGCTTGGCTCCATTAACAAACAAACAAGCCAATAATCAAATAATTAATCATTTAGCTTATTGATTGCGTGATTGTTTTTTTGCAAATTTTCTAGTAATTAAATCCTGAAACCATCGAAAGAGGCAATCAAAACCAAGCACGAACTGAATCAACCATTATTCAAATATACAGATTCGGTTACATTTACATTTACAAGACGCTGCCACTTTAACAAGCAGATTCTCTGCAAGCAGAATCTAAATAATAATTTTAATTCATATTACCCTGCAGGCTCCTAATTCCTGTATCACGCCCTGGCAACATTCAAGAATTCCAGGCCAATCGCAAAACCGTCACACCCTCTGATCAAAGCTGCCAGCGGGGAAAGTTTAATTTTCTTGATTAAAAAGTTTAACCTCATGTTCACGCCTGGGCTTGGCTTCAAGTTTCCCAAAAGAAAGTTTGCCGCCCTTCTGGTAGCCCTCTCATTTGTATTCAGCCTGGGCCTTGGCAGTGGCCTGCAGGCAAAAGCCTTAGGGACTGATTCCCACAAAAATGCTCAATTGATGCGCAAACACCATGAAGCAACATATATCCCCCTAGAGAAACAGCCAATCTACGAAGATCTACTCCAAAAACAATCGGAGGGGGAAAAATCATTGATCCTTGAGGCCACAGCCACCGGCCCTTCTGCCACAGATACTTTTGTGGATTTTTATACCCACATAACCTCGGTCTATGATCAACTTATTCCTTATTACACAGACCCTAGCATTTATGCAAATGGAGGTCCTTTCTGGTCTAAGGAAGAAAAAGAAAAGTTTAGCCAGATAGGTCAATTATTATCCGATGCAACAAAGAGCTTAGATACCAGTTCAATTCCTGAAAGCATTCGCCCCCAAGTATCATCCCATCGGGCAATCCAGTTAAAGGAAATTTTTGACTATATTTTTGCCCACGCCACAGAACCTATCCAGCTAGAAGGCAAATCCATACCTGAGGGAACTATTTCCAATGACCCTAAATCGGGCATAGTTGAATTTCCCCAATCCCCCATAACCCTTAGCAATCACCGCACCCCCGAAGCTCCACCCCAATCCTTAGCCCTTGGGGGCAGCAAAGAAGGAGAATATCTGTTCACCAGTGACACAGTAGAAGCAATTCCTGGCCTCTATGAACTAATCCACAAAGATATTCCCACCAATTCAGATCGGCGGGCAAACAAATTCTCCACCCCTGGCTTTTACAAGTTAATCTCCGAAACCCCCGGCAATCTAATCGCCCCCAAATGGTATTTGCAGCTACCGCCAAACCTGAGAGCCATTAGCGACATTGCATTTGGAGAAAACACACTAATTCAAATTGGCCTAACCGCAGCATTCATCCTTATCTACATTATATTTGTTGCGATAATATTCATTCCATTTTCAAAAACCTATCAACGCCCTTCCATACTTGAAGAAGCACAGTCCTCAAACCAATCCAAACAATGGATCTCCCTTCAAGACAAAGATGCTTGGCTGCGCTTGATTCTACTGGTGGCTTTCCTAATTGCTACCACAAGTTGCCTAAACACAATTGTTGATTACGCCAATATAACAGGCACCCCAATCCTGGTTATCACAAACGTATTTAACTTTATCTATTATCTAGGCCTGAGCTTTACATCCTTCCTGCTATTTGAAGCTTTAGGTAGAGTTTTAAGCGATTTAGCAATTGCCATAAGCCCAAGCATGACCCTATTAGATTTATCCATGGTATCTGGCTCAATCATGCCAGCATCTCGATTGATTGGCATTGTCTTTTCCGTATACTACGTCTACAAGCTGCTACTTTCTTTCGGTCTTCCCTCTTCCACGATTTTAGCTTTCTCAGCAGTGCCAGGCTTGGCCATAGGTTTAGGTGCTTCTAAGATGCTAGCCAATCTGATTGCTGGCTTAGTTATTCAAACTGATCGCCCAATCAGAGTGGGAGATTTTGTAGATATCGCCGGCACAAAAGGTTTTGTTTCCCAAGTGGGCCTTCGTTCAATAAGACTAGAAACCCCATCTGGCCTTATTACCATCCCTAACTCTAAGGCTGACGAGGCAAATATCAATAACTACATGATTACAGAAAAAGACGGCAATAATAACAAATACAGAGTTTACGAGATTGTTTTAACTGCAGAGCAGCAAAGAGTCCACTCCTTTGAAGATGTTAAAGCTATTGCGGAAGAGTTAAAAACTCATCTTGACCAGCAACCTCTTGTCAAGCGTTATGTGGTTGTAGCCAAGCCCAACATTGTGGGCAACCCAGCTAAAATTGTTTGCAAAATATATACCACTGCCCGAAACTGGGTGCAGCACGATGCAATCGTAGTGGATTACAACAATCTCTTTGTCGCCCTCGACGCCAAATATTCAGGCACCCTGCCCGAGCCAGAAAAGGTTCTTTTAATGCCTGTCTAACAATTACAGGTTTATCTCTCCACTCCCCTTCCCTGCCCCCTCCCCAACCCTGTGACCAAGATCACAGCAAGGCTTGACTGGGGTCATAGGCAGGGGGGAGCGGCTCTGTGACCATGAAGGGGCAGATTTACAGCACTCCGCTACCCGGTCTCCCCCATGCCCGCCCCCAAGCCCCCGGCCCCTGGACCTGCCCCCCTACAAACTGCCCTGGCTGCTCCGGCAACGGCACCAGCCACCCCGCCCCGCCCCCGTCCCCCGCTGGGCCAAGCCCCAGCTCGCCCCCCTGGGCCAGGTCAGGCCGCAGCCGGCCAACCTGCTGCCCCCCGGCCCCCCGCCACCCTCGAATTCCGCAGCATTGATGGCAGCGGCAACAACCTCAGTGACCTGAGCCAAAACAGCACCGGCGACAGCTTCAGCCGGATTGGCCCCGCCAATTTCAGCGATGGCCAGCGCAGCTTGGTTACCAACCTGCCCAATGCCCGCACCGTTAGCAACCTTGTGGTGGCCGCAACCACCGAAGAAGCGGAAACCCCCAACGACAGGGGCCTTTCCGGAATGATGTATGCCTGGGGACAATTTATAGACCACGACATCAATTTAATCAAGTCTGATGGCATCAATAAAATCAGTATTCAGATCCCCAATGGTGATCCAAGTATTTCCGGCAGTATCTCCCTAACCCGCACAAAAGTTGATCCGCTCACCGGCCTGGCCATCAACAATGTGACCGGCTGGATTGACGGCTCCATGGTCTACGGATCTGATGCCATTACCGCCGCCAGCTTGCGTAATGCTGAGGGTTATATGCTTACTTCCGCTGGCAACAATCTACCAATAGCAAATGGTGCATTTCTGGCCGGAGATATCCGCGCCCAGGAAAACCCGGATCTCACAGCGCTGCAAACACTATTTGTTCGCGAACACAACCGTCAGGTGGATCTGCTCAAAGCGGCCCATCCCGAATGGAGCGGCGATCAACTTTATAGCCAGGCCCGGGCGATTGTGGGGGCAGAAATTGCCCATATCACCTACGGCGAATTCCTACCAAGCCTGCTGGGGCGCGGAGCCATTGGTCGCTATGAGGGCTACGACCCCACAGTAAATACGTCGATGAATGAGGAGTTTGCTGGGGCCGCATTTCGCTTTGGCCACTCGATTGTTTCGGCAAATCTGCAGCGGCTAGCTGAGAATGGCTCGGCGGTTGGTCCGGATCTGAGCCTCAAAGATGCCTTCTTCCAAACCACCTCAGATTTTGCCGCCAATGGCGGTGCCTCTGGCTTCCTGCGCAAGCTTGCCAGCGATGTATCCAACGAATTGGATGTTTTTATCGTTGATGATTTGCGCAATTTCCTAAATGTGCCTGGCGCCAGCATGGACCTGGCCGCCATCAACATCCAACGGGGTCGCGACCTGGGCCTGGGCAGTCTTAATCAAACCCGGGTGGCCCTCGGTCTTAAGGCCTACACCAGCTTCGCGGAGATAACCAGTGATGCATCAATTGCAGCATCACTGCAGGCCGCCTATGGCAGCGTAGACAAGCTGGATCTCTGGATCGGTGGCCTCGCCGAAAACCATGGGCAAGGGGCCATGGTGGGTGAAACCTTCCAAATAATCATCGCCAACCAATTCGAAGCCCTGCGCGATGGAGACCGCCTCTGGTACGAAAACCAGGGATTTGATCGCCGCACCCTAGATCAAATCAACGACACAAAACTATCCGATCTGATCCTGTTAAATACCGATGTGAAACATATTCAAGATGATGTATTTAGATACGTGGATCGCCACGGCAGTGATTCAGTTGTTGATCCCAGCGTGCGTCAGCTATTGATCGGCAAGGATGGCTCAGACATCCTGGTGGGGGGCAATGAAAACGACATCCTGGTGGCCGGTCTCGGTAATCAGCAACTAACCGGTGGCGGCGGCCGTGACCAGTTTGTGCTCAGCCAAGGGGGCATTCAGGCACGGGTCACTGATTTCACCCCCGGCCAAGATCGGCTGGTGTTTGAACAGGCCCTCACTCGCGATCAACTAACCCAGGGGCTCAGCATCAGCGGCCAGGGGGCAAATCTGCTGGTCAGTTTCCAAGGGGCCAATGTGACCCTGGTGGGTGTTGGCGCTAACCAGCTGCGCCCCGACGACATCTTGGCCAAGCTCTGAGCAGCAGCAGTAGCCCCGCAAGGACTGCCAGGGGGATTTCCCCCCAGCGGTCGTAGGGGGTTAGCCCCTGGCGAAGTTCCAAGCCCAAGGGGGCGGTGAGTGCTTGGCCCAGGGGCAGTTGGCCCCGCACCAGCCCCTGGCCATCAATTACGGCGGAGGGGCCGGTGTTGGCCACACTCACCAGCCAGCGGCCGGTTTCGATCGCCCGCAACTGGGCCAGGGCCAAATATTGCTGCTGCAACTGGGCTGGATAGGGGTCGAGGTTGGCCACCACCAGCAGCCACTGGGCCCCATCCCGCACCGCCTGGGCCAGCCCCGTGCCATCAGACAACTCGTAGCAAATCGCCACCCCCACAGCTCCCATTGGTAGCCCTAGGTGGCGGGACGGCAACCCAGGGCTCAGCCCCCCCACCGCCGACAGGCCGCTCCAGTTCAACCACTCGCCCCCAGGCACCCATTCCCCCAGGGGCACCAGCCGATGCTTATCCAGCCACCGGCTGGGCTCCTGGGCCCCCTTGGCAATCCAAAGCACACTGCTGCGTTCCTCCAAGCCCTCCCGGCGAAAGCCCCCCGCCAAGATCGGCACCGCCGCCGGCTGCCGCAAGGGTTGGCCCAGCAGCAGCGAGCCTTCCGGCAGAACCACGGCCGCCGCCCCGTTGCTGCCGGCCTCCAGTTGGGCCTGATCCAGCAGGGCCAACAAACGCCGCTGCTGGGCCCACTCAAATTTCTGGCGGGTGGGCAGGGCCGGTTGCACCAATTGCAAGCGCAACCCTGGGGCTGGCGGGGCGCCAACTTCCCCAGCACCCGCCGCCGCCAAGGCCCCCCAGCCCAGCCCATGGGCCGCCAAGATCAGCAACAACAGGGCCGCCCAAGCCCGCCGCCACAACAGCCAACTAATAAGTAGCTGTACCGCCGCCACCAGGCCGGCACCGCCCAGGGCCGCCAGCCCCGCCAGGGGCCGATCCAGCGGCAGGGGTGCCACCCCAAGGCCCAGCCAAAACAGCGGCGACCGCGCCAGCAGCACCTCCGCCAGCCCCCAAACCAAGGCCGCCAAAACGGCCGTGGTCCAACGCCGCGGACCAAGCCCCTGCACCATGGCGCCCCAGAGGGCCACCAGGCCGCCCCCCGCCAGGGCACACACGGCCAATACCGCCCCCACCAGCGGCAAACTCAAGGGAGAGGGCACCCCCAGCCAATCCAGGGGATGGAGGGCCAGCAGCCAGCGGTGGCTCACCAACACCGCGGCGGCGCCCCAGGCAAAACCAGCCCGGGGACTGGCCCCCCAAAGCGGCACCAGGGCAAGCCATAGCAGCGGCAACCAAGCCTGGGGGGGCAAGGCAAAACCGGCCAAAAGCCCGGCGGCAAAAGGTAGCAAGCGATACCAATTCTGAATTGTTAGCCAATCCTTAAGCGAATTGGTATCGATCCTTAGCCCGGGGTCCTGGTGATCCCTCATACATTCGCTGGTGTCGTCCGATGCATTCGGCCATGGTTGCCAGCCCCCAGCGAGACGCCAGCCGAGACAACTTAGGCCTTCGGGAATTGCTGGAAAGCAATTTCCAAACCCGCAATCTGATCCCCATGGCCGCCGGCAGTCCGGTGCCCCTGCTGAAGGACCACGTTTGGCTCGTGATTCGGGGCATGACCAAGCTGGTCACCTCATACATGAGTGGCGACGAAGCCCTGCTGGGCCTGGTGGGTCCCAACGAGCCCTTTGGCGCTCCGCTGAGCACGGTGGAACCCTATGAGGCAGTAACCCTGGCCGACAGTGATCTGCTCTGCCTGCACTGGGACGAATTGCTGGAAGATCCGGCCATGGCCAGGGCGATGTTCCTGGCCATGGCCCGCCGCTACCGCCAGGCGGAATCGCTGCTGGGCCTGATGGGCATGCGCAGGGTGGAAGACCGCCTCTGCGGCTTCCTCGAGCTGCTGGCCCGGGACTATGGCCAGGCCGGCCCTGGCGGCAACCGCATTGGCGTGCGACTTACCCACCAGGAATTAGCCAGCGCCCTAGGTACCACAAGGGTCACGGTGACCCGCTTTATCGGCCAGCTGCGCCAGCAGGGTTGGCTGCAGATCGAATCGGGCCGTTATCTGGTTTTGACTGGCAAGGCTCGCTAGACCCCATAGGAAAGCCCAGGCCCCATGGATCGTGATAACCCGCTGCAGCAGCTTCTGGTGCGGGGCCTCGGCACCACCAGCCTGGTGGTAGACCGCCTGCGCTCCGTAACCCAGGACTGGGTTTTAAGTGGTCGCCTTGATCCAAACCAGGCCAGTGCCCTGGTGGATGAGGTCACCAAGGCCCTGCGGGGGGACAACCCAGAAGCGGAAAAACAGGCGGAACGCCAACTGGAACGCAACCTCGACCAGTTCCTCCAAGACATGGGCTTAGCCCGCCAACGGGAGGTTGATGAATTAAGGGGCCGCATCGACCGGCTGGAACAACGCCTGCGCGACAACAGCCCCTGAGAAAAGCCTTGCCCCCGGCAAGGGCACTGACAGAATCCCCCTATCCCCTCCTGGCACCGCTGGCTGCTCCCATGCGCGACATCCTGATCAGCTCCGCTGTTTGTGTGGCCTGCCTGCTGGTGGCCCTGGCCAGCCAATTGGTGGCCCCCACCCCGGTGGGCGCCAGCGCCCCAGCGCCAGCCGCCGCTCCCCTCAGCCGGCCAGCGGCGGCAGCAGCGGTGGCAGCACCGCTGGAACTTGATCCCAGCGACCCCAACCCCCGTCTTTTTGCCATGGCCCCCAACGACCTGTCCCAAGCCAAGGGCAAAGCCGCAGACTTGCTCGGTGGCGAAGACCTAGTCGCCTCTAAGGAACGCACCACCCCCTCCGGCCTGAAGATCACCGACCTGGTGATCGGCACCGGGGCCGAAGCCAAAGCCGGCGACAAGGTGTCGGTGAATTACCGCGGCAGCCTCACCAACGGCAAGGAATTCGACAGCAGCTACAGCCGCAACGAAGCCTTCACCTTTCCCCTTGGGGCCGGCCGGGTGATCCGGGGCTGGGATGAGGGGGTGGCCGGCATGAAGGTGGGGGGCAAGCGCAAGCTGGTAATTCCCCCCGACCTCGCCTACGGGGAACGCGGCGCCGGCGGCGCCATCCCCCCTAACGCCACCTTGATCTTTGAAGTGGAACTGCTGAAGGTGAGCCCCTAGGCCCACCTTCAGCACATTTAGAAATCAGATCAGATCGTTAAGATCACCCCGCCGCTCCCCTTACGCCTCCCCCCATGGCCCACACCCTTCCCGCCCTCCCCTTCGAGCTCAACGCCCTAGAGCCCCATATCTCCCGCCAGACCCTGGAGTTTCACCACGGCAAGCACCACGCCGCCTACGTGACCAACCTCAACAATCTGGTGGCCGGCAGCGAGCTGGAAGGTAAAAGCCTGGAAGAAACGATCCTGGCGGTGGCTGGTGATGCGGCAAAGGCAGGCGTTTTTAACAACGCCGCCCAGGTTTGGAACCACAGCTTCTACTGGCAGTCGATCAAGCCCGCTGGCGGTGGCCAACCCACGGGCGCCCTGGCGGACAAGATCACCGCTGACTTCGGCAGCTTTGAGAAGTTTGTGGAGGCCTTCAAGGCCGCCGGCGCCACCCAATTCGGCAGCGGCTGGGCCTGGTTGGTGCTCGACAACGGCACCCTCAAAGTGACCAAAACCGCCAATGCGGATCTGCCCCTGGCCCATGGCCAGAAGGCCCTGCTCACCATGGATGTGTGGGAACACGCCTACTACCTCGACTACCAAAACCGCCGTCCCGATTACATGACCACCTTCCTCGACAAGTTGGTGAATTGGGACTTCGTGGCCGCCAACCTCGCCGCTGCCTGATCAGGCCAAGGCCCCCGGCAGCACCGCTGCCGGGGGAATCCACATGGCATCGCCATAGGAGAAAAATCGATACTTCTGCTCGATGGCCTCCCCATAGATGGCCAGCAGCCGCTGGCGGCCGATCAGGGCACTCACCAGCAGCAGCAGCGAACTACGCGGCAGGTGAAAATTGGTGAGCAGCCCCTGCACCACCGCAAAGCGATAGCCCGGTTTGATCACCAGATTCACAGGGCCCTGGTGGGGCACCAGCTTTCCCCCATTAAGCGCTGCCACCGCCTCCAGGCTGCGCACACTGGTGGTGCCCACCGCTATTATCCGCCCGCCCCGGGCCCGGCAGGCCGCCACTGCCGCCACCAACTCCGGGCTCACCTCCACCCACTCGCTGTGGAGCTGCAACTGGCTGAGGTCCTCTGTTTCCAGCGGCCGGAAGGTGCCAAGCCCCACATGCAGGGTCACCGTTGCCAACTCCACCCCCCGGGCCTGGATCGCCGTTAGCAATTCATCACTGAGGTGCAGCCCCGCCGTTGGGGCAGCCACCGCTCCAGGCTTAGTGGCGTAGCGGGTTTGATAGCGCTGGTTGTCGCTGGGGTCGTGGCTGTGGATATAGGGCGGCAGCGGAATAGCGCCGTAGCGCAGCAGCAAAGGCTCCATTTCAACGGCCCCAAGGGCCTCCGGCGGAAATTGCAAAATTCGGCCCCCCGTGGCGGCATCACTGCCCAGCACCTGCAACGCCAGGGGGGGCTCCCCATCGGCCATCAGCTCCAGCCCGTCGCCGGCCCTAAGCCGTTTCGCCGGTTTAGCCAAGCAAAGCCAGCGGCCCTCCCCTAGCGGTTCCAGCACCAATAGCTCCACCGCTCCGCCGCTGGGGCGTTGGGCCCGTAGCCGCGCCCGCAGCACCCGGGTGTTGTTCACCACCAACAGATCACCGGCCCTGAGCTGCTCCTGCAGTTGCCACACCGTTTGATGCTGGGCGCCCTCGCCGGGGCCCACCGCCAGCATTCGCGCCCCATGGCGTGGTTCCCAGGGCCGCTGGGCAATCAGCTCCTCGGGTAATAGATAGTCGTAGCTTGATAACTGGGTATCCAGCGGGGCATCGGTCTGCCCATTGAGCTCGCCAGCGGGCAACCCCATCAAATTTCCAAGGGGTAGGGCAGGGAGGTAAGGGCACAACTGCCATCCTTACGAAGGGCATTGCGCAGGGGATGGCTCACCTGGTCAAACAACCAGCCGCTGATGAACTTACGGGCCACCGGAGTGGGTAACACCACCGTTATCCTTTGGCCGGGATTATCAATTTCCAGCTGTTTGAGATAACTAATAATCGGATCAATGATTGATCGGTAAGGACTTTCCAAGATCTCCAGGGGCTGCTCCCCCACCTGGGCCTGCCATTGCTGTTGCAATTGCTCTTTATCCACCCCCTGTTGCTGCACATGAACCCCCAGCACCCTCGTGGCAATGCCCTGGGCGTACTCCACGGAAGCTCGCACCGCCAGATTCACCTCCGTAACCACCACCAGGGCAATTCTGGTGCCGCCCTGGTCAGCCATTGGCTGGGGCACCACCAGGGGGCCCAAGTTGGCGGGAATCGTGAGCAATTGCCGCTGGCGCTTGAACACGTATTGGAGCTTTAGAAAGGCAGCAACCACAACGGGAATCGCCACCAGCACCACCCAAGCCCCCTCCGTGAATTTGCTCACGGTGATCACCAGCAGCACCAGGCCGCTGGCCAGGGCACCGCTGCCATTCATCAGCAAACTGCCCAGCCAACCGCTACCCCTTTCCCGCCACCAATGCAGCACCATGCCCGCCTGGGAAAGCGTGAAGGCCGTAAACACCCCAATCGAATAAAGCGGTATGGCGTTGGTGGGATCCCCATCAAAAATCACCACCAACAGACCGGTAATTAGCACTAAAGCGATGATGCCGTTCTGGAAAACGAGCCGATCCCCCACCCAACGCAACTGGGGCGGCAGGTAGCGGTCTTGGGCCAGGAGGGCCGCCAGCCGGGGAAAATCCGCAAAGGCGGTGTTGGCCGCCAGCATCAGAATCAAGAGGGTGGAGCCTTGCAGGAGTAAAAGCAAAGGGCTACCGCTACCAAAGATCGCCACACCCAGGTCTGCCAGCACCGTGCGGTCGTTATTTGGCAGCACATGGAAACCCTGGGCCAGGGAACTGGTGCCGATAAACATCACCCCCAGCAGTACCCCCATCACCATCAAGGTTTGCCGGGCATGGCGGGCCTCTGGTGCCTTAAATACCGGCACCCCATTGGCAATCGCCTCCACCCCGGTCATGGCGGCACAGCCCGAGGAAAAGGCCTTCAACACCAACAGCAGGCTCAAACCTTCCGTAGCCCGAATCGCATCCACCGCCGGCGCCGGCGGCGCCCCCCCCTGCAACAACCGCAAGCCACCCATCAGGATCAGCAGCAGCATCGAAAAGACGAAGGCATAGGTGGGCAGGCTGAAGGCCCTGCCCGATTCCCGCAGGCCCCGCAGGTTCACCCAACCCACAATTAAGAGCAGTACGAGGCTGAAGGGCACCGCGTAGGGCAATAACTGCGGCACCAGGGAAGTGACCGCCTGGGTGCCGGCCATCAAACTCACCGCTGCGGTGAGTACGTAGTCGATCATCAAGGCCGCTGCCGCCACCAGGCCGGGCTTCTGGCCGAGGTTGCTAAGGGCAACTATGTAAGAACCCCCACCATTGGGATAGGCCCGGATTGTTTGCCGATAGGACAGCAACACAATCGACAAAAGCACCACGATTGAAATCGTGATTGGCAAAGAAAAAGAGAGGGCAGCCACCCCGGCAAAGGCAAGAATCGCCAGGGTTTCCTGGGTGGCATAGGCCACCGATGACAGGGCATCGGAAGACAGAACCGCCAGGGCCTCAGTTCTGGTGAGCCGTTCCTGGCCACTCAGCTCACTGGCAAGGGGTACCCCCAACAACAGGCGCGATAGCTGCGGCATCAGCGGTGCTTGAAAGCAGCGGGCTCCACTATGGGGACCAATGTTTAAAGGGCGAGGCTTTCAGGACGATTGGCGATCAGATCCGCCAGGTCCTTGAGGAAACTGGCCGCATCGGCGCCATAAATCACCCGGTGGTCGGCGGTGAGGTTCACCTGCATCTGCCGCTTAACGGCAATCGAACCGTCGGGGTTAGCTACCACCACCGGCCGGGAGCCACCCACCGCCAGGATGGCGCCGGTGCCCGGGGGCAAGATCGCATCAAACCGATCAACTCCAAACATCCCCAGGTTGGAAAGGGTGAAGGTGCCGGTGCTGTATTCCTCCGGCTTGAGCTGCTTGGTGCGGGCCCGGGCCACCAGGTCAGCCCAGCTGCGGGAAAGGCTGTAGAGATCGGCCCGGTCGGCCTGGGCCAACACGGGGGTGAGCAAACCGCCGTCTTCCATGGCCACCGCCACCGCCACATTGATGGCGCTGGGAAAGCTGATGCCGGCATCGCTGTAGGCGGCATTCACCCGGGGATGACGCACCAAGGCCAAGGCCACCGCCTTGGCCAAAAGAGCCGTCATCGTGACGCCCTTGGCTTTCACCTGTTTATAGAAAACGTCGAGTTTGTCGGTGGTGATCGTGTAACCCACCCGGAAGGTGGGGGTGGCCAAGCTCGCCACCATGTTGCGGTTCACCGCCTGCTGCAGGGTACTGAAAGGCAGGGTTTCGCCGGGGGCAGCGGGGGCGGCCGCCGGGGCGGGGGTTGAGAAAGCTGGGGCTGGGGCTGCGGGGGGGGTACCGCTGGGGGCAGCGGTCAAGGGAATGGTGGGAGGGCGACCAGCGGCCTTTTCCACATCAGCGGCCACCAGGCGGCCGTAGGGGCCGCTGCCCTGGAGACCGTCCAAACGCACCCCCAGCTGCTGGGCAAGCTTGCGGGCCCGGGGGCTGGCCACCACCCGGTGGCCATCGCCAGCCGGAGCGGCGGCCCCAGGCACGGGGGCAGCTGCCGGCAGCGGGGCCGCCACGGGAGCTGAGGCCCTAGGGGCTGGGGCGGCGGCAACAGGGGCTGAGGCTGGGACCGCCGCAGGGGCACCCTTTGCCTGGAGCTCCTGGAGTTCCGCTTCGGTTTCCACCACCAAACCAATGGTGTCGCCCACCGGGGCGCTGCTGCCGGCGGGCAACAGCACGGCGCCGAGGAAACCCGCCTCAAACGACTCCACATCCATGTCGGCTTTATCCGACTCCACCACCAGCACCGATTCGCCGCGCTCCACCCGGTCACCGGGCTGCTTTAGCCACTCGACAATCTTCCCCTCAGTCATGGTGGAACTGAGGGCGGGCATGAAGATCTCGAAGGTGGCCATCCGCCGCTTCAGCACAAGGATCCGCGGATCCTATCCCCGCAGCTCAGGCGCCTTCGCTCACGGCCTGCACCACCCCATCACGCACAACGATGGCGGCCTGCAGTTTTTCCACAAGGTTGTCCCCCACCTGGATGGCCACGGTGCTTTCCAGCTGCCCCTGGTCAACGATCTGCTCGAATTCAAGGCCTTGAACGGTGGCCTGTTGGTCCAGCAGGTTGCGTTTCTGCTCCTCCAATTCCGCCCGCTTCGCAGCCACCTGCTGTTGCACCCCAGCCACTTGTTCTTGGATGCGGGGGTCGAGGGGGTTGGCACTCTGGCGCCGGATCTCCGCCACCACCTCCTGGCCCTCCTGTTCCAACTGGGCCAACTGCTGATCCGTGGTGGAGATGGCTTGGCTCAATTCACGTTCAGCCTCCTCCTTCCACCGGGGCGTCACCACGGCGCGAACGGTGATATTGCGCTTGATCGTGAGCTGATCGGCCATGGGAGCTGGGGACGGCGCCCAAGCCTCTCAGCCCGCGTAGATCTGGTCAATGGCGGCGGCATCCCTGGCGGTGATCCGGTCGCGCCGTTGTTTCAGGGTTTGGGTGAGCAAACCGTTCTCGATGCTGAATGGTTCCACCAGGGCCAGCCCCAGCAAGCGCTCATCGGGCCGGGCCCCGGGCCGGGTCGCCAGCAACCGGTTGAACTCCCCCTGCAGCTCCTTTAGCAGCCCAGGCTTGGTGGGGTTCAGGGCCCCTGGGCGGGGCACCAGCAAAGCGGCCAGCCCGCGCCGATCTTGGCCCACCAGCATCACCTGCTCCACCAGGGGGCTGGCCGCCAGCCAATCCTCCAGGGGGCCCGGCTCGATGTTTTCGCCATTGCTGAGCACGATGGTGTCCTTGGCGCGGCCGGTGAGCTGCAGCGAACCATCCGGCAAGAGGCAACCCAGGTCGCCGGTGTCAAACCAGCCCTCGGCATCCAGCACCGCCGCTGTGGCCTCGGGCCGACGCAAATAACCAGCCATCACCTGGGGCCCCCTTGCCAGCACCAGACCCCGCTGCCCCCAAGCCAGCTGCCCCCTGGTTTCAGGATCAACGATGCGCAGTTCGGTGCCGGGCAGGGGTCTGCCGGCGCTGCCGCGGCGGTTGGCCCAGGGGCGGCGGCAGGTGAGCACCGGACTGGTTTCGGTGAGGCCATAGCCCACCAACAGTTCAATGCCGATCGCCTCAAAGAAGCCATCGATGTGGCTGGGCAGGGCGCCGCCGCCACTGATGGCGGTGCGCAGGCAGCCGCCACTGAGCTGGCGGCGCACCGCCGGCCAGAGCAACTGCTCCGCCAGGGCCGCCGGGGGCCAGCTCACCAGGGCCAAGGCCAAGCCCCTCAGCCGAGCCAAGGGAGACAACAAAGCCCCATCGAGGTTGCGCCACCGGCGCCAGGCCTGGGCCTGGCCGCTGGCCACGGCGAGGGCAAGCCGCACCAGGCGCTGCTTGGCGGGGGGCATCGCCTCCAACGCCGAGCAGAAACCGCCATGGAGCGCCTCCCAAAGCCGCGGCACACTGATCATGTAGTGGGGTTTTACCCGTTGCAAATCCGGCCGCAGCTGGCGCAGGTTGGTGTAGCTCTGGCCGCAGCCCCTAGACAGCAGCAGGTAGCCGGCACTGCGTTCGTAGGCGTGCCAGATAGGCAACACACTCAACACCCGGTCCCCAGGCTGGGGGTTCACCGCCACCCCGAGGTTGCGCAACTGGTGCAGCAGGTTTGCCTGGCTGAGCGGCACCCCCTTAGGGCGGCCGGTGGTGCCAGAGGTGTAAAGCAGCGTTGCCAAGCGCTGTTCTGGGCCCACAAACGGTTCCAGCAGGGCCCTGCCCTCCCCCAGGGCCAAGAAGCCAGGCCAATCCAGCAGCGGCATGGCCAGGGGTTGGGGCAAGCCAGCGGCGGCAGCGGCGGCCTCCCCCTGGAGCAGCAGCACAAAGCGCAGGCCCTGCAGCGCCCCAGCGGCCTGGAGCGGCTTGACCAGGGCCGGATCCTCCAGCACCAGGGCCACCGCCTGGCTGTCGGCAAGGATGAAAGCCAGCTCCTCCAGGGGCGCCTGGCTGCCCCGCACCGCCGCGGCGGCGCCCAGCCGCATCAGCCCCTGGTCCACCGCCAACCAGCGGGGGCCATTTTCGGCAAACAGCCCCAACATCTCGCCGGCCCGCACCCCCAGGCTTTGGAAACTGGCGGCCACGGCGCCAATGCGCTGGTGCAACTGGCTAAAGCTGAGCCGCTCGGCCGCCGGCCCATGGGCCTGGTCTAGGGCCAGCAACTGCCCATGGCGCTCGGCCAGCCGGGGCCAGAGGCCATCGATGCCGCTCAGGTCACTCCAGTCGGGCTGGGCAGCTAAGGCCTGTTGGTCTTGGCGATCACCGCCCCAGCGCACCCAGGCCTGGCCCATCTGTTGCCCCATCTGCCGCCATAACAGTGGCCAGAGTCTGCTCGCCGATCGGCTCGATCACCGCCCAGTTGAAACGGCTGGCAAAGGCCTGGGCCAGGGGGGCCCGCAGGGCCGCCACCGTGAGTTCCGGCCGCCATTGGGCCAGGCGGCCCACCGGCAGGTTGAGGCCACAGGGCTGGATCGCCCCAAACCCAGTGAGATCACAGTTCACATTCAGGGCCAGGCCGTGCTGGGTCACCCAGCGGCGCGCCCCCACCCCGATGGCTGCCACCTTCGCCCCCTGGCACCACACCCCGGTGAGCCCCGGCCGCCGTTCCCCCGCCAAGCCCAGCACCTCCAGCAGATCCAGCACCACCCCCTCCAGCTGGCGCAGGTACCAATGCAGATCACAGCGGTGCCGCTGCAGATCAAGCACCGGATAGGCCACCAATTGGCCGGGCAGGTGGTGGGTCACTTCGCCGCCGCGGTCAAGCCGATGCAGGGGGGCAGGGGGCCGCTGGGGATCGAAGTGCAAAAAGGCTTCGCTGGCGCCGCGGCCGAGGCTGTAGCAGGCGGGGTGCTCCAGCAGCAGCAGCAATTCCGGCAGGCGGGGCCTGGCGCCTAGATGGGCGCTGGCGGTGGCGCTGGCGGCGTCGGCGAGCAGGCGCCCCTGCCAGCGCCGCTGCCAAAGCCAGGCCTCCTCCAGGGGCACAAACCTTGAGAGAGCACAAAGGTATGCATCGGCCAATACCAGATCCATGCTGCCTTCCATACATTGCATTCAACCCTCAGTCCATTCCGGGAGGTCCCTGATGAAGCTTCTGATTCACGGCCGCAACCTTGAACTCACCCCTGCCCTGCGCGACTACACGGAGAACAAGCTCTCCCGGGCGATGGGCCCCTTCAATGGCCTGGTGCAGGAAGCCGATGTGCACCTGTCCGTGGCCCGCAACCCGCGGGTGCCCCAACAAACCGCTGAGGTGACCCTGTTTGCCAGCGGCACGGTAATCCGCGCCCAGGAACGCAGCGAAAACCTTTACGCCAGCATCGACATGGTGGCCAACAAGCTGGCCCGTCAACTGAAACGCCACAAGGACCGCCGCACCGACCACCACCACGGCCCCGACCTGGGCGTGGCCGAAACCGAGCTCCCGGGCGATCTCCAGGGGGACCTGCTCCATGGCCGCACCGCGCAACTGCCGGCTCCGATGGTGCGGCGCAAGTATTTCGCCATGCCAGCCATGACCGTGGAGGAGGCCATGCACCAATTGGATGTGATCGACCACGACTTTTATCTCTTCCGCGATAAAGCCACCAACAGTCTCCAGGTGGTGTACCAACGCAACCACGGTGGATACGGTGTGATCCAAGCCCGCGACTAACCCCTTTGCCCGTTGACCGGCGCGACTGCCCCCCCCCCGATCTCGCCCCCCTGATCGACCACGCCCTGCTGGATCCCCGCCAGGGCCTGGGGGCGGTGGAACGCTGCTGCAGTGAAGCGCTCCACTACGGCTTTGCCGGGGTGTGCCTGGCCTCCCGCTGGATGCCCCAGGCCCGGGCGCTACTGGGGGAGCGAGGCCCCACCCGGCTGGTGAGCGTGGTGGGCTTTCCCTTTGGCGCTGTGGCCGCTCCGATCAAGCGGGCGGAGGCGGAATGGGCCACCGAACAGGGGGCCGATGAATTGGATGTGGTGCCCGACTTTGCTCTGCTGATCGATGGCCAGCTCACGGAGTTACACGACGAACTGGCGGCGATCGTGGAGCTGGGATTGCCGGTGAAGCTGATCCTGGAGGCGGCCCAACTGGAGGAGCAGGCGCTCCAAAACCTCGTGGAGGTGGCCCTTGATGCTGGGGTGGCCTTCCTTAAAACCGGCAGCGGCTACGGCCCGGCGGTGCAGGTGTCCCTGGTGGAAAAGCTGCAGCAACTGGCCGGCGGCCGCTGCAAAATCAAGGCATCCGGGGGCATCCGCACGCTCGACCAGGCCCTGGAGTTGGTTTGGGCCGGCGCCGGGCGGCTGGGCACCAGCCATGGGGTGGCCCTGGTGCAGGCCCAACGCCTGTGAACAGCCCCCGGGACCGCAGCCTGGAGGGGCTCTGCCTGCGCTGCGGTCCGCTAGGTGAAAACGACCGCCTGCTCACCCTGCTCAGCGCCGATGAGGGCCTGATCCGGCTGGCCGCCAGCGGCGCCCGCCGCCCCCGCAGCAGCCTGGGGGCGGCGGGGCCGCTCACCCACCTGCGCGCCCAGGTGCAACAGGGCAACGGCCTGGGGCGCCTGCGCCAGGTCACGGTGCTGCGCAGCTACACCAGGCTGGGCCAACAGCTAGACACCCTGGCCGCCGCCCAGTGGCTGCTGGAACTCACCCAACTGCTGGTGCCTGAAGGGCAATCGCTGCCGGGGCTGCTGCCGCTGGTGCTGCATCGCCTGGGCCAACTGGAGGCCCTGCTCGACGCTGAAGCCCTGGTACTTCGCCAGGAGGCCCTGGCCCTGGCGGTGCAGGGGGGCGTGCAGCTGCTAGGCATCGGTGGCTTTGGCCTGCCCTTGCACACGGAGCTGCCCAGCGGCGCAGCCCTGCTGCCCCCCATTGGCGACTGGAGCTGGCGCTGCAGCCTTTTACCCGCCGAAGGCTTCTATGCCAACCGCCATCCGGGGGCAGTTTTGCTGCTGAATGCATCAGAAATGGCCCTATTGCAACGGCTCTCCCGGCCGCAACTGCCGCGAAAAGCCTCGGGGGAACTGATGGGTCCCACCCCTGTTTGGGAGCGGCTGCTGGATCTGCTGGGCTTCTGGTGCCGCGAGCATCTGGGCCGCAGCCCCCGGTCCCTAGCCCTGCTGCGGCAAGATTCCCCAGCGGCCGCAATGCGGAAGACCGGGTGAGCGAGCAGTTAGATAAACCAAACGGTCTCCAGGCGGTTCTTGCCTTGCCTGGCTTTCGATTGCTCTGGCTGGGCCAGATCTTTTCGCAACTGGCAGACAAGTTTTACATCGTTTTGATGGTGTTTCTGATCGCCCAGAGTTGGGCCCAGGGCACTGGCATGGAGAACGGTCCCCTGGCGGATGCCGCCGAAATGATCCGGGGGAGGGGCATGGGCTCCGGAGCCACTTTCAGTGTGGGCAGCAATGGCGCAGATGCCCAGCTGATCACCCTGCTGGCCACGGGTATCTATGCGGCCAACACCCTGCCGGCCATGGTGCTCGGCAGCCTGGCGGGGGCCTGGGCCGACCGCTGGCCCAAGCGGGCAGTGATGGTGAGTTCCAACGGCCTCAGGGCCCTGCTGGCCCTGGCGGTGCCATTGATGTTGATCCCCGGGCCCAGCTGGCTGGGGCTGAGCTGGGGCTATTGGGGCCTGCTGGTGCTCACCTTTTTGGAATCCTGCCTCACCCAATTTTTTGCGCCAGCTGAACAGGCCACGATTCCACTGCTGGTGGAGCGCCCCTTGTTATTGCCTGCCAATTCGCTCTATACCGCCACCACCATGGCCGCCACGATCGTGGGCTACGCCATCGGCGAACCGGTGCTGCAGTTAATGCGCCAGACCCTTGCCCACATCGGCATCGCTGGCGGCGAATTTGCCCTGGTGCCGTTGGCCTATGGCCTGGCGGCCGTGGTGCTGCTGTTTGTGCGCCCGGAGGAGCAACCGCGCAATAGCGATGGGGTGAGCGTGTGGAGCGACATTCGTGAAGGCTTGGTTTTTTTGCGGGAGCGGGCCAGCGTGCGGGGGGCGGTATTGCACCTGGTGGTGCTCTACAGCCTGCTGGCGGCCTTGTATGTGCTCTCAATCAGCCTCGCCTCCCGGGTGGAGGGGCTGGGACCCACCAAGTTCGGCACGCTCCTGGCGATGAGCGGCCTAGGCCTGGCCTTGGGGGCCCTAGGGGTGGCGCAACTGGGGCATCACTTCAACCGTCGCCTCCTGGCCAGCGGCGGCCTGGGCACCATGGGCTTCTGCTTGGTGCTGCTGGCCCAGCTGCGCCCCGCCCTCGGACCCACCCTCTTGCTCTGTGGGCTGCTGGGCATCGGTGCGGCCCTGCTCGGGATTCCGGCCCAAACCACCATCCAGGAGGACACCCCAGAACACCTGCGCGGCAAGGTGTTTGGCCTACAAAACAACCTCGTAAACATCGCCCTGAGCTTGCCCATGGTGCTGGCGGGCACCCTGGTGGGCAACTTTGGGCTCAAACCGGTGCTGCTGCTGTTGGCCCTGGTGGTTTTCGGGGGGGTTGCTTTGGAACGGCCTTGGCAGAGGGGGTAGCCATCGCTGCTAGCTTCAGCAGCTGGACCGCCCGCAACGATTGATGCGGATCGCCTGGCTAGGGAAAAAGTCCCCCTTCTGCGGGAACGTGTCCTATGGGCTTGCAACCACCACAGCCCTGAAGGATCGCGGTTGCGGCATCAGCTTTATTCATTTCGATACCCCTGCCGCCCAATTGGGCCGGTTGATGCGTCCGGAAGAAAGCAGCGAAGTGCTTGAGGAGCTTGGGGGTCTAAGGGCCCAGGTGGATGAGCCGGAGGTAGCGCTGTCGTACCTGATGAAATCTCAGATGTACACGATCCCCTCCCCTGGAGCCAGCCGCGAATTAAGGGAATCCCTGGAACGGTTGCAGCCGGATCTGGTGCACGCCAGCCTCACGCTCTCCCCCTTGGATTTCCGCCTGCCAGAACTTTGCCAGCAGCTGGGGGTGCCGCTGGTGGCCACCTTCCATCCCCCCTTTGACGCCAGCCTGCGCAACATCACCGCCGGCGGCCAACAACTCATTTACCAGCTCTACGCCCCCTCCCTGGCCAAATTCGACCGGGTGATCGTTTTCTCCGAACTGCAGGCGGAGGTATTGGCCCGCCTCGGAGTTAAGGAAAAGTGTTTGGCGGTGATCCCCAATGGGGTAGATCCAAATATTTGGTGTCCGGGCCCCTCCCATCTGGCCGGCCATTTTTCCGGTCGTCGGGTGTTTCTGTACATGGGCCGGCTGGCCACGGAAAAAAATGTGGAGGCCCTGCTCAAGGCCTGGCGGCTGGTGCAGCCCGAGGGTTGTGTGCTGGTGGTGGTGGGGGATGGCCCCCTGCGCAGCACCCTGCAGGCCAGCCACGACAGCCCTGATGTGGTGTGGTGGGGCTACGAACCGGAGTTAAGCCAGCGGGTGGCCCTGCTGCAGGCGGCGGAAGTGTTCCTGCTGCCCTCGCTGGTGGAGGGCCTATCCCTGGCGCTGCTGGAGGCCATGGCCACTGGCACCGCCTGTGTGGCCACCGACGCCGGCGCCGATGGCGAGGTGCTGGAGGGGGGGGCCGGCATTGTGATCAGCACCCAGGGGGTTACCACCCAGCTGCGCACCCTGCTGCCCGTCCTGCGCGACCAACCGTTATTAACTGCTGAACTGGGCCATAGGGCCCGCAGCAGGGTGCTGGAGCGCTACACCCTCAAGGGAAATATTGATGCGCTCGAGCGGCTCTACCAGGAACTGGTACCTGAGCCCGAACTGCCCCTGGCTGCCTAAGCAACGGCCAGGCCCTAAAAGCGCCACCAGGCCAAGATCACCAGCAGCCCATAACCAATCAAGCTGAATTGCTGCAGCCTTTGATCCCAACGGTCAATCCGGCGGACCAAGGCAGCACGATTTTGCTCTTCTATGGCATCCATGCGGTTGTAAGCCCAAATAAACAACACAAAGAACGACAACGTGACCACATAGGAGAAGGCATATAAACCATCCAAAAATGTGAGATAGGGAAGCGTGGGCAGGGTTTCCCTATAGGACTGCTGCAGAAACACCACCGTAAGCATCACCACCGGAGGGATTCCAAGGCGGTCGCTGGCAAGGGTGCTGCTCAGATTAGGAGTAAGCAACATCAACAACATCACAATTGCCAGGGGTAAAACCCATTTCACCAGGGCAGCCCAGGCATTAGCCCGATAAACAACCTGAAAGCTCAAACGACTGCGCACCGCCGCCTGGCCCATGCCAATGTGCGAGTTTCGCTGATAATTAACGCTCTTAAATGACCAGTTAACAATCTCATAGCCACTGATTCCCACCCGGCTGCCCACTTCCCCACCCTCAGGACTCACCTGAAGCACCACTTCACTTACCAGCCCCTCCAAGGCGCCAGGCCGGGGCTGCAGATCCACGGACAACGGCACAGAACCAAAGGGAGATCCATAGAAATTAATCTGATCAGAGTAGAAAGCACCACTGAATTCATACCCCTGTAAATAACGGCCATTAGCAAGCTTGAGAGGCTTTGCACTAAGGGGGAAGGTCCGGGAATTTTGGGGGTCAATACGATTATAAAACTCAATCAAGTCCAACACATTCCCTGCGGTAGCATCCAAATTCTGCTGGACCAAATCCGAATATGCAAACCAAATAGTTCCGGCCGCATTATATGTTTTATCGCGGGCAGAAAAGCCATAAATATTTTCCAGCCGCATCGCCACTTCAATCACCGCAACCCCCTGGCCACCCCCCTGGCCAGCCTGGCCATGGTCACCAACGGCAGCATGGGCCAAGGGGGGCTGGATAAATAGCAAAAGCAATGCCAGGAGTACGGCCCAGAAATAAAGGCATTGGCGCTTAGCAAATAACAACATCTCTCCCCTCTTTTAGGGAGAGCCTAAGGGAGCTAGCTAGCCTCGCCCACCTACCCCTTGCCCTTGCCCGCACCATTGACGACCGCCAAGCCCTGGTACAAACAACTGGGCCACCAATGCCTCTTAGCCCTGGGCCTTGGGGTGGTTGCTGGGCTGGCGGTGCCTGGGCTTGCCCCCTGGCTGAATCCCCTGGCCCAGATCTTCCTTAGGGCCTCCCAGGTGGTGGTGATGCCCTTCCTGATCGTGGAACTGGTGGGGTCCCTCGGGGGCTTATCTGATCAGGCCTTGCGCAGCCTCTTTCGCAGCGGCGGCGTGGTGTTGTTGTTGCTCTGGGGCTTGGCCGCCGCCATGGTGCTGGGCTTACCCCAGGCCCTGCCCAGCCTGCTGGGCTCAAATTTCTTTTACCCAGAGCTCCTAGAGCCCCAGCCCAGCCTCAAATTAATTGACACCTATTTACCGTTCAATATTTTTTCTGCCCTGGCGGCAGATAACTTTCCAGCCGTGGTGCTTTACAGCACTGTGCTGGGGATTTTGTTGCAACGGCTGCCGGAACGTCAACAGCTTCTAGACCTATGCAAGCCCCTGCGTCAACTACTGGGTCAAATGAATCGATTGGTGGCAAAGATTGTGCCCCTTGGAATATTTGCCCTAAGCGTAACTACCATTTCCCAGTTACAGCCCGATCAACTACTAAGAATCCAAGGTTTCTTTCTAATCTGCCTGCTGGCTTTTCTGCTGCTAAATCTGCTGCTCATCGTCCTCTTGCTGGCGCTCACCCCCTTCACTCTGGGGCAACTCTGGGGGGCCCTACGCGGCCCTCTAGCCCTCACCGCCAGCAGCACCAATTTGTTAATTGCCCTACCGATGCTGGGCAGCAATCTCCAGGCATTACTCGATCAAAACCAAGGGCTTCCGCCGCAGACAAGCGCCGCTGGTGAAGCTGCCATTAAAGGTGCCAGTGAAGGTGGAGGAGAAGAGGTCACGGCCCTGCTGTCGGTGGGCTTTGCCTTGCCCATGCTGGGCCAGGTGGCCTCCCTGTTGTTTCTGCCCTTTGCCGCCTGGTACGTAAACCAACCGCTGGATCTGGGCGCCACCGCTCGGATGTTGGCCACGGGCATACCCACCCTGGCGGGGGGGCTAAAGGTGGCCTTCCGCCAGGAACTGCTCCAGGCCGGGCTGCCCCAAGACCTGATGCAGCTCGTGTATCTGAATGCCGAATGGCTCTACCGCTTTGAAAAGGTGCTCTCCCTGGAGGGATTGATCCTGCTAACCCTGCTGGTGGTGTGCCAAAGCCAGGGGAAACTGCGGTGGCAACCCCTGCGACTCGGGGCAGGCGCCGCCGGCAGCCTGCTGCTGGGGGGGCTGCTGGGGTGGGGCCTAAACCGCAGCTTGGCCAAGGGGCTCCAGGGCCAATACCGCAATGCCCAAGTACTTCTCAACCTGCAACCGATGCTGGCGGGGGCCGCCCCATCAGTGGTGTTTGCCCCTGGGCCAGCGGCGCCGGTGAGCCTGGCCGCCATCCGCCAACGGGGGGTGTTGCGGGTGGGCCTGCGGGGCGATGGGCTGCCCTGGGCCTACGGCAACCGCCAGGGCCGCCTGGTGGGATTGGATGTGGATCTGGTGCAGGCCCTTGCCAGCAACCTGGGGCTGCGGCTCGAGCTGGTGCAGGCAAAGCTGCCAACGCTGGAGAAATTGCTTGATGAGCAACGCATCGACCTGGCCCTGGGGGGGATCCAGGCCAGTCCAGAGCGGGCGGCCCGCCACCAGGCCAGCCAGGGCTATCTCAAGGTGCACCTGGGGCTAGTGGTGCCAGATGGCAAGTTGAAGCAATTGCAACGGCTGCCGATCCAGGGATTAGCGAAACCGCTGGTGTTGGCGGTAACTGATCCCCAGCTGGTAACCACCAACCTGCGCCAGGGGATCAGCGAACACCTCGGTTCCGCCGCAAGGCCCCTGGCCCTGGAATTGGTGCTAATAGACAGCAAGGAACAGTTTTTTGCGGGGGCAGCCAGCGGCCGTTACGACGGCTGGCTCACCCCCGCCGAGGGGGGTGCGGCCTGGGCGGTGCTGCATCCCGATTTCAGCCTGATCACCCCATTTGGGAAGGGGTTATCAGGCCAACTTGTGATCCTTGCCGGCGGCAATGACCCCAACCTGCTGGATTACCTCAACGCCTGGCTGGCCAGGGAACAGGCCAGGGGCCTGCTCGAGCGGCTGTTTGACCATTGGATCCGGGTGCTCCCCACCGCCAACTCCCACCGCCATGGCTAAGCAAGGTTGGTAATAAAGAGACCCTGGCAATAAAGCAAAGCCCCCAAACCAAAACCCAGCTAGCTCTCCAATTCGGCGCAGCAGGCCGCAAAGGCGGCGGCGGGATCGGCGGCCGCAGTAATCGGTCGACCGATCACCAATTGGCTGGCCCCAGCGGCGATGGCCTGGGCGGGGGTGAGCACCCGTTTCTGATCATTTAGGGCGGCGCCGGCGGGGCGAATGCCTGGGGTCACCAGGGCGAAGGGCAGCGGATGGGCCGCCCGCAGGGAGGCCACCTCCAAGGGGGAACAAACGCAGCCCCCGATGCCCGCCCCAGCAGCAAGGCCAGCCAGGCGCGCCCCATGGCGGGGCAAGGGTTCAGTGATTGCCAATTCGGCCCTAAACCGGGCCGGGTCCCAGCTGGTGAGCACGGTCACCGCCAGCAGGGTGGGTGGCTCCAAACCCGCCGCGGCCGCCCCCTCCGTGGCCGCAACCTGGGCCGCCCTCAGGGCGGCCTCACCGGCAGAGGCGTGCAGCGTGATCAAGCCAACGCCGAGCCGGGCGGCACTGCGACAGGCGCCGGCCATGGTGGCTGGAATGTCGTGGAACTTGAGATCGAGAAAGACCCGTTTGCCCTGCTGGCGCAGCTGGCTCACCACCGCCGGGCCGCCCGCCACAAATAACTCCAGCCCCACCTTCACCCAACACAACTCCGGGATCGCCGCAGCGAAGTCCAGGGCCTGCTCGGGCCCCATGCCATCAAGGGCAACGATGATCCGCTCGGCGGGGGCTGGGATCTGGGGCACCGGGCAATAAAACTCCTGGGCGGACCCTAGGGAAGCCTCAGCCCAGCACCAGCCGCCGGAAGATCTTCTTGCCGAGCTGCAGCACCTTGCCCTCCAGCTCAGCGGCGGTGGCGAACTCCTGGTTGGGATCGCCCAGCTTCTCGCCAGCCAGCTTCACCCCACCCCCTTGGATCTGACGCCGAGCTTCGCTGCTGCTGGCGCAGATGCCCACGGCACTGAGCAAATAGAAGGCCTTGGCTGGAAAATTCACCGCCGCCAGCGAAGCCTCTGGCACCTCCGCCTCGGCAACGGCGGCGGCCCCTGGGGCCCCGGCCACCAGGGTGGCCGCATCCGCCTGGGCGGCCAGGGCCGCCGCCTGCCCATGGCGGCCGGCGGTAATGGCCAGGGCCAGGGCCTTCTGGCGCTCGCGGGGGTTCTCCGGCAGCGATGCCAACTCCAAATTGGTAAGCAAGGTGAGGTACTCCGGCAGCACCCCATCGGGCAACTTTTCCAACTTCGAATACATCGAGAGCGGATCCTCTGAAAGCCCCACGGTGTTGCCGAGGCTTTTACTCATCTTCTGCACCCCATCAAGGCCCGCCAGGATTGGCAGCAACAAACCAAACTGGGGCCGCTGGCCGAAGTGGCGCTGCAGATCCCGGCCCATGGCCACGTTGAACTTCTGATCGGTGCCCCCCAGCTCCAGATCGGCCTCTATCGCCACCGAGTCGTAACCCTGGAGCAACGGATAAAGAAATTCGTGCAGGGAGATCGGTGTACCTCCGGTGTAGCGATTCGAAAAATCCTCCTTGGCCAACATCTGACCAACGGTGGAGATGCCCAACAGCTCAATCACCTGGGGCAGGTCGAGGCTGGCCAGCCATTCGCTGTTGCGGCGCACCTCCAGGCGCCCCGGGGTTTTGAAATCCAGCAGGGCTCGCTCGGGATCCTGGCCCTGGCCTAGCTGCTGCAGATAGGTTTCAGCGTTGGCTTCCACCGCGGCGGCGCTCAGCTGCACCCGGGTGGCGCTCTTACCGGTGGGATCACCGATGCGGGCGGTGAAGTCGCCAATGATCAGCACAGCAGTGTGGCCAGCGTCCTGGAAGGCCCGCAACTTGCGAAACAGGATGCTGTGGCCCAGATGGATATCTGATCCGGTGGGGTCGATGCCGAGCTTCACCCTCAGGGGCCTACCGGCTTGCTCAGCTTCCCCTAGGCGGGCGGCGAGCTGCTGGTCTGGATCGGCGCCCCCACCGGCAGGGAAGAGGTCGGCAATGCCGCGCTCCAACCACCCCGGCAGTGCCCCTGCTCCCTTGGCCATTGGCTGCCGTCCTTAAGGTCTGCGAAGACGGATCGTACGCAGCGGCGCCTGGGCCCTCAGCTGGTCTGTTCCAGTTCTGCCTTCATGCGTTCCAGGGTTTGGTGCATCTGTTGAAACATCTGCTCTGGGGTAATTCCAAATTGACCGAGCTGGGTGCGCAACTGTTCCACCGTGAGCTTCGCCTGGAAATCCTCCGAGAGTTCAAAGCGCTTCATAAACACCCGGTAACGGTCCATCAGCTCCTCCATGCGCCCGATGAAGAGCTTCTTACCCTCCCGGTCAAATTTCCCGTATTCACTGCCCAGTTGGGTCAGCGATTGGTAATCACCAAACAGGCGCTTGGCCTCGTCCTGAACGATTTCGGATTCAAAGAAACTCATCGCCCGCAGGCCTCGGAGGTCATTCTGAGGGGAGCAGGGCCCCTGGCCAGGGCGGATGCCCGACCCGATACTGGCCCCAGCCCCCTGTCCGCCCCCGCCCTGCGTCATGGCTGAGCGCCACTGGCTGGATCCCCTGGCACGACAGCTGCTAAGGGCCCTTGGCGAAAGCCGCCGGCCAAAACCCAGTGCCGCGTCAGCGCCCCCCCCATGGCAGATCGATGTAAATAGGGCCAGCCGCGCCGACTGGCTGCGGCTGGCCGGCTGTGGGCCGGACCAGGCAGACCTGCTGGTGCGCCTGCAGCAGGGGGGGGTGCAGCTCAGTGGCGCCAACGATCTCGGCCAACTGCTGGAGCTGCCGGAGGCCCAGCTGGAGGCCTGGCGCCCCCATCTGCTTTTCCGCTGGTACAGCGAACCCCCCCAGCCAACCCCAGCCCCGGTAGACCTAAACCGGGCCCGCCCAGGGGAGCTCGACAGCCTCGGGGTGTTCCCCCCCGACCGCCGGGCCCGCTTCCTGCGGGAACGGGCCCGGCGCCCCTACGCCCACCTGGCTGACCTGCAGGAACGCCTGGCCCTGCCGGCGGCGGTGGTAGAGGCCCTCATTGGCCGGGTGAGCTTCAGCCAAGGGCCCACGGGACCAGCCCTGCCAGAGGCGAAACCGGGGGCAAAACCATGACCCCCCTGGGCCGCCAACCGGATTTATTTGAAGCCAGCGCCACCGGCGCCCTGGGCCCCGAATGGCAACTGAGCGCCGAGGGCCTGCGGGCCTGGCAGGAACGGGTGCTGGTTTTTCAGCTGCAGCAGCGCCAGCAGAGCTACGGCCTTGCCCCTGGCCCAACGCCAGGACAGATCTGTTTGTTTGCGGAGGCTGAAATCGCCCAGCCGGTGCCAATGGCCCCCAGCCCGCTGGCGGTGCCCGATCCCCTGGATTTAATTGCCGAGTCTTTGCAGTTTTGGCGCTGGCCGGAGCCCCCCCACCACGGGGCGGCCCTTTATTTCGTGTTTGACCACAGCCTTGGCCGGGGCCAAGACCTGTTGCTCTACCTGGGGGAAACCTGCCAGGCCGACCGCCGCTGGAAAGGGGAGCACGATTGCAAGCACTACCTGGCGGCCTATGGCGAAACCCTGGTGCGTTGCGGCCAAACGCCGCGGCTGAGCATTCGTTTCTGGTGTGATGCCCCCAGGGACACCCGCCGCCGCCGCCAACTGGAACAGACCCAGATTCGCCATTGGCAACCGCCTTTTAACAAGGAATGCCGCCAAAGGTGGCAAACCCCCTTCCAGAACCAGCACCAGTAACAGTGCTCGCGGCAAGTGGCCATTACGATCGCGCCACCCCGCCTAATGATCATCGCCATGGAGTTCCGCTGCAGCACCGCTTCGCTGGCCGAGCTCCCCTGCGACGGCCTGGCCCTGGGCCTATTCAGCAGCAACTGGCAGGAGCAACTGCGCCCCTGGGCTGACCAGCTGGGCCAGCCCGTGCTGGAACTGCTGGACAAACGCCAGTTCAAGGGCAAGCCCGGCGAACTGGTGACCTTGCAGCTGCCAGGCCAGCAGCCCTCGCTGCTACTGCTTGCAGGCCTAGGCGAACCGGAAAATTTCGATGGCAATGCCCTGCGCCTGGGGGCGGCCCAGTTGGCCAAAGCCAGCGCCGGCCAGGGCTGCAGCCAGCTGGCCCTGGCCCTGCCCCTGGAGGGCTTTGCCCCGGCCAGCGCCGCCGCGGCCCTAGTGCAGGGGGTAAGGCTCGCCCTCTTCCAAGACCAACGCTTCCGCAGCGAACCGGAAACCAGGCAACTGCCCACCAGCACCTGGTTGCTGGGGCTTAACAGTGAGCTAGGGGCCGAAATTCAGCGCAATGAGGCCATCTGCGCTGGGGTGGAACTGGCCCGGGAACTGGTGGCGGCCCCCCCCAACGTGGTGAATTCCCTGAGCCTGGAGGCCACGGCCCGCACCCTGGCCAAGGACTACCAGCTGGAACTCACTGTGCTGGATGAGGAGGGCTGTCGCCAAAGGGGCATGGGGGCCTACCTGGCGGTGGCCCAGGGGGCCAGCGTGCCGCCCCGGTTCCTGCACCTGGTGATCCGGCCTGGGGGGCCAATCCGGCGGCGACTGGTGCTAATCGGCAAAGGGCTCACCTTTGATTCCGGCGGTTACAACCTCAAGGTGGGCGGCAGCCAGATCGAAATGATGAAGTTCGACATGGGGGGCTGTGGGGCTGTGCTCGGGGCCGCCCGCAGCCTGGCCGAACTCAAACCAGCCGGGGTGGAGATCCATGTGATCAGTGCCACCACCGAAAACATGGTGAGTGCCGAAGCAATCCATCCTGGCGCCATCGTCACCGCCTCCAACGGCAAAACGATTGAGATCAACAACACCGACGCCGAGGGGCGCCTCACCCTTGCCGATGCCCTGGTGTATGCCTCAGCGCTCAAGCCCGATGCCATCGTTGACCTAGCCACCCTCACAGGGGCCTGCGTGGTGGCCCTGGGCGATGAAATTGCCGGCCTGTGGTCCCCCAACGACGCCCTGGCCGAACAGCTCAAGGATGCCTCCCGCCAAGCGGGGGAAGCGATCTGGCGCATGCCAATGCAGGCCTCCTACAAGGAAGGGCTGAAGAGCAGTTTCGCCGACATGAAAAACACGGGCCCCCGCCCCGGCGGTTCGATCACTGCGGCCCTGTTCCTGCAGGAATTCGTGGATGCGGAGATCCCCTGGGCCCACCTAGACATCGCCGGGCCGGTGTGGAGCGAGAAGGGCCGCGGCAGCGACCCGGCCGGCGCCACGGGCTTTGGCGTACGCACCCTCGTGGAATGGTGCTGCCAGGCCTAAGGGGGGAACCGCACCTTCCTTGACGGCTTTCCCACTTCCTTTGGAAGAAGCACTGGAACCATTGTTTGGGGAGTTCGATTGGGGTTTACCCCGTGGCCCGCAACAGCGCTGATTGCTTTGGCTGGATGCTTGAGGGCATCGGCCGTGTGGCCCTACTCACCCCCGCTGAAGAGGTGGAACTGGGTCGCCAGGTGCGCTCCTGGCAAGACCATCCCGATGGCCCCGATGGGGCGCCGCCCCCCCTCCGGCGCCAGGGGCTACGGGCCCGCAGCCGCATGGTGCGCGCCAACCTGCGGCTGGTAGTGCACCTGGCCAAGAAATACCGCCTGCGGGGCCTTGCCCTAGAGGATTTGGTGCAGGAAGGCTCGATCGGTTTGCAAAGGGCCGTGGAGAAGTACGACCCCAGCACCGGCTATCGCTTCAGCACCTACGCCTACTGGTGGATCAAGCAGGCCCTGCAACGGGCCATCAGCCAGCAAAGCCCCACGGTGCGGCTCCCCTTCCATGTGGCCGATCGCATTTCGCGGCTGGCGGCCACCTCCCAACGGCTCGGCCAACAGTTGGGTCGCCCCCCCCGCCGCCAGGAACTCTGCGAGGCCCTTGGTGAAACCGAGGCCCAGCTGCTCGACCTAGAACGGGCCGCCCGGATTAGCCGAGGCTGCAGCCTCGACAGTCCCCTAGCGGGGCGGGAGGAAAACGGCAGCCTCGGGGACCTGCTGGAAGATGAGCGCATCAGCCCGATGGAGCAGCTGGAACAGGACTGGGCCAAGGAAGACCTGAAACGGCTCCTGCAACAAACCAACTTGAGCGACCGGGAGGCGCTGGTGTTGAGCGAACGCCATGGCAGCGGCCCCAAGGCCACCCTCCAGGAGCTAGCCCAGCGCTTTGGCCTCAGCCGCGAGCGCACCCGCCAACTGGAACAAAACGCCCTGCGCAAATTACGCCGCACCGCCCAGCACCACCCCCAAGGCCAAACCCTGGCGGTTTAGCTTCCGCCTAAGTTGGCCAGAACTGCACTGAGCCCTTGCGGATCCCCCGCTGGCTGAGCCTTAAATGGCAGTGGTATTTGCGGGCCCAGGCCGGCATTCTGCTGCTGCCCCTGGGCATGTGTCTCTTTGGCGAGGCGGTGATACGCAGGGCCTCTGATCCCCCTAAGCCCTGGTTTTGGTTGGGCAGCATCAGCTTGATCTGCATCAATGCTGGGGTGGGCTTAATGGTTGAAAGCGGCCTTTTCAGGGGCTACCCACGCCGTTAGGCCACCTGGGCTGGGGCCTTGGCGACCCTGGCGGTGATCGATGCCGGGGATTGCAGCTCGTGGATCTGCCAGCGGGCCCGGTCGTCACAGCTAGAAAGCAGCCGATCAAGATCGTCTGCCGCGTGCTTCGGGCTCTCGTAGGGACCTACATAACGGGTAGCTAGGCCTTCGCGAATGGTTAGCAGATACATCAAAACCTGCACTTACTTGGGCAACTTAGCGGGCCCCACTAGCCCTTGCAGGTAGGGACAACCGCATCGAGAATCAAGCGCGCCGCCCGCTGGGTTACCCCAGGTTCCCCCAGGGCCTGGCGCAGGCGCCCATAGCCCTCAGCCATCCGTTGGCGGGCCCCTGGGGATTCAAGCAAGGGCAGGGCCTCGGCCACTAGGCCCGCCACCTGGAGGTCCTCCTGCAGTAATTCAGGCACCAGCCGTTCGCCCAGCACCAGGTTCACCGGCGAGATGTGCTCCACCCGAAAGCGCAGCAACTGCTTGGCCATAAAGGCCGTGAGCCAGCTCACCCGATAACCCACCACCTGGGGCACGCCCCGCAGGGCCAACTCCAGGTTGACGGTGCCTGATTTAGTGAGGGCCAGGTCTGCGGCGGCACAGAGCATCGGCCGCTGGGCATCGGCCTGGCTGGCTTCCAGCACCGTGGCCCTCAGCCCAGCTCGCTCGATGGCCGCCCTGAGGGGTTGCTCAAAACCGGCCTGGGCGGCGGGCACAATCACCCGCAGCCGCGGGTGGCGCCGCTGTAGCTCTGCAGCCGCCTCCACCAGGGGGGGCACCAGCCAAAGCAACTCCTGGGTGCGGGAGGCAGGCAACAGCAACAACAACGACTCATCGGCCGCCAGGCCCAGCTGCTTGCGGGCCTGGTCGCGGCTGGGCAATGTGCCAAGGGTGTCGATCAAGGGGTGGCCCACCCAATGCACCTCAGCACCGCGTTCGCGGTAGAAGCGCGCCTCCTCAGGAAAAATCGCCAAGATCTGATCACTAAATCCGATCAAGCGGGTAGTACCCCCTTCGCCAATTCGGAAGGCCCATTCCTGGGGGGCGATGTAATAGAGCACTGGCACCTCAGGGCGCTCGCGCTTTACCCAACGGCCCAGGGGGGTGTTGCCCCCCATGTAGTCGATCAACACCACCCCGTCGGGGGGATTTTTGGCCAACCAGCGCTGGGCCTTGCGCTGCAAGCGCAAGGTGGGCAACACCAGGGGCAGGGCCTCCCAGAGGCCAATCGCCCCGAGGGGAGCCGTATCGGCCAGCAATTCAGCCCCGGCGGCTTCCATGCGAGGGCCCCCCAGGGCACTGATCCGCAAGGAAATCCCCCGGTGGGCGGCCTCCCCATGGAGCGCACGAATCAACAGGCTGCCCTGCAGATCACCGGACACCTCACCGGTGCTGATTAGCAGATGGGTCACGAACGCTGGGCCGGCAGGGGACCGCGGCGCTTGGGGCCACAGCTTGCTTCGAGGAAGGCCACCAACTCTTCAGCGGGGGGGGAAAGGTTTTGGTGGCGGGCCTGTTGCAGGGCTTCGGTAAGGGGCAAAGAAGAGCGATAAAGCAGTTTCCAGAGCTGCTGCAATTCCCGCATCACTGCCCCATCGGCGGAATCGGCCAGGCCACTGCGCTGCAAACCAATGCGATTCAAACCCCGCAGGCGACCCGGATGGCCTTCCACAATCGCAAAGGGGGGCACATCCCGGTCGATGCGACTCATCCCTCCCACCATGGCGAGGCTGCCAATGTGAACGAATTGATGGATGCCGAGCACCCCGCCGATCACGGCCCGGTCACCGATGTCCACATGGCCGGCCACCGCCACGCCATTGGCGATCACGATCCGGTTACCGAGGCGGCAGTTATGGCCGATATGGCTGTAGGCCATCAAAAGGTTGTGGCTACCTAATACGGTGCTCTCCCCCTCGGCCGTAGCTCGGTTGATGGTTACGCATTCGCGGATGCGATTGCCATCACCGATGGCCACCTCGGTTTCATCGCCGGTGTATTTGAGGTCTTGGGGCTCTAGGCCGATGCAAGCGCCTGGGAACACCTGGTTATCGGCCCCCATGGTCACCCAGCCATCGAGCACCACATGGGGGCCAATGCGGGTGCCCGCCCCCAAGCGCACCTTGGGACCGATCACGGCGTAGGGACCGACCGTGACCCCTTCGGCCAGCTGGGCCCTGGGATCAACCACCGCCGTGGGGTGGATCTGCGGTGCTAGGGCAGACATGTTCATGCTCAGTCCACCAGCGAAAACATCAGATCGCCGGAGCACACCAAAGCCCCATCCACTGTTACTTCGGCATGCACTTTGCCAAAGCGTTGGCGCTTGAGGCTGAGCAACTCGCAACTGATCAGCAACTGATCACCGGGCACCACCGGCCGGCGGAAGCGCACACCGTCGATGCCAGCAAAAACAAACAGGCCTTTGGGCAGGTCTGGCATCTGGGTAACGATCAAGCCGCCCACCTGGGCCATCGCTTCCACAATCAGCACCCCTGGCATCAGGGGTCTACCAGGGAAATGGCCCTGGAATTGGGGTTCATTGATGGTCACGTTCTTGATCGCCACCGCCCGCTTGCCGGGCTCATGTTCCAACACCCGGTCAACCAGGGCAAAGGGATAACGGTGGGGCAGCAGGTTGAGGATCTGCTCACTGGTTAGCAGGCTGGGCGTGGGCGCAGGGGAGGTCATCAGGCGGCAGTGGGCCTGTCCTGGCGCCCGGGGCGCTGGGACAGGCTGAGGGGAAGGCGGCCAAGGGCTGCCGCCAGGGAGGTGTGCAGGGCATGGGAACCCCGGAAGGCCAGCACCTGGGCCTGGGGCAAACCGACCAGGGCCAGGTCACCGATCAGGTCCAGGAGCTTATGGCGCACCGGTTCATCACTGAAGCGCAGCGGCGGGTTAAGCCATTGGGCCCCGTCACAGACCAGGGCATTGTCGAGGGCACCCCCACGGATCAAACCGGCGGCCTGCAGCTGTTCCACCTGATCACGGAAGCCAAAGGTGCGGGCCGGCGCAATCTGTTCCACAAAACTTGCCGGGCTGAGCTCAATCGAAAACAACTGGCGGCCGATGGCGGCCTGGGGGAATTCAATCGCCGCCGTGATCCACAGGCGGTCACTGGGGAGGGCTGCCACAAAACTAAGGCCCTGTTGCAGGGTGATGGGCTCCGGCAGCGGTGTTAACGGCCCCCGGGGGCCGAGATCCTGCAATCCAGCCTCGGCAATGGCCTCCACCCAAGGCAAGGCGGAACCATCCAAGAGGGGTACTTCTTCCCCCTCCACAAGGATCTCCACCTGGGTAAGGCCGGTGCCGGCTAGGGCTGCCAGCAAATGCTCAACGGTGGCCACCTGGCGGTCCCCGAGCTTCAGGGCAGTACAGAGGCGGGTGTCAGCCACCTGGCCGGGCTGCAGCAATTGCGGCGCCTGCTGGGGACGATCCAGCCAACCCAACCGAAAACCTGGCTCAGCCCCGGGCTGCAACCGCACCCGACAGGGGGCGCCGGAATGCAGTCCCACCCCATGGCGCTCCACGGCGGAGGCCAGGCCCAGGCAGCGGCTGTAGTCGGAAGACCAGTTCACCCCTAGAACTTAAAGCCAACACCCACGTTGAATCGCCAGTTGCCACTGAAGTCTTGGCTGGCCACCTCCAACCGCAACGGACCCACCGGAGTGGTAATAATCACACCGGTACCCACCGAGAAACCTTGGCCGGGCTTGAGCAGTAAGCCACCGGGGTTGCCCGGCACCTGGTTTTGGCTGCCCAGGGTAGAACCGGCATCCAGGAACAATTCACCGCTAATAATCTTGAAGATCGGGAAGCGATATTCAATGGTTCCTTCTAGATAACTGCGACCCACACCTAAGTCGCAATCGTAATAACCCCGCACAGAGTTATTACCCCCTAAACAGAAGGCCTCATAGGGGGGCAAACTGCCACTAACGTTGCCACCGGTAAGTTGCAGGGCAATGGACTGAGAACAATCCTCTGGCTCCCCCTTCTTGGGCCTACAACCCTTGTAGAACTTAAAGAAGTTAACGGGGATGAAATGGGTGGCCGAAAAGCGTTGCCGATTAAAGGTGGGAGAATTTTCACCAACACTCACATATTGCTCAGTACTCATCGTCAAGAATGAGCCCGAACGGGGATTCTTATTGTCGTTTAGAGTGTTGTAGGAGGCAGCAATCCGCGCCCCTACCAGTTGGTTGTTACTGGCGCAATTGTAGGCCAGGCACAGGATTTCATCGGTGCTGGCATAGGGATCGCCGTTATTAGTGAATGGCGCTGCCCCGTATTTTCGAGGTTGTTGTCGACCATTCATAGTGGTAACTTCCTGGCCACTCACCCCAAAGATCAGCGTCCAGAGGTTGCGCTTGTAGGGATCATTACCGCGCAGGGGCCGAATGTACTGAAGGTTGCCGCCAGTGCGCTGTACCCGCACCAAGTCCCCTTCCGCCTCGTAATAGTTGTAACCATTAAAATAACCAGAGGCGGCCAAATCAACGCTGTCAAAGCCAATATCCTCCACATTGAGCACAAGATTATCGGGCCGGCTAAAGGCACGATTTAAGGCAATCGCCGTTGCCCTATTTACTGAGGTGGCCGGCGGTTCATAGAAACCAGAAATGGTGCGTACGGCGCCATCGTATTGGCTCTGGAAAAGCTGGGGTATTTCACGGCTAATGAAGGCTTTAGCCCGGAAGCTGCTGCGGTTGGGGTCATCCTTAAGCCAGGGAATTTCAAAGTTGAAATCCGCCAGGGCTCCGTACTGACCATAGGTGAAATTTAAACCCAGGTTCCAGGCATTACCCCAAAGGTTATTTTCCTGCAGCTGAATCTGACCAAAAAGCCCCTGGTTTTGGCTGTAGCCGATGCCACCGGAAAGGGAGCCGGTGGATTGCTCAGTTACCCCCAAAAGGATGATCACCTCCCCGGGCTTGCCGGGGATCGGCTTCAGGGTGACCTTCACATCGGAGAAGAGACCACTGGCATAAAGGCGCTTGATATCACCTTCCAGCTGCCTGCGGTTAAAGAGCTTGCCGGGCCTGAGCGAGATCTCCCGGCTAACCACCCAGGGCTTGGATTTGCCCTTGATCGGCTTACCTTTGTCGTCGGTGGCATCGCCATTGGCATTGAGGAACTGCACCTCAATGGCTTCCACCAGGCCTTCCCGCACCGATAGTTCCACCACCCCCTCGGGGCTAACGCGGGTGGGACCGGTGATCCGAGCCAGGGAATAACCCTGCTCGGCATACCACTTCTGCAGTTCGCCTAGGCGCCTTTCCAGCGACTTGAGGTTGAGGGTGCGGCCGTAATCGGTGGCAAAAACATCCTTGATGCGTTCCTTAGGCAGCAGGGCCTTGGGGTTATCAAGCAGCACCTCCTTCAAAACGGGGTTTGGGGTGACGTTCACCACCAAGCGCACCCCCAGGGGGCCATCCACCGGCTGGATGCGCACATCACTAAACCAACCCGTGGCATAGATGGCGGCCAGATCGGTTTTTAACGAACTGCGGCTGGTCCTAGAGCCCGGTCGCACCGTGAGGGCGTCATAAATCGCCCGTTCAAGCCTTTCCTTGTCGGGGTGGTCGGCAAGACCCACCACCGCCACCTCACTTACCAACACCTGGGTTTCCGCCGCAGGTGCTGCCCCTGGGGCAACACCCGGCGAGCTTGCCCCAGGGGCTGAAGGGCTCGCCGAAGGGCTATCAACCCGCTCAGAGGCTGGCAGCTGCTGGCCGGCGGGGGGAGCGGAGGCGGGCCTGGGGTTGGGATCCCCTTGGGCATGGGCTGTGGAAATAAAGGCCGTTGTTGCCAACAGCGGAGCACTACAGCCGGTGGTAAGCAGCCCCTGGAGCAACTGCAAACGAAATGACCGGCGACGACCCGAACCCATGGGTATGCAAAGCATCAGCGGCCAAGCCGCAGTTCGGGTGAACTTACAGGTAGTTGCGGGGCTTTGGCCCCAGGCCTTGGACCCGTTTGAGGACCTCCCCATAGGCCTCGACAACCCCGCCGAGATCCTGGCGGAATCGATCCTTATCAAGAATTCGTTGCTCTGGGTTGACTCCGCCACTGCAATCCCAGAGGCGACAGGTGTCTGGGCTGATCTCATCGGCCAGCAACAACTGGCCGGCCTGGTTGCGGCCAAACTCCAGTTTGAAATCCACCAACTCAATGGCCAGGGGCTCTAGCAGCCGCCGCAGGCCTGCATTCACTTGGCGGGCCTGGCGCTCCAGCTCCTGGCGTTCAGCAGCAGTAACCAACTCCAATAATTCCAAACGGGCTTCGGTGAGCAGCGGATCCCCGAGGGCATCGTCTTTGTAGTAGAGGTCGAGCAGCGCCGGTTGTAGGGGGGTCTCCGGCGCCAGGGGCAGTTGCCGGCAGAGGGAACCGGCCGCCCGATTGCGCAGCACCACCTCCAGGGGCACGATCTCTAACTTCTGCACCGCCATCCAGCCGGGATTAAGGCAGCCCAGGTAATGGCTGGGCTGCCCCCACCGCTCAAGCGCCTCAAAAAGCCGGGCGGAAATTTCCCAATTCAGCAGTCCCTTGCCACCAAGTTGGGAAAATTTCTCGCCATTGAAGGCGGTGGCATCGTCCTTGAATTGCACCGCCACCACCCCGGCACGGTTGGTTTTAAACACCTTTTTGGCCTTGCCCTCATGGAGCAGGGCTTCGATGGCAAGGGAACTCATGGGCTGATCGGGCGACGCAACTGCTGCTCCAACTGCTGCAGTTCCTGCATTGTTGATGCTGGAGCCGCCGGATTAGTTAAAAGCCGGCCCAGCCGCAGCCGTAGGGCCTCCAATTCAACCGCCTCCTGGTGGCGGTGGGCGGCCAAATCCTGCAACTGGGAGGCACTGGCCTCCCCTGGATCCTGACGGAATTCACGCCAACGCTGGGTTTGCAACACCGCCTCCTGCTCCGGGGCGGTGATTGGCGCCCGGGGCTGCCAGCGCAGGCGCTGGCCCTGGAGCAACTGATCCTCAAGCAATTCGCGGCGGCTACGCAATGCCTTGGCCTCCTGCCAGCGGTCAAGCAACCAGAAGCGTTCCCGTTGGGCCTGGATCGCTTGCAACACCTTTAATCCTTCCTCCATGCGCCCGAAACCGGCCAGCCCCTTGATTTGGGAATTGCGCGGGTCGAGCTGCCTTTCCAACTCCAACCATTCCCGCTGGCGCGCCACGGCCCCTGGCGCCAATTGGGCGGAGGCCAGCTCCTTGGTCAATTGCTGCTGCAGCTGCTCGCGGCGTTGCAGCTGTTGCACCAGGGAGCCAAAACGCCTTTGCCCCTGCTCCCGTTCGTTGGCATCGGGCACAGCAGTGAGCAGCGCCAGCTCCAGGGCGCGGCGTTTCTTAGCGGCCTCCTCCGTGGGCAACTGGCGCGGTAACTGACCGAAATAGGCCGGGGCCAACTGCTGTAACTGCTGGTCTGGGCGGGCCTGGCGCAGCCGTTCCAGGTCTTCCAGCAGCACCGGCAAAGCGAAGCTGCCGGGGTAGGGGTCAAAGCCCAGCCGCTGCTGGCGGCGGACCTCGGCCTTCGCCTGCAGCTGCAGGGCCTCCCGCTGGCGTTGCTGCCGCTGGGGGGTGAAGGAATCCCAAATGCTGCGGTCCACGGGCGGATCCAGCTGCAACTCCCGCTGGCGACGGTCAATGGCCTCGAGCTCCCGCAGGGGATTACCAGCGCTGCCCTGGAGGGCCAAACGGTTGATCCGATCCAGCAGCCAGCGGTCATCACCGAGCAAAGCCAGGCTTTGCTGCTCGGCCAAGAGATCCTGGAGCCGTTCCCGATGGTCGAGCCGTTGGGCCAAGCGCACGGCCAGATCAAGGCGGGCCAAGCGATCCGCCGCCGACTCCGCCCCAGGGCCAGCGGGCTCCCCCAGGGTTACTAATTCATCTAACAGGGCGCCCCGGCGCCCCTCCAGGGGCTCCTGGCGATCCAGCAAACGCTGGGCCAGCGACGGATTGCTGCTGGCATCGGCGATGCCACTGATCAGCACCGCCCGCTGGGCCATGGCATCCTCCAGCCGCCGGGCCAGCCGGGCGCGGCGGCCGTTGGTTTGGGCGGCGGCAACGCCATTGCCCTGGGCCAACTGCAACGCCCTTTGGTCCTCCAGCAAAGCTCCACTAAGGCCCCAGGCAGCCCCCAAGGCTGACTGGTTAAGGGCCTCTGGCAACAGCGCTTCGGCCCGTTCAACCTGGCCGGTTTCGGCCAAGAGGCGGGCTGCCCAGCGCAAGCGTTCTGCGGTGGTGGCGGGGTCCACGGCTGGTTGCTGCAGCAGGGCCACCGCCCGTTCCCGCTCGCCGATGGCCTCCAACTGTTCCGCCTGCATTTCCAGGGCCGGGCGCTGGGGTAGCGGCTCCCCAGGGGCAGCTGGCTCCGCCAGGGGCAACAACAAACGAGAAAGATTTGCCGCCGCCGAGCCCCCCCCCGAGCCCTGGGCCAAGCGTCCTAGGGCGGCGGCGGCGCGGCGGTGGTCGAGGCCATCGTTGGCCGCCTGCCATTGCAGCAACAACCATTGCTGCCTGGGGGCCCCGGCCGCCGGACTAACCCGGGCCAACACCTGCAGGGCCCCGTCCGGGGCGCGGCAGGTGAGCAGGGCCTTGGCGTCTGCCAGCACCACCTCCAGCCCATGGTCATCGGCGTGGAGCTCCAACAACCGCTGGCGCAAGAGCCGTAAACGATCGTCTAAATCCAGGGCCAGGGCCTCCTGGCAACCGCCCACCAAAGCGGGGCGATCGCCCTTGAGCAAAAGGTTTTGAAACGCCTCAACGCTGCTGGCCCCAGGGGGTAGTGGGGCCGGGGGCCGGGGCTTGGGGGCAGCGGCGATCAGGCCAGCACCCATAAGCCAGGGGACCGCCGCCGCAGTAAGAGTGAAGAGCAAAACGGCGCGGAAGCACCGGGCAAGTATGGCTGTGGCACGAGTTTTGGTGGTGGGCTCCGGCGGGCGGGAAAACGCCCTGGCCTGGGCCCTGGCCCGCTCCCAGGGGCAACCGCAGGTGTGGCTAGCCCCGGGCAATGGCGCCAGTGGGGCGATTCCGGGTTGTAAAACCCTGGCGATCGAGGCCAGCCATGGGGCTGGCCTGGTGTCCGCCTGTGCTGAACACCAAATCGAACTGGTGGTGATCGGCCCGGAGGGGCCCCTCGCCGCGGGCCTGGCCGATCAGTTGCGGGCGGCGGGGGTGGCGGTGTTTGGTCCCGGCGCCGATGGGGCCCAGCTGGAGGCCAGTAAGCAATGGGCGAAGGAGCTGATGCGCGAGGCGGGGGTACCCACGGCCGGCTTCTGGGTGGTGGAAACCGCAGAGCAGGGCTGCAGCCTCGCCAGGGAGCTAGATCGGCCCCTGGTGGTGAAGGCCGATGGCCTCGCCGCCGGCAAGGGGGTAACTGTGGCCAGCAGCCTGGGGGAAACCCTGGCGGCGATAGAAGATTGTTTTTCTGGTCGTTTTGGCAGCGCCGGCCAGCGGGTGGTGCTGGAGGAAACCTTGAGCGGCCCAGAGGTGTCGGTGTTTGCCCTCACCGATGGTGAGCGGCTACTGCTACTGCCCCCCGCCCAAGACCACAAACGCATCGGCGAGGGCGACACCGGCCCAAACACCGGCGGCATGGGCGCCTATGCACCAGCGCCGCTGCTGGATGGCGCCGGCCTGGAGGAGGTGCGCAAGCTGGTGCTGGAGCCCGTGTTGGCGGCCCTGCGGCAACGGGGGATTTCCTATCGCGGCGTGATCTATGCCGGATTGATGCTCACCCCCAGCGGCATCCAGGTGATCGAATTCAACTGCCGCTTTGGCGATCCCGAATGCCAAACCTTGATGCCATTGCTGGAGGGGGACCTGGCCGGAGTCTTCTTGGCCTGCGCCGAGGGCCGGCTAGACAACGCGCCGCCATTAACGATTAGGCCCCAATGCAGTGCCTGTGTGGTGGCCGCCGCCGCTGCATACCCAGGGGAACCAAAACTTGGGGATCTAATTAATGATGCTGGCCCAGGTCTTGGCGAGGCTGGGGCCGACAGCTGCCAGCTGTTCTATGCCGGAGCTAAAGCCACTACCCCAGGCCCATTGGTCACCAGTGGCGGCAGGGTGCTGGCGGCAGTGGCCCAAGCGGCAGATTTCGATGCCGCCTTTGGAGCTGCCTATGGGCGCTTGGCCCAAGTGAACTTTGCTGGCATGCAGGCGAGGAGAGACATTGGCCACCAGGTGAGGAAGAGTTGAGGCAAAAGTCTGGGAAACCCCTTTACTGCCAACTAATCCTTGGATTAGCAAAAGCTTGCGTCCAAACATTTCCCAGGCCAGCCTTTTTCTTAACGGCCTCTCCCACTACCTAGGGTGAAGCCAATTACCCCTGCCATTCCCCTGAGCAGCACCACCCCCAAGCCAGCAAAGACCTCCGCTGAGCCCCTACCCCGCCGCAGCCTTGGGGAGGCCATCCAGCGCTGGTGGGCGGAATTCAGCCTGCAAACCAAGTTGCTGGCGGTGGCCACCCTGGTGGTGAGCCTGGTGATGACAGGGCTCACCTTTTTCTCCCTCAACGGCATCCAGATGGAGGCCCGCATGGGGGATACCCGCTACGCCCGCGACCTGGGGCTACTGCTAGCCAGTAACGTCACCCCCCTGGCGGCGGAAGGCCGCGATCGGGAGCTGGCCCGGGTCACCGAAGACTTCTGGCGGGCCAGCCGCAGCCTGCGTTACATCTTCTATGCCGACCCCGAGGGGGTGATTTATCTGGGCATCCCCATCAGCCGTGTGGATAGCAGTGATGAACTGCTGGTAAGTCGCCGCCTCGAGATACCCCCAGACCTAAAAGAAAGACCCCAAAATCCGCTGATCCGCCAACACCTAACCCCCGATGGCCTAGTCACAGATGTGTTTGTGCCGATGCTCGCCGGCGACCGCTATCTGGGGGTAGTGGCCCTAGGGATTAATCCCAATGAGGCCGTTTTGGCCAGTGCCGCCCTCACCCGCGATGTGACCGTGGCGGTGTTTGTGTCGATCTGGGTGCTGGTGATTCTTGGGGCAGTGTTCAATGCCCTCACGATTACCCACCCCGTCAAAGAACTGTTGCGGGGGGTACGTTCCGTGGCCGAGGGTGATTTCGACACGCGCATCTCCCTCCCCATGGGCGGTGAACTGGGGGAATTGCTGGAGGGTTTCAACAACATGGCCTCGCGGCTCCAGGCCTACGCCGCCGCCAACATCGAAGAACTCACCGCCGCCCAGGTGAAACAACAGTCATTGATTGCCACCATGGCCGATGGCGCCCTATTGCTTGATCCAGAAAGCCTGGTGGTGTTGGCAAACCCCACCGCCCGCCGCCTATTCCGCTGGGAAGGCCGCAACCTGGAGGGCTGTGCCCTTGGCAGCCTCTTGCCCTCCAGCCTGGCCATGGAGCTCCAGGATCCCCTGGAACAGGTGCTAAACGGTATCCGCGACAATGCCGAAGTGCGTTGTGCCACGGGCGAACCGGCCCGCACCCTGCGCCTGGTGCTCCAGGCGGTGCGCGATGGCAGTGGTGAAACCCTCAAGGGCATTGCCGTGACCGTGCAAGACCTCACCAGGGAGGTGGAACTCAACGCCGCCCAGAGTCGCTTTATTAGCAATGTCTCCCACGAGCTGCGCACACCGCTGTTCAACATCAAGAGCTATGTGGAAACCCTCCATGACCTTGGCGATCAGCTCAGCGAGGAACAGAAGCAGGAGTTTTTGGCCACGGCCAACTCAGAGACCGATCGACTAACTCGACTTGTTAATGATGTGCTGGATCTCTCCCGACTGGAATCGGATCGGGTTTGGAATTTTGAACCGCTGGAACTACCCACGGCCATGGAACAAACTTTGCGCAGCTATCGGCTGAATGCCAAAGACAAAGGCGTAACCCTAGAACTTGATGTGGCCCCACAATTACCCAGGGTGAGGGGCAACTGGGACCTACTTCTTCAGGTATTTGATAATTTAGTAGGCAATGCTGTTAAATTCACAGCCGCCGGCGGCACGGTACAACTGCGAGCCTATCCCTGGCCAGATATTTGCCCGCTTGAACCGGAAGATGCCTGCTCCCGGTTACCACGGCTGCGGGTGGAAATCGCTGATACCGGTAGTGGCATCGGCGAAGATGATTGCCGCCGGGTATTTGAACGCTTCTACCGGGTAGAAAATAATGTGCACACTGAAGCAGGCACGGGCCTTGGCCTTTCAATCGTGCGGGGAATCCTTGAAAAACACGGCTCCCGCGTGCAGATAGTTAGCGAACTAGGCGTGGGCACCACCTTCTGGTTTGACCTGCCCCTGGAACAGGCAGACAACGACGAACTGATCTTGAAAGCCGTAAGTCGCCAACCCTCTCTGGTCGGGGTGTGAACCCCAATCGCCTAAAGATCGTCGCTAGCCACGCCCCGCACGATCCGTGAAAGCTCACTGCGCTCGTCAGTGGTGACCCGATGGGGCACCCCACTGATGATCCGCTCAAAATTGGCAAAGGAATCCTTAATCTCAGGCCCATGGCCAGTGATCATGAATTCTCGGATGGCCTTGTCGTGCCAAGAGCCACGCATCTTGAACACATTAAGAGCCCGCGACATCTCCCCACGGATCTCCACGTACTGGAGCAGCAAGATCGTGTCAGTAATTGTGGAAATATGCGAGTCAGTTATCGAATGGCTACCCATGAATTCCTCGGAAGTATTCGTGAAGAAGCCGGAAATCTCCTCTTGCTTGGCATAACCCGTCACACCGATCACAAACTGACGGAAGGCATTTTGACTAACACCCCGGGCCAGGGCTGAGAGCGAATCAATGGCCATCCGTGAGGGTTTGAACTGGCTGATTTCAGTTTTAATAATCTGCAGGTGATCTTCCAAGCCAGTGGATTCCGGATAGGCACAGATGATCTTGAGCATCCCCTCCGATTCCATCTGTTCAAAGTCCATGCCCCAGCTGGTGGCATTGCGCAATAGTTGCGCCCGAGACTCTTCATAGGCAAATAGAATTGCCCTTTCCTTGTTGGCACAGGCATTTTCAAGGAATTTGCTCACCAGAAGGGTCTTGCCCGTGCCTGTGGCCCCAGTGGCCAGAATGATTGAATCCTTGAAGAATCCGCCACCGCACATCTCATCAAGACGCGGCACCCCAGAGCTAACACGCACATTTGAAGAGCGCTGGGTTAACTGCATGGCCCCTAGGGGGAAGATACTTACCCCATCGGGACCCATGGTGAAAGGAAATTCGCCCTTCATGTGGGTGGTGCCGCGCAGCTTAAGGATCTCGCAGGTACGCCGCCGCCGTTCCCCCTCCAAAACATTGCGCAGGATCACCACATTGTCGGAAACAAATTCCTCAACGCCATAACGGGCTATGGGCCCATATTCATCAATGCGCTCAGTGGTCATCACCGTGGTTACACCGATCTCCTTGAGCCTTGCTATCAGGCGAAAGATCTCACGACGCACCACTGAAATCGCATCATATTGCTGGAACACAGCGGTGATCGAATCAATGGCAACCCGCTTAGCTTTATACTTGCGAATCGCATAATTAACCCGTTCGATCAGGCCAGACAGGTCAAAGGAACCGGCCACATCCTGGCCCTCAGGATCAGGGGAGGCATCAAGAATAAATAGCTTGTCCTGGTCCACCATGCTCTGCAAATCCCAGCCAAAACTGGCGGCATTGCGCAGAATGTCTAAGGGGGATTCCTCGAAAGTGACAAAAATTCCCGGCTCATCAAAATTCTTGATGCCGTTGTGGAGAAACTGCAGGGAAAATACTGTTTTACCAGTGCCCGAGGTGCCGCTGATCAGGGTGGAGCGGGCAATGGGCAAGCCCCCATGGCAAACGTCATCAAACCCCTCTATCCCAGTGGGAAGCTTCTGCACCTGATTGAGGTGTGTGGGTTCAGAACTGTTTTCTGGCATTGCTGGGGAGGTCATAAAAAATGGCTATTCAGAAGCCTCTTCAAAGGAGTAGTTGTTGTCGTCATCGGTGAGCTCCTCGTAGAGAAGATCAAGACCAATCAGTACCCTTTCCCGATCTGAAAGATCACCGATTATTCGACGCACAGGCGGAGGAAGAATTTTGGCCAGGGTGGGTGTTGCCAAAATCTTGTCCTCCTCCGCCAGCTGGGGCTGCTTGAGCACGTCGATCACCTTGAGGGCATAGACCCCAAGGAATTCGGTCTCAAGGATGTTGCGGAGGGTCTTGAGGGCCCTCATCGAGTTAGGGGTGTTCCCCGCCACGTAGAGCTTGAGGATGTAGGTCTTTCTGGGGCTCATGACATTTCCACCTGACGTATGTAGGGGTCCCTAAGGCGACCTTGGCCAGAGGCACCATCCGGAGGGATTGAGCGTCGATACATCTCACACAGATGAGCCATCACATCGAGAAGAGCAAGGCGATAGTCCTGGAGGAACTCGCTCTTATGGCCCTCCAGCAATAGCTGCTTAGACCAACCATCCACAAGATTCATGTGGATTTCCACAGCTTTTGGAATCGGCAAGTCACTGAAAAAAGCCGTATTCACAAAGCTTTCGATCGCCTGGTTGGCGGCCGGGGGATCGCGGAAATAGCTGAGCAACACATCGCGATAACTGCGCTCGAGCGACTGGAGCAGTTCCCGCTGCTCGCCCTGGGCCAGGTTGCGTAGAAACAGGCGCGGGTCCCGCTTGTAAAACACCCCCAGGTAGCCGAGACGCCCCTCCAGGCGCTGGGGCAACTTCCAGTGCTCGGAGGGGGGCTGCTCCTCCGTGCCCTCCCGCTGAAGCCGATGCTGCAGGAAGCGGGAAACCGCCGCATCGAGGTTGTAGGGCAACTGCTCCAGTTGATCTGGCTGCAGATGCATCTCAGCCTCGTGATACGTAACCCCGCCGGTGACCTCACCGATCACCACCGCCGGCAACAGCAAACCCGTACGCCGCAAACGCTCCATGGCTTCGGGATCCAGGGCTTCCCCCTCGATCAACATGCCATCGAGTCCGTCCCAGCAGTCCTGCAGCTGCTCTAGGGGGATGGGCTTGAGCCGGTAGCGCCCCCCCTGGAGCCACTGGCCACAGGCCGCCAGCAGCTCCTGTTTTTGCACCAGGGCACCAATCACCAGATCCGTATCCACCATCAATAAAAAGGAAAGGCAGAAACCGTGCCGGAGGGCAGTATTGACTAAAGTTCTGTCGATCAGCGAAGATCTTTGTTTGTCTTTCGATTGGTCGTGAGCCAGGCCCAAAGACCGTGAGGTCTGCCTGGCCATGCCAACAGAGTTCCATGAGCCCAACTGAGAAAACCGCGGCGCCCGCCGCCGCAAGCCAGGCCGCGGAAGGCACCAGCCAGTACGCCATCGTTGAAGCCTCCGGCCAGCAGTTCTGGCTGCAGCCCAACCGCTACTACGACCTTGACCGCATCGCCGCCGATGTGGACTCGGTCATCACCCTCAAAGAGGTGCTGCTCGTGAGTGGCAGCAAAGGCGCCACCCTTGGCCAGCCCTATGTGAAGGATGCAGAGGTAAGCCTCAAGGTGATGGCCCATCGCCGCGGCCCCAAGCTGATCATCTTCAAGATGCGCAAGAAGAAAAAGACCCGCCGCAAAAATGGCCACCGCCAGGAGCTCACCCGAGTCATGGTGGAATCGATCACCGTGGCTGGCAAAGCACTGAGCTGAGGCTTTTAAGGCTGTTGCCAGCCCCCCAGCCCAGATCCCATACTTCATACCAAATAAGTTTTTTTCGCTTTCCACCCCATGGCCCACAAGAAAGGCACAGGCTCAACCCGTAACGGCCGCGACTCGAATTCCAAGCGCCTGGGCGTAAAACGCTTTGGGGGGGAGAAGGTCACCGCCGGTTCGATCCTGATCCGCCAACGGGGCACCTCGGTGTTGCCCGGTGTGAATGTGGGTCAGGGTTCTGACGACACCCTTTTTGCCCTGATTGATGGGGTAGTGGTATTCGAAACGATTCGCCGGGCCACCCGCGAACGCAAGCGCATTACCGTCGCCCCCCTCTGAGTCGCCCCCCCCTGCCCAACGGCAGGGGCCGCCCCTGGGCTCGCATTTCCCGCAGCAAAAGGCCCAAGCCCAGCAGGGTAAGGGCGAGTATTAGCCCATGGGGGACTGAAGGTTCCTTGGTTATTTCCCAGATTTCCATGGGCAGGGCACTGAGGAACACCCCCAACATCAACCATTCACCCCAGGGGGCCCGCCGCCAGGTGGCCACCGCAGCAATCACGATAAGTAAGCCATAGATCGCCGCCCCGGCCCCCACCAGCTCCAGTCGATCTGGGCCCGCCGCCACGGCCCTATCGGCCAGGTGGGCCAGCAGCTTGCGATCCGCCCCAGTCAGTTGATCCACCAAATTGGGTAGCTGGGCGTAGTGCCTACTGCCCACCGTGGCGAGGAAGGCCACCACCAAAAGCAGAAAGGCCTCCACCAGTTTTTTGATCAGCACCAGTTTCAGCAGCATCAGCGCAGGGTGTAGGTGCGGGCGGTGATCAGGTGGGGGTGGAAGCGTTCTAGGAAAAGGTCCTGGAGGGTCTCAAAAAACGCCTTGACCATGGTGGGGTCATCGAAGTGGAAGGGATATTCCCCTGCGAAACCCTTGAAGAAATACCAATTAAATAGGGCCGCCCCGGCCCCGGGATCGAGCCGTTCGGCAAAGCAGCGCAGTTGGGCGGCGGGATCAGGCAGATGCTCCAGCACATCCAGGCAAACAAGGCTGTCGAAGCGGCTGGGTAGCCCTGGGTCGTGGAGATCACGACAGCAATGCACCTTGGGGGCCAGGCCCAGCTGCTCAGCCCGATAGGCCACGAATTCCCTGTTGTGGCCGTTTAAATCCAGCATCCATACCCGCTCCACCTGGGGCAGCGCCGCCGCCGCCAGGGCATGGCTGCCAATGCCGCCGCCGAAATCCAGGTGCTGGCCGTGGGCGATTTCAGCTTGGAGCCGCAGGGTGGAGGCGATGTAATCGGCACTGCCCAGGTGCCAGGCAGCCAACTCATACAAATGGCCATCGCCCACTTCCGATTCATAGAAGGCCTCCGCTGCCTCAGCGGCAAAGGCCCCTGGGTGCAGGGCGGCCAGGGCGGCGGTGCTTAAGGGCAGCCTTTCCTCCAGCGCCTCGGCACTGAGCTGCAGATGCTGGGCCAACTGGCGGCGCAGGTCAAAGCCATCCTCCAGAAACTGGGCAATGCTTTGGTCCCCAGCCATTTTTTGCTCCGTTGCCATTTTTGGATCCCCTGGCTTCTCTTGATCCACTCTCGGTTGGCCCCCACCCCAGGGGGCAAGCTAGGGCTCCCCAGCCCCCAAGCCCCATGGCGGATCCCTGTGGCTTCCTGGTGATCAACAAACCGGCCGGCCCCAGCTCCCACGACTGTGTGGCCACGGCCCGGCGCTTGCTCCACACCCGGCGGGTGGGCCATGGGGGCACCCTGGATCCAGCAGTAACAGGGGTTTTACCCCTGGCCATCGGCCCTGCCACCCGGCTACTGCCCTACCTCGATGGCCGCAAGTGCTATGAGGGCAGCGTGCAGCTAGGGCTGCGCACCAGCAGCGATGACCTCAGCGGCAGCGTGCTGGCCGAGGGCCCCTGGCCAAACCTCAGCGCCGCCGCATTAGAGCCATGGCTGGCGGGGTTCCGCGGGGCCCAACAACAAAGCCCCCCCGCAGTAAGTGCCGTGCATGTGGACGGCGAAAGGGCCTACGCCAGGGCCCGTCGCGGCGAAATCCTGGCCCTGCCGCCGCGGCCGGTAATGATCGAAACCCTGGAACTCACCGGCTGGGATCCCCTAACGGGCCGGCTGTCCCTGCGCCTCAGCTGCTCCGCCGGCACCTACGTGCGTTCCCTCGCCCGGGACCTGGGGGAAAAACTGGGGTGCGGTGGCTGCCTCGCCACCCTGCGCCGCACCGCCGCCCTTGGCTTCCAATTGGAGCAAGCGCTCGAACTGGAGCAGCTGAGCCCAGAAAGTCCACTGATCGATCCGATACAGCCCCTGGGCCATCTGCCCCAACGGCTGCTACTGGAGAGCGAATGGCTGGCCTGGACCAGGGGGCAACGGCTGGCAGGGATAGTGGGTGAATCCGAGCAAGGATCCGAATTTGGCCCCGACCAGGCCTGGGTGATCCTGCGGCCCGATGGCAGCCTGGCGGGCATGGCCCGCCAAAGGCCTGAGGGCAGCCTGCAACCGAAACTGGTATTTGACGCCGCCGGCTAAGTCCCCGCTTAATACCCATGGCAGGCCACAGCAAATGGTCCCAAATCAAGCGGCAAAAAGCCGTGGTAGATGCCAAGCGGGGGGTGGTATTCACCCGCTTGGCCAGGGAAATCACCGTGGCCGCCAGGCAGGGGGCCGATCCGGCCGGCAACTTCCAACTGCGCACCGCCCTGGAAAAAGCCCGGGCCGCCGGGGTGCCCAACGCCAACATCGAACGGGCGATCGCCAAGGGCTCGGGCCAAGGGTCGGAAGACGGCGACAGCTTTGAGGAGGTGCGCTACGAGGGCTATGGCCCCGGCGGGGTGGCCGTGCTGGTGGAGGCCTTCACCGACAACCGCAACCGCACCGCCGCAGACCTGCGCCTGGCCTTCGGCAAAAACGGCGGCAACCTCGGCGAAAGCGGCTGTGGGGCCTACCTATTTGCCCAGCGGGGGGTGGTGTGGCTGGAGGGGGACAGCCCCCTCGACGAGGAGCAGCTGCTGGAGCTGTTACTGGAGCAGGAGGTACTCAGCTATGAACTTGAGGGCCCCCAGGGGGAAATCTGGTGTGAGCTGCCGGCCCTGGAGCGGCTGCACCGCAGCCTCACGGAGGGGGGCTGGCCCGTGCAGGGGGCGGAACTGCGCTGGCAACCCCAAACCTTGATCGCCCTGGCGGCTGGGGAGCAACTAAGCCAACTGGAACGGCTCCTAGACAGCCTCGAAAACCTTGATGACGTGCGCAGCGTGAGCTGCAATCTCACGGTTCCGGAGGCCAATTAGTAGCGCCCTGCCAGCAGAGACCTGCTAGGTCAAGGCACTGGCGGCTTCCCGATCACAGAGCACCCGCCAGTGGCCATGGCCCTGGAGCCAGCTGGCCGGCAATGCCCCATGGGGGGGCTCCTCCAACACCCGGCGCAACACCTGGGCCTTAGCCGCGCCAGTAACCACCAGCAGCAACTCCTGGGCCCCCAGGATTTCCGCCAGCCCCAGGGTGATCGCCAGGGGGGGCACCGCCGCGGGATCCCCCCCAAAGCCAGTGGCGTTTTGGCGGCGGGTCTCGTCACTTAGTTCTAGGCAACGGCAGCGGGCCTCGGGCAAGCAGGGGGGCTCGTTGAAACCCACATGGCCGTTGTTGCCTAGGCCCAGCAACTGCAGCCCCAGCCCCGCTTGGAGCACCGCCTGGCGATAACGCTCCGCCTCGGCGGCCGGGTCGGGGGCCAGGCCATTGGGCAGGGCCAACTGGCCTGGGGCTAGCCCCAGCGGATCACCCAGCTGGGCGGCCATATATCCCGCAAAGGACCGCGAATCCGTGGGCGCCAAACCCACATATTCATCAAGGTTGAAACTGCGCCAGCCGCTGGGCTCAAAACGTTTATCTGCCCCCAGCAAGGGCCGTAGCGCCCCGTAGAGGGACAGCATCGTGCGGCCGGTGGCTAAACCCGTGGGCGGCCGCCGGGGATCCAGTAAGGCCTCGGCCAGCAGGGTGGCCCCCCGGCTGGCCACCGCCCCTTGGGTTGGCAACACCTCCAGGCTGGGGCCGGCAGCAACAGACATAAAAAGGCAACTAGGGGTTGGGGGGAGCCTTTGGCCAGGCTGGCCCAGGGGGCCCCCCATTGGCCAGGGGGGCGTAGGGCTCCAACTGTGCCCCCAAGTAGTAATGCCGCAGGATCGCACTAAAGCTTTCCCCCTGTTGGGCCAGGCCAAAGGCCCCCCACTGGCTCATCCCCACCCCATGGCCGTAGCCGCGGCCCACAGCCACCAGGGGGGCATTCAGCCCTAGCCATTCCCCCACCTGATCAAAGGGATTTGTGGGGGGGGCAGGGCGTTCGAACTGCACGAAGGTGCTGCGCAAGCCAAGGCGCTGGCGTAACTCTCCGGCATCGAGGCGCAGCTCCCCGGAGGGGCCCCGCACCAGCACCCGCTTCAGCCGGCCCGTGCTGGTGGTTTCCAGCGGTTCAATGGAATTGGCCCCACCGATCTCCCGGAAGGAACTCAACAGGGTGGGACCATCCAGCGGTTTGGTCCAGCGATACACCGGACTGGCCTGGTCAAAATCAGGCACACTTTTCAGATAGGGCATCTGCCGTGGCCAAATCTCACCGCTGTTTTCGGTGAAGCCACCGCTGCTACTGAAAAAAACTGCATCAATAAGCTTGTTGGCATAGGTGAGCACCAGGCTGCGGGTGCTTTGCACCGCCTGGCGGGTGCTGTCGGTTTCCGATTCCAGGCCCCGATACACCTGGCTGCTCACCGTGGCCCGCAGGTCATAGGGGGCGGAGGGCTTGAGCTGGCGCAGGGCATAGGTGCGGGCCGCCACCGACTGCACCCGCAACGCCTCCAGGGGCCACTGGGCCGGCATCTCCGCCCCAACCACACTGGGCAGATAGCTCTCCAGCCCCAAGCGATTAATCGCCTGCAACCGCCCCTGCTCCAGGCGCAGCTGCAGCCGCCCCCGGTAGCGCCTCTGCTGCAGCCAAAGGCTGCCAGTGGGGCTATCAGGGCTGATCCAGAGTTCCCCCTGGGGGGCGGCGCCGGCCCCCTCGATGCCAGCGGCACTGGCCCGCAGGGTTAAGCCAGCCTCCAGCACCCCCAGGGAACGCCCCTGGCCGTCCTGAAGCAACAAACGCCCTTCCCCAGGCACCACCCGCAGGGCGGCCCCTTCGTCCACCAGCACCCGCAGCTGGGGTTCAGCCCCTAGGGCCGTGGAGAGAGCAAGAACAAGGGGAATCAACAGATGCCAGGGCTGCCGTGGCACCATCAAAGCTGGGGCGAAGGCATGGCGCCATTGCAGGTCACCTTTCTCGGCACCAGTTCAGGGGTTCCCAGCCGCAGCCGCAACGTGTCGGCGGTGGCCCTGCGCCTGCCGCAACGCTCGGAGCTGTGGCTGCTGGATTGTGGTGAGGGCACCCAGCACCAATTCATGCGCAGTGAATTGCGGGTGTCACAACTACGGCGAATTTTCATCACCCACATGCATGGGGACCATGTGTTTGGCCTGCCAGGGCTACTGGCCAGCCTCGGCATGGCTGGCACCTGCCCGGCCGTTGACCTCTATGGGCCAGCGCCCCTGGAGGCCTTTGTGCTGGGGGCGCTCCAGCACTCCTCCACCCGCATCGGCTATCCGCTCCGATTCCACCGGGTGGAGGCAGCCGCCACCAGTGGCGAACCGTTGCTGGTGGATGGGGAGCTCACGGTCACCTGTGCCCCCCTGAAGCACCGGATCCCGGCCTTTGGCTATCGCGTGCAGCAACAACCCCGGCCAGGCCGTTTCAACATCGAGGGCGCCCGGGCCCTGGGCTTACCACCGGGGCCCCTCTATGCCCGCCTCAAGGCTGGCGAAACGGTCACTTTCCCCGATGGCCGCCAGGTGGATGGCCGCAGCCTCTGTGGCCCGCCCCAGCCCGGATTAGCCCTGGCCTATTGCACCGACACGGTGTTTTGTGAGGCGGCCGTGGGCCTGGCCCGGGGCGTCAATCTGTTGATCCATGAGGCCACCTTTTCCCACCGGGATGCGGAAATGGCCTTCCAGCGCCAGCACTCCACCAGCACCATGGCCGCCCAAACGGCTGCGGAGGCTGGAGTGGAGCAGTTGGCCCTCACCCACCTGAGCCCCCGCTACGCCCCTGGCAATGGCGAAACCCCGGAGGATCTGCTCAAGGAAGCCCAGGCGATCTTTAGCAATAGCCTGCTGGCCAAAGACTTTCTCAGCCTGGAACTGAGCCCCGGGCCCTGCAACAGTTCGTGAGTCGCCCCGGGATTCCGCCCCAGAGGACCGGTTGCGCGTGATACAAGGGCTCAGGAGTCCGTCCCCTTGCACGCTTCCTCCATGTCCACTGTTCTCCAGGGTCTGCGGCGCGTTGTCGTAATGCTGCTGCTTCCCGTCGTTCTACTGCTACTGGCCCCTGCGGCCCAGGCGTTGCAGTGGAGTGCCGAGACCCTGACCGTTCCCGCTGATCCCAGTGGCACCACGGTCACCTTCAGCGAGTCGGAAATCAAAGCAGGTCGCAAGGTCTTCAACGACAGCTGCGGCACCTGCCACGCCGGTGGCATCACCAAAACCAACCAGAATGTGGGTCTTGACCCCGAAACCCTGGCCCTGGCCACCCCACCCCGGGATTCGGTGAATGCCCTGGTCGACTACATGAAGGATCCCACCTCCTACGACGGGGAAACTTCCATCGCCGACCTGCACCCCAGCCTGCGCAGCTCCGATGTTTTCGTGAAAATGCGCGACCTCAATGACGAAGACCTACGCCGGATTGCCGGCTACATCCTTGTGGCCCCAAAGGTGCAAGGCCAGCAATGGGGTGGCGGCAAGATCTACTTCTGATCTAATTCAGGTAAGTTATCCGTTCCCATTAAACCCTTAGGCCCAACTGGAACGGATAACCAGCCCAGGGGAACTTTCCCAGGCAAGTCAATTACATCTAGGTAATTACATCTAGGCAATTGCCTTCATTCAACAACTTGCGATTGCTTATATCTACATGCCGTTGTTCGATTGGCATAATTTAGCTGCTTCAATTTAATTCGCTAAATTCAATGGCCTTAAGGGCACCACGAAAAATTGCCGTAAACCAAATAAGCGCAAGGGGCGGGGCCTGAACAGCACATGAGTCTCGTCGGCTGGTTCGCGCTCGTAGTTGAATTTTTCGAGGTGCCCTTAATTAACTTACCTGGGTTGACTTGCTTGGGCTGATTTGTTTGGGTTTACTTGCTCGACTGAAACAGCCCAACAAAGCAGACTTTGCTCAATCTTTACCTTGATCAATAGTTAATATAAATTTGATTTAGGGTGCGTGCCCAGCCCCCAAGGTTCAACGCGGATCATCGTTCTTCTGTTTCCTCAGGGTTCTCGGTTAACTCCGAGGACATTTTTTTTGCGTACCACCACCGCTGTAATTCCGGACTGAGCCGTTCGGCAAACAAGGTGAGCACCGTTTGGGTGGGCTTCAAACCCGGTTGCAGCAGCTCAACCACATAGCTGGGACAGCGCCGGGCCGCCAGGTCAGGCACAAAGCGCCTGCCCACCCGCCGCCAACTCGGTTCCTTCGTGCGCCACTGCAGGCGGCAGCAGGGCCAGGGCAGCTCCTCCCGGTCAAACAGGCGGCAGCAGGGGCCCAGCACCCGAAAGCTGTACATGCCGCCGGGGCTGGGGTGCTCCGTGCCGCTAGCCAGCAGCTGGTCGTGGGATAGCGGCGGTAAAGCAGTCACAGGGGAGCGGTCACAGGGGCGTAGCAGAGACCAGGGGTGATCAGCTACGAAAAAGCCACCCCCAAGGGGGTGGCCAGAACTGCTCAGCGGCCGCAGAACGGCCCTTGGCAGCCAATCAATACAGCTCTTCTTCCGAGTGGGTCTTGATGGTGCAATCGCTGGTGGGGTAAGCCACGCAGGTCAGCACGAAGCCCGCCTCGATCTGATCGTCGTCCAGGAAGCTCTGGTCGCTCTGGTCAACGGTGCCAGAGGTGATCTTGCCGGCGCAGGTGGAACAGGCGCCAGCACGGCAGGAGTAGGGAAGGTCGATGCCCTGTTCCTCGGCTGCGTCGAGGATGTACTGGTCATCGGGCACTTCAATGGTCTTGTTCAGGCCCTCGCTTTCGTTGACGAGGGTGACCTTGTAGGACGCCATGGCAGTGGTGGTTGCTCAGGTCCTCGGCAAGCCGGGCCTGTTGGGCGGCACCTTTCTACACCTCATTGCGGCCCCCCACGGGCTGAGGCAGGGGAAGGCCAATGAAAATTGAGGTATAGATAAGCCTGGTTTATGCCCGGCGAATCTCCAGCAGGGCCCAGCGGGACTGCTCCGCCCCCAGCCGACACCGCCAACCAAGCGGCTCCAGCACTGCCACCAGGGGCTCCACCTGCTCCACCAGCAAGCCACTGAGCAAGCCCACCCCCGTGGGGCTGACCAGCCCCTCGAAGCTGGGGCCCAGCTCCGCCAGCACCGGCGCCAGGATGTTGCAAAGCAACACCTCGGCCCGCCTACCGGCCAACAGCAGCGCCAGGGCCTCCGCAGAGCCCTGGGCCACCTGCAAGCGGCCGGCGCTGAATTGATTGAGGGCTGAGTTTTCAGCGGTGGCCCGCACCGCCAGGCTGTCGGTGTCGGTGGCCAGCACCTGGCTGGCCCCCAGGGCCAAGGCAGAGATGCCGAGGATGCCGCTGCCGCAACCGAGGTCAGCCACCAGGGCGCCAGCCAACTCAAGGCCCTCCAGGGCCTCCATGCAAAGGCGGGTGGTGGGGTGGCTACCGGTGCCAAAGGCGCTGCCAGGATCTATGCGAAGCACCTGCCGCTGGCGGTATTCCGGAGGTAATTCCAACCAAGCCGGCAGGATCAGCAGCTGCTGGCCCACCGGATCTGGCTGCCAGTGCTGCTTCCAGCTCAAAGCCCAGTCCTCCTCCGCCTGCCGATGCCAGCGCAGCGGTGGCAACTCACAGCCAAAGGGCTCCGCCAGGGCGGCGAGCGCCTCGCCCAGCCGCTGCCGTTCCGTTTCAGGCCAATCGGGCTCCGGCAACCAGGCCACCAGGGTGCGCAGGTGCGGTTGTTCTGGACGGAACTGCAGGGCGACCCGCTGAATCCCAAGGGTTTCCAGGCGCCACAGCAAAGACTCCTCCAGCTCTCCTGGCGGCTCCAATTCGAGGCGCCACCAGGAGGGAACAGGGGAGGTCATGGGTCAGAGGGTGACGGGATGGGCCTCCTGGATGCCATTGATGGCATAGATGCTGGTGAGCAGGCTGGGGGGGATGGGGTCATCCAGGCTCAGCACCATCACCGCATCGCCACGCACGATGCGACGGCCCACCTGCATCGAGGCGATGTTCACATTGTGCTCACCCAGCAGGGAGCCGAGATGGCCAATGATCCCAGGCATGTCCCGGTGGCGGGTAAACAGCATCTGACGGCTGGGGGGCACGTTGAGCGGGAACTCATCGATGCTGGTGATCCGCAGTTCCCCATCGGCAAACACAGCCCCGGTCACGGTGTGGCTGCCCTGGGAATTGCGGCAGGAGAGCTGCAGCGACCCACCGGCGAAATCGTGGCTGGCGGCGTCCTTCACCTCGAGCACATGGATGCCCCGGCCCTTGGCCTCCAGGGCGGCATTCACATAGTTGATCCGATCCCCAAGGGCGGAGCTGAGTAGCCCCTTGAGGGCGGCCACCACCAGGGGCTGGCTGGGGTGTTCGGCAAATTCGCCCTGGAGGCGCACCTCCAGTTCCTGCACTGATCCCCCAGACAACTGGCTGAGCAGCAGCCCCAGGGTTTCGGCCAGTTGCAGGTGGGGCCTGAGTTGCTCCATCACCTCCGGGGTGAGCCCCGGAATATTCACGGCACTGCGGGCGGGCAGCCCCAGCAACACATCCCTGATCTGTTCAGCCACATCCACCGCCACGTTCACCTGGGCCTCCTCCGTGGAAGCCCCCAGGTGGGGGGTGAGGATTAGGCGCTCGCCAACGCTGCGCAGGGGCGAATCAGCCTCCAGCGGTTCTTGGGCATACACATCAAGGGCGGCCCCGGCAATCACCCCGTTTTTGAGGGCAGTGGCCAGGTCTGCCTCATTGATGATTCCGCCCCGGGCACAGTTCACCAACCGCGCCGTGGGCTTCATCTTGGCCAGCAGCTCCGCATTCACCAGGTTTTCGGTGTCTGGCGTGCGGGGCAGATGCAGGGTGATGTAGTCGGCTTCCTTAAATAGGGGCTCCAGGGCGCTTAGGCGCACCCGCAGCTGTTGGGCCCGCTCATTGGAGATGAAGGGGTCGTAGGCAATAACCTCCATGCCCATGGCCTGGGCCACCCGGGCCACATGGGAGCCAATTTTGCCCAAGCCCACCACACCGAGGCGCTTCTTGTAGAGCTCATTGCCCACATAGGTTTTGCGGTCCCAGCCGCCGGCGGCGGTGCTGCTGTGGGCCGCAGGAATATGGCGGGAGAGGGCCAGCATCATCGCCAGGGCATGCTCAGCGGCGGCAATGGTGTTGCCCTCTGGGGAATTCACCACCAGTACGCCGTGCTTGGTGGCCGTGGGCACATCCACGTTGTCCACCCCCACGCCAGCGCGGCCGATGATCTTGAGCCGGGGCGCTGCCTCGATGATCTCTGCGGTCACCTGGGTGCCGGAACGGATCATCAGGGCGTCGTAGTCGCCAATGATCTGTTTCAACTCCGCCGGGGGTAACCCGGTGCGCACGTCAACTTGGGCCACCTGGGAAAGGATGTCGATCCCTACCTGGTCGATGGGGTCAGACACCAAAACTTTGGTCATGGTCCGCGGGGCAGGCGCGGGTGCAGTGTAGGGATCGCTCCTATGGGCTTCGATTCGGATGGGCCTCTACGTGGCAGTGGTGCTGGATAAATGGGAACGGCTGGAGCAGCTCCGCCAGGAATTAGCCAGTCAGCAGCCCCCCCTGGGCCTGCGGGCCGTGGGCGCCGATGCCCTTGACCCGAAAACCGTGCGGGAATTAAACCCAGCCCTAGACCGGCGGGACCGCCAGCGCTCCATGGCCCGCTGGTTGCTGCCCTTTGGGTTTGCCGCCGGGGTGATGTTCACCTTCATCACCAACCTCGACACCTTTGGCTTCGCTGGCCCCATCGGCCAACCCTTGATCGGCGGCCTGCTGGGCCTTGGCTCTGGCTGGATGGGCAGCTATGCGGCGGCGGCCAGCGTCACCGGCGAAGGCGATGACCAGATCCGCACCGTGCGCAACCGCCTGGAAGAGGGCAACTGGGTGCTGCTGGTGGAGGCCGTTAGCGGCGACGCCATGCCCTGGGGCTTAATTCAAAAGGCCCGCCCCCAGGCCGTGGTGCGCCTAAAAGACGACTAATGCTGCCCCGTAAGGAGCTATTGACAGGCGCCGCCCACCCCGAAGCCCTGGGCCAGCTGCTGGAGTTAGCGGAAACCGCCCTGCGCACCTACCAGCCCTGCTGGAGCGGCTTTCTGGCGGCACCGGTGTGGGAGGAAGCCGATGCCCGCTTTGGCCCCCTGGGGGAACTGCAGGTCACGGCGGAGGGGGGCTACGGCCAAGCGGAGCGGCGGCGGTTGCGACTGGAACGCCTGGACAGCCCGCCCCCCCTAGAAGTACCCATCGCCCTGCTGGAAATCAGCGGCAATTTTCTTTTTGATCCGGCCGAAGCCGCCGATTTCCGCCTGGCCCTGGAGCAGGGCGGCGTGGCCGCGGCAGCCCTGGGGGATCTGCTGGTGCGGGGGGACCGCGGCGCCCTGCTGATCTGCAGCCCGGAGGCGGCCCTAGCCCTGCAGGGACAGCCCCTGCGGGTGCGCAGCGTCACCTGTGAACTGCAGCCAGCGGCCTGGGCCCTGCTGGGGGCCCAGGTGCCCCGTCAAAAAACAATCACCACGGTGGAGGCCTCCCTGCGCCTGGATGCGGTGGCCTCCGCCGGATTTGGCCTTTCCAGAAGCCGCATGGCCGAACTAATCCGCCTGGGCAAGGTACGTATCAACTGGAACCCCGTGGACAGCCCCAGCCGCGAACTCAAACCCGGCGACCGGATTCAACTGGTGGGGCGTGGCGAATTAGTACTCGAAACGGTGCTGCTCACGAAACGGGACCGCTGGCGACTAAGCCTAACCAGGGTTGTTTAACTGGGCAGCAAATAGGGGGCAAATAAGAAAGGCAATACAAGCCCAATTTTGAATTATCAAATCGCCGCCAACCTAAAGCCATGCTGATGTTGAATCAGCCGCTGCAAACAACCTCGCAGATGTCTAACTAAAAGCTCAATCCGCGGACTGGAAACCAGGTCTCGGTGCACAACCAAAGCATCACCTGAGTGGAAATTCAGCGGTAAATCAAGGGTCGTAAGGTGTGGTTGCTGGACCAGGGAAAGCCCAGAGCCATAGTTAATTGTTGCCTGGTCGTGGCATTGGCCTTGCCAGGAATCATGGTCATAAAATTGCATCCTTACTGGCGAATTCCATAGGCCCAATTCCTGCAAACGTTTTTCCGTTTTCGGCAACAAACCGGAGGGCAATGCCAAGGTAGGGAATCGATTCACATCCCTAAAAGTTACGCCCCTCACACCAGCCAGGGGGTGGGATTTACCCACCACTAAACGCACGGGCATTGTTGCCAAGGGCACCACAGCAAGATCTGGATCATCCTCCTCAGGATGATCCGGCGGCGAAATTAACCAGGCATCCACCACCCGCTGGCGCAGCAACTGGTGGGCCCTAACAAGGCCTAGATGGTCGAAGACACCGGTGCACCAACCCGCTGGGGGTGAAGCCAGGACAGGCTGCCACCAAAACACCCCCTCCAATCTCAAAGGGGCACCACTCTTCAGCCGGTGCAGTTGGTGGAGTTGTCTTTCCAGCCGTATGAAGTCATGGCAGCCTTCCAGATCCCATTCCCCCGCCCGTTGCACCAACTGGAGCCCCAACAGCTGGAGCACCTCCCGGGTCTTACGACTGACGGTGGACTGGTGCATTTTCACTGCCTTGGCAGCGGAAACACCACTGCGCCTCCAGATCAACTGGTCCAATGCGTCTAGCGCATCGATTTCAACCACTTGATAGGAATCTAAAGGCATTAAATAATAGTGCCAAATCCAGAGAGAAATCCAATGGGGCCTTGCCTAGGCCTGGGGTTGGATTTGACAGTGGTGAACCCTAGCGAGTATGAGGGATTAGGTTGACGGGCCCTGGCCAGAGGAACGCAGCAGCCCAATTGGGCGATTAGCTCAGAGGTAGAGCACTACCTTGACACGGTAGGAGTCACTGGTTCGATTCCAGTATCGCCCACTTCCCCTTACTTAGCAGCATGCAGGAACCGGTGGTGGTGGTGGGTCTCGGCCGTTCCGGCACCGGTGCTGCCCGCCTCCTCCATGGCCGGGGGGAAAACGTCTGGCTGATCGACAGCAACAACACCAGTGAACTGCAACGCCAGGCCGATCAGTTGGCCCTGGAGGGTATCCAGGTGGAATTGGGGCAACCCCTGGCCCTGGCCAGTTTTGAGGCCTTGGTGCCCCCCCCCAGCCGGGTGGTAGTAAGCCCCGGCATCCCCTTTGACCACCCCGTGCTGAACCAGCTGCGCGACCGGGGCATCGAAGTGGTGGGCGAAATGCAGGTGGCTTGGGAGGGGCTATCAGGCGTGCCTTGGATCGGCATCACCGGCACCAATGGCAAAACCACCGTCACATCCCTGGTGGGCCATCTGCTCCAGCAGGCCGGCCTTGATGCCCCGGTATGCGGCAACATCGGCAGCTCAGCGGCGGAACTGGCCCTGGCCTGCCAAAACGGCAGAAAGCCTGATTGGGCAGTGGTGGAACTGAGCAGTTTCCAAATCGAAGCGGCCCTGGCCCTGGCCCCCCGCATCGGCGTTTGGACCACCCTCACCCCAGACCACCTAGATCGCCACGGCAGCGTGGATAACTACCGCAGCATCAAGGCAGGGCTGTTGCGCCATTGCGAACTGCAGATACTCAATGGTGATGACCCAGACCTGCGGGCCCATGCCGACGCCTGGCCCGATGCCGGCTGGGTCACCACCGGGGCGAAGGAGAATTTACCTGCCGGTGCCAGGGCTCTGCTCTGGATGGAAGGGGACCAGGTGCTAGGGCCAAAGGGGCCCCTGCTGGATGCCAGGGCCCTGGCCATGCCCGGCGCCCACAACCGCCAAAACCTGCTGTTGGCCGCAGCTGTGGCCCAGGCGGCGGGGGTCAATGGCGAGTGCATGGAAGCCGCCTGCCGCAGCTTTCCCGGGGTTGCCCACCGGCTGGAACTGATCCGGGTCCACCGGGGGGTGAGTTATTACAACGACAGCAAGGCCACCAACTACGACGCCTCCCTAGTGGCGCTCCAGGCCCTGGATCGGCCCCTGGTGCTGCTGGCCGGGGGCCGGGCTAAACGGGGCGAACCGGCCAGCTGGCTCCAGGCCCTCGGGGAAAAGGCAGTGGCGGTGGTGCTATTTGGAGAGGCGATGCCCACCTTCAACGAATTACTAGGCGCCAGTGGTTATGGCGGCAGGATTGAGCAACAGGAACACCTAGATCAGGCCCTGCCCCTGGCCCAGGCCCTGGCCGAAGAACTGGGGGCCAGCAGTGTGCTGCTATCGCCCGCCTGCGCCAGCTTTGACCAATACCGGAATTTTGAGCTAAGGGGCGAGCATTTCCGCCAGTTAGTACAGGCCCTGCCCCCGAAGCCATGACGATGAATTGGTGGCTAATGAAAAGCGAACCCGATGTTTTTGGGATCGAGCATCTCAAGGCAGAGGGCAGCACCCTCTGGGATGGCATTCGCAACTACCAGGCGCGCAATTTCATGCGCTCGATGGCGGTGGGTGATCAGGCCTTTTTTTATCACTCCAATGCCAGTCCCCCAGGAATCGTTGGCCTCATGGAAGTCATAGAGGTGGGCCTCACTGACCCCAGTCAATTTGATCCCAGCAATAAATACTTTGATGGCGCCTCCAAGCCAGAGGCCCCCCGCTGGGACTGCGTGCGACTGGCCTACCGGGGCAGGTTTAAGGAGCTATTTAGCCTTGATCGCCTCAAGGAACTGTTTGATGCGGAGCAGTTGCCCGTGGTGCGCAAGGGCAACCGCCTATCGATCATGCCCGTGCCCGCCGAAAGCGCTGGCCGCCTCTTGGGCCTGCTGGGTCCTATGCAGCTTTAGGGCGATTGCTGGCGGAAGCGAGAAGCTACCGCTAAGTTCGGCCGAACGTCCCCCCCCCATGACCGCCGCAGGCCAGCCCGCTTCCGCTCTGCCGATTGTTCAGCTTGTAAAGCAGGGCTGGGCTGCCTTTGCCCGCGCCCCCTGGCCTTTCATCGGCTTCACCCTGGTGGGGGGGCTGTTGAATCTGCTTACCCAATCAATCCAAGAACACGCAAGTTCGGCCATCGAAGCCAACACTGGTTTACCGATCCTTTGGATTCTGATCTTCCTGGGGGGCCTAGCCTTAAACGTAATAGCCAGCCTTTGGATGAACTTGGGCCTGTTCAGGGGGGCCTGGAAGGCAGTGGGGGGAGCAGCACCCAAGTTTGCAGACTTTTTGCGTTGGGACAGCCGAGCAATGACACGCCTCTTCTGGATGGCTTTCTTGCTGCTGGGCATCAATCTGCTGGTGATCTTGGTGGCAGGTTTAGCTGGGGCCCTGCTCAGCCTTATCCGCGTTGAACTAATGGCTCTGCCCCTAGTGGCCGGAGTGCTGGTACTTATTTATGTGGCCATAACCCAGATGTTCCACTTGCCCCTGGTGGTGGCCCGCGGTGAAAAACCGCTGGCCGCATTCCAGGCCGGTCGTCACGGCATTGATCCCCAGTTCTGGCGTCTTCTGGGCTTTGCAATCTTGATGGTGCTCATCACCCTGGGGGGTCTTCTGTTGTTTGGGGTGGGCATCCTGGTGGCAGCACCTGTGGTGGTTTGCAGCCTGGTGGCTGCCTATCAACACTTGTTTGATAAAGAAGACCGCACCGGCTTTCTGCAGGAAGGCTAAAAACAGTCCCCCTGCAGTAGCGCCCGCACAAAGGCGCCACTGGCAGGGGCCGGCCAATGGCCCTCGGCCCCACGGCCGGCCCCCAATGCGGCGCCCTCCAGCACAAAGCGCAGGGCCCACTGCTGGCGGTCACCACTTAATTCCAACCACCAGTGGCCCTGTTCTAAACAGAGTTCCAGCTGCTCTTCCGCCATCAATTGATCCGCCAAGGCCTGATGTTCAGCCCCTAGGCGCTCGCACAAATTTTTCAACTCTGCCAATTCCTGGCCCGTGAGTTCAATGGCCCAACCCTCCCCACCAATGAGGGCCTGGTAGGGACTGCGACTGGGATCAATCGCCAGCCGCCACCCGGGCCCCTGGCGTTGGATGGGGGCCAAACCGTTCAGCCGGGCAACAGGTCTGGCTGATCCTGCTCATCGCTGAGTTCAATGATCGCCCGCTGCACAGGCTTCACCATGCTGTCGTCTAGCAGCCCCTCAAAATCATCAAAGCGCCGTTGTTTTGCCCGGAAAGCAATCTTCACGGTGGTGAGATAACGGTTGCTGGAGTGGCGAATCAGGCTTTCCCCCCGCTGGGCCAGTTCCTTGGCCTCGGGTTGCTGGGTGAGGTACATATCTCCACCCGGGCTTAGCCCGGCCTAAAACACTTTTTCAATTCTATGCCCTTGACCCCTGGCCCAAGGGCATGGCTACGGGATAAACCCGTTCCGCCAGTCCGGGAGCCGTCAGTCGGATCTGGCTAACCAACCGCAGGGCCGCCAGGGGGGGACGCAACAGATCCACCAGGCCATGCACCTGCTCCAACTGTTCACGGTCGCCACAGGTGATCAGCAAGCTCGACCACCGCCGCCGCCACCGGCAGCCCCGCAGGGGGGCCAACCGGGCCAATTCGCGGGGATCCTCCCGGTAAAAAGACAAGACCGCCCCCATCCACCTATCGCCATTCAGCCACCCAAAAAAAATCATCTCGGCTCCAGACCCAGTGCTCTCAATCTGGGCAGAACCGCACCTAAGGGCGGGCCTTGTCTGTAATGGTTTCAGGATTCGTTATTAAGGCACACCTTGGGCCAGGGCACCCTTGCCATTGATCTGGGCAGTTCCAGCACCTTGGTGGCCTGGCAGGGGGATGCCAGCAGCGCCCCGGAACTGCTGGCTCTCCCCCCCCTCTGCCGCCCCAGCGGCCCGCCTTTGATCCCCAGCCTGGTGCAATTTGGCCCCGGCAAGCCCCTGCTGGGCCAACAGGTGCTCGACAGCGGCAACCCGGAGGGCTGGGTGGGCCACTTCAAGCCGCTGCTCAACCAGCCAACGCCACCCCCCGAGGCCCAGCGCGCCGCCGAAGCCCTACTCCAGGGCATCTGGGAGCGACTACCCAGCGATCGCCGGCCCCAAAGGTTGGTGCTCACCGCCCCCGTGGAGGGTTTCGCCGCCTACCGCCGCTGGTTACACCACTGGGCCAGCGATTTGGCGGTGCCAGAGTTAGCCCTGGTCGATGAACCCACCGCCGCCGCCCTCGGGGCCGGCCTGGCGCCAGGCAGCCTGGTGCTGGTGCTCGACATGGGTGCAGGCACCACCGACCTATCCCTGGTGCGCCTTGAGGGGGGCGAAGGCAAGGCGGCTCCGATGGCCCAGCTGTTGCGCTTTGCTGGCCGCAACCTGGCCCCGGAGCGCCAGGGCCTGCGCACCGCCCGGGTGCTGGCCAAAGCCGGCCAGGCCAGCGGCGGCAGGCAAATCGATCGCGATTGGGCCCTGGCCCTCGGCGCCCCCCACCCCCAGCACCCCGCCTGGCTAGCGGCCGCCGAACAACTCAAATGCGCCCTCAGTGGCGCCAGCACCGCCCAGGTGCTCCTAGAGGGAGATGGCCCCCCCCGGCTACTGCGAGCCGAACGCCAGCAGCTCGAGGCGGTGCTGAATAACAACGGTCTGGCGGCCCAGCTGGATGGGCTGCTGGCCCAGGTGGCGGCCGCCGCCCACCGGGCCGGAACAGAGCTAGATCAGCTGGATGGCGTACTTGCGGTGGGGGGCGGCAGCCACCTGCCCTGGTTGCAGCAATGGTTGGCCCAACGGCTGCCCCAACGGCGCCTGCCGGTGGCCCAACCGCTGGAGGCGGTGGTGCGCGGTGCTCTGGCCATGACCCCAGCCCTGCAGGTGCTCGATGTGTTGAGCCAAGCCGTGAGCCTGCGCTGTTGGGATCGACGCCTCCAGGCCCACCGCTGGCATCCTTTATTTCTGGCCGGCCAAGCCTGGCCCACCCCCCAACCGCTGGAGCTGGTACTGAGCTGCAGCAGGGGCCAAACGGCCTTGGAACTGCAGCTGGGCACCCCAGAACCCGAATGCCGAGCTGAGGTGGTGTTTCGCCATGGCTTGCCCAGCCTGCGCCCCCAAGCGGCAGGGAGTGGGCGGGTTTCCCCCTGGGGCGGTAGCCCCCAGCAACTGGTCATCGAGCCGCCAGCCGAGGCGGAAAGCGATCGGTTACGGCTGCAATTCCATATCGATGGCAAACAACAGCTGTGGGTGCAGGGTCAAGACCTGGTTAGCAACCAAGCCTTAGGCCCCCATTTGCTTGGCATGCTGGAGTAATTCCAGCCCTGGCGCTGTCTTGGCCCTACGCCCCCCCCGGCTCCCCTGGCTCTGGCTGAGCGGAACGCTTGGGGTCTTGATTCTTGTGCTGGCAGGCCTGGGCCTCTGGCAACAACGCCTGCCCCAGCGCCTGCGCAATGCCGCCAAAGCCGGCCACCTGGGGGCCTGCCTGAGACTGGGCAGGCAACTGGGCGCCCTGCAACCCCTTCACCCCCAGGAGCAGGCCCTGGTGGCCACCTGCCTGCGCCGCCAGGCCCAGCGCAGTTGGGACCAGGGCCGTTGGTGGGCCGCCCTAGACCAACAGCGGCGGCTGGTGAGCCGCAGCGCCAATCCCCTTGCCGAAAACCGTCAACTGCAGCAATGGCGCCAGCAGCTCAAGCAGTGGGTGATGCAGCGATACCAGCGGGGGGAACTAAACCAAGCTTTTTCACTACTGAGCAGCAGCGGTGAAAACCGCTTTCCCGAAGGCCAGGCCCTCCAGGAGGCCCTGCGCGAAAACTGGGCCTTCAATCGCTTCCTGTTTGAAAGAACCCAGGCGGCGGTGCTGAAAAAACAGTGGTGGGAGGCCCTCGATCAACTCAATCAACTGGACCACCCCTGGTGGAAAACCCAGGCAGCCCCCCTGCGCCGCCAGGTGGATGGGGCCATTGCAGCCCTCCGCCAACGCCATGAAGACCACGACAGCCATGGTCCAGTGAAGGGCCTAAGCCCAGGGGGCCAAGTTGATCCCCAGCGGCTGGATGCCTTGGTGCGCCGTCACCTGGGCCAGGGGCTAGGGGACTGGGCCGCCTTCCAGGCCGCCTGCCGGGAATTGGGCGGCAAGGTGCATGAAGAGGGGCCCGAGAGTGATTGCCGCCGCTGAAATGACAGGATGGGCCAAAAGCAAAAGCAGGCATGAAGCCCGGCGACCGTGTCCGTGTAAGTGAATCAGTGAAGGTATTCACCCACCCTGAGCACCGCGGCCAAGCATTTGACATGCAAGGCCAAGAGGGGGAAATAACCACGGTGCTAGACGACTGGAAAGGTCGACCCATCAGCCCAACTTTGCCCGTGATAGTGGCCTTTGGCCGCTACAAGGCCCATTTCCGGGCCGATGAACTCCAACTTGTCGGCGAATAGCTTTTAGTGAGCCCGCGGCTTCAGCAGGGCCACCCCCTCTTCGCCATCCACCTCCTGCAGCATTAAGTGGATAAATTCTTGGCGGCTGGTGGGCACCACCCGGCCCACAAAATCAGGCTGGATCGGTAGTTCTCGGTGGCCGCGATCCACCATCGCCAGCAATCGCACGGTGGCCGGACGGCCCCAGGCCTGCAGGGCCTCCAGGGCCGCCCGCACGGTGCGCCCCGTAAACACCACGTCGTCTACCAACACCAGGGAACGGCCATCAATCGACACCGGTAAGGCGGTGGGCTGGGCGAGGCGGGTGCCCACCCGGTTCAGGTCATCCCTATGGAAGGTGGGATCAAGCACCCCGTGGTCCACCGGCTGGCCCAGCAGTGATTCCAGCTCCCGGGCCAGCACCTGGGCTAGGGCCACCCCCCGGGTGGGAATCCCGAGCAGCACCAGGTCCCGGGGGTCAGGGACACTTTCCAGCATTTGGGTGCATAAACGCAGCACAGTGCGATGCAACTCAGCCGCATCGAGAATCGTGAGCCGATCGCAATCCTGGGGCGGGAAGGAGGCTCGTCCCATCACCGGTTGCAGCCAAAATGAAGGCAGATCCTAGGGCTGATCAGCGTGCTCAAAAGCTGACGCCTGCGACCCGCGGGGGAAAAGCCCTGGGAAAAGATGTAAATTTCCTTAAGTACCAAAGCAACCCTGGGTGACAGCGGCGACACCCCCCACCATCGATTCAACCCTTGTGGAGCGCAGTTTGCCCCCAGTGGCTCCAGTGGTATTGGCAATCCTCGATGGCTGGGGACACCAGCCAGAGGCTGAGCACAACGCCATTCGCACAGCAAATACGCCGGTGATGGATGCCCTCTGGCATGCCTATCCCCACACCCTGATCGAAGCCAGTGGCTCCCATGTGGGGCTACCCGAAGGCCAGATGGGCAATTCCGAGGTGGGGCACCTCACCATTGGTTCCGGCCGGGTGATCCGCCAGGAACTGGTGCGCATTGGCCAGGCCGTGGCAAGCGGCAGCATCAACCAAAACCCCGCCCTAAACCAACTGGCCGACGGCCTGCTGCAAAACGGCGGCAGGTTGCATCTGCTGGGGCTGGTTTCCGATGGTGGCGTGCATAGCCACGTAAAGCACCTGGCGGGGCTGCTGCGCTGGGCCGCCGGCCGCGGCTTCAAGCAGGTTTGCATCCATGCCATCACCGATGGCCGTGACACCCCCACCAACAGCTCCCTGGCTTACCTGGCCCAATTGCGGGAAGCCATCGCCGAGGCGGGCATTGGCTCAATCACCAGTCTCTGTGGCCGCTATTGGGCCATGGACCGCGACAACCGTTGGGAGCGGGTGGAGAAGGCCTATCGCCTGCTCACTGAAGCTGGTCCCTTAAGCGGCGACAGCCCTGAGGCCGTTCTGGCCAGCGCCCACCAGGCCGGCACCAGCGACGAGTTCCTGGAGCCAGTGCGTTTTGGCCCGGAAGTGATTGGCGCCAACGATGGGCTGGTGCTGTTCAACTTCCGCCCCGACCGCATGCGGCAGCTCACCGCCGCTTTGGTCAAACCAGAGTTCAACGGCTTTGAGCGCCAGCAAATCAAGCCCCTACATGTGGTCACCTTCACCCAATACGAAAAGGGCTTGCCCGTGGCGGTGGCCTTCCCCCCGGAATCCCTCGACGACCTGCTGGGGGAAGTGATCTCCCGCGAAGGCTTACGCCAATTCCGCACCGCCGAAACCGAGAAGTATCCCCACGTCACTTACTTCCTAAATGGCGGGATGGAGAAACCCTTTCCCGGCGAAGACCGGCACCTGGTGCCCTCCCCCAAGGTGGCCACCTATGACCAGTCCCCAGCCATGTCGGCCGACAGCCTCACCGATGGCTGTGTGGCAGCCATCCGCAAGGGCATTTATTCCCTAGTGGTGATTAACTTCGCCAACCCAGACATGGTGGGCCACACCGGGGACATGCAGGCCACCATGGAAGCTGTTGCCTGCGTAGACAAATGTGTGGGCCGCCTGCTTGATGCCACCTGTGCCATGGGGGGCAGCCTGCTGATTACTGCAGACCATGGCAATGCCGAATTGATGCAAGGGGCCGATGGCCGCCCCTGGACTGCCCACACCACCAATCCAGTGCCTTTCATCCTGGTGGAAGGAGAACAACGCAAACTGGCGGGCTTTGGTGGTGATCTCCAGCTGCGCCAGGGCGGTGGCCTGGCCGACATCGCCCCCACGGTGCTTCAACTATTAGGTATAGAAGTTCCAGCCCCGATGACTGGCCAGAGCTTGGTGCAGCCCATTAAGGCAGAAAGCCCCGTTCACTCTCGACCTACATTGGCCTGATCGCCATCGATCATGCTGCAATCCATCCTCAGTTGGCTTTGGGCCGTCACCGGCGTATTGCTGATCATTTCTGTGCTGCTGCACAGTCCTAAAGGTGATGGCATGGGGGGGCTGGCCGCCAGCGGCAGTTCGATGTTTACCAGTGCCCGCAGCGCTGAAAACACCCTCAACCGCATTAGCTGGACCCTGCTGGCCCTGTTCCTCGGCCTGGCAGTGGTATTAAGCGCCGGTTGGTTGACCTAGAACCAATGGCAAGCCAATTAAATCTGGTGTTGGAGCGCCTTAAACGGGGCCTTTTTGGTGAGCCGCTACCCACCAGTGCCCATGACGAAGAACGGCTAAGCAACCCAGAGGCCCTGGCGATCCTTAGTTCCGATGCCCTCTCATCGGTGGCCTATGCCACCCAGGAGATTGTGTTGGTGCTGGGCATGGCAGGGGCCGCCGCCCTGCAGTTCACCCTGCCGATCACAGGCCTGATCGTGCTGCTCATGGTGGTGGTGGGCATTAGCTACAGCCAAACAATCAAGGCTTACCCCCGCGGCGGCGGCTCCTACCGGGTCTCCCACGACAATCTTGGCTCCACCGCTGGCCTAGTGGCTGGGGCCTCCCTCTCCCTTGACTATGTGCTCACCGTGGCGGTGAGTGTGGCGGCAGGCATCGCCGCCCTCACCTCCTACCTGCCCAGCCTTGATGCGGCGCGGGTGCCGCTCTGTTTGCTGGCAGTGGTGGTGCTGATGGTGGCAAACCTGCGGGGCGTGCGCTCCAGTGCCCAGGTAATGAGCTTCCCCACCTACCTGTTTCTTGGCTCGATCCTGCTGCTGGTGGGAACCGGGCTGATCCAGTTACTCCAAGGATCCCTGCCGGCGCTGGCTGCTGAGCAACAACAATCGTTGCTCTCGGAAGCGGCCGCCAGCCACTCCCATGGCACTGCCATGGCCATCGGGCCAGTGCTAATGATGCGGGCCTTCAGCTCTGGCTGTGCCGCGCTTACCGGCATTGAGGCAATCAGCGACAGCGTGATGGCTTTCCGGCCGGTGGAATGGCGCAATGCCCGACGGGTATTGGCCACCATGGTGATTTTGCTGGCGGTGATGTTCCTAGGCATCAGCCTGCTGGCCAGTCATTTGGGCCTTGTTTATCTAGAAACTGGCCCCACACTTCTTTATCAAATTGGCGAAAAGGTCTTTGGCAACGGTCCGCTGCTGCTGGTGCTCCAGCTCGGCACGCTACTGATCCTGCTCCTGGCGGCCAACACCGCCTACGCAGATTTCCCCAGATTGGCAGCCTTTCTTGCCCAGGATGGTTTCATGCCCCGGCAGCTGGCCTCCCTGGGAGACCGGCTGGTATTCAGCAACGGCATCGTCTGCCTTTCCGTAGCTGCAGGGTTCCTCCTTGTCATATTTGGCGGCAGCGTCAGTCGATTAATCCCGCTCTATGCGGTGGGGGTATTCACCAGTTTCACCCTCTCCCAGGCAGGCATGGTGATGCACTGGTGGAAGGAACGCTCCCGGGGCTGGCGGGTCAAGGCTCTCATCAATGGCTTCGGAGCCCTTGTTACTGCGGTTGTGACCGCAGTACTGCTGTTCAGCAAGTTCCACCAGGGGGCCTGGTTGATTGTGCTGGCGGTGCCCCTGCTGGTAAGCCTGTTTTTAACGATCCACAACCACTACCGACTGGTGTCAAAACGGCTACGCCTAGGCACCGAAGTGAAACTCAGCCTGCCGCCTGCCCCCTCGAAAAATGGTGGCTCGGCGCCAGTGGTGGTGCTAGTGGGACAGCTACACCGTGGCAGCTATGAAGCCGTGCGCTATGCCCACAGCATTGCCACGGAACTGGTGGCTGTGCATGTGGACCTGGGCCATGGCAAAGCCGCCGCTTTCCGCCGCCAATGGGCCAAGCAATTACCAGAGGTGCCCCTTGTGGTGCTGGAATCTCCCTACCGCTCGCTGGTTTCACCAGTGGTGGATTTTGTGCAGGAATTCGAGCAACAGCATCGCAAGGGAGCAAATCTTTTCTGCACGGTGGTATTACCTGTGTTTGTAACGCGGCACCGCTGGGAGGCCTTACTTCACAACCAATCCACCTATTTTCTCCGCAGCGCCCTAAGGGCAAAGGGCACCAGGGTAATAACAACCGTTGGCTTTTATCTCTGATCATTTAACATTCAGCCAGGCCGCAAACCAAACCAGTTCAAAATTCAATCAACAGAAATTTAGCCAGGCTCAAAAGCAGCCTGGCCATAGATTTACCTAGTCTTTAAATCAGGCTAAACCGCATACAAAGCTAGCCCGTAAACTCATCATTATAGGCTTCTTCTCCATGGGCACTTATATCCAGACCCTGTCTTTCTGCCTGATCACTTACCCTTAAGGGCATGAATTGGCGAATGATCTGCAAGATCACATAGGTGCCCACTAGCACCCATAGCAACGTAAAACCAGCGGCCTTAAGTTGAATCCATAGCTGCAAGGGGTTGCCGGCCAGCAAACCATCGGCCCCAGCCGGATTAAGGCTTTTAAGGGCAAAAACTCCGGTTAGGAGCACCCCCAGGGTGCCCGCCAGCCCATGGACAGGCAAAACATCCAAGCTGTCATCCAACCGCAATCTGCCCTTCCATTGCAGGGCAGTACTGCACACAACTGCAGCAAGGGCACCGATAACAATGGCAGCCATTGGACTAACAAAACCCGCCGCCGGGGTAATCGCCACTAGGCCAGCCACCGCCCCAGTGGCTGCCCCCACGGCCGTGGGTTTACCGCGTTGGTAGGTGTCTAAGAGCATCCACACCAAGGCCGCTGCTGCTCCGGCGGTATTCGTGGTGAGGCAAGCAAGGCTGGCCAGGTTTCCAGCCACCAGTCCACTGCCACCGTTGAAACCAAACCAACCAAACCAAAGCAAACCAGCCCCTAGCAGGATGAATGGCACGTTGTGGGGTGGGGCGTTGTGGTTCGGGTAGTTGCGGCGCGGGCCCACCACCAGGGCCGCCACAGCCGCAGCGGCCCCTGAGGCCATTTCAACCACATAGCCCCCGGCAAAATCCAGCGCCCCCAGGCCACCACTGGTGCCCAGGAAGCCCCCAGGCCCCCAAACCATGTGGGCAAGCGGTAAGTAGATAAAAGTGCTCCAGAGCAACAGGAAGATCAGCCAAGCCCGGAAATTCATCCGTTCCACCACCGCCCCAGACACCAGGGCGGGCGTGATGATCGCGAATGTGAGCTGAAAGAAGGCCACCGCCCCGTGGCTAGGCCCGCCGGCACTGATGGGAACTGACCAATTGGAGATCCCAGCCCAGGCCAAGCCACCGATAAAAGGGGCCAGCGGGCCGGAGCCCTGGGAAAAAGCCAAGCTGTAGCCGTAAAACACCCAAAGCACGCTCACCAGGGCCATGGCCCCAAAGCTCATCATCAAGGTGTTGAGTACATTGCGGCCCCGCACAAAGCCGGCATAAAAGAGGCCAAGGGCTGGGGTCATCAGCAGCACTAGGGCGGCGCAGATCAGGATGAAGCCGTTATTGGCAAGGGCCACTGCAGACAAAGGGATTTCAGCGATCGCAGTTCACCCTGAACTTTTCCAGGGGCCCCACCTGTAACAGTCGCTACAAAAAAGCAAAATCCGGTAGCAATCGCCACCAATGGGAGCCAGGGCTTAAACCCAGGCATAAAAAAAGGCAGAAGGGTTTTCACCCTTCTGCCCCTGTTGATTTGGGGGCAGAGCCCCCTGGGTGTGCGATCAGTAGTCGAAATCGCCGCCCATGCCGCCCATGCCGCCGCCACCGCCACCGGCGGGGGCTGCGTCCTTCTTCTCGGGCAGATCCACCACGATGCACTCGGTGGTCAACACCATGCCGGCGATGGAGGCGGCATTTTGCAGACCGGAGCGGGTCACCTTGGCGGGGTCGATGATGCCGGCAGCCAGCATGTCGACATATTCGCCAGTGGCGGCGTTGTAACCCTCGTTGAAGGGCTTGTGGCGGATGTTTTCAGCCACCACGGAGCCATTGGCACCAGCGTTCTCAGCGATCCGCTTGAGGGGAGCGTTGAGGGCAGAGGCCACGATCAGGGCACCAAGCAGTTCCTCGCCAACGAGGTTCTGGTTAGCCCATTCTTCGAGCACGGGGGCCAGGTGGGCCAGGGTGGTGCCACCGCCAGGGACGATGCCTTCTTCAACAGCCGCCTTGGTGGCGTTGATGGCATCTTCCAGGCGCAGCTTCTTGTCCTTCATCTCGGTTTCGGTGGCGGCGCCCACCTTCACCACAGCCACGCCACCGGCCAGCTTGGCCAGCCGTTCCTGCAGCTTTTCCTTGTCATAGGTGGAGTCGGTTTCCTCCATCTGCTTGCGGATTTGCTCGCAACGGGCCTTCACCGCCACTTCGTTGCCTTCGGCCACGATGGTGGTGGTGTCCTTGTTGATCGTGACGCGACGGGCGGTGCCCAGCATCTCGATCTTGGCGTTATCGAGCTTGAGGCCGGCGTCTTCGGTGATCAGTTGACCGTTGGTGAGCACAGCCATGTCTTCGAGCATGGCCTTGCGGCGATCGCCAAACCCAGGGGCCTTAACGGCAGCCACGTTGAGCACACCGCGGAGACGGTTAACCACCAGGGTGGCCAGGGCTTCCTTCTCGATGTCCTCGGCGATGATCAGCAGGGGCTTGCCAGTGCGGGCGATTTGCTCAAGCACGGGCACCAGGTCTTGGACCAGGCCGATCTTTTTATCGGTGAGCAGGATGTAGGGCTCATCGAGCACCGCTTCCATCCGCTCGTTATCGGTGGCGAAGTAAGGGGAGATATAACCCTTGTCGAAGCGCATGCCTTCGGTGACCTCCAGTTCGGTGGTCATCGACTTGCCTTCTTCCAGGGAGATAACCCCTTCCTTGCCGACGCGATCCATGGCATCAGCAATCATCTTGCCCACTTCTTCGTCGTTGCCGGCGGAAATGGAGCCCACCTGGGCGATGGCCTTGCTGTCGGTGATCGGCTTGGCGTGCTCCTCAATCTTCTTAACGAGATAGTCGGAGGCCTTATCAATGCCGCGCTTGAGGCTGATGGCGTTGGAGCCAGCGGCAACGTTGCGCAGGCCAGCCTTCACCATGGCGTGGGCCAACACGGTGGCGGTGGTGGTGCCGTCGCCGGCAGCATCATTGGTTTTGGAGGCGGCCTGACGGATCAGGGCGACGCCGGTGTTTTCAACGTGGTCCTCCAGTTCAATTTCCTTGGCGATGGTTACGCCGTCATTGATGATCTGGGGGGCGCCAAACTTCTTCTCAAGCACCACATTGCGACCCTTGGGGCCAAGGGTGACAGCCACTGCTTCGGCCAGGATGTCCATGCCCCGTTCGAGGGCCCGGCGGGCTTGCTCGTTATAAATAATGCGCTTGGCCATGATTGGTAGTTAGGGAAAGGGAAAAGGGTTGAAGCGTGGGACCCCAGCAGGGGTCTCAGGCTCGGTTTCAGGCGACGATCGCGAGGATGTCCTTCTCGCTGAGCAGCACGAACTCGTCACCGCCGAGCTTGATGTCGGTGCCGGCGTACTTGGAGTAGAGCACCTTGTCGCCAACGCTCACTTCGGGCGCCTGGCGGGTGCCGTCGTCGTTGCGCTTGCCGGGGCCCACTTGCACCACTTCACCCACCTGGGGCTTTTCTTGGGCGGTGTCGGGCAGGAAAATCCCGCCTGCGGTTTTCTCGTCTGAAGCGGAAACCTTTACAAAAACGCGGTCACCGAGGGGCTTCACGGTGGACACGCTGAGGGATACAGCAGCCATGACTTCTGTTTGGTTCTCGGGGCGTGGAACTGGAGGGGCACAAGGTGCTGTTAGCACTCACGCCCTCCGAGTGCCAACTTAGTCCCGGGGGGCGGCGGCTAGCAATTGGGGGGGTGGGGCGGTTCCCCGAACCTCCCCAGGGGGTAAGGCTGCGGTGGTAATGTTGCCCCGCCTGAAAGGCCTAGCCTTTCCGCCCCTACGCTTCAAACCATGGCCGCTGCAGCAAAAGCCACCACCGGCATTAAAGGAATTGTTCGCCAGGTCATCGGACCTGTGCTCGACGTGGAATTCCCTGCCGGCAAGCTGCCGCGCATCTTCAACGCCCTTCGTATTGAAGGCACCAATTCCGCCGGTCAAACCATCGCCCTGACCGCGGAAGTGCAACAGCTCCTCGGGGACCACCGCGTGCGGGCGGTGGCCATGAGCAGCACCGATGGCCTCGTACGGGGCATGGAAGCCCTCGACACGGGAGCAGCCATCTCCGTACCCGTGGGTGAAGCCACCCTGGGCCGCATTTTCAACGTGCTTGGCGAACCCGTAGACGAACGGGGCCCCGTGGCCACCGACCTGCGCTCCCCAATCCACCGGGAAGCCCCCAAGCTCACCGACCTCGAAACCAAGCCCCAGGTGTTCGAGACCGGCATCAAGGTGATTGACCTGCTGGCCCCCTATCGCCAGGGCGGCAAGGTGGGCCTGTTCGGCGGCGCCGGCGTGGGCAAGACCGTGCTGATTCAGGAATTGATCAACAACATCGCCAAGGAACACGGCGGAGTTTCTGTTTTTGGCGGTGTGGGTGAACGCACCCGTGAGGGCAATGACCTCTACGAAGAGTTCAAGGAATCCGGAGTGATCAACTCTGAGGATCTGAGCAAGTCGAAGGTGGCCCTCTGCTACGGCCAGATGAACGAGCCCCCTGGCGCCCGCATGCGCGTGGGCCTTTCGGCTCTAACCATGGCTGAGCACTTCCGTGATGTAAACAAGCAGGATGTGCTGCTGTTTGTTGACAACATTTTCCGCTTCGTTCAAGCCGGTTCTGAAGTGAGCGCCCTGCTGGGCCGCATGCCTTCAGCCGTGGGCTATCAACCCACCCTCGGCACCGATGTGGGCGAACTGCAAGAGCGCATCACCTCCACCCTGGAAGGTTCGATCACATCTATTCAGGCGGTGTATGTGCCTGCAGATGACCTCACTGATCCCGCTCCCGCCACCACCTTCGCCCACCTTGATGCCACCACGGTGCTTAGCCGCGGCCTAGCTTCCAAGGGCATCTACCCGGCGGTGGATCCACTTGATTCCACCAGCACGATGCTTCAACCCTCCGTGGTGGGCGAAGAGCATTACAAGATTGCCCGCCTCGTGCAATCCACCCTGCAGCGCTACAAAGAACTTCAAGACATCATTGCGATCCTTGGTCTCGATGAACTTTCTGAAGATGATCGCCGCATCGTGGATCGGGCCCGCAAGATTGAGAAATTCCTTTCCCAACCCTTCTTTGTGGCTGAGATATTCACCGGCCAAACCGGTGAATATGTGAAACTTGCTGACACCATCAAGGGCTTCCAAATGATTCTGGCTGGCGAGCTTGATGATCTGCCCGAGCAGGCCTTCTATCTTGTTGGAAACATCGATCAAGTTCGGGCCAAGGCTGAAAAGATCCTCGCCAAGGCCAAGGGTTGATCAGTATCCCGCCTCTGACCCATTAGCCTCTGACCCATTAACCGAGGACTTTTCCCAATGCCGCTGACCCTGCGGGTGCTCTGCCCTGACCAGAGCGTCTTCGACGGCGTAGCCGACGAAGTAATCCTGCCCAGCACCACCGGACAACTCGGTGTTCTACCTGGTCATGTTTCCCTGCTTACCGCCGTAGACGTAGGTGTTCTTCGTCTGCGGGAAGGCAACCGCTGGACCGCCATTGCCCTGATGGGAGGCTTTGCCGAGGTGGAGTCTGACGAAGTAAATGTGCTTGTTAATGCTGCCGAGCCAGCCAGCAGCATTGATGCCAACAAAGCCCAGCAGGAGTTAGACATTGCCCAACAGGCAGTTACTTCCTTTGAAGGCAAGGGAAACAGCCCTGAAAAAGTGAAGGCCCAACAGTCCTTTCAAAAGGCCCGGGCCCGCCTCCAAGCCACCCGCGCCCTTTGATTTGATGGAATGGAGTGACGAAGCACGGGAACTTCTCAAGGAAGTTCCCTTTTTTGTGCGTCCAGCTGTGCGCGGCAGAATTGAATCAATGGCAAAGGATGCTGGCCTAACTGGCATAGACGTTGATTTTTATCGCAACGCCAAGGCCCAGTTCGGCCAAAAGAAATAAAGCCACCCAGTTTCAAACATTTAAAAGCATAAAAAAGCGGCCATTACAGCCGCTTTTAATTTGGCAAATGCTAATTCACAAGAACTAGATTTCGCCCAGCGGTCGACAAAGGCTCAGGCGGTTCCGCAGAAGGTAACTTCAGGGAACTTCAGTTTGGCCTCATCTAGGCCCTTACCCTTGCCCTCTTCCTGCCAGTAGTTGATAACTTCCGTGGCCTTATTCAGAATCTCAACCCGTTCATTTTCGGTAATCCAGCTTTTGGCTTCGAGCACCCCTTTCAGGGTTTCCCAGGCATCTTCCCTGGGCCAGAAGAAATAAGCAGTCAAAGGGCTTGGACCACCACCAACGATCTGGTCAACGGCCAGGGCCACATTATCTGGCAGCCAGAGAATCTTGAGCAGGAAACGACCCTCATCGGCCTTGGGGGTGTAGCCAGAAGGCACACCATCGGCATCAATGGTGGCCTTGGCCAACACCGCATTGGCGCTTTTCATGCCAGAGGCCTTCTCAGGGACCTCCTCCGCAGGGGCTTCTGGGGCAGGGGCAGCAACCTCAGCCTCCAGCAGCGCGGCAGGGGCGGCAACGGCCACTGCGGGGGTTTCTGTGGCCACTGCGGCGGTGGTATCGGATTCAGTCACGGGGCTGGTTTCTGGGCTCAAGGGGCTTACGGACAGCGAACCTGACGCAGCAGGCAAACGACTAACCTACCAGCCGCTTGCGGCAACCCCATCAGCAGCCCCGCCCTGCTCCTGCTGGACATCGACGGGGTGATCCGTGATGTGGGCGGCAGCTACCGCCGGGCCCTGGCGGAAACGGTGCACCATTACTGCGGCTGGCGGCCCGATGCCAACGCCATTGATCAGCTAAAGGCCGAAGGCCACTGGAACAACGACTGGGACGCCAGCCTGGAGCTACTCCGCCGCCACGGGGCCGCCCTGCCAGGGAGGGCGGCGCTGGTGAGCCGCTTTTCCCAGTTCTATTTCGGCGGTGATGAGCAGGGGGATCCTGCCCAATGGCAGGGCTTCATAGGGGATGAACCGTTGCTGGTGGAAGCAGGTTTCTTTGCTGAGCTGGAGCGGGCCCAATTGAGCTGGGGCTTCGTCAGTGGCGCCGAACCGCCCTCCGCTCGCTATGTGCTCGAGCAACGGTTGGGGCTCGTTGATCCGCCCCTGATCGCCATGGGGGATGCCCCCGATAAACCCGATCCCAGCGGTCTGCTGCAACTGGCCCAGCGGCTGGAGGGCGCCCAGGGCCCCTGGCCGCTCGCCTACCTGGGGGACACCGTGGCCGATGTGCTCACGGTGCTGCGGGCCCGAGAACAGCAACCGGAGCGACGGCTACTGGCGATGGCCGTGCTGCCCCCCCATCGTCAAGCGGAGGGGCTGGCGGGCCCCTATGCCCAGAACCTGCGGGCCGCCGGCGCCGATGTGGTGCTACAGCAAACCACAGACCTAAATCCAGCCCTGCTCAGCGCCCAGCTGAGCCCTTAAATCTGCCGTTCCATAGCGCTGGGGTCCTTGAGGGCTGCGGCGGTGAGAACCTCAGCCCCGCCGGCCCCTACGGCCACATCATCTTCAATGCGAATGCCGATCCCTTTCCAGCGGCCGTCAATGGCGGGCTGCCCTTCGGGCACCGGCAGGCGATCACTCACATAGAGCCCCGGCTCCACCGTGAGCACCATGCCTGGTTCCAGGGTCACCGGGTGTTCCCCCAGGCGATAGGCCCCCACATCGTGCACATCCAGCCCCAACCAATGGCCAGTGCGGTGCATGTATAGGTGTCGGTAGGCCCCCTGCTCGATCAAACCATCGACGCTGCCCCGCAGTAAGCCCAGGGAGCAAAGGCCCTCCACCAGCACCCGCACAGCGGTTTCATGCACCTGCTCGGCGGTGTGGCCGGGCTGCACCTCGGCTAGGGCAGCCAGCTGGGCTTCCAGCACCAGGTCATAGAGGGCCCGTTGTTCGCCACTGAAGCGACCGTTAACGGGGAAGGTGCGGGTGATATCGCCGTTGTAGTGGTCACTCAAGCTGCAGCCGGCATCAATCAACAACAGGTCGCCATCGCGCAGCGGGGCGTTATTGGCTGTGTAATGCAGGATGCAGGCGTTATCGCCGCCGGCAACGATCGAGGGATAGGCAAAACCGCGGGTACCGCTGGCCAGAAAGTGACGTTTGATTTCGGCGCGCACCTCCGCCTCATTCACCCCGGGCCGCACATACGCCCTGGCCAGTTCATGGGCCTCGGCACTGATCCGTGCCGCCAACCGCAGCCGCTCCAGCTCCTCTGGCTCCTTGCGCAGGCGCATGGCATGCAACAGGGGGCAGGGGGCCAGCAAACGATCGGCGCCACTGCCCCGCCGGGGGGCGCGGTCTAACTGGTCAGCCCAAACCTTCAAAAGCAACGGCTCAACCTGGGGGTGGCGGCCCACCCGAAAGCAAAGGGCCCCAGCCCCCTGCAGGTATTCGGGCAGCAGTTCTTCCAGCTGATCAAGGGGGTGGGCCAGGTCAGCGCCGAACTGGGCTACCGCCCCTTCGGTGCCCCAGCGGAACCCATCCCACACCTCCACCAAGGGGTCCTTGGCGGGCACAAACAACACAAAGGGGTTTTCTGGCCGGTGGGGCAGAAAAAGGGCCACTGCCCCTGGCTCATCGAAACCGGTGAGATACCAAAAATCACTGTCTTGACGGAAGGGAAACTCCACATCGGCGTGGTGTTTCTGGGCCAGGGCAGCCGGTATCACTGCGGCTGCGCCACCTAGGGCCTGGAGGAACTGCTGACGCCGGTGAGCGTGGGAGATCGGCACAGGGGATCTGACGGCCCTTGGGGCAGGCGGTTAAATGAGTGTGTCAGGTTGGCCCGCAGACCGGGTTTCCGTGAACGATTTCCTCGTACTGGCCAGCCTGGTGATTTTGGTGGTGGGCGGCTCAGCCGTCTCCTCCGGGGTGGAGGCCGCCCTACTGACGGTGAACCCCCTGCGGGTCCACGACATGGTGGCCCGCGCCGTGCCGGGGGCCCTGCTGCTGCAAAAGCTGAAAAGCCGGCTCGGGCGAGTGCTGGCGATGTTGGTAATCGCCAACAACGTGTTCAACATCTTCGGCAGCTTGATGCTGGGCGGCTACGCGGCGGTGGTGTTCCACGACCATCACCTGGGCGGATCAGCACTCACGCTTTTTTCCTTCGCCCTCACCCTGCTGGTGATTCTGTTTGGGGAAATCCTGCCCAAGGCCCTAGGCACCCGCATGGCTGCCTCGATTTCCCTGGTTTCGGCGCCCACCATTGCAGTGCTGATGAAGCTCTGCGCCCCCTTGATCCTGCTGCTAGAGCGGCTGATGCCAGCGATCACCGAGGAAAGCGAACTCACCACAGACGAAGAAGAAATCCGCCTACTGGCCCGCTTGGGCTCCCAGAAGGGTCAGATCGAAGCCGATGAGGCGGCAATGATCGCCAAGGTGTTTCAGCTCAACGACCTCACCGCCAGGGATCTGATGCTGCCGCGGGTGTCGGCCCCCAGCCTCCATGGCCATAGCCAGTTGCAAGAGCTGCGCGACACCCTGCTCAGCAGCGATGCCCCCTGGTGGGTGGTGCTAGGCGAAGAGGTGGATGAGGTGTTGGGGGTGGCGAGCCGGGATCAGCTCCTCACAGCCTTGCTCCAGGGCCGGGGCCAGGCCACCGCCGCCAGCCTCTCGGAACCGGTGGAGTTTGTGCCGGAGATGATACGCGCTGACCGGTTGCTTACCAGCTTCCATCGCCGCAGTGATTCGGTGCGGGTGGTAGTGGATGAATTCGGGGCCTTCGTGGGCCTGATCGGCGCCGATGCGGTGCTGGCTGTGCTGGCCGGCTGGTGGCGGCCCAGGGCCGACCAGGGCAGTTCATGAATGGAGTTCACACCACTGCCATTGCCGCCAGCCTGGGCCGTTGGCGCCGCAGCCTGAGCCTTAGTCGCAGGGAACAAGCCCTGCTGGGGCCCGAACTGCAAGGCCTAGACCGCCAGCTGGAAAGGCTGGGGGCCGGCATTCTGAAAATCGCCGTGTTTGGCCGGGTGGGGGTGGGCAAGAGCAGCCTGCTGAATGCGCTGCTGGGGGAGGAGCACTTCCGCACCGATGTGGCCCATGGCTGCACCCGCCACCAGGGGCAGGCCCCCTGGCCGCGGCCGGTGCCTGGCCTGCAACAGCTCCTGCTGGTGGATACCCCTGGCATCGATGAAATCGCCGCCGCCGGCCGCCAGCGCCTGGCCAGCCGGGTGGCCGCCGGCAGTGATCTGGTGCTGATGGTGCTCGATGGCGACCTGAGCAGCCCTGAACTGGAGGCCCTGCAGGTGCTGCAGGCCAGCGGCAAGCCGCTGCTGCTGGTGGCCAACCGCTCCGACCGCTGGGGTCCAGAGCAACGGCGGGAGTTGGAACAAGCCATCCGGCGCCGGGCCGGCAGTGAATCGCAGCCCTCGGAGTTGACGCTGGTTTGGGTGGCGGCCGCCCCCCGCCAGCCGCGCCCCCTGGCCGATGGCAGGGTGCGCAGCGTGCGGACCGCCGCGGATGTGGAGGCCCTAGAGGCCCACCTGCTGCCCCTGCTGGAGGCCCATGGGGCGCTGCTACTGGCCCTAAACAGCCTCCGTTGGGCAGATCGTTTTAACGGACGCCTGCTGGAGCAACGGCTGGGCCAGCGGCAAAAGGCGGCCCAAGGGTTAATCGGCCGCTGTGCGGCACTCAAAGCCGCCGGCCTAGCCGCTAATCCCTTGGCCCTGCTCGACCTGGCCGGCAGTGCCGCCATTGATGGCGCCCTAGTGCTCCAGCTCTGCCAGCTCTATGAGATCCCCCTAAAGGGTCCCCAGGCCAGGCGCCTGCTGGAGCAGATCGGCCGCAATGGCGCCTGGATTGGTGGGGCCCAGCTGGGCCTCCAGGGCCTGCTGGGCCTGCTTAAACAATTGCTGCTGCTGGCGGCCCCGGCCAGCGGTGGCCTCAGCCTTGCTCCGGCGGCCCCGGTGGCCCTGGCCCAGGCGGCCTTAGCCGTCCATAGCACCCGGATCACCGGGCGCGAAACCGCGCGCCAACTGCTGTTGGGGGCCCACCAGGGCCCCTCCAGGCCTGCGAGCCTGTTGCGACGGCTCTGCCGCCAGGAACCCCAGGCGGGGATTTGGCTGCGCCAGCACGCCGCCTGGCAGCCAGGGATAGGTCTGCCTTGAACCCAGCGGTGGCCCTTTTCGGCACCAGCGCCGACCCCCCCACCGTGGGTCATCGGGCCGTGCTGGCTGGGCTACTAGAGCTTTATCCCCTGGTCTGCACCTGGGCCAGCAACAACCCCTTCAAGCAGCACGGCGCCCCCCTGGAGGTACGTGCGGCGTTGTTGGCCGCCGTGGTGGATGAGCTCGCCCTGCACCATCCCCCCGGTCAGCTGCAATTACGCCAGGAACTCAGCAGCAGCAGGGCCCTCGAGAGCCTTGCCGCCGCCCATCGCCTGTTTCCTGGACACCAACGGGTGTTTGTGGTGGGCAGCGATCTGGTGCCCCAGATCCCCCGCTGGGCAGCGGTAAAAGACTGGCTCCCCCATTGCCGACTGGCGCTGATTCCCCGGCGGGGTTGGCCGCTGCAAGCCGAAGAACTCGAAACCCTGCGGGCCCTCGGCGCCCAGCTGGAACATCTGCCCCTGGAGATCCCCGAGGCGGCCAGCTCCAGCGTGCGCCGCCATCCCAACCCGGAGCTGGTGCCGCCGGCCCTGCTGCCCCAGCTGGTGCAGCAGAATCTCTATGAATTCACCACCGCTGATCTTCCCCCCAGTGCGGATCGCCCTGATCCAATCCAACCCCCTGGTGGGTGACCTCAGCGGCAACCGCGCGGCACTCCAGCAGCACTGTGGCCAAGCCGCCGCCCAGGGGGCCCAGCTGGCGCTCGCCCCTGAACTAGCGCTCTGGGGCTATCCCCCCAGGGATCTGCTGCTGCGCCCCTCCCTACTGGAGGAACAGGGGCGTCAACTCGATCAGCTCTGCCGGGCATTGCCCCCGGGCCTGAGCTTGCTGGCGGGGGTGGTGGAACCCCAGCCAGAGGGGCTCTACAACGCCATGGCCCTGGTGGAGGCCCACCGGTGGCGGGTGGTGGCCCGCAAACGGCTGCTGCCCAGCTACGACGTTTTTGATGAACTGCGTTATTTCCGCGCCGGCCAGGAACCCTGCTGGCTAGACCTAACCACAAACCAAGGGAAGCTGCGGCTGGGGCTAAGCCTCTGCGAAGACCTGTGGGTATCCCCAGAGATCACTGGTTACGAACCCCAGGACCAGGACCCGGTGGGGGACTTGCAACCCTTCGGCATTGACCTTCTGATCAATCTCTCCGCCTCCCCCTACGGCCATGGCAAACGGGCCCAGCGCCAGCAGCTGGCCGCTGCCGCCGCCAGGCGACTCCAGTGCCCTGTGCTTTACGTGAATCAAGTGGGCGGCAACGACGAGCTGATTTTTGACGGCAACAGCTTTGTGATCGCCCCCAGCGGCGCCTTGCTCTGCACTCTCCCCTGTGCCAGCAGTGCCGTGGGCTGCTGGGAGACCCCCCTAGCCCCAGGGCCAGAATCAGCACAAGGCCAAGAGCCGCCGCCCCCCCTCGCCAGCGGCCCCGCAGGGCCCGACAGCGACCTGGCGGAGCTTTGGCAGGTGCTGGTGCTAGGCCTGCGGGACTATGCCCACAAATGCGGTTTCCGCCAGGCCCTGGTGGGCCTGAGTGGCGGCATTGATTCAGCCCTGGTGGCATGCCTGGCCGTGGCCGCCCTTGGGGCCGACCAGGGCCGGGCCCTGTTGATGCCCTCCCCCTACAGCTCAGCAGGGTCCCTGCAGGATGCCGAGGCCCTAGCCCAGCGCCTAGGGCTGCGCCACAACCGGGTGCCGATTGCCCCCTTGATGGCCGCCTTTGACCAGGGCCTTGACCCAGTGCTGGGCAGCCATCCCCAGGGGGTAAGTGCCGAAAATCTCCAGGCCCGCATCCGCGGCACCCTGCTCATGGCCGTGGCCAACCAGGAGGGTCAGCTGCTATTGGCCACCGGCAACAAATCGGAACTAGCCGTTGGGTATTGCACCCTCTACGGCGACATGAATGGCGGGCTGGCGGTGATCGGTGACCTCTACAAAACCGAGGTGTTTGCCCTGGCCAGCTGGCTAGACAGTGGCGCCGCCGCCGCCCAGCGCCGGGCCTGCGGCCTGCCCGCCGAGGGGGAATTGATCGGTGCCGCCATCCGCGAAAAACCCCCCAGCGCCGAACTGCGCCCCGACCAAAAAGACAGTGATTCCTTGCCCGACTACGGGGTGCTTGATCCGTTGCTGAAGCGCCTGGTGGAGGACCATGCCAGCCCGGAAGACCTGGTGGCGGAGGGGGCCAATCGCGAGGAAGTTGAACGGATCTGGGGACTGCTGCGCCGGGCGGAGTTCAAGCGGCGCCAGGCGGCACCGGTGTTGAAACTGAGCGCCAGGGCCTTTGGCAGTGGCTGGCGCATGCCGATCGCCGCCGGCGGTTAATTCAACACTTGATAGGGATCACCAACTACCCCTAGCTATCTGCCGCCAAAGTGATCAGGCTGAGGTAAGTAACCAGTGCCCATGGCCCCCCCTAGATCCTCCGCCTCGATTGCCAGCATCGGCATCCCGCGGGAAATCAAGCGCGATGAACAACGGGTGGCCCTCACCCCAGATGGGGTGCGGGAATTGATCTCCATGGGCTTAGAAGTGCTGGTGGAGGCCGGCGCTGGCGCAGGGGCTGGCATCCATGACGGGGCCTTTACCCAGGCCGGCGCCCAGTTGGTGGACCGCGAAGGGGCCTGGGGGGCCCACCTGGTGGTGAAAGTGAAGGAACCCCAGGAGGAGGAATTCACCTACCTGCGCAGCGACCTGGTGCTGTTCACCTATTTGCACCTGGCGGCCTACCCCGCGGTGGGTCGGGCCCTGATGGAAAGCGGTTGTACCTCGATCGCCTACGAAACCGTGCAACTGGAGGACGGCAGCCTGCCGTTGCTGGCTCCTATGAGTGAGATAGCCGGCCGCCTGGCCACCCAGGCTGGGGCCTACCTGCTGGAGCGCCCCCATGGGGGCCGGGGGGTCTTACTGGGGGGCTGCACCGGCGTGCGTCCAGCCCGGGTGGTGGTGTTAGGGGCCGGCACAGTGGGTTGGAATGCCGCCCGCGTGGCCGCCGCCATGGATGCGGAAGTGCTGTTGCTTGACCGATCCCCCCTGCGGCTACGCAACCTCGAGGCCTATCGCAGCGGCCGACTGGTGAGCCTGGTCAGCAGCCGCGGCCTGATCGAGCGGGTGGTGCCCACCGCCGATCTTCTGATTGGGGCCGTACTCACCCCAGGGGGACGGGCCCCCACCCTGGTGGACGAAAGCCTGGTGAAGCAGATGCGAAAGGGCTCAGTAATCGTGGATGTGGCCATCGACCAGGGGGGCTGCATCGCCACCAGCGAAGAGACCACCCACACCGATCCGGTGATTGAAAAATTCGGGGTACAGCATTACGCCGTTGGCAACATGCCAGGGGCGGTGCCCTTTACCTCCACGGAGGCGCTGGTGAGTGTCACCCTGCCCTATATCGCCACCATCGCGGGGCGGGGGCTGGTGGAAGCAGTAACCGAGCGGCCAGAACTGCTATCCGGAATGAATACCGTGGAGGGGTCGGTTTGCCACCCTGGTGTGGCAAAGGCCTTGGGGGTAACCCCCCGCCATCCGATGGCCTGCTTGCGCTGATGGCAAAGGGGCCATGGCTGCTGGAAGCTCCCCAACACCTCTGGGATCGACTGCGCAATCGCCTGGTGCTAAGCACCTTCGGGGTGATGCTAATCAGCCTTGCTTCCTTCACAGGCCTGTCGGTGCTCCAGCAACGTCAGCTAATGAAACAACGGCATATGGAAAGGGCGCTAACCCTATTCACAGCCCTAAAGAGAGAACTAGCTAGCAAACCCAATCCGGAACTACTCTCCCGCAAAGCGGTGGCCCGTCTGCTCGCCAAATATTCAGGCTCAGATTTCCTATTAGAAGCCCAGACCCCGAGCCTTGGCACAGTACATCCAGAAAATCAAGTATTCAGCACCGAACAACTTAGCCTGTTGAAATTACTCAAGAATCCCTCCAGCAATAGCCCGATGTTTACAATCGGCAAGGAGGACACCACTTTCCTAAGCGGTGGCACATCTTTAACAGAGCTTGGCCCTGGCGCCCATTTGCATGTGCTTCAGAACGTAAATTTAGAAATCCAGTCCCTGCGCAAACAAACAGTTGACCAAATAATAATTTCACTGCTTGCCCTCTGGATGGCCCTACTGCTGATTGGGATTCTTGTGGAACGCCAGGTAAACCCCCTTGCCGATCTGCGCCGTTTCAGCGAACAGGTGTTTACAGATATTTTACCTGGAGAGCCCCCATCCATGGGTGGCGCAGCTATCGAAATTCGAGATCTTCGCAATAGCATTGCCCAGCTTCTGGCATCACTGCGGGCCAATGACGAACGAAAAATGACCTTTGTGAGCATGGTGTCCCATGAACTGAAGCAACCACTCACAATCATGCAAGGCTCCCTCAGCAGCATCCTGCTAAGGGAGGTGGATCTACCACCAAAATTGCGGGCTCGGCTAGTAATGACCCAGCAGGAGACCCTGCGCATGGCCAGCCTGATAAATGATCTCCTAGACCTCACCCGCGGCGGCCTAGGCAAACTCGAACTACAACTCACCCCAGTATTCATAACAAAGCTTCTTCAAGATGTTGTATCAATGACCCAGGAATCTCGCCCCGGAAAAATTAAACTGGAATGCAACTTTGACGAAAACCAATCCCTAATTCTTCTGGCAGACGAAGCCCGACTAACCCAGGTGCTTATCAATCTACTTAACAACGCCTGCAAGTATAGCGATTCCAAGAGCAAAATCATTGTTAAAGCCGAACAGGATGGCCCCCAGCTGAAGATAGAGATCATTGATAACGGCATAGGCATTTCCAAGCAGGAAGCCGAACGAATCTTCAGCTCATTCGAACGGGGCCTGCGCGCTGAGGGCACCGAAGGCAGTGGCCTTGGCCTGGCAGTAAGCAAGATGCTGGTGGAACAGATGGCTGGCTCCATCGGCGCCGAACCAAGGGAAGGAAAGGGCAGCCGCTTCTGGATTAAACTACCCCTCACAACAATTCATGATATCTAAATAAAAATCCTGCGGCGCTGGGCAACGGCCCCCTGGTAAACCCATCAAGGCCGGCAAAATTTGCGGCCCCACAGATACATTGATCTGACGAACAAAGCCAGCCCATTAAGCAAGCCAACTAAGCAAGCAAAATCAGCTAGCGAACTCTGCCGATGAATTCTGCTGATGAATTCTGCTGACCCAAATCTGCGAGGCCGAGCAAACACATTCGCGCACACCCTATGGAAAATGACTAGGGTCCTATGACTAGGGTCAGTTTCAAGATAGTCAGAGCCAACGCTCGGCTTTGGCTGAACTGGTGATGGAGACGAGCATCGGGATGGCCCGGGGCCGCGCTCCCCAGGGATGCACTGATACAGGGATGTACTAGTACAGGGGGGGGGGCGAGCCTCCCAACCCAACACCCAATAGCCCCAAAAGCCCTCCATACTGGGCCTAAACTATTTATCCAAAAAGCAATATTGACTCATATAGCTGATATTTATTGAGCAAGCTAATGCCTATTCAGGGACTCCTGAAAAAGCCAGATCGATTGCAGCGCAGCTTGTTTCAGCGATCAAAACCCGATAAACTGGCCTCGATCAGGGCAATTGACGATTGCTACAACTGCTGAGCACTGCAGATGTACCGGAAACACCATAACGGGCAGCTCACA
>CALRNU020000008.1:0-103040 GCA_943369595.1 Synechococcus sp. UW140
TCCCTCTGGATGGCGCTCAGAACTATTTTGCGGATTGAAACAGAAGGATTGCCCGTCACTGCATAGCCAACAAGTGAGCTTCCTGCACCCCTGTTTCTTGGCTGGAATCAAAGCGACTCGCTGGAAGCTTTTTCAGGAGTCCCTAAATAAAGTAGAGGTTTTTGAATGTGGAAATAGCTGGGGAAGCAATGGAGGCTATGAATTCACAGGTGAAATGGTTCAATGGGTGATATGCAAGGAAAATTGCACCAATCTAAGCGACAGAGGAGGATATACTATATTTTTCAAGAAGAAAAATCAAGGAATAGGTGTAGTAGAAACATTTGCTGGAGTCACATGCATGTGGCAAATCGATAAAATAGAAAAATACTGCTGGAAGCCCCTAAAATCACACAATTAGGAGGAATTACTTTTACCAAAATGTACCAATGGCATCATACTTGGGGGTGAGTAGTGTCAAAATTGTTAAAAATCAATTATCCATACCTAAGACAATACTATAATCAGACACATTAACGTGCACACTGTCTTCCACAGGTGCCGTGACACACTAAGTTGGTGGCCATACTAGGCCAAAATATCTTATTTTGTTAATGTCAATGATTCTATCTAAAGACGAACAATAGCTATCATACATCTTTGCCTGTTGAGAACCTGGACTTAAAAATCTAGAAAACGCAGAAACAAAGGAAATAAACCGAGTTTCACTATTTGGCCAAACACCACTTGGGGAGTTATTACCGATCTGAATTATTAATTTTACTGCGCTCTCGAATTCTTCGGTACTAATTAAATTATTGTGCGCATAATAGCCAAAGACAACTCCAGCAAAACAATCGCTTGTAACTTCATTTTCAATACGAGACATTCCAGTACCAGTGATATTTACAAGGTGATGGCCCCATTCGTGCGCTAAAGTAAGCTCCATTTCGACTGGCTCCTCAAAAAATACATTTCCATCTGAGTAATCAATACGTATGGAGTGGCATTGTGTATTATAACTGCCTATTGTTCGTTTCTCCTGGCACTGAAACTCGGCATTAATACCAATAAGCCTTGGGAAATTATTCTTATTGCTGGGGTCGCGAAGTGATAGATTTTGTAATCGTGCCAAGGTTCCTGTCAGCTTTTGTAAGTTGACTGAACCATTACTTAAAACTGGAAAATTCGGATCAGGATAAAAGTGAAACCTTTCAGCCATCTGAATTGCTGGATCGGGTCTTACTAAAGGCGGCGCCGGTCTTTTCTTGGTTTGAACATGGTATTGCCTATTAAGCTGTGTAAGCTGACTCGATTTGAGAAAATACAAGCTCAATAGTATTATTAGTAAAGTTAGCAAAGGAATTGCCACAACACACAAGAAAACATTAAATAAAATTGAGTCAGAAATAAATCCACCCTTAGGAGCTTTAGTACTTTTTACGTCAGCAGCAGTATTAACATTGCCCCCTAAATTGACTGAATCAATTGCTTTATTCGTTATATAATTTTGTAGCTCTTTATTTCGTATTAAGGCAATATATCCACCCTCTTGCGTAAGCAGCATTACCCCATCTTGAGTTATTCTGCTGCGTTTCCTACATATTAAAGCTCTCAAGTCTTTCTGGCCGTTGCCAGGATTCGTTGAAGCTGCATTCGCCTCTGCTGCAAGTGTTGCTGCATTGAGCAGCTCATCATGATAATTCATGAAAACCAGTTACAGACAGTTCAGTACAGTACAGAATCGGAAATGTGATAATTCTTGATCCACAAGTGATTTAATACTTTCTCAATGCCATGCAAGACTAGCTGGTGATCTGATCCCTTTGGCCTGCGGTCACAAAGTGCTAACAATTACAAGACTAGAGCCAACCATAGCGAAATGTCTTAGGTAAAATTTAATACTTACGTGGTTATAAATTTGCCGCGCCATTTGAAAAGTCGTTTAGCATTAACACAATCATGGTGTGGCTAGCATGCCAATAAACGTTCAGACTGAAAACTGTATTCAGATAGACCGTGGTGCCATTATTTTCTGGTCGCCTAAGGAATCCAAGCGCAAACCTAGCACTAAGGTACAGATAATTGATGTTCTAGCTCTGCAAGTTGCTACAGGCTATATCCGTGACCCACGTGGGAGGCTATTGCTTGAAGCAGAGCCGACAGTAACTTCCGGCCGAACGTGGACCATGGCAAAGGCAGCTCAACTGATCCGCAATGATGCCAGACCCTCCCGCTGGGTAGCACTTCAATTTGATAAGAGTGCTTGGGGACTGTTCTGGGCTGGTGGTGGTCTTCATCGATGCCGCGAGTTATTAACTGATCGCTTGAATAATTCAGATGGTTGCACGGATTTAGTTCCAGCAACTCCAGAAGCTCTACTTATTAGGCTCTTGGAACTTGAACATTATGAACAATCCTTAGAAAAAAAGAAAAAAACTGTTCTTCCGGTGATTGGTCCATGGAATTCCGAACAAATCAATCCTTGGAAGTTAGCAGCATGGACTTCATTGGCCTGGCTAGCTGTAGTATGCCTGACAGTTAGTGGATTTCTTGTTGTTCTTCAACGACAAGATCAAAAGTTGGAACTATTACTTCAGAGAACTAATTCGCTTAATTAGTCTTTTAGGACCACCAGAGGAAAACGATACTCTATATCACTAGAAAATATAAAATTATAGTTGCTCTTTGCTCCTAGAAGCCAGTCATAAAACCAAACTATCTTACATGTGAATCCCAGTAAAATTAATTTAGCCACCCAATCGATAGGCTTATCACGTTTAACAAATCTTTTTAATTGCACTTTTTGCATATTTTGCTCTTGAAGGGGGATTGAATTTGAGTCGCTGCCTAAAATAAGTTGACGGCAAATCATTAAGTTGAACAACTAATTATTGGAAGCCATGAAGCAGCCCCTAATTGCCAAGCTATATTTAAAATGATCAATTGCCATTGCTCGCTTTAATGATATCAATAGAATATCAGCTAGCGAAGAAACTACTCTTTGCTTTAGGCATGGGCATTGGTCTTGCATCAGTTGTCATTGCCGTTGAAAAGCGAGCATATGCAGATGAGATAACAGCAGGAATGTCATGTACTAATGCCGGCTATATGACAATAGATCCCATTTATATGGGTAGAACCATTAGTGGCTACGAGCAATGGGCTTGCGCTAGCCGCAGTGGAATTAACATGAAGGGACCACCCTTCCCAGTTGTAATCTGTGGCTATATAGGTTACTGCAAAATAATGGGGTGGACATACTAGAGATTCCAAATCGTACTTTGAAGAATTATTAATTTATTTTTCCTCAAATACCACTTATTTTTTAATTCCCCAGAAAATACCCCAAAGCGCCCCTTACAGTTGACGTTTTGAGTTGAAAACTCCAGCAAACATCAAAAACTTACAACCACATGGGGTAGTTTTAAACAAAAAAAGAAACCTAATAACTCCCATTTAATACAACAGATTTGTAGTTGCACAGGGAGATGTTCATATGTCACGTGGAAGGGACTAGCAGTCGGCACCTCTTGTGGAAAACATATAACTTTACTTATAGCTATCTGACAACAATAAATTGCAAAATCAGTGTGTACCTGAGGGGACATTTTAATTGCTCAGCGTGCTTCGCATGACAAAGAAACTATGGGGAATATTGATAAATCATGACCAAGAGACTGGAACTTGTCACAATTGCAATCATCTTTATGGGCCTGAATTCCACATAACTTATTGATACTCTATCTTTTCATATAGAGCATGAACTAAAATCCAAGCAACTTAACTTTGGCATCAGGTCAGGAGATTTTATCAATGACCAATCTTGCTATTGCCACTGGTGCTTTAAGCAAACACATGTGCTATTGATAGATATGCTTTGGCGTTTATCGCACCAAAGCAACCAGTTTGTATTCAAGAAAACAAAGCAGGCACTAAAAATTAAAATCCAGAATTTTGTCGGTCAATTACTCAGCGTCTTAATACTCAGCAAGCAAAGGCAGTCAATCAAAAAGCTGGGGATGTAATTAATTTTACGGTATAAATTTTGTTTTAACCTGCTGCGTTGCGAGGTTATTTGCCGATTAAATTTTATGCATTTATCTTTTGCCAACCAATAAGAATTCAGGCTTTTGTATTGCGCTTGCGGGTGCGAAGGCTTGTTATAGGCAACTGCTCGCTCAAGATTATTCTTATTTTATTTAGGTACTTTCGCTTTTCCATTTTAGGCTATGACAATTCTGCTGAATCATTCTGGCAAATCCAATCTAATTTCACATGAAAATTCGTATGTCTCACCAACCATGCTGGGTTGGCGTCTGCCTCGAAAGGTAGCTTACATTCATAGGCACCCGCTGCTTAATAACCATTGTCTTTATTTTTGGGATCAACAGGAACAATCACCTGTGGCCACTCAATCCCAAGGTTTAGTCTTCCTGTTGGAGGATATATATCATGATAAGCGGGGTGAGTTTCAGGCTGACAAGCTTATTCTTGATGTAGACCTAGGACTTGATGGTCGCCTAAGACTGATTACAGGTTTTACGACAGCATGCGCCACCACATTAATGGGTTCATTCGCAGCGTTGTCACCCAGACTTCTGGCCGGACCAATGTCCATGAGATTGCGCCCAGGTACCAGCCATGGTGTTGTGTTGCCCACGATCTACGTTGAGGGTGATTGGGTAGATGGCAGGCCAATGTCCCGTGATGACTGCGGCAAGCCAATACCAGCTATTGACATGCTTACGGAAGTACAAACCTTGCTTAAGCATGCATTATCAGTTCAGCTGCTGCCTCACGAAGCTCGTCGTGAATCAAGAAAAGCTGCATAGAAGCTACCTTCTAGTTCAATTGGAATCCACCAGTCGCTATTAATTGCTGGCTGGCAACGTGCGAAAAGTCCTCCTTGGTTCTGCGCCAAGGGGGGCTTTTTGTTTGGACGTTCAAGTCGTCCTGGATTTCCTGCCCTGCACCTCCGCAGGGCTTACGCCCGGTCATGAGCCGGACATAACCAAATGGCCCACCAGTTTCATTCAGGAGTCTTTTGCTACAACAAGCCTGCCTGGCATCGGCTTGGTGTTCGGCGACGATTAGGTAGGCGTCCGCCTACGTAGTTGACACCGGGCACGACATACACCTTCCCCTCATCGAGGAACTTCTGCTCGTGTTCCCCGCGGGAACCAGCCCGGATCAGCCAGAGGGTCATGGCGCCATCAACGGTGAGGTTTGTTTGACGGCTGACGGTGCCGTTCGCTCCAGCAGCAGCTCCAGCTTTCTGTCTTGCCGCTCCAACACCGAGAGGAAGCTCACCACTGTGATGCCCAGAACAGCCATCCAGGCCAATGAAGTCCAGGCGGCCACACGCCAGGGGCTGACCGGCTGAACCCTGCGCCATGCAGCGGCCGGTTTCGCGGAGCCAGCGGCCACGGCCCGCTCAGCCTCCAGATCCAGCACCAGACGCAACAGGGCTTCCGGTGTGACTGGAACCAACGCCGAGCAGGCTTCCGCCTCGCTGACCTGGGCAGCCAGCAGCTCACGGCAACGCTGCAGCCCACCCCCTGCCCAAAACAGGCCCCAGGCCCGTTTATCGAGCTGCAGGGCCACCCAGCGGTGCGGGCGGGCATCGTTGCGGATCAACTGCGCAGCCTTGGCCAGACTCCAACTACGCCCAGCTGCCACGGATGGCTGCGCCTCCAGCAACAACCTGCCCTGGGGGTCGCGGGTATACCCCGTGGCCACCTGCAGCGAGAAGACATCAATAATCTGCACCCGAGCACCAGCCTTGCGCTGACTGGCATCAGGCGACCAGAACACCAGCGCACCACGCTCGCTGGCGATACAACGCTCCATCTGAGTGTTGGTGGGCATTGCGTGGGCACCCCTCGGCGATGGGCTGATCAAGTCTGCCTGCACCGCTCTTGCACGAGAACGGCATCAGACCGATCGTTGGAACCCCGGCCACCGGCGAATGCCCCCCGACGATTCCAGCGACGATCCCTATGTGCAGGTGACCCTTGAGCTGCGCCAATCCACCCTGGTGTGGCTGGATGGCTTGCGCGAGGAGTGGGGACTGCGTAGCCGCGGGGCACTGGTGAGCCGCCTGCTCGATGAACTAGCCCAGCCCTCCAGCGATGCGTAAGACCCTGCTGATCGCCGCCGGGGTGCTGCTGAGTGCCAGCGCAGCACTGGCCCAGCAGCCGGTGCGCCCCCTCCCGAAAGTGGGAGGGTGCCCACTGGGCTACTACAGCTCCGGGGGCTACTGCGTGCCCAGCTCCGGGGGCAACACCCGCGGCGCCATTGAGAAAAGTGGTGCTGGCTGCCCGCTGGGGTTCTACTCGTCTGGCAACTACTGCCTCAGCAGCCCCAGTAACGAGCGCGAGGCCATTCAGAAAACGGGCAACGCCTGCCCGTTGGGCTGGTTCAGCTCCGGCTCCTACTGCGTGAAGAACCGCTGAACCATGGGCTTCCGCTTCCGCCGCTCTGCCCGCTTGGGCCCCCTGCGCTTCCACTTCTCCAAAGCGGGCCTCAGCTCCATCTCGGTGGGTGGCCGCGGCGCGTCGTTCAACATTCCCGTTGCCCGCAGTGGTGGTGCCCGCAGCACCGTGGGCCTACCCGGCACCGGTCTGAGCTGGACCGCTGAACACGAACCCGGCCCGGCCGCAGGGCTGCCCAACAGCCGGCGGCTGCGGCCCGGCCAGCTTGATGCCTTCCGGCGCAGCGTGCACACCGTGCTGCTGGAGCAGCTGTTTACCCCCGGCTCCAGCGCTGCGCAGCTCTGGGACCTGGGACTGGTGAGCCGTCTGCTCAGCGATGGCACGATCGGCCCTCGCCAAGCGGGCCTGCTGGCGCTGATCGAAACGCCGGAAGCCCTGGAGGGCTACCTGCTGCGGGCCCAGAGCCAGGACGACGCCAAACGCCGCGGCCAGCGCTGCATTGCAGCTGCCCAGCAGGCCCTGCAACTGGCGGCTGCGCGGGGGTGGCTCAACGCTCGCTCTGATGGGGTCGTTGGCGGCGGCGGCCCGTTGCCAGCAATCCCGAACCACTGAGCAGCGCCAGCGTGGTGCCCAGGGCTGTCTCGAAGGCCACTTCCACGCCCTTGGGGGCGCCGTCACACAGCCTGCTGTTGGCACTCCAACCGCCGAGACACACAGCCATCACCAACAGGGCAGTGAGCAGCTGCGCACCGAGCACCGCAGCAGCGCAGCGCACCAGAAAGCGTTCTCGTTGAAAGGCCATCACCCGCACCGCGGGGCTATGGCCTATTGCCGAGCCCTGTTCCTGAAACGGGCCCACTGGGCCACAGTGGGATGGTCACCGCCTGATCGGCTCTTTCGACACGCCGCCACGCGTCATGGATGAGCAGTTGCCCCCGGGCTATTTCCTGCAGAGCACACCAGAGGGTGGGCGCTGGCGCCTCTACAACATTCGCGAGCACGACGAGTGCCGCATCTGCGAGATCAACGCGGCCGGGGATCAACTGGAGCTCCAGGTGCTCTCGGGCTCCTTTGACGCCGCCCGTGAGCACTGGAACGCGGGCGTTCAGGAGCAGCTGATCTGCACCAACCGGATCATTGAGCTCCTCTGGCAGCAGCAGGCACCCCAAGCCATCTCCGATCAACTCGCCGCCTGGCACCGAGAAGAGGAAGCCCTCGACTTTGCCGCCCTGCAAAGCCCCGCGGCCTCGACCTTCTCTGCAGCCGACGGGGAACGGGATTTCAGGGAGTGGATGGACGCGCTGAATAAGCAGCGCGATGGCGAGGTGGAGATCAGCGCCGAAGAGCGCCTACACGGCGGCCTGGACGACTTCTACGCCCAGGAAGCAGAGATGGAACGCCAGCTCGGCGCAGAAACTGACTGGAAGTGGATTTGGTCGGCAGACGCCTATCGCCTCAGGCAACTTCTCCCAAACAAAGACTCAATCACCCTAAGAAAGTGCTTGTCCGACGATGAACTCGTTGAAGAATATGACTCCGACTATCACCTAACCCAAGAGGAGCGAACCCTCGAACTTCGTTTCGAGAGGCTCTCGATCCACCCAGCCAGGTTCTTGATCCACGCAGAACCCAAACCCCACATTCCCCTGGATCTTGCTCGACTTCTCGCACAGGTCAAACACGGGCATGTCTGCGAAGAAGATGCGCTGGAGACGTTTTCTTTTCTGAGAGATAGAGGCTTTAGGCGCCCAGACCCACCAAGACGACCCACACCATCTTTCCAGGAATACGAAGAACCAGATTCCTATCCATACGACCCCTGGGAAAGCAACCGCGACGACGGCGCGGACTATGGATACAGAGATGATTGGGATTACTCCGAATAACTCCTGTGAGCCGCCAGACAACAAAACCCGGACGGCGGCCTATCAGCCAGATAGCTGTTCAGCCCTGAACAACACCGGCATCAGCCAGGAGCGCAGCTGAGCTACGACATCTGGGAGTGAAACCTCTACGAGCTCATTACCCCTGAGAAAAGCCCGCCACTGGGCTTGCTTACCGCGATCGTCTGCAAACTCAGGACTCAAACCCAACGGAACATCCTTCGGCAGGGGAGTGGAGCGCACCGCAAAGGTGCGCCGCACGGCCTCAGCCAATACCTCTGCATCGAGCTGCTCACGCTCCAGCAGCACCTGCAAATCGAAGTAGTCCTTCAGACGAGTGTTCACCATGCCGAGGCCGACGATCGCCTGGAGCTTCTCCGCAACAACCGTGTAAACGGGATAAGCACCCAATCGTGGAGGACTCAGGTCATCCAGCAGAACCGGGTAGTCGATCTGCTCGGCAGCAGGCGTGACCAGATCCCCGAAGCCGATATCGACCTGCAGCGGGATACGGGCCTGCTCGAGGGTTGCCATCACCGTGACCCGGGCACCGGCGTAGTCGGCCTCCTTTCGGGTTTCGACGGCCTTGACTATCCCGGAGAAGCGCAGGCCATCGTCTACCGGCTGTTGGGTGATCTCCCGAAACACCCGCTCCAGTACGAACAACTCACCCGCCCCGAAGCCCAGCAGGTCCATATCCCGAGTGGGGCGGTGGGGCATGTCGTACCAGAGGGCGAACAACATCGCCCCCTTGAGCAGGAACTGCTGGCGGTACTCCGAGATGCCGATCCGGTAGAGCAAGCGCTCCCTGCCAAAGCGGTTCAGAACCGCATCGAAGGGCTCCTGCTCCAGCCGGGCCCGGTTGTACAGACGCTGGCGGATCGACGCAGCCTTGTTGGTCTTCACAGCAGCGCTTCCAGGTAAGGCGTCATCACCAGCTGCATCCGCTGTGCCTGCGCCTGCTTCCAGAGCTCATCGACGTTCAACCGCCGCTGGTTGATCGCATCCTTCAGGGCCTCCAGCACCGGCTCCATACCGAGGCGGCGGCGATGGCGGAAGCAATCGACCAGGGTCTTCTCCACCCCATAGACCTTGAGGCGGATCCGGCCGGAACGCTGCGTTTCCACCTGCAGTCGATGCAGGGCCGGCTGCAGGTGGATCACCTCCAGGAGCGGGAACTGCAGGGTGGGCGTGTGCGCACCACGAGGCAGGCAGATCCAGGCCCGCCTTGGCTGTTGTGTGCCCAGGCCATGCAGCCGCAGGGCCGTGAGCAGACAGAACACCGCCTGGGGAACTCGCTTGGCAACGATCTCCAGGTCGACGTGCTCGCGAACGGCCGCAGCCGGCAGGCCGTAGAGCCCCCGTTCCAGCCGCTCCAGCAGCCCGCTCTCACATAGTCGCGCCAGGGTTGAGCGATCGACACCTGCCGCAGCAGCCTCCCTGGCGCGCAGGAGACCGCGGCTACGGGCCAGCTTCAGGGCCGTTTCTTTCCTGTCCAGAACCGGGGTCATGGCCCCATCATGCGACAAAACCTCCACATTGAGGCACAGACATACCGTTTTCGTCGCCAGATCAATGCTGAAACCACCTTTCTGCGGGGGATGCGTTGGAGGACAGGCCACGCTCCCCCGCCAAAAGTGGCGCCCCAGTTGAAGAGTCGCCAAGGGGGGACAAGAGGGAGCCCCGACATGTTCTTTTCCTTGCTCAGGCCCACTGAGAGAGGTGCGGCAACAAGGAAGGCCAAAAGCCAGCCCCCCTCTCCCCCCCTTCCTTCTTTTCCCTGGTGGACACAAGGTTGTTGTGGAGGAAACGGGCGGCTCCCCCATGGCTGTCCCCGCTCCCTCAGGCACGGAGCTCTTCTGTGGCCCGGTACAGCAGGCCGCCACGGGGGCCCTGCGTGACCTCTCCGACACCCAGCTCGGCCAGAGCCTGCATGGCCTGTTCGGCCAGGGCCGCGCTGATGCCCTTCTTCTCGCGGCTGTTCATCTGCTGGCGCAACTGCGCCCAGCTCACCGCTCCCTTGGCTTTCCGGCCCAGGGTGTGGATGCGGCGCATCAAGGACGACACCCCACCTGCATCGGCATCGGCTGCCGCCTGCTCGTGGAAGCCGAGCGCCCAGGCATCGAGCTGATCGACCAGATCGATCGCCAGCTTCAACGTGGTGACCGGCACCTCCAGCGATTCCTGCTGGCGCGTCACCACCAGCTGCAGCAGGTGCAACAGCAGCGCCACCCGCAGCACCTTGCCCGCTGACTTGCCGTACAGCGCCCCCTGCGCGTCCAGCCGGGCCTGCTGAGCCTGGACCTGTTTGTCGTGCTCGTAGGCGCTGAAGGCTTCAATCGCCTCTGCATCGAGTTGGTACTGCTTGGCCGGGAGCGTATAGATCCGCCGGGCATACACCTCCAACGTCTGCATCGCCGCATTCACTGCCGCAACTCCTTCCTGGCTGATGGCCGTGGGCAGCGGCATGGTGCTCTCTGGCAGCGGAGAGAAGAGAAAGCGGGCCCACTTGCCTGACGGATCGCCCCCCTTGATCAGCTCCCGCAGCACACCGGGCTGGATGGCGCCATAGATGCTTACCTGGCAGCGCTCATAGCTGCGGTCGCCCGCCGTCACCCGCAGGGAGGTGAAGGCATGGCCATCGAACAGCTCCAGCAGCTGTTGCTCATCGGCGCCCTTGCCGGAGCGATAAGCATTCATCGCTCCGAACAGGCCGGAGAGCTCATCGCGCAGCACCAACACGCTCAGACCGCGCTTGTCGAGTTCGTGCAGCAGTGCCACCAGGGCTTCTCCGGTGTAGTCCTGGATCTGGATGTGGATCGGAACGGGCTTCGGGGGGCGCTCGTCCTTGCGTTTGGACTCCTTGCACTGCTCCCGCCAGTTCTCCATCACCCGGCTGTTCTCAGCCGCCATCTCCCGAATCAGCTCCCGCGCCGGACGGCGCACCAGCAACTTTTCCAGCGGGGTCTTCTTCTGGCCTGAGCGCCCCACCGTGGCCACGTAGAGGTTCGCCGGGGTGACGAAATCGGTGTAGGGGTTGCCGCAGATGCTCATGCCCAGCTTCACCAGGCCACTGATGCCAGCCAGATAGGTGGTGGCGACCACGTGATCGCAATACGGCAGGTGCTCGGTGACCCGGCGCAGGGCATCGGCCAGAGCCGGAGCAAACAACCGATCAAGAACGATCGGCGTCCGGACCTGTTGCCGCGCCAGATCCTGCTGGATCGCAGTGGCCTCCTGCAGCAGCACCTCGCGTTGCTCCTCCTCCACCCGCACCGCCACCAACAGCTGGCGCAGTTCAACGGGATGCAGCTCAGAGGCATCTACCAGTTCGCCCAGCAGGAGCTCCAACTCGGTGGGCGACTGGTGGGCCGCCACGGCGGCTTGCAAACGATCACGGCACTCGTCGCGCTGAAGCGGCGGCGGCTGGCTGGGCTCTGCAAGCCCGCCGACGGCGCTGCCCTCCGTTGCTCTCGGCACGGAACCACCGCGGCCTGCCCAGCGGCGTGAGCGACCGCCGGCAAGCCACTGGTAGTGCCTCAGCGCCCACTCCGGATTGGCATGGTGACAGCGGCCTGCATCGATGCTTTCCAGCACCCGTTCAGTCTTGTCTTCGATGCCGAGGGAGGCAATCGCACGTTGCAGCAGCTGCTCAACTTGCCCGCCCCAGGGCAGCCCCTGGCCCTGAAGCAAGTTGCACCAGCTATGGAGCTCCTTGGCAAAACCCGTGAGCTGCAGGCTGCGGTCGCTGGCTGCGGCATCACCGATGCCATAGGGCCGCTCGCCGTTGAGCAACCCCTGTGCCTTGCCACCGAGCAGATCCAGCAGCAACGGGGCCTGGCTGGGTGTCACCACCGGTTGAGGCGCTGCTCCTGGACTCAGCGGCATTGCAGGAGGGAAAGCGGCGGGAGCGTTCTGCGGATCCCGCACCTCGGGGAAGATCCCGATTGAGGCCAGATCAGCCACTTCAACGAAGCGGCAGGCCGCCTCTGGATTGATCAGTTCATACGGGCCGCTGCCGTTCTGGGTGGGCGCACAGACCGACACTCGCGTACCCGCCAGGACCTCACCACGGTGGGGGCCACCCGGCTCGGTGGTGAAGTTGCAGTGCAAACCGCCACCGGTCCTACGCCAGCTGGCCATGGCATCGGACACGCGCACATAGACATGGACCCCACCACTGGGGGTGCGCTCCATACGGGTGCCCGTGAGCACCGGATAACGGTCGAGCAGCGCCATCCAGTCGTGTTGCAACTCCAGAACGCTGCCGTAGTTCTTGGTGTCGAAGTCGATCGAGACCACGTCGGTGGACGGGATGATCGCCAGCCCCAGCTCCTTGCCCAACTGTTCGGCAATGGCGATCCGATCCAGAAGCTCCTCACAGCTCGCCAGCCTGGAGTGGCTGATGGCTTGGGGCCTGCCATCCGCCTGCCAACAGGAGGGGTTCTTGCCCACGAAGGCCGGCACCGGCTGACCGTTCTTGAGCACCGGCTCCCAGCGGCCCGTGTTCTTGTTTCTCTGGTGTTTCGGATGCAGCTCAGCTGGCAAAGCCACTGGAATGACGGTCTGCAGCTGCAAGCCAAGCTCTGTGAGCGCACAGACCTCTGCGCGCAGGGCCTCGTAATAGGAGGAATCGATCATCGATGCCTCCACAGACAAATCTTCTTGCCTTGATGCAACAGCGCCTGCCGCGCTGATGTGCGTTGCGTTAGTTTCATGGCTTCGCTTCTTTGTCCCCGTTGCCCGGCCAGGCGCGGGGATTTTTCTATGGCTCCTCCCCTTGCTGGAAATAGCGCAGCTGCTCGAGACCTGAATCGATCAGAGCCCTTGCCACAGCAGAGCGAGTGGCCTTGAGACGTGAGGCAATCCGATCAATCTCAGCAATGACTTCGGGCAGAACTCTGACGTTCAACTGTTCTGTCGGCCGCGGCTTAATCCTGAACACGAGAGGAATCCGAGAGGACTTACAAAGTCTTCTCAATAATCCAGAAGTATCCACTCCCAGCTTGCCCCCCAAATTTGGGAGGGAAGTTGGGAGTGGATTCAATCAACCCATCCAGGCAATCTCTCAGTACCGCCACATCTCGGCACAAGATGGACAACGTGGTCGCTGAACTAACGGCCCAACTGGCACAACTTTCTGCACAGCTCAAACTGCTGAATGCGCAGAACCAGCCCCATCCCGCCGCCAAGGCCAGCCCCTGGCTGCCACTGCGCGAGGCCGCTCCTCTGCTGCATTGCAAGTCGCCCAGGGCTCTCAAGGCCCGGATCCTGCGCGGGGGCTTCCCTCCCGATTGCTACCGGCAGCTGCCCTCAGCCTCGGGCAAACGGCACTCCTATCTGGTGAACGTGGAGCGCTATCTCAGGACGCTGCGCTGAGTACCGCCTGCAGCGACTCCATCTCGTGGGCATCGAACCAGCGCTGGTAGACGCTGCTGTGCACCGCCAGGCTGTGACCCATCGACTTGGCCGCCAGCGAGGGCGAGATCTTCGGGTTGTGGATCGCCCGCACCGCCCAGGCATGGCGCAGGTCGTAGGGCTGAAACTCAGCCCCTGCACGCCGGAACGCCTGACCCATCAACGCCCCGACATCACGGTGGCTGCGCTCGGGGTTCAAAGCCGGCAGACGCTTAGTGCGCAGAGACCAGCGCTCAATCCACTCAACCGGGAGCGCGAGCGACTGACGCGCCCCGGTCTTGCCAGCGGCGATGCGCAATAGCCCAGAGGGCTGGACTTCAGCGAACAACAGAGCCTCATGGGGCCTGCAGCCATAGGCAGCAGCCACCGCCACCGGCCACTGCCACGACGCTGACAGGCGATCAATCAGCGCTTCGATCGCCACATTGCTCGGCAGATCGCGCGGGGCCTGGCTGCGGGAGGCGCTGTAGCCCTTACCAAGTTCCCGCAGTTGGGACACCAGCTCATCGGACCAGTCGAGGGCTCGGGCAACGGTCGCAGCGGCCTGAGAGGCCCGCCTCCGTGAGCGACTGCCGGATGACGTTGCCTCCACCAAGGCCACGAGGTGCTCAGGCAACAGAGGGCTGATGTCCAGCAGCGGTGCCAGGGGGGCGTCGTAGTCGACCTTCCAGCTGTCTTCCGCAGACGGACCGCGTCGGCGCTGGCTGCCCCACCACTGGCGAGTCAGGCGCAATGCCTGCCGGCCACTGACACCATCGGGCTGATCCGGCTGCTGAGGCTTCTTTCGCTCCCGCCCCTTGGGCAGCCAAGGCGTCCAGTCGAAGGGCTCAAGCCCGAGGCGATGGCGCTCCAGCGCATTACCCAGCTGCTCAGCCAGCTGCAGCGATTCGCTGGCCTGGTCCGGGTAGGCAAGACCGGTACTGATGCGGTGCTGCTTGGGCTCAGAGCCGGGTGGATCAATCGGCCGCGGCGGCATGGTCGCCCGGAGACGCACCCGACCGCCCGCCACGTCAAGCGTGACCCCATGACCTTTCAGTTTCAGCGCGGTGTTCTGGCGCATGAGCCAGGGGTCGGAAGGAGGCACCCGATTTGCCTAACCATTTGCCTAATGGTGGTCGATCCGGGCCGATTTGCCTAGTTTTCTGCCTAACGCCAGGCAGCCACGGAAGCCGCTTTTCTCGACTAGTGAAGCTCCAGATTCCTTGCTACGACTGGGCTTTTAAAGAACGGGGCTGGCGGGACTCGAACCCACGACCTACGGTTTAGGAAACCGTCGCTCTATCCGGCTGAGCTACAGCCCCTTGGGGGCCATTATTGCCCGCGGCTTACATTCAAAGCAGGAAAGCAGGCGAGGTGGTCGCGATCGGTGCTGCCTGCAGCTGCCGGTTGAGGAAAGTCCGGGCTCCCCAATGGCCAGGCTTGCTGGGTAATGCCCAGTGCGGGTGACCGTGAGGAGAGTGCCACAGAAATACACCGCCGATGGCCGGGGCTTGCCCCGCGCACAGGTAAGGGTGCAAGGGTGCGGTAAGAGCGCACCAGCAGCATCGAGAGGTGCTGGCTAGGTAAACCCCGGCTGGGAGCAAGGCCCAGGAACCATGGTTGGCCATTAACCGGTTCCGATTCAAGTGCGCCGCTCGAGGCCGTCGGTAACGGCGGTCCCAGATAGATGACTACCCCGGGCAGCGGTTCGCCCCTGACCCGGAACAGAACCCGGCTTATGTCCTGCTTTCCCCCCCCATTAGCCCCTGACCGCAGCAGCGCCCTCAGCGCCTTGCTGGGGCGGCTGGGCCTTAGCCCGCTCCCCCCCCAGCTGGGGCCCATCAATGAAGCCCTGAGTCACACCAGTGCCGGGCTAGCCAAAAACCATGAACGCCTGGAATTCCTCGGTGATGCGGTGCTGCGGCTGGCCTGTGCTGAATTTCTGGAAGACCACTACCCACACCTAAGCGTTGGGGAGCGCTCCGGCCTGCGGGCCCAATTGGTGAGCGACCGCTGGCTGGGGGAATTAGCGGAAAAAATCGAGCTGGAACCCCTGATCCTGCGGGGCCGTAGCGCCAGCGCCGACCTGGCCGGTAGGGCTACGGTGCGGGCCGAATGCTGTGAAGCCCTGGTGGGGGGCATCTATGAGGCCTGGGGTGGGGCCGAGGGGGGCCTCAAGGAGGTGCGCCTCTGGCTCGATACCCCCTGGGGGGAGAGCTGTGGGGAACTACTCCGGGATCCGCACCGGCACAACTGGAAGTCAGGGCTGCAGGAATGGAGCCAGGGAACCTGGGGGGAACTGCCTCACTACGAAAGCACTGAACAAAACAAAGAGCACGGCAGCCCCCGCCGCTATTTCAGCCAGGTATTTCTCAAGCAAAAGCTCTATGGCGAGGGTTGGGGCGCCTCCCGCCGCGACGCCGAACAACAGGCGGCCCAGGCGGCCCTTGCCCAGCTCAAACCGCCAGTTCGCTGAGGGTTTTCAGGGGGATTGTTACCAGCTTGTCCCAGGTGCCCCCTTCAAACAGCACCGCCGCCCGCTGGCCACTAATGCGCTGCACAAAACCCTGGTAGCCGTTGTAGATCGAAGTGGGGTCTTCCACCCGCACGGAGCTACCTGGAAGGATCATGGGGGCAACGGCCTGCGGGCCCTACAACATTCCAGAAGATTAGCCAGCAATGACCGATAAATTCCTGGTGGTGGGCCAAGTGGTGTCAGCCCAGGGGCTGAAGGGCGAAGTGCGGGTGCTGCCTGCCACCGATTTCCCCAGCAGGCTCACGGAAGCTGGCCCCCGCTGGCTGCGCCTACCCGGCCAGGCGCCGCGCCAGTTGATGCTGCTGGGGGGCCGTCAATTGCCGGGCCGGGATCTATTTGTGCTGCGCTTTGAAACGATCAGCGATCGCACCGCCGCCGAAGCCCTGGTGCAGCACGAACTGCTGGTGGATGCCGCCGACCGACCCGAGCTCGAGGAGGGCGAATTCCATGTGCTTGACCTCCAGGGTTTAGAAGTGCGGCTCAGCATTGAAGGCCCGGCGATCGCCACGGTGCTGGACCTGCACCACAGCGGCAACGACCTGCTCGAGATCGAACTGAGCGGCGACGGCCGCCGCTGCCTCGTGCCCTTTGTGGAGGCGATCGTGCCCGAGGTGAATCTGGCCGAGGGCTGGTTGCTGCTCACCCCCCCCAAGGGTCTGCTCGATTAAGGGCTGCCCGTCCAGTCTTGGAACCAGCCCCGGCGCCAGAGCAACCACACCTGGAAACCAGCCACCAGGGCCATAAAGACCAGGCAAAGCACATAGCCAAAGGGCCACTCCAACTCCGGCATGTTCCAGGGCGACTTGTCGGGGTTGAAATTCATCCCATACACACCGGCGATGAAGGTGAGCGGCACAAAAATGCTGGAAATAATCGTGAGCACCTTCATCACCTGGTTCATGCGGTTGCTGATGCTGGCCATGTAGCTATCGGTTACGCCATCGCACTGGTGCCGCAACAGTTCAGCGGTTTCAAACAACACATCCACATGGCTCTGCACCTCGCGAAAGCCCCGCACTGCCCCCTTATCAAGCAAACGGTGGCTTTGGCGGATCAACACAATTAACTGACTGCGCAAGGGCCAGATCATGCCCCGCACCTGCCTCAGGTTGGAGCGCACCTCGTAGGCCTTGCGTAGCACCTTTGGGGATGGGCGCCGCAGGGCGGCCTCCTCTAATTCATCCAGCTGCTCCGCCATGTCCTCCAGCAGGGGCAACACCTCGTCGAGCACCTCATCCACCAAAAAAAACAAGATGTCGTCGATATCTGAGGTGCAGGGCGGCGGCTGTAGCTGTTCCAGCCAATGGGTGAGTTCCGGGAAGGCCACCGGCCTGGGCACCTCTTCAACGGTGAGCAGCACCTGCCGGAGCAACACCAAACCCACCTGTTCACTAATCAAGCGGTTGGCACCACTGCCACTGAGCCGGTGCATCACGATCAACAGGGCCTGGCCCAGGGAATCCACCCGGGTGCGCTGGGGCGCCTCCACCAGGGGTAAATACATCGGTTCAGGCACCTCTAGGCGGCAAAGCACCTGCTCCATAAATGAGCGATCACCAAGGCCCTTAAGCCGCACCCAGAGGGGACAACCCTCCAGCAACAAGCGCTCAAGGCCCCCCAAATCAATGTGGTGGCAGTGCTCCACCCCCATGGGCCTAAACACCACCACCGACATGGTCGTGGGGGCAATCCCCCCATGCACATACAACTGACCGGGCAGATCCCCCGGCCGCTCCGGCAGGCGCCGCGATTTCAAAACGCCACTGCTGAGCTGCAATTGGCAACCCAGGGGGTTGGAGCCCAACTGCGAAGACAGACCCCGTTCCACAGCAGCGGCACCAGGAGAACGCCCGCACCTTAGGTAGTCAGGTCAAGGCTTGATCCAGGGGCCAAGGCCCCCAAGCTCGATACGATGCCGCCAAACTCAAGACGGATCCCATGGCTGCCACGCCCCTGGTGCCGGTAATCCTTTGCGGTGGCACAGGCACCCGCCTTTGGCCCCTATCCCGGGCCAGTTACCCCAAGCAGTATTGGGCCCTGGCCGGGGAGCACACCCTGCTGCAACAAACCCAGGAACGCCTTAGCGGCATTACCGACCTGCGGCCGCCGCTGCTGATCTGCAACGAGGACCACCGCTTCATCGTGGCCGAACAGATGCGCCAGATCGCCGTGGAACCGGCAGGGATTCTGCTGGAACCGATCGGCCGTAATACCGCCCCCGCCGTGGCCGTGGCGGCCCTGCAGGCCACCGCCCGCGGGGAAGACCCCCTGCTGCTGGTGCTGGCCGCCGACCATGTGATCCGCGACCCCAGCAACTTTCGCCACACCGTGGAGGCGGGCCGGGCCGCGGCGGAGGCCGGGCGCCTGGTCACCTTTGGCATCGTGCCCACCGCCCCTGAAACCGGTTACGGCTACATCGAAGCCGCCGAAGCCCTAAACCCAGAGCTGCCGGTGCCGATCGCCCGCTTTGTGGAAAAGCCCGACCGGGCCACCGCTGAAGGCTTTTTAGCCAGCGGCCGGTTCACCTGGAACAGCGGCATGTTTTTGTTTCGGGCCAGTGCGGTGCTGGCGGAAATGGAGCGGTTGGTGCCCGAGGTGGTGAGCGGTTGCCGTTCGGCCCTTAATAACGACACCGCCGACCTTGATTTCCTGCGGCTGGAGCGGGAGGCCTTCGCCAGCTGCCCCAGCCTGGCCATCGACGTGGCGGTGATGGAAAAAACCCAACTGGGCAGCGTGCTGCCCCTCCAGGCCGGCTGGAGTGATGTGGGCAGCTGGGGCGCCCTCTGGGAAACCTCAGACCAAGACGCCAACGGCAATGTGCTGCGGGGCCGGGTCATCAGCGAAGGGGCCCGCAATTGCTACCTGCGCAGCGAACACCGGCTGGTGGTGGGCCTCGGCGTGGAGGACCTGGTGGTGGTGGAAACCGATGACGCCGTGCTGGTGGCCCACCGGGACCGGGCCCAGGAAGTGAAGAAGATTGTGAACCAACTGCAGGCCAGCAAGGCGCCAGAAGGGGAAGCCCACCGGCGCATCTATCGCCCCTGGGGCCATTACGACGGCATCGTTGAGGGGCCCCGCTGGCAGGTGAAGAAGATTCAGGTGAAACCCGGCGCCGCCCTGTCGCTACAGATGCACCACCACCGGGCCGAACACTGGATCGTGGTGCGCGGCACCGCCATCGTTGAAAAGGATGGCCAGGAGCTGTTGGTGGGGGAAAACCAAAGCACCTACATCCCCCTCGGCTCCCAACACCGCCTGCGCAACCCCGGCAAGATTCCGCTCGAGATGATCGAGGTGCAAAGCGGCGCTTACCTGGGGGAAGACGACATCGTGCGCTTCCAAGACAACTACGGCCGTACGCAAGCTCTTCCCCTAGGCCAGGCCTAATCAGCGGCGACCACCCCCACCAGCCCCTACTCCACGGTGACGCTCTTGGCGAGGTTGCGCGGTTGGTCCACATCCAAGCCCCGGTGGGCGGCGATGTGATAGCTGAGCAGCTGCATCGGAATCAGGGTGAGCAGCGGCGATAGCAACTCATCCACCACCGGCACCGGCAACAGCACATCAAAGATCTCCGTGTCGGGACCTTCCGGGGCCACACCGATCAGGCGGGCATCACGGGCCTTGGCCTCCTGGGCATTGGAAAGCACCTTGTCGAACACCTTGCCCGGCATGGCCACGCTCACCACCGGCACCCGGGCATCGAGCAGGGCGATGGGGCCGTGTTTCATCTCACCGGCGGGATAGCCCTCCGCATGGATGTAGCTGATCTCCTTGAGCTTCAGCGCCCCCTCCAGGGCAATCGGATAGTTGATGCCCCGGCCCAGATAAATCACGTCTTGGGTGTCGGCAAATTCATGGGCCAAGGCGGCACAGCGCAGATCCAAGCGATCAATAAGGGTTTGCAGCTGGGCCGGCAGGGCCCGCAGCTGGGCCACCAAGCCATGCAGCTCGCTGCGGCTGCGGCTGCCGCGCAGTTCCGCCAGGCGGATGGCAAGGCCGTAGAAGGCCAACAGCTGGCCCAGGAAGGTTTTGGTGGCGGCCACCCCCACCTCCACGCCGGCTTCGATGTCGATCAAATGGGGCACCAGGCGCCCCAGGGAACTCTCCGGCCGATTGGTGATCCCCAGCAGCCGGGCCCGGTAGGCGGGATCACCGTGGTCGGCGCGGCGGCTTTGCTCCATGGCCAGGGCCGCCAGGGTGTCTGCGGTTTCCCCCGACTGGGTTACCCCCACCGTGAGGGTGTCTGGCCCCAACGGCGGCGGCCCATAGCGAAACTCACTGGCGTAGTAAACGCTGGTGGGCACCCCGGCCAACTGCTCCAGCAGGTAGGCCCCCACCAGGGCGGCATGGCGGCTGGTGCCACAGGCCAGCACCTGGATGCGCTGCAAACCCTCCAGCAGCCCATCCTCCAGGGGCAAGGCCACCAGGGGATCATCGGGGCCGCCCTCGGGAAAGTGGCGGGCCAACCAACGGGCGGCGGTTTCCGGCTGCTCGTGGATTTCCTTGAGCATGAAATGGCGGAAGCTGCGCTTATCCGCCACGTGGTCGCTGCCCTTCAGCTGGGTGGGCAGCCGCTGCTGGCGCTCGCCGGCGCCGTTGTAGAGCTCAATGCCCAGGGGGCCCAACAGGGCCACCTCGCCGTCCTCCAGGGGCAGGATCGTGCGGGTAACCCCCGCCAGGGCCGGGGTGTCGCTGGCGCAGAGGAATTCCCCCTCGCCAAAACCAATCAGCAATGGCGCCTGCTTGCGGGCCACCACCAGCGCCTCGGGGCACTGGGCCCAGAGCACCGCCAGGGCATAGGCCCCCTCCAGTTGGGGCAGGGTGCGCTGCAGGGCCAACAGCAGGGTGGCGCCAGTGGCAGCGGCCCCGGCGGCCGTGAGCGCCTTGAGCTCCTTACTAATTAGGTGGGGGATCACCTCCGTGTCGGTGTCCGACAGGAACTGCACGCCCTCCGCCTGCAGCTGTTCCCGCAACAGGCGATGGTTTTCGATGATGCCGTTCTGTACCACCGCCACCTGCCGGCCAGCGTCGAGGTGGGGATGGGCGTTGCGTTCCTCAGGCTTGCCGTGGGTGGCCCAGCGGGTGTGGCCGATGCCGCACTGGCCCGGGGCCCCCTCCTGCTCCACCCGGGCCGTGAGGTTGAGGAGTTTGCCCTCCGCCCGCACACAGGTGAGCCGCCCAGCCCCCACGGTGGCCACCCCGGCGGAGTCGTAGCCGCGGTACTCCAGCTGGCGTAAACCATCCAGCAACAGGGGGGCGGCATCCCGGGTCCCGATCACCGCAACGATGCCGCACATGGGGGAAAAGACGAAAAAAAGCCCGGCGGGGCCGGGCTGAGCTTACGTAAGCCGTAAGTACTCAGTAGGCGAGACCCATGCTGCGGCTGGTCTCGTCACCGAGGTAAACGCGGATGCTGAGGAAGTCGGTGGGGCAAGCCGTTTCGCAACGCTTGCAACCCACACAATCTTCCGTGCGGGGAGATGAGGCGATCTGGCTGGCTTTGCAGCCATCCCAGGGAACCATCTCAAGCACATCGAGGGGACACGCGCGCACGCACTGGGTGCAGCCGATGCAGGTGTCGTAGATCTTGACGGAATGGGACATGCCCTGGCCGAAAGCGAACGCCGTCTCGCAAAGTTACCCGCTGCAGCACCGCCGAACCCATCTGAACGGCAGCCCGTCACCCTTGTTAACGACCAGCGGGCCAGCCCGTAGGATGCCCCCCGCCAAGTAAGCCACGGCCATGTCCCAGGAAGCCACCCTCGAAAAAGTGCGTTCCATCGTTGCTGAGCAGCTCAGCGTTGATGCCGCTGAAGTGAAACCCGAATCCCACTTCCAAAACGACCTGGGCGCCGACTCCCTCGACACCGTGGAATTGGTAATGGCCCTGGAAGAGGCCTTCGACATCGAAATCCCCGACGAAGCCGCTGAAGGCATCACCACCGTTGGTGACGCCGTTAATTACATAGAAGAGAAGAAAGCCTGATCAGCCCTTTTCCAATGCCCCAACGCCATGGCTGAGTCTCCTTGCCGAGTGGTGATCACGGGTCTTGGCGCCGTGACACCAATCGGTAACACCGTTGCTGACTACTGGACCGGGCTCAGCCAGGGGATGAATGGGGTGGCGCCCATCACCCTTTTTGATGCCAGCCAGCACGCCTGCCGTTTCGCCGCTGAGGTGAAGCACTTCGACCCCAGTGGCTTCATTGATGCCAAAGAAGTAAAGCGCTGGGATCGTTTTTCCCAGTTCGGCGTGGTTGCCGCCAAACAGGCTTTGGCCCATAGCGGCCTTGAGCTCACCGATGCCAACCGCCAACGGGTGGGGGTAATCATTGGCGCCGGCGTGGGCGGCCTGCTCACCATGGAAACCCAGGCCCATGTGCTCAATGCCAAGGGGCCAGGGCGGGTGAGCCCGTTCACAGTGCCGATGATGATTCCAAACATGGCCTCCGGTTTAGCGGCCATCGCCCTCGGGGCCCAGGGCCCCAGTTCCGCCGTGGCCACCGCCTGTGCCGCCGGCTCCAATGCCATTGGCGACGCCTTCCGCTTAATCCAGCACGGCTATGCCGATGCCATGGTGTGCGGTGGCGCCGAAGCGGCGATCACCCCCCTAGGGGTGGCGGGTTTTGCCAGTGCCAAAGCGCTTTCCTTCCGCAACGACGACCCGGCCACCGCCAGCCGCCCCTTCGATGCCGAACGGGATGGTTTCGTGATCGGCGAAGGCGCCGGGATCCTTGTGCTGGAAAGCTTGGCCTCGGCCCAGGCCCGCGGCGCCGAGATCCTCGGCGAGATCGTTGGATATGGCACCACCTGTGACGCCCACCACATCACCTCCCCCATCCCGGGAGGGGTGGGGGGGGCCAGGGCCATGGCCTTGGCCCTCCAGGACGGCAAGCTCAACCCCGAGGACGTGGATTATGTGAATGCCCACGGCACCAGCACCCCCGCCAACGACAGCAACGAGACCGCGGCAATCAAAACCGCCCTCGGCGCCAGGGCCCAACGGATTCCTGTGAGTTCCACCAAGTCGATGACCGGGCACCTGCTGGGGGGCAGCGGCGGCATTGAAGCCGTGGCCTGCACCCTGGCCATCCGCCACGGCTTAATTCCACCCACGATCAACTACCTAAATCCAGATCCGGCCTGTGACCTGGATGTCGTGCCCAACCGGGCCCGGGAGCAGACAATTGAGTGCGTCCTTTCCAATTCGTTTGGATTCGGTGGCCACAATGTCTGCTTGGCCTTCCGTCGCTTCGTTTAGACAGCCCCCCTCCTAACGCTTCCACCCCAGAAACCCATGCTTGCCGCACCTGCCTCCGTCGAAACGCTCTGCGTCAACAGCATCCGCTTTCTGGCGGTGGATGCCATCAATAAATCAAACTCCGGCCACCCCGGCCTGCCCATGGGCTGCGCCCCCATGGCCTATGCCCTGTGGGACCGGATCCTGAGCCATAACCCGAAGAATCCCCAGTGGTTCAACCGCGACCGCTTTGTGCTCTCGGCTGGCCACGGCTGCATGCTGCTTTATGCGTTGCTGCACCTGAGCGGCTACGACTCGGTAACGATTGAAGACATCAAGCAGTTCCGCCAATGGGGCTCCCACACCCCCGGCCACCCGGAAACCTTTGAAACCGCCGGGGTAGAGGTAACCACCGGGCCCCTCGGCGCCGGCATCTCCAGTGCCGTCGGTTTGGCGATTGCCGAAGCTCACCTGGCCGCCAAATACAACAAGCCCGACGCCAAGCTCGTTGATCACTACACCTACGTGATCATGGGCGATGGCTGTAACCAGGAAGGCGTGGCCTCCGAGGCCTGCTCCCTGGCCGGCCACCTGGGCCTGGGCAAGCTGATTGCCCTCTACGACGACAACCACATCACCATCGACGGGAACACCGATGTTTCCTTCACTGAAGATGTACTGAAGCGCTACGAGGCCTACGGCTGGCACGTGCAACACGTGGCCGATGGCAACACCGATGTGGATGGTATTGCCCGGGCCATTGAGGCCGCCAAGGCCGTTACCGACAGGCCCAGCCTGATCAAGGTAACCACCACCATCGGCTACGGCTCCCCCAACAAGAGCAACACCGCCGGCGTGCACGGTGCCGCCCTGGGCGCCGAAGAAGCGGCCCTCACCCGCCAGGCCCTCGACTGGCCCTACGCCGAATTCGAAGTGCCCCAAGCGGCCTACGACCACTGGCGCCAAGCCGTGGACCGCGGTGCCGCCGCCGAGGCCAGCTGGAACGAAACCCTGGCCGCCTATCGCGCTAATTACCCCAGTGAAGCGGCTCAATTTGAGCGCCAGCTGCGTGGTGAATTGCCCCAGGGCTGGGATGCAAACCTGCCGGCTTACACCGCCGCAGATAAGGGTCTGGCGACCCGGATGCATTCCTACAACTGCCTAAACGCCATCGCTCCAAACCTGCCCGAGCTGATCGGTGGCTCCGCCGACCTCACCCACTCCAACCTCACGGACATCAAGGGGGAAAAGGGTTTCCAAAAGGGTCTAGAAGCCAATCGCTACCTGCACTTCGGGGTGCGGGAACATGCCATGGCCTCGATCCTCAATGGCCTCGCGTACCACGGCAGTGGTCTGGTGCCCTACGGCGGCACCTTTGGGGTGTTTGCCGGCTACATGGTGGGCGCCATGCGGCTTTCGGCCCTCAGTGAACTGGGCGTGATCTATGTGCTCACCCACGACTCCATTGGCCTGGGCGAAGACGGCCCCACCCACCAACCGATCGAAACCCTGGCCAGCCTGCGGGCCATGCCAAACATGCTGGTGATGCGCCCCGGCGACGGCAACGAAACCAGTGGTGCCTACCTGGTGGCCGTTGCCAACCGCAAGCGCCCCACCGTGCTTTTCCTCAGCCGCCAGGCCATGGCCAACCAGGCCAACTCCAGCGCCGCCGCCGTCGCCAAGGGTGGTTACATCCTCGAAGACAGCACCGGCACTCCTGAGCTGATCCTGATCGGCACCGGCACCGAGCTCGAACTCTGCACCAAGGCCGCCGCCCAGCTGCGCGCCGAGGGCAAAAACGTGCGAGTGGTTTCGATGCCCTGCGTGGAGCTCTTCGAAGAGCAAGACGCCGCCTACCGCGAATCAGTGCTACCCGCCGCCGTGCGCCAGCGCCTGGTGGTAGAAGCCTCCAGCTCCTTCGGCTGGCACAAGTACACCGGCCTCGATGGCGCCAGCGTCTCCATCGACCGCTTCGGCGCCTCCGCCCCCGGCCCCCTGCTGATGGAGAAGTTCGGCTTCACCGTTGACAACGTGGTGGCTAAGGCCAAGGCGCTGCTGGCCAACTGACGCAGAGCCCAAGAACAATTCAGCTTAATATCTGAATTCAGATGCCCTGGCCCCGACTGTGTCGGGGCTTTTTAATAACAAGATTTCCATGGCAAAAATACCCCAAAAATCACAGCAGAGATTAGTCAAACATTTACAAAATGCTTCCAACTGGGGCAGAAAACAGGAGCCATTGGGGGCATCTCTATTCATCATAATGACAATCGCGATCATCAATACATTTCTGCTGATCACAAAACTTGCCGTAAGTCATTTTCAATACCCAGCGCTGGGGGGCGATAGCTGGAGATTCACAGAAAGAGACACCCTAAGGCCACTTCAATGGTTACTAGCTCAGCACAATGAGCACAGAATTGTGTTTTCAAAACTTGCAACACTAATAGAAACAGATCTACTGCACCTGCCACCAACCTCCACCGCACTTGCCCAAGCGGAAATACTATTGATCATTAGCTCGTTCCTAATATATCTAATCTGCAGACAAAGCCTTAAAAGCAATCGGCTACGAACTTTCGCCACACTGGCCTGCGTTCTAATCCTTATTAATCCGTGGCAATATGAAAATCTTTACTGGGAATTCCAAACACCCTGGCTCTTCACAAACACGCTTGTTCTGGGAGGCTCACTCGCACTAATTAACTGGGATTACTGCAAAGGAAAAAGAACACAGCTAATGCTAATTATTATTACATCGATAATACCATGGGCAGCAATCTACAACATAGGACAAGGAATAGCCGTAGCAATGAGCTTATGCCTAGGTTCGCTATTAAAATCAAAGAAGCTATTCCTAGCCAGCCTAATTTCAACAGGCACTGCACTTATATTTTACTTTATTATACTTCCCTACGAAAAGCCAAGCATACATCCACAGCTGGGCTTCAAGATTGACTATTTCTCTAAGCTACTACTTGGAAGCCCCTGGGAAGGACTTGCAATTCTAATGCTCATATTCATACTGTACATGCTTGTTTACCCAAAAAGATTCAGCAAAGCACCACAAAATAACAATATTGGAATATACATTCCTGGGCTATTTGCTATATTTTTTGCAGCTATAACTACTCTTTCACGCTCGGGCTTTGGTGTTGAACAAGCAACCTCATCCCGCTATGTCACTCACTCTCTAATGCTTGCAGTTAGCGGCGTACTAGCAATCAGTAGGTTAATCGAAGAAAATGCCTCTAGCGCGCTAAGCAGAAGACATAGCAAGAACTCAGAACTACTTCCCGCTTTTGCCGTAACAGCCACAACAATATTCTCATTTCCTCAAGTTCTTTATGGCTCACCTAAAGCAGACATGTATGGACAAGCAATGATAAAAGCCAAAGAGTTCCAAGAAACATCCCTCAGAGAATTTCGATGCAAGGCACAAACAGTATCACTAGAAAAAGAAAATATAAAACCTACATTTATATGCAAAGGTATACTACCAACAGACCCACGGGTCTCGGCCGATTATTTTAACGGGAAGCTACAGCTTAAACCATTGCGATGGCACGCCCAGCTATTACTAGACTCAAAGCCGAATACAAAAATAAATAATACAAAAACTTTTACATACTCAATTGACCACATCAACAAAGGGAACCAAGCACAAGCCGACATAAATGCAGGCATAAATAACAAGGACATATTAATCATCAAGGGCTGGGCATTTACAAAAAGGGATCCCACCGCATACACCTACATTATTGCAGAATATCTAGATGGCAAAAAGCAAGCTTTTATATTTACCAAAGAGCGCCCAGATGTAGCAAAAGCTTACGGATTCCAAAACGTAATGGTTGGCTTTGATGCCAAGGTTCCTATTTACAATGACTTCCAGCCACTCCAACGCCTCCTATTCGCCGGCAAATATGGAAGCGATGTCCTACCAATCTCCCCCAATATCAAATAAAGCCAAATGAATACCCTTAACGCCGTCCTACAAAGCTGCCGCCCCCGCCAGTGGTCAAAGAATCTATTGGTATACGCATCAGCCCTATTTAGCTTTCAGCTCAATGCCCAGATCTGGCTAAATTCAACAGCTGCCCTAATAAGTTTCTGCCTAATATCTAGCTGCATCTATCTTGTAAATGACGTCATTGACATAAATGCAGACCGCTTGCACCCAACAAAAAGGAATCGGCCAATCGCCTCCGGCCTGGTTCCTAGCCAAGCGGCCTTGATCACAGCCGCAATACTATTCATTCTCAGCATTGGCATCGCCCTGCTTGTAAATCCAAGCCTAGCCCTCGTAATTATTGGCTACACAGCGATTCAATTCGCCTATTGTCTTAAGCTCAAACGTGAACCACTACTAGACATATTCTGCATCGCCTCAGGCTTTCTGCTTAGGGCCCTGGCTGGCCTAATAGCTACGGGGCTGGGAAGCTCTCCATGGTTTCTCCTCTGCGTTGGCTTACTTGCTCTTTTCCTAGCCGTAGAAAAACGCAAGGCCGAACTAAGGGTATCCCTTGATCGCGGAGTAGTTACGCGCAAGGTGCTTAATCGTTATTCCCTACCCCTACTTCAGAGGTTGGAGTCATTGGTATCTAGCAGTGCCTTTATGGCCTATGCTCTCTGGAGTGCTGGTCCCACGCTGCAAGGTGCACCTACCAGCTGGATGCTACTCACAGTTCCTTTTGTTCTAGTGGGCATCTTCAGATATCAACTACTAAGTGATCCCGAAGAAATTGAGCGGCGCACGGCCCGCAACCCTGATCAGACCACAGAAAAACCTGAGGAAATTTTACTGGGAGATCGTGGTATTAGGCTTACACTGTTGGGTTGGATGGCAATGGTAGTGGTGATAGGCATGGGCCATCGACTTGGTTGGCTGGCATGAACAAAACTCCGATCCGATCAGCCTTTGTACTGGGCAGCAGCAGTGCCGTAGCCATAGCTATCTGTAGTGCCCTGGCTAAACAAGGCTGCCTGCGTTTCCATCTAGTGGCACGCAATCTCAGTTCAAACCAGCCGCTAGTTGATGAGCTTCGCCAGAACCATGGGGCTGAAATTACTGTTGAGCAGCTAGATCTGCTAGAAAGCCAGCCCAGCCGTCCAAACATCTCTGGAAACTTTGACCTTTATCTAATTACCGCTGGCTCCCTAGGTGATACCGAGCTGGCCCGTAACGATGCCTCTGAAGCCCTGCGGATAACCACTGTGAATTACAGCGGTTTGCTCCCCTGGCTCACCAGCATCACCAGTGCAGAACGCATCAATGCCCCAGGGAGACTCTGGATCTTTTCATCGGTGGCTGGGGATCGGGGGCGCCCCAGCAACTATGCCTACGGTGCCGCTAAGGCTGCCCTCAGCATTTTCGCCGAAGGCCTGCTTCTGCGGTGCCATGGCAAGCCCTTTTCGATTCGGATCATTAAGGCCGGCTTCATGGCAACACCCATGAGCATTGGCAAAGCACCGCCAAGCCTCTGCGTTAGCCCTGCCGCCGTTGCCAGGGATCTGCTGCGGCATCCCAATCGGCGCGGCTATGAATACCTTCCCTGGTGCTGGCAACCAGTGATGCTTTTGGTGCGTCTGCTGCCAAACTTTATCGCCGCAAAACTGTGACCCTAGCTATACCCAACCAACAACAAAATCTCAGCGGTTGGGGCCGCACCCGCCCCAGCAGCTCCAAAGTATTTAGCCCCACCATAGTTGAACAAATTCAAGCATTAATTGGGCAGGCAGAATCCGCGAGCCTGATCCCCAGGGGACTAGGGCGTGCCTATGGCGATGCAGCCCAACTGGCGGATGCCAATGTACTTGATCTAGGCGCCTTTGCTGATATTCAGCTTGACCATGGGCAGGGGATTGTGACTGCCGGGGCAGGGGCAAGTTTTGAAAATATACTCAAAAAAATAGTTCCCGCTGGTTTTTTCCTACCGGTCACCCCTGGCACCAGTCAGGTGAGCCTTGGCGGTGCCATAGCTGCCGATGTCCACGGTAAAAATCACCATGGGGAAGGGAGTTTTGGGAACCATCTACTGCGTATTCAACTCATAGATGGCAATGGTCAACTGCGCGACCTGTGCCCAACTGGTGATGCAGAAAATGCAGCTGCCTTTTGGGCCACTGTGGGGGGCATGGGGCTCACAGGGGTGATTACTGAAGCCAGTTTCAAACTGATACCGATCCAAACATCTCTTATCAGTGTGGATACAGATCGCCATCCAAATCTAGATAGTTTGATGGCAGCAATGTTGGAGGGGGATGAGCGTTATCGCTACAGCGTTGCCTGGATTGACAGTCTTCACCCCCAAGGGCGGGGGGTACTTACCCGCGGTGACCATGCCAGCCAGGAACAATTGGATTCAGAGCTGCCTGATCAGATTAATAATCCCCTTAGCTATAACCCCAAGGCCCTAGCCTCAGCTCCAAATTTTTTACCCGGGGGCCTACTAAATAACTGGACCGTGAGGGCATTCAACGAAACCTGGTTCCGTAAGGCCCCCAAGCATCGAACCGGTGAGCTACAGGCGATCAGCCCCTATTTCCATCCCCTTGATGGGGTCACCGATTGGAATCGCATCTATGGCCCGGCGGGCTTCCTCCAATACCAGTTTGCTGTGCCCGATTCCGAGGCTCAGCTTGTGCCCCATACCCTTGAGGCCCTGCGCAGGATCGGGGCCCCCAGCTTTCTCACGGTGCTGAAACGCTTTGGCCCTGGCAACCCTGGCCCCCTCTCCTTCCCGCAGCCAGGCTGGACGCTGGCCGCCGATGTGTCCGCTGCCGTGCCAGGGCTGGAAGAGACCTTGAACCAACTGGATGAAAAGGTAGCCGCCGCCGGGGGCCGCCTCTATCTGGCAAAGGATTCTCGTCAATCCGCGCCGATGTTTGAGCGCTGCTATCCACGGCTGGCCGAATGGCAGGTCCAGAAGCATCTGCTGGATCCCCGCGGTATCTTCAGCTCCGACCTGGCCCGCCGCCTACGGATCTGAAGCGATGAAACTCTTTCTTCCTGGCGGGGCCGGCCTTGTGGGCCTGAACCTGATTGCAGTGCTGCAACAGGAGCACCCAGACTGGCAGCTGGTGGTGGTTGACAAAAAAGCCGAGGCCCTGGAGGCAGGGCGCAAGCTTTTCCCAAAGGTTAACTTTATTTGCGAAGATCTCACCACAACCGCTGGCCATAGCTGGCCAGACTTACTGAATGATTGCGATGCCTGCGTAATGCTTCAGGCGGAGATTGGCAACACCGATCCCACGGCATTTGAGCGGAACAACATTACAACCACACAAATAATACTTAGAGAACTTAAACGCAATCACGTCAAGCACCTGGTACATATAAGCAGTTCTGTCGTTAACTCCGTAGCCAAAGATCTCTACACAACCACAAAGCGGCGCCAAGAGGAAATAGTGGCCGAAACCTGGCCGGAGGTGGTGATCCTCAGGCCCACTCTGATGTTTGGCTGGTTTGACCGCAAACATATGGGCTGGCTGGCCCGTTTTATGAAAAGATTGCCCCTATTCCCAATACCAGGCTCTGGACACTTCATCCGCCAACCCCTTTACGTAGGTGATTTCTGTCGGGTAATTCAAAGCTGTCTGGAAAAACCTGCCCTCAGCGGCACCTATAACATCACAGGCACCGAACGAGTTAGCTACATCAGCCTGATGCGTCAGTTGCGCGCTGCCGTGGGTGCCAGACCCTTAATTATCCATCTACCAATTCCCCTGTTTGGCTGGCTGCTGCAACTCTGGGCATTGGTTAGCCGCCAACCGGCCTTCACCAAAGACCAACTCAAAGCACTAACTGCCGGTGATCAATTTGAATTAATTGATTGGCCTACTATTTTCTCAGTGCCAGCCACCCCCCTAGCCACTGCCCTTAGGATCAGCTACGGCGATCCGCGCTTCAGCGAAGTGGTAATTCCATTCTAGAAATCTATGTATAATCAGCTCAAAAATAGCATTGCAACATTTCCCCCCAAGGCAAAACCTTTTGCCGAAATTGCAATCGCCACACTACTTGCCACCGTTGCCTCTGCAATCAGGAAACATCATCAGTTCATAATGCCCGGTGTTAGCCAAGAGGAAGGGTATTACCTGAAGCTTGCCGTAAGACACGGCATCGGCAGCCTGGGAATTCCAAGTGCTGGTTATTTTGACACAATTGGAAGAATTGGAGCGCTGATCTCAGCGCGAATTTCGTTTCAGGGATTTCCTGAAGTATGGCTATTCTTTTACCTAGTCCTTACTGGAGTATATATTTATCTTCTGTGGCAGACAACAATATTCAGCAGAGGTATTCGGATGGTTTTAATTACTTCATTTTTACTTTTTCCCACCTATCCCGAATGGCAAGCCACACCTCTTTATGGTTTCTGGATTGCCAGCTTGATCCTATTTCAGCTAGAAATATATCACTCTAAATTTCAGCAAAAAGACATTTGGCCCCTCGGGCCATGGCTAGAGCCCATGGTAAAAATTCCGTTGATACTAAGCGGACCATTGTCTATTCTTTTGATCCCTATCTATCTCCTAAGGCTAGCCAAATTTGATCGCAGAAAACTATTTATTCCCGCCTCATGCCTGGCGGCCTGCTTAATTCAGCTAGTGTGCATATACTTTTCCGGAAGAGCCAAAACAGAGCTTGCGGTGCTCTATGTCAATTTTCCGGATGCATTCACTGGATTCCTAACGAGATTCTCAGCAATACTGGCTCCGTCCTTTGTAAGCGACTCAATAAAATTATACATAGGAGCGCTGCTAATCAGCGTTTCCTGCGTTCTTCTTGCAATTAATACCTCAAAGTGGCCAAACAAAGACCTCAAGAATGCAGCATTAATAGCCGCCTACCTTGGCATTGGCTCTGGATTGCTTGGATACATTTGCTACCCAGACTTTGCAGATATTGGAAACGGCAGTGGCGCCCGCTACATATTTGTACCCATGTTACTTGCATGGCAGTGCCTAGGGGCAGGCCTCACTTATATATTTAAACGAGAAAGCACAGCGCTAAAAGTGATTTGCGTTGCCGCCATTGCCTCTATCACCACAAACATCCTGGCGAACCAAGCATTAGCTTTCCAGAAAGCCTGCCCAGAATGCATAGGCTGGGCGCCCACGGTGCAACGGGCCATCAGCGATGGCAAACCAATTCAATACAGACTCAGATACACGCCAGACACCCCAGGTTGGACACTTTTAATGTCAAACAAATTGATCCGCAAGGGCTGCGATGAATCGATTCTCAAATGCAACTACAGCCAGCAATAATGAAAACCAATTCCACCAATCAAGCTTCCATTGCCGTGATCGGCGGCGGCCCCATGGGCCTAGCTGTTGCCTATGAACTCTGCCTCCAGGGCTGCAAACCTGTGATATTTGAAGCCGATGATCGCCTGGGGGGCATGGCAGCCTGCTTCGATTTCGCTGGTATTCAGCTTGAGCGTTACTACCACTTTCATTGCCTTAGTGATAGGGCCTTCTTTGAGTTGCTTGATGAGCTAAATCTTCAAGCAGGCATGCGCTGGCAAGAAACAAGGATGGGATTCTTCCTTGATGGCAGGCTTTATCCCTGGGGCTCAGCGGGGGCAGTACTTAAATTCCGCCGGTTACCCCTGATCACAAGAATACGTTATTTACTGCATGCCGCCCGCTGTCTAAGCCTCAGAGATTGGAAACCCCTGGATCACATTTCCGCCACCAGCTGGCTGAAGAAATGGCTGGGGGAGAAGGGCTACCAGGTGCTTTGGCAAAAACTTTTTGCCTATAAGTTCTACCAACACAGTGACTCCCTCTCAGCGGCCTGGATCTGGAGTCGCATCCGCCGCATTGGCCAATCTCGCCGCTGGCTAAAGGAAACCCTCGGCTACCTGGAGGGGGGTTCCGAACACTGGATCAATGGCCTAGCCACGGAAATCCAGCGGCTAGGAGGTGAAATCCGCCTCTCCACCCCTGTGGATGGACTGCGCTCCCTAACCAGCTCCACCCCAGGGGCTGTGGAGCTCACCAGCGGCAACGGGGTGGAAAGTTTTGATGGGGTGATTTCCACCATTCCCCTGCCATTGGTGGCGCCCGTTCTTGCCAATGGCGGCGCCGATCCAAGCCTGGTGACCCAATACTCAGCCCAAACTTCCGTGGCCTGTGCCTGCGTGGTGATTCAAACCAGCAAGCCAATCACAGGAAATTTCTGGACCAATGTGAATGATCCAAGATTTGCAATCCCAGGGATTATTGAGATGAGCAATCTTCGGCCGCTAAAGCCCCATATCACCTATGTGCCCTATTACATGCCAGCCGACCATCCGGATTACACTCGCCCCAACGGGGCCTTCATAAACGATTCAATCAGTTGCCTAAAAGCGATTAACCCCCAGTTAAAAGAAACGGATATCCTCGCCAGCCACTGCAGCCGCTACCGCTACGCCCAACCAGTGTGTGGCACCAACTTTCTTAGCCAGCTACCGCCGCTGAATCCGCTGCCAAATGTGTGGATCGCCGACACCACCGTGTATTACCCGGAAGATCGCGGCATCTCCGAAAGTATCGGCTTTGGCCGTGGGTTAGCCCGCCAGGTGAGCACAGCCCTAGGCAGAGGTTCCAAATGATTCGCCGCAAACTTGCCAGCCTGAAGCTCTCTAGTCAGTTCCTACGGTTCGTGGTGGCCAACGGGGTTGCGGCCCTGGCAAATATCGGCACAAAGTTAGCGACTAGTTTCCTAATCGCAGACCCCCTGGCGGTGTTAGCTGGCTTCTGCGTTGGCCTTGGCAGCTCCTACCTGCTCTGCAGGAACTATGTATTCCAGCCTTCCTCCGGTTCCCAGCTGTTGGAGGCAGCCCGCTTCACAGGGGTAAATCTGGCGGCCCTTGGCATCACCTATGGCACCTACCGCCAGATGTTGCCCCTGCTCCAAACCAGCGCCGGCCTTGATCCAAGCCAGCCCAGCACCCAGACCCTTGCCCATGCCATTGGGGTGGCTGCCCCCGTGGTCTTTTCCTTCCTCGCCCAAAGGACCCTCACCTTTCGCCAACGCCTGAATTAACAACCCATGGCTGAACTCAACCTCCACCGCATCTATCAACACCGCTTTGATGCCATCAGCGCCACCACAAAAGTTGGGGTGTGGAGGGAAATCTGCAGCCATGTGCTCAAGGATGCCCGTCGGTTGCGGGGGGGCGATCCGGTGTTATCAATCCTTGATCCGGCCTGTGGAGATGGTGAATTTCTAAATGGCTGTAATGGCCAAGGGCGCCGGCTGCTGGGCTGTGACCTACGGCCGCGGCCCTTAGCGCTACAAACAGAAATTAGTTTTCACCAAGGCTTCTTCCAGAGCCTGGATCTTGATCAACGCTTTGATCTGGTTTGGGTTTCCAACCTGCTGGAACATCTGCCGAGCCCGGAGGTGCTGCAAGACTTTTTGCTGCACTGCGCCGAACGACTGGAACCCCAGGGGGTGCTCACAATCATGGGGCCAAATATTAAGTACTGCGCCGATGAATACTGGGATTTCGCCGATCACCTCCTACCGCTCTCCCATTACACAGTGCTTGAACACCTGGCCTCCGCCGGCTTCGAGACGCTGGCCTGCACCCCCCGCTTCCTGCCCTACTCCTTCCGCTCCCGCCTGCCTGCCCACCCCCTGCTCACCAGGGCCTACCTGCGGCTAACGCCGGCATGGGCCCTATTAGGTAAACAGTTCCTAATTAGAGCCCGCAGGCGCTAGGCCCCAAGGGGGCTCACACCCCCACCGATTGCTTCTCCAGCGCCTGGGCCTTGAGCACCTCTTCGAGGCCAGCGATGTCCTCATCGGTGATCTTGGTTTGCATCGGGCAGTGCTTGGGGCCACACATCGAGCAAAACTCCGCCTGTTTGTAGATGTCGGCCGGCAGGGTTTCGTCGTGGTATTCCCGGGCCCGTTCCGGATCAAGGGACAGGTCGAATTGTTTGTTCCAATCGAAGGCGTAGCGGGCACGGCTTAGTTCATCGTCGCGGTCGCGGGCGCCGGGGCGGTGGCGGGCGATGTCGGCGGCGTGGGCGGCGATTTTGTAGGCGATTAGGCCTTCGCGCACATCCTCGGCATTGGGGAGGCCCAGGTGTTCCTTGGGGGTTACATAACAAAGCATCGCCGTGCCATGCCAACCGGCCATGGCGGCACCAATGGCGCTGGTGATGTGGTCGTAGCCGGGGGCAATATCTGTTACCAGTGGACCCAACACATAGAAGGGAGCCTCGGAGCACTCCTCCATCTGTTTTTTCACATTGAATTCAATCTGGTCCAGGGGCACATGGCCAGGACCTTCCACCATCACCTGCACATCATGCTTCCAAGCCCGACGGGTGAGTTCACCCAAGGTTTTTAGTTCGGCCAGCTGGGCGGCATCGGAGGCATCATGTTGGCAACCGGGCCGCAATGAATCCCCTAGGGAGAAACTGCAGTCGTAGCGCTTAAAGATCTCGCAAATGTCATCGAAACGGGTAAACAGCGGGTTCTGCTTGTGGTGATACAGCATCCACTGGGCCAAGATGCCGCCGCCGCGGCTAACAATGCCGGTGAGCCGGCCCTTCACCAGCGGCAAATGCTCGATGAGCAGCCCCGCATGGATGGTTTGGTAATCAACCCCCTGCTGGCAATGCTTCTCAATGATGTGCAGGAAGTCCTCCTCCGATAGCTTCTCAATGGAGCCGTGCACACTTTCCAGCGCTTGATACACGGGCACGGTGCCAATCGGCACCGGAGAGGCCTTGATAATCGCCGTGCGCACCTCATCAAGGTTCACACCACCGGTGGATAGATCCATCACCGTGTCGGCGCCATATTTCACCGCCAGGCGCAGCTTGGCCACCTCCTCATCGAGATCGGAAGCATTGGGGGAGGCGCCGATATTGGCGTTTACCTTGCACTTACTGGCGATGCCGATGGCCATCGGCTCCAGGTTGGGGTGGTTGATATTGGCCGGGATGATCATCCGCCCCCGGGCCAGCTCCTCCATTACCAAGGATTCGGGCAGATTCTCCCGCTGGGCCACATGGGCCATTTCTTCGGTGATCAGCCCCTGCCGGGCGTAGTGCATCTGTGAAACGTTGGCCTGACCCTTGCGCTTCTCAATCCAGGCACTGCGCATGACAATCCTCAACAGGGAGGGGGTACCGCCGCACGACCTGCACTTTCCTAGGCCGATGCAATCCGGCCCAGGTTCGGAGGGTGTGATCTCAGCCCCCACCGGCAATCCGGCGACGGCACCCCTAGTGACTAGGAAAAGCTAGCAAGGCTCAGGCGGGACCAGTCGTTCGAGGGCGGCACCGGCGAGGCGATGGTTACTGCTCTGGCGCAGTTCTTCAAGGCGGGCCAGGGCCTGGGCAGAAAAAGCTGGGGCATTAACGAGGCGATTAAGCAGCTCCACGCCGCTCAACTGCAGGTTGGTATCGGCATCGGCCAGGGCCAGCTCCGCCAGCTGCCAGATCACCTGATCAGCCACCCCCTCCTCCTCCCCTAGGGCGGCCAGGATGCTGCGCCGCACCAGCCAGTGGTCGTCGCGCTGGTAGAGGGCCAGCAGCGGTGCCACCGCCGCCTCAGCCCCGTGGCGGGCCAGGGAATTGGCTGCCTCCGCCCGCACATTCGCATCGCCTTCCGATTCGAGCACCACCAACAACGCCTGCAAAGAATCGCCATTGCGCTTGTAGCCCAGGCCCATGCAGGCCAAGGAACGCACCAGGAACACCTCATCGCGCAGGCACTCCAGCAACAGCGGCACGCAGTCGTCTGCGGGGAATTCGCGCAGGGCGGTGATCGCCCGCACCCGCTGGGTGGTGTCACCGCTGGCGATGGCGGCGCGGATTTCGTCGAGGTTGGTCATGGGGATGAGTCTCCATCCCGCAGGGCCCGCAGCAACTGCCGCCGCCGCCTGGCGTAGCCCCTGGCCCCTGCCACCAACAAACCAATGCCGATAAGCACCGCCGGCAGCGCCTGCCAGCGTTCCACCCCCTGGCGCTGCAACGCCCCCAGCAGCGCCAGCAGGATCAGGGCTGGGGTGGCCAGGGCCAGGGGCAACCGGGCATTCATCGCTGCAACTCCAACCAGCGGCGCAGGGTGGTGGCCAATAGCTCCACCGCCAGGGGCAAACAGGCTTCGTTGGGGTCAAAGCCGCCGTGGTGCAGGGGGGCACAGCCCTGGGGGCCCGCCACCCCCAGCCGAAACATGCAGCCGGGTAGATGGCTGAGGTAATGGGCGAAATCTTCGGCACCGAGGCTTGGATGATCAAGCAGCAACACCTGGTCGCGCCCCAGCTGGGCCACGGCCACCTCCTCCAGCAGCCGGGTGAGGGCGGGGTCGTTGCGCACGGGGGGGGCAATGCTGCGGAACCGAACGATGGCCTCACCGCCATAGGCGCGACAGATGTCTTGGGCGGTGGTTTCCACCCATTGGGGCAGCTGTTCGTAGAGGTCGGTGTCGAGGCAGCGCAGGGTGCCCAGCAGCCGTACGCGGTCGGCGATCACGTTGAAAGCGCGGCCCCCCTCGATCCGGCCAAAGCTGAGCACCACCGGCTGTAGGGCATCGAGCCGACGGCTGATCGCCTCCTGTAAACCGCCCACCAAGCGCGCCGCAATCCAGATGGCATCCACCGATTGGTGGGGCCTGGCCCCATGGCCGGCTTCCCCCAGCACCTCCACCTCCAATTCAGCCGCCGCGGCCGTGAGCGCCCCATGGCGCAAGCCGATGCTGCCCACCGGGATGCTGGGGAACACATGCAACCCGTAGAGCGCAGCCAAACCCTCAATGGCGCCGGCCTCCACCATCCACTGGGCCCCCTCGGCGGTTTCCTCCGCCGGCTGAAACAACAGCCGCACCCGCCCGGGCAGGCTTGGGGCCAAGGGCGCCAAGGCCAGGGCCACCCCCACCCCCACCGCCGTGTGGATGTCGTGGCCGCAGGCGTGCATCAGCCCCGGCTCGGTGGAGGCATAGGCCAACCCGGTGCGTTCCTCAATGGGCAGGGCGTCCATGTCCACCCGCAGGCCAATGGCTGGCCCCTGGTCCGGCCCCAATTCGGCCACCACCCCGGTGCGCCCCACCCCCTCCCGCACCCGCCAACCGGCCTGGCGTAATTCGCCGGCCACCAGGGCGGCGGTGCGGTGCTCGGCGCCACTTAATTCCGGATGGGCATGGAGATGGCGGCGCAGGTCTTTGAGCTGGTTGAGCGGGATCATCCCTGGGGGCCTCCCCTAACGGAGCCCTGCTCCTGGGCCGCCAAAAACTGCTCTAGGGCCGCCACCGCCCGCGGCGGCCAGTGGCGCCCCTGCCGCAACCACTCGCCATTGCGGTAGCAACTATCGAGGCCCACCGCCGCGGCCCAGTGGCTTTTTGCCTCCCCCAGCTGCCCCTTTTGCCAGAGCACCGCCGTGAGGGCCGCCCGGGCATCGGCCAGCAGCGGATAACGGCGGATCAACACCCGAAGTTGCTGTTCAGCCTCTCCAAATTGCTGCTGCTCAAAGGCGGCCAGGGCGGCGCTGGAGCGGGCCAAGGCGCCGTCAGAGGGCGGCGGCAGCTGGGCCAGGGGAGCCGTGATGGGCAAGCCAGGGCCCAGGGCCAGCACCAGGGCGAGGCAGGGGGCCAGCAGGGGCATCAAGAAAAAACCCATCAGGCTGCCCCCAGGTGGCGGCGCCCCGCCTCCGTAACCACGCGGCCCCGGGGAGTGCGTTGCAGGAAACCCAGTTGCAGCAAAAACGGTTCCACCACCGCCTCGAGGGTGTCGGGGTCTTCCCCCAGGGCCGCCGCCAGGGTATCGAGCCCGGCCGGGCCGCCGGCGTAGGTATCGATCAACAATTCCATTAGGCGCCGGTCGGAGGCATCGAGGCCGCGGCTATCCACCCGATGCATCGCCAGGGCTTCGGCGGCCACCAGCTCACACACCTGGCCATGGCCCTTAACGCTGGCAAAATCGCGCACCCGCCGCAGCAGGCGGTTGGCAATCCGCGGCGTGCCGCGGCAGCGGCGGGCAATTTCCGTGGCCGCCGCCGGCATTAACTGCACCTGCAGCAGGCCCGCAGCCCGGCGCACGATCGCTTCCAGGTCTTCACAGCTGTAAAACTCCAGCCGTTGGATCAGGCCAAAGCGATCCCTGAGCGGCGAACTGAGCGAGCCCGCCTTGGTGGTGGCGCCCACCAGGGTGAAGGGCGGTAGCTCCAGGCTGCGGGTGCGGGCACTGGGGCCGGCCCCCACGGTGAGATCCAGGCGGTAGTCCTCCATGGCCGGATAGAGCAGTTCCTCGGCCACCCGGTTGAGCCGATGGATCTCATCGATAAACAGCAACTCCCGCGGCTGCAGGTTCATCAGGAGGCCCACGATGTCGCGGGGGCGCTCCAGGGCAGGGGCACTGGTGATTCGGCAACGCACCCCCAATTCCTCGGCCAGCACCAGGGCCATGGTGGTTTTACCGAGGCCGGGGGGCCCGTAGAGCAGCACATGGTCAAGGGCCTCCTGGCGCTGGCGGGTGGCCTCCAGGGCAATGGCCAGCACCTGCTTCAACTCCGCCTGGCCCACGTAGTCGCAGAGGCGCTTCGGCCGCAGGCCCTCGTCGCGGCCGCCATCCCGTTCCGCCGCCGTCGCCTGGGGGGCCACCAGGCGGGGGGCCGTTGCCTTCACCCCCTGGGGGCCACCGCTGGAAGACTGGATTGCCATCGCCCGAGGCTACGGGCCCCCCAGGGGATGGGCAAACATGGAATACAGATATGTTCTACGGATAGGGAGCAACGGTGGCGGGAAAGGGCAAATCAAAAACTGCGGCCAAGGCCAGGCTGCAGGCCCAGCGGCTGCTCGCTGACAACCGCCTGGCCCGCCACGAATACGAAATCCTTGAAACCCTGGAAACAGGCATGGAGCTGGTGGGTACGGAGGTAAAAGCAATCCGGGCCGGTAAGGCCAACCTGCGCGATGGCTTTTGCCTGATCCGCAATGGCGAAATGCAACTGCACAACGTGCACATCTCCCCCCACGAACAGGCCAGCAAGTACTACAACCACGACCCCCTAAGGGTGCGCAAGCTGTTGGCCCACCGCAAGGAAATTGACCGGCTGCGGGGGCAACTAGACCAAAAGGGCCTCACCCTGATCCCCCTCAACCTGCAGCTCAAGGGCTCCTGGATCAAGCTCACCATCGGCCTGGCCAAGGGCCGCAAACTGCACGACAAACGGCAGGAAGAACGCAAGAAGCAGGACGACAAGGACCTGCGCTCAGCGCTGAAGCGGCTCTGAGCTTTCCGGTGCCGCTGGGCTGGGCACCGGGGGGGGCGGCGGGGCGACTGGGGCCGTTGGGGCGCCAGGGGCTGGGGGCTGGCCATTGCCTGGGGCCAGCGGGCCGCCAGGGGTTACTGCGGGGATCTCAGGCAGCGGGGGATCCACCCGCACCGAAAGGCTGATCAAGCCCGGCGCCAGGCCGTCATTGCGCACCAGCACCTGCACCGGTGAGCCGGCCACCTTGGCCACGGTCACCACCCGCAAGGGGCCGCGGGGCTCCAGCACCTTGCCGTCGGCGCCAAACACCGTCATCTGCATCAGTGGGGTGCCATTGACGCCAAGCACCAACTTGAAGCCCGGCGGCAACTTCACCGCAAACAAGCGGGCCCCATGGCCATCCACCTCGGCACTGAGCGATCGGGCCAGGTTTGGGGTGGGCTCGATCTGTTCCACCTTGAGCCCCTCCAGGCTGCGCATGGCGGCGGCATACCAAAGCTGCCGGAAGGGCTCGTCTGGGATCGTTTCAGGATTACGGCCCGGCATCAGGTTTTGGGCGCTACCGCTCACCAGTTGCTGCAACACCAACGGGCTGAGCCCCTGGCGGGTGAGGTTGGCCTGGCGGGCCTCCCAATCACTGGCCCGGAAACTGCCCAGTTGTTGACGCAGTTGCACCGGCAGCTGTTCCACCCGCACCAGCCAGTCCTGGGCCAGGTCGTTCCAGATCTTGCGCAGGGGCGCGTCCTCGAGGGAATCGCTGGGGGGGCGGCCACTGCGCTCTGGGAACTGGGCCGCCAGGCTGCGATCCACCAATTTCAAAAACCAATCGCGGTCCACCTGCAGGGCCTTGAGCCGGTTAAGCAGCTGCTGCCGTTGGTCCACCTCCGCCGGCGGCAAGCTCACCGCCCCCGGCGATTGGGCCAGGGGATTACTGCCCTGGCGACTGCGGCCCAACAGCAACCAGCCCAGGGTGGAACCCACCAGGGCGGTGAGCACCAGGGCCAACACCACCGGCCAAAAGCGACCCTCCGCCGCCCGCTCCTTCTCCAACTGCCGTTGCTGGCGGGCGGTGCGCCGCAGGGTGCGGGGCGCCGGGGGCTGGGGCTGACCCTGGGGTTGGGGCAACTGTGGTTCTGGCTTCAGTTCAGGCTTTGGCTCCGGCTCTGGAGCTGGCGGCGGCGGCTCTGGCTCCAGACGCGCCTGGGGCACCAGCACTTCGGTGCGATCGGTGCGACCCACCGGACCGGTGCTATCGGGCACCGGCAGGCTGGCGAGCTGCTCCAGCAACTGGCTGGCACTGCGGTAGCGCTGGGAGGGCTCAGCACTGAGCATCCGCTCCAACACCGCCCGGAACTGGGGATCCACGGCCAGCCCCTCGGGCCAGCGCCAGGCCATGGTCACCGGATCGAGCAAAGCGCCCGGTTCATCGCCGCTGAGCAGCACCAGGGCGGTAACCCCAAGGCTGTAGAGGTCCATCCAGGGGGCTGGGGCCTGCTGGCGTTGCTCGCTGGGGCCATAGCCAGGGGTGCCGGCCTGCAGCGGGGCGCCCTGGGGGGAAGCCTGCAGGCCGAAGTCAATCAATACCGGCAGGCCGTCACTGTCGCGGCGCAGCAGATTGGCGGGATTGAGATCCCCATGGGTGAGCTCCTGGCCATGGAGGGCGGCCAGGGCGGGCAGCAACTGGCGCAGCAGCAGCAACACCTCCCCCGCCCCAAACACCAACTGCCGCTCGCGCCGGCCCTCCAGCAGGGCCCGGTAGCTGCGGCCACTCACCCATTCGCGCACCTGCCAAAGGCCGCCATCGGCGGGCAACAACGCCCCGAGCCGCGGCACCTGGGGATGCAACACCCCCTGCAGCCGTTCCAGCCGTTGGCGCAGGGCGAGCACCCCGCCGCTATCCAGGCCCCACCAGGCCCTTAGGGCCACGGGCAGGTCGGCGGCGAGGCTATCGGCCCCACGCCAGAGGCCGCTGGTTGGCCCGCCACTGAGCTGTTGCTCCAGGCGATAGCGCCCTTCCAACAACTCTCCAACAGTTGCGTTTGCGGGGGAAACCACGGCCAGGGGGGAACTCCCTCAAGAAAGCTTGCGAACAGGCTGCCGCAAACCACGGCTTTCCAGCCACTCCCGGTCCCAGAGCCGCGACCGGTAGCGGTCGCCGCCATCACAGAGCACCGTAACGATGCGATGGCCAGGCCCCAGGCGCCGGGCGGTTTCCAGGGCGGCGGCCACGTTGATGCCCACGGAGCCCCCCATGAAAAGGCCCTCGTGCCAAAGCAGGTCGTAGACCACATCCAGGGCGGTTTGGTCGTCGATGCGCACGGCGTCATCCACCGGCGCCCCCTCCAGGTTGGCGGTAACGCGGCTGTTGCCGATGCCTTCGGTGATCGAGGAACCCTCCATGCTGAGGCTGCCCCTGGTGGCCCAGCTGAATAGGGCGCTGCCATGGGGGTCGGCCAGCACACAGCGCACCGCCTTGGAACACTCCTTTAAGTAGAGGGCCACGCCGGCGTAGGTGCCGCCGGTGCCGGTGGCCGCCACCCAGGCATCGAGCTGACCGGCGCATTGCTCCCAGATTTCGGGGCCGGTGCTGTCGTAGTGGGCCTGGCGGTTGGCGCAGTTGTCGAATTGATTGGCCCAAACGGCGCCAGGAATTTCGGCGGCGATGCTGCCGGATAGGCGCACGTAATTATTTGGGTCGCGATAGGGCACCGCCGGCACCGGGCGCACGTCAGCGCCCAGGCTGCGCAACAGGCCGATCTTTTCCGCCGACTGGGTGTCTGGAATCACGATCACACAGCGGTAACCGCGGGCATTGCAGAGGTGGGCGAGGCCGATGCCGGTATTGCCGGCGGTGCCTTCCACCACGGTGCCGCCGGGCTGCAGCGCCCCGGAAGCCTCCGCCGCCTGGAGAATCCCCAGGGCTGCCCGATCCTTAACCGAACCGCCAGGGTTCATGAACTCAGCCTTGCCAAGGATTTCGCAGCCGCTGAGGGCGCTGAAATGTTCGAGGCGAATCAATGGGGTGTGGCCCACTGCACCCACAAATCCCCGGGTGATTCCCATCGCCAATGTGCTTCAACCAGCCGCAGGCTAAGGTCCCGCCATGTGCCCGTCATGGGATGGTCAGTGGTTGCCCGTCCAAGCTGCGGGAACGCCTGGCCCAGGTGCGGGCCCACAGCCTCGCCCTGGTCGCCGGCCTGGAACCCGAAGACTTGATGCTCCAGGGCATGGCAGACGCCAGCCCCGCCAAATGGCACCTGGGCCACACCAGCTGGTTTTTTGAAACCTTTCTGCTCAAGCCCCACTGCCCCGGCTGGCAAGCCAGTCCGGAGCTTTGGTGCACCCTATTTAATTCCTATTACGAGGCCGTGGGCCCCCGCCATCCCAGGCCGGAACGGGGGTTACTCAGCCGGCCGCCCCTTAGGGATTTGCTCGCCTGGCGCCAACGCATCGATGGGGAACTCGACCGTTGCTTAACCGAAGCGCCGGCGCCAGCCCTGCAGGCCCTGGTGGAACTGGGCCTGCAGCACGAACAACAGCACCAGGAATTGCTGTTGATGGATCTGCTGGATGGTTTCAGCCGCAACCCACTCCAGCCGGTGTACGACCCCAAGGCCCCGGCCCCCAGCCCCGGGCCCGGCCCGCTGGGCTGGCACAACTTTGAGGGAGGCCTGCAAACCATTGGCGCCAGCGCCGCCGCTGGCAGCTTCCACTTCGACAACGAAACCCCCCAGCATCGGGTGTGGCTGGAGCCCTTTGCCTTGGCCGAGCGCCTGGTTACCAACCAGGAATATGAGAGCTTCATCGCCGCCGGTGGCTACCAGCGGCCCGAGCCCTGGATGGCGGAGGGCTGGGCGCTAGTGCAGGCCCGGGGCTGGGAAGCGCCCCGCTACTGGCGACCCCAAGGCATGGAATTCAGCCTGCGGGGGCTGCAGCCCCGGGATCCCGCCGCCCCGGTGCGCCACCTCAGCTGGTTTGAGGCCGATGCCTATGCCCGTTGGGCCCAAGCGCGGCTGCCCACGGAGGCGGAATGGGAGGTGGCAGCCTGCAGCACCGGGGCCCTGGCCCAGCTGCACGGCTGCCTCTGGCAATGGACCAGCTCCGCCTACGGCCCCTACCCAGGTTTCCGGGCGGCGGCGGGCCCCATCGGTGAATACAACGGCAAGTTCATGAGTTCGCAGATGGTGCTGCGGGGCAGCAGCTTTCTCACCCCCACTGGCCATGGGCGGCACACCTACCGCAACTTCTTTGGCCCCCACTGCCGCTGGCAGGCCAGTGGCCTACGCCTGGCCCGCCCGTGATGATCCAGCTGCCACCCTTTGAGCTGATCGACCTGCACCCGGCGCCGGCGGATGTGGCCGCTGCGGTGCGGGCTGGGCTGCAGCGCCAACCCCGGCAACTGCCGGCCTGGCTGCTCTACGACCAACGGGGGTCGGAACTGTTTGCCGAAATCTGCCACCAACCGGAATACCAACTCACCCGCACGGAACAGGCCCTGCTCAACGCCCATGCCCGTGCCATCGCCGCGCCCCTGCCCGCCGGCCCCCTGGTGCTGGAATTCGGCGCCGGCAGTGCCGAAAAGGTGTCCCCCCTGCTGGATGCCCTAAGGGATCCGGCCTATGTGGCCATCGACATCAGCGCCGCCCACCTGGGCCAGGCCGGCAGCCGCCTCCAGGCCCGCCATCCCCAGGTGCCCATGCTGGGCCTCTGCGCCGACTACAGCCAACCCTTGGTGCTGCCGCTGCCGCCACCCCTGCAGCAGCGCCCGCGCCTCGGTTTTTTCCCCGGCAGTTCATTGGGCAACTTCGAACCCGCCGAGGCGCTGCAGTTTCTGGGGCGGTTAAATCAGATGTTGGGCCTGGGCTCTCTGCTGCTGATCGGCATTGATCAACCCCGCCCCCCGGCCCTGTTGGAGGCCGCCTACAACGACCGGGCCGGGATTTCCGCAGCCTTTGCCCTCAACCTGCTCACCCGGCTGCAGCGGGAGCTGGGGGCCGAGCTGGACCCCAGCGGCTTTGGTTACCGGGCCCGCTGGCAGGAGCAGGAGCAAAGGATCGAAATGGCCCTGGTGAGCCAGGGGCAGCAAAGGCTGCGGCTCCTGGGCCTGGAGCTGGAGTTTGCCCCGGGGGAAGCCCTAATCACTGAATACAGCTACAAGTTTTCGCCCCAGGCCTTCATCCAGCTGGCGGCGGCCGCGGGCTGGACCCCCCGGGGGCGCTGGTGCGATCCCGCTGACCAGTTCAGCCTGCATTTGCTGCAGGCCGGCGTTCCCACAGCAAACTGCTGAGGTTGTAGAGAGAACCTGCATGGGAAGGAAGGAGCAACGGGCCCTGGTGCGCAGGGTGCGCGAATCACTTATTGGCGAACTGGAGCAGATCTACCGCCGCGCCTTTGATGCGATCGGCACGGAAGACCTGGGGGAAGGCACCGTGGCCCGCCTAACCCAATTGCTGCTGCGCTCCCGCGAGGGGGCGATCAGCCCCCTGGAGGAGGAGATCGAGGCACCGTTGATCACCAGCCCCGCCGGGGAGGCCGCAAAGGGGTGAGCTGGCTCGACGAACTGGAGGCGCAACTGGAGCAACGGCTCGGGGCCTTTCTGCAGGGCAACCCCGCCCAGGAGGCCCTACTGGCTGAACAGGAGGCCCGCGACCGCCAGGCCCGGCTGGCGGGCCAGCGCCGTCAGCTGCAACGCCAGGCGGAACAACAACGGCAGGCTCTACTGCAGCTGGCCAATGAGATCCGCCAGTGGCAGCAGCGGGTAACCAAGGCGCGGGCGGCGGGGGCCGATCAACTGGCAGACCGGGCCCAAGCCCACCAGGGCGAGCTGATGGACCAGGGGCGCCAACGCTGGCAGCAACTGGGGGAGTTGGGGGTGAGCTTTGCCGCCGTGGAAGAGGAGCTGCAGCAACTGGCCAATCAACCCGTTAATACCCCGGTCCAACGGGCCACCAACCTGGAAAAAGACTGGGCAGCCTTTGAAACCCAGCAGGAATTGGATGCCCTAAAGCGGCGCCCCAACTAGTGGGTTTCCTGCTCTCCAAATTGCTGCCCCTAGCCCTCTATCCCCTGGGCTTGGGCCTGCTGCTGCAACTGGCGGGCCAGCTGGGCCGCCGCCAGGCCTGGGGCCCCTGGCTGGGCGGCACCGGCCTGGGCCTGGTTTGGCTGTTTGCGATGCCGCTCACCAGCCGGCAGCTGGTTTGGGGGCTTGAGGAACAGGCGGCGGCGCTCACCCCGGCTGTAATCCCAAAGGCGGATGCAATTTTGGTGTTGGGCGGCGGCCTGCGCCCGGCCCTGGCCCCCCGCCGGGGGGTTGAGGTGGGCGAGGGGGGCGATCGCCTGCTCACGGGCGTGCGCCTGCTGCGCCAGGGGAAGGCCCCCCTACTGGTTACCAGCGGCGGCCGGGTGGGCTTCACCGCCAACGACCCGGCCCCTGCGGAGGCGGTTTCGGCTCGGCAGCTCGCCCTGGAGCTGGGGGTGCCGGCCAGTGGCATCCTGATCAATCCGGTTTCCCGCACCACCGCCGAAGAGGCCAGGGATATCGGTGTGATCGGCAGGCAACGGCACTGGCAGCGGCTGCTGTTGGTGACCAGCGCCTTCCACATGCCCCGGTCGTTGGCCACCTTCAAAAGGAGCAGCGGGCTCACTGTGATCCCAGTGGCTTGCGACTACCAGCTACCCAGCAGGGCTAACTACGGCAAGCCAACCATTGGAAACACCATTAAAGGTGTGCTGCCCGATGCGGAAGCCCTGTTCCTGAGCAGCGTGGCGCTCAAGGAACATCTGGGCCTACTTACCTATCGACTCAAGGGCTGGAGCTAGATCTAAGCCTTGCTTGCTAACTACTTCTTGGGGGCCGGGGGCACCAGATTTACGCCCTCGGGGGGCGGGGTGGGATCGGGATCAGCGATCAGCATGTGCTGGAGCACGATTTCGGGGCGCTCGCTATCGCGCCAGCGGATCCGGTAAGCGGGCATCTTGGTGCCACGGCTGGTGGTTTGTTCCACCGCTTCCATCACCCAACCCCGCCGGGATCGCCCCTGGGGGTTGCGCTTTACCACCGCATCAGCGTGGGTAAAGCGAAAACCGACGCGCTCGCCACTCATGCGCTAGGAAATCTGATCGGTGGAACCATTATCCACTGCGGCCCTCCGGGCGCAGCAAGGGGAAGGCGATCACATCGCGGATGCTGGCGCTGTCGGTGAGCAGCATCACCAGGCGATCAATGCCGATGCCCAGGCCGCCGGTGGGGGGCATACCCACCTCAAGGGCCATCAGGAAATCCTCATCCACCCCCTGGGCCTCCAGGTCGCCGGCCAGGCGGCGCTGTTGCTGGGCCTCCAGCCGTTGGCGCTGGTCGATGGGGTCGATTAGTTCGCTGAAGGCATTGGCGGTTTCCCTGCCGGCAATAAATAGCTCAAAGCGCTCCACCAAGCCGGGCTTACTGCGGTGGGGCCTGGCCAGGGGTGAAATCTCCACCGGGTAATCGAGCACAAAGGTGGGCTGGATCAACTGGGCCTCCACCCGTTGCTCAAAGGCTTCATTCAGCAGGCGACCAACGCTGGTGGCCGTGGCAGGCACCTCCAAGCCCGCCGCCGCCATGGCCGCCGCCGCCGTTTCTCGATCTGGGAAAGCATTGAAATCCAGGCCCGTGGCTTCCTGCACCAGCTCGTGCATGGTGGCCCGGCGCCAGGGGGGGGTGAGGTCGATGGCCACCTCCTGGTAGGTGAGGGCCGTGCTGCCACACACCTCCAGGGTGACCGCCGCAATCAACTGCTCGGTGAGGTCGAGCATGTCGAAGTAGTCGGCATAGGCCTGATACACCTCAACACTGGTGAATTCAGGGTTGTGGCGGGTGCTAACTCCTTCATTGCGAAAGATCCGACCCAGTTCAAACACCCGCTCAAAGCCGCCCACCACCAGGCGCTTCAGGTGCAGTTCGGTGGCAATCCGCAGAAATAGCGGCAGGTCGAGGGTGTTGTGGTGGGTGGTGAAGGGGCGGGCATCGGCGCCGCCGGCCTCGGATTGCAGTACCGGCGTTTCAATTTCCAGAAACTGGCGATCCTCCAGCCAGCGGCGGATGGCGCGCACCGCCAGGGCCCGGCGCCGGAAGGTTTCGCGGCTCTGGGGGCTAACGATCAAGTCGAGGTAACGCTGGCGATAGCGCTTCTCCACATCTGCCAGCCCATGCCACTTGTCGGGCAATGGCTGGAGCGCCTTGCTGAGCATCTGCCACTCGCTCACCCGCACCGACAGCTCCCCACGGTCGGTGCGCCGCAGGGTGCCCCTCACGCCGATCAGATCACCGGCATCCACCAGGCTGGTGAGCTGGGCAAAGGCCTCACCCAGGGCGAGCTTCTCCAGGAACAGCTGAATCGAACCGGTTTCATCGGTGAGGGTGAAAAACGCCAGTTTTCCCATCACCCGCCGGGTCATCACCCGGCCGGCTACTGCCACCTCCAGGGGCAACTCTTCGCCGTTGGCCAGGGCGGCATGGGCCTGCTGCAGTTCGGCGGTGCGGTGGCTGGGCTCAAATCGCAGGCCGTAGGGGCCTTGGCCGATGGCCCTGAGGGCCTCAGCCTTCTCGAGGCGGGTGGTACGCAGCTCAGACACGTCAGGCGCCGGCGGCGAGGCTCAGTTCACCCATGCGCTGGGAGGCATAGCCCGTGCCCCGCACCGTGAGGATCAGCTCAGGATTGCGGGGGTCTGGTTCCAACTTGCCGCGCAAACGGGCCACATACACATCAACCACCCGCAAATCCGCCGCACGTCTGGGAGGGTAACCCCAGAGCTGTTCGAGGATCTCCGCCCGCGGCACCACCCGGCCGGGCTCGCGGAAGAGCAGTTCCAAGAGGCTGAACTCCGTGTAGGTGAGCGCAATGCGCTCGCCGGAGCGGGTCACCTGGCGTCGGTTGGTGTCCACCACCAAATCGCCGAGGCGCAGCACCCCTAGGCCTGCCACCGGTTCCAGCGGGTTCTGGCTAGCGGCGCCGCGGCCCACCCGCCGCAGGATGCGACTGATTCGGGCTTCGAGTTCCTTGGGGCTAAAGGGTTTTGAGAGATAGTCGTCGGCGCCGATATCGAGGCCGGCCACCTTTTCTGCGATCGCATCTAGGGCCGAAAGAAAAATGATCGGCACCGCCGATTCCGCCCGCAGCCGACGACACACCGCAAAGCCATCCAGCTTTGGCAACATCACATCGAGCACCACCAAATCGGGCTGCTCTTGGTTGAAAAGCTCCAGGGCCTGTTCGCCATCCTCGGCGCAAACCACGTTGTATCCAGCCAATTGCAGGCGCATGGCGAGCACGCGACGCACTGCGGGCTCATCGTCAACAACTAGCAGGGTGGGCTGCTGATCAGGAAGAGCGTCCCCCGCAGACATGCGCAATGGCTATTTACGAACTGCAACCTTAACCCGCGTGGGCCAGCGGGCGGCGGCATAGGCATTCCATTCCCGCTCCGCCGCGGCCAGGGCCGCATCACTGCTCAACTGGCCCAACATCGCCCGCTGCAACTGGCCATAGACCACCGCCTGCAGCCGCTTCACCCCGGGGTCAGCGGGCACCAGCACCCGGGCATGGCCGAGGGTTTCGGCACTGAGCAGCCGGGCCCGTTGCACCAAATCAGCGCCAGCGGCGCCCTGGGAGGCCGCCCGCAGCTCCCGCTGCAACTGCTGCAAGGCCGGCTTCGAGGAGGGCAACACCTTGGCCGCCCTGGCAAAGCGCAGCTGGTTGGTGGGATTGGTCACAAAGCTGGCGAAGTCCACCGCCTCGGCCGGCAGGGGCGTTTGCTTGGTTACCGCCAGGTTCATCACCGCCACATTTGCCGCCCCATCAACGCCCACCAGGGGCGGATAGGGGCGCGTTTCAGCCGCCACCTGGGGGGCATTGGTTTGGATCGTGTGGAGAAACTCGGCGCCACTGGCCACCTGGGCCAATTCACCGCTCTGGTAAAGCTCGATGGCCCGCTGGAACCCTTGGCTCACCACCTCGCGGGGCAGCAGACCCCGGCGGTAGAGATCCGTCCAGAAGGCAAAGGCGCGGCGGCCGGCGGCACTGTTGAAGCGGGCCCGATGTTGGTCGTCCACCAGCACCACCCCCATCTGCACCATCGATTCCAATAATTCCGCCGAACCATCGGGCACCACCGTCACAAACAAGGCATAACGGCCGGTGCGGCGCTTGATCGTTTCCGCATAGGCGGGCAACTCCGCCCAGTGGCGCGGGGGCTGCTGGTAGCCGGCCCGGCGCAGCAACTGCTGGTTGGCCAGGGTGATGCGGGCGGTGAGGTACCAGGGCAGGGAATAGAGCTGACCCTCTTGCTCACCGGCCCTGAGAATCTCCGGCAGGTAGCTGGCGGCGGCGGCAGGGGCGAGGCGGTTCTGCAGGGGCAACAGCCCCCCCTTGCTGGCGAGGTTGGCGGCAAACAACGGATTCAGGTTCACCACATCCGGTGCCGTGCGGGCAAAGACCGCCGCCAACAACTTGCGTTCCACCGAGCCGAAGGGCAGATCAGTCCAGCGCACCTTCACGCCCGGGTGGCGCCCCTCCCATTCGGCCACCATCGCCTTGATCAGCGGGTCAAACTTCGGCGAGAGCTGAATCGTCCAAAACTGCAGTTCCTTGGCCGCTGGCCTGGGGGCGCAGCCCCCCAGCAGGGCCAAGGGGGCCAAAGCACTGCAGGCACTGATCAGGGCACGCTTAACGGCCATGGCGAAGGGAATGGCGGCGCCAAAACAGCACCAGCAGGGAACAAATCATCGGAGCTAGCAGCGCCGTGAACAGGGTCTGGGCAATGCTGAGCTGCCAGGCGGCAACGGCACTTTCCCCGCGCCATTGCAGCTGCAACGCATAGCTGCCATTGAGCAGCAGGGTGCCCAGCAGCGCCAGTAGGCCCAGGGTGGTGCTGCGCTCCAGGGGCCGCCGGGCCGACACAAACTGGCCCCACCACAGCCCCAGCAGCACCAACACGGGCACGGCCGTGGGCCCCGGAGCCTGGAGGCTATCCAGCAACACGCCGATGCCAAAACCAGCAAGGGCCCCGGCCCAGGGGCCCTCCACCACCGCCCAGGGCAGTAACCAAAGCACCGCCCAGCTGGGGGGAACCCCCTGGAGCTTTAGCCACCAGGGGGAGGCCAGGCTCAAAAACAACACCAACAGCAAACTTAAAAAAAGGGCCTGGTGGCGGGAGAGGCTGAGGTGAAACATCAGCGCAACACCCGCACCCAATCGATCGCATCCACCGGGGCGGATAGCTGCACCAGGGCCTCGGGGGCCGGCTGCGCCTGGGAATTGACGGTTTGCACCACGCCCACAATCAGGTTGGCCGGGTAAAGCGAACTGGCGGCTGAGGTGAGCACCACATCGCCGGGCTGCACATCCACATCCTTATCGAGAAAACGCAAGCGCGGCCTACTGGTGCCTTCCCCCACCAACAACCCCTGGCCGCGGCTGCCCTTGAGCTCCACCCCCACCCGGCTGGAGGGGTCGGTGAGCAGGGTGACCCGGGCGGTGCTGGGGGTAACGCTGGCGATGCGCCCCAACACCCCCCCCGGCCCGGTGACCACGGCGCCGTAGCTAAGACCCTCCAGGCTGCCGGCCCCCAGCTCCAGCTGTTGCCACCAGCCCTCGGTGCGCCGGCTAATCACTGCCGCCGTAAGCCAATCCCCCTGCTCCTGGCGGAGGGCGCCATCAACCTTGAGCTGGTTCAACTGGCCCTGCAACAGGGAAATTTTCTGCTGGTCCTCCAGGTGCTGGGCCTGGCGCAGCCATTCCGACTGGGCGGTGCCGGGCCAAAAGGGCCGGCTCAGCAGCGCATACAGATCCAGCACTGCGGCCCCCTTAGAGAGCCGCACCAAGCCAATGGCCAACAACAACACCAGCCAGGGCCAGTGAACCAGCAAAGAACGCAGATCCAGCAGGCGCCTCAGGCGCCTTCCCAAGGCCATGGATCAACTGGATGAACGGCCGTATTCAGCGGCATCAAGCACCCGGCCCAGGCGTTTGAAGTCTTCCAGCACCCGACCGCATCCATTGACCACACAGAGCAAAGGCTCCTCGGCCACATGGGTGAGGATCCCCGTTTCATGGCTGATCAGGTCGCTGATGCCCCGCACCAGGGCACCGCCGCCGGCCAGCATGATGCCGCGATCAACGATGTCGGCCGCCAGCTCAGGGGGGGTGCGCTCGAGGGTGCGTTTCACCGCTTCCACGATCACATTGAGCGGTTCCACCATGGCCTCGCGGATGTCGCCGGCCCTCACGCTGATGGTGCGGGGCAGGCCGGAGAGCAGGTGCAAACCGCGCACATCCATGGAGGTTTGGTCGAAGCTGTCGTCGGGGAAGGCGGAGCCGATGCGGATCTTGATGTCCTCGGCGGTGCGTTCCCCCACCACCAGGTTGTGCACCTTTTTCAGGTAGCTGCCGATGGCATCGCTGAGTTCATCGCCCGCCACCCGCACCGACTCGGAAATCACCGTGCCCTGGAGGCTGAGCACCGCCACTTCGGTGGTGCCGCCGCCGATGTCCACGATCATCGAACCCACCGGCTCAGTAACAGGCAGGCCAGCGCCGATGGCGGCGGCCACCGGTTCATCCACCAGGTGCACCTCCCTGGCGCCACCGAGACCGGCCTCCCGCACGGCCCGGCGTTCCACCCCGGTTACACCGCTGGGGATGCCGATCACCAGCCGGGGCGCCACCATGCCGCGGCCTTCATTGCCCTTGCGGATGAAGTACTTGATCATCTGTTCGGCGGCATCGAAATCGGCAATCACGCCGTCCCGCAGGGGTCGCACGGCGCGGATGTTGCCGGGGGTGCGGCCCAACATCAGCTTGGCCTCTTCCCCCACCGCCAGGGGAACGCCCTTATCTAAGTCAATGGCCACCACGGAAGGCTCCTGCAGCACGATGCCGCGCCCGGACACATAGATCAGCGTGTTGGCCGTGCCCAGATCGATCCCGATGTCACGGGAGAGCTGAAAACGACGCCAAAACATGGGGTAAGTCCGCTGGAGAGCTAGAACTGCCGCACAGAGCGGTCAGGCGGCCAGATCATAGGGGCGCCGGATCGATGGCCTGTTACAACCGGCCGGTTCGGTGGAACCAATAAGAGTGAACGTCGCCGAGAGGTGGCGCATCATTAACCCACAACCCAAGGAGGCCCCGATGGGCGTCAATTCCGTCACCCTGGTTGGCCGCGCCGGCCGTGATCCCGAAGTGCGTTACTTCGAATCCGGCAGCGTGGTTGCCAACCTCACCCTCGCCGTAAACCGCCGCAGCCGCGACGATGAACCCGATTGGTTCAACCTGGAAATCTGGGGCAAGCAGGCCCAGGTGGCCGCTGACTACGTGAAAAAAGGTTCCCTGCTGGGAATCATTGGTTCGCTCAAGCTCGATCGCTGGACCGACCGGGCCAGCGGTGAGGAGCGCTCCAAGCCCGTGGTGCGGGTGGATCGCCTCGAACTGCTGGGCTCCAAACGGGATGGCGAGCAGGGCGGCGCCGGCCAGGGGGGCGGCTTTGGCGGCAACCCCAGCGACGAGGAAGTGCCCTTCTGAAGGCGCTGGCTGGGCGGCGCAGGGGTCAAGCCCTCAGATTCAGGGGGCAACCCTGCGCTTCTTCCAAATCCGCAGGGCCAACCAGGCCCCCACCGCCAGAAACAGCAGCACCAGCAGCTTGTTTACCAGGCCTTCAATCGGCTTGATGAAGGCGAGCACCTCTTGCCAATGGCTGCCCAGCAGCCAGCCGCTGGCGGTGAGCACCAGGTTCCAGATCAGGCTGCCGGCGGTGGTCCAAAACAGGAACGGCCCGAAGGGCATCAGTTCAATGCCCGCAGGCACCGAGATCAGGGTGCGGATCGCTGGGATCAGGCGACCCCAGAAAACCACCGCCGCCCCGTGGCGCACAAACCACTGGCGGGACTCCGCCAATTCCTTGGCGGAAACCCCCAGCCAGCGGCCGTGGCGTTCGATCCAGCGCCCCAGGCGCTCCTCATTCACCAGCCGGCCGATGCCGTACCAGGGCAGCGCCCCCAACACCGTGCCGAGCAACCCTGCCAGCACCACCCCGAAGAAATTGAGCTGCCCCTGGCCCACATAGAAGCCAGCCAGGGGCATGATCAATTCAGAGGGGATGGGCGGCACCAGGTTTTCCAGCACCATCGCCGCAAAGATGCCTAGGTAGCCCCACTGGGCTACCCACTGCTCCACCAGGGCGTTAAGCGCCGCCATCAGTAGCGGTAGTGGTCGAGCTTGTAGGGACCTTCCACGGGCACTGAGATGTAGTCGGCTTGCTGCTGGCTCAGTTCGGTGAGCTTGGCGCCGATTTTCTCGAGGTGGAGCCGGGCCACCATTTCATCGAGGTGCTTAGGCAGCACATACACCTTCTTGTCGTACTGCTCACCTTTGCTGAACAGTTCGATCTGGGCCAGCACCTGGTTGGTGAAGGAATTGCTCATCACAAAGCTGGGGTGGCCGGTGCCACAGCCCAGGTTCACCAGCCGACCTTCCGCCAGGAGGATGATGCGATTGCCGCTGGGCAGGATCACATGGTCCACCTGGGGCTTGATGTTGTCCCAGCTGTACTGCTTCAAGGAAGCCACATCGATTTCATTGTCGAAGTGGCCGATGTTGCAAACAATCGCCTGATCCTTCATGGCCAGCAGGTGCTGGTGGCCGATCACGTGATAGTTGCCGGTGGCAGTCACGAAGATGTCCACATCCTGGACGACTTCATCGAGGCGGACCACGCGATAGCCCTCCATGGCCGCCTGCAGGGCGCAAATCGGATCGATTTCAGCAATCATCACCGTGGCGCCGAGGCCGCGCAGGGACTGGGCGGAACCCTTACCCACGTCGCCATAACCAATCACCAGCGCCACCTTGCCGGCCACCATCACATCGGTGGCGCGCTTGATGCTGTCTACCAAGGATTCGCGGCAGCCGTAGAGGTTGTCAAACTTGCTCTTGGTGACTGAGTCGTTCACATTGATGGCCGGGAAAGGCAGCTCACCGGCGTTCTCCATCTGATAAAGCCGGGCCACCCCAGTGGTGGTTTCCTCGGTTACACCCTGGATCTGGGCATAAATACGGGAATACCAACCGGGCTGTTCCGCCAGGCGGGCCTTGATCGACTTGAAGAGGGCCACTTCCTCTTCGCTGCCGGGGTTATCCAGCACCGAAGCATCCTTTTCGGCCTTCGCCCCCAACACGATCAGACCGGTGGCATCGCCACCGTCATCAAGAATCATGTTTGGGGTGCCGCCATCGGCCCACTCCATGATCCGGTGGGTGAAGGCCCAGTACTCATCAAGGGTTTCGCCCTTGTAGGCAAACACCGGAATACCGGCCGCAGCGATGGCGGCGGCGGCATGGTCTTGGGTGGAGAAAATGTTGCAGGAGGCCCAGCGCACCTCGGCGCCGAGGGCCACCAGGGTTTCGATCAGCACTGCCGTCTGGATCGTCATGTGCAGGCTGCCGCAGATGCGGGCGCCCTTGAGGGGCTGCTGGGCACCGAACTTCTGACGCAGGGCCACCAGGCCCGGCATTTCAGTTTCAGCAATGGCGATTTCCTTGCGGCCCCATTCGGCGAGGCCGAGGTCGGCAATCACATAGGTGTTCGTGGCTTGCAAACCAGCAAGCGAGAAGGTGTCAGGGGTAGCCACCATGGCAATCAAACTCCCTTTGGGAGCAACGATGGGTTGGAAATATCTGCAGAGTCGCCGAGGCTTCGGGCTCGCGTGGGGCGAATCTACAGGGATGCAGAGGCCGGAGGCGACCACCCCCTTGAGCAGCAATTACCAAACCTCTGGCCAAACCCATGGCGTTTATCTGGCCAATGCCGAGGCCACCCAGGCCTACGGCCAGCAACTGGCCCAACAGCTGCCCCCCGGCGCGCTGTTGTTGCTCAAGGGCGACCTGGGGGCGGGAAAAACCTGCCTGGTGCAAGGGGTGGCGGCGGGCCTCGGCCTAACCGAACCGGTCACGAGCCCCACCTTTGCCCTGGCCCAGCACTACGGCCTCGCCCCTGGCGGCGGTTTTAGCGGCACTGATCCCCTGCTAGTCCACCTCGACCTCTACCGCCTTGAACAGGCCGCCGCCGCCGACGACCTGTTTTGCCAAGAGGAGGAGCAAGCCCTGGCCTGGGGCGCGCTTATGGCGGTGGAATGGCCCGAAAGGCTCAGTTTTGTGCCGGAGGGGGCCTGGCAGTTGAGCCTGAGAGAGGAGGGGGAGGGCCGCCGGGCGGTTCTGGTCAGTCCTTAAGTAATGGGCAATTACGGCATGGTCAATTATGGAATAGTCAATTAAGGGCGATCAATTACGGGGTGCATTTGCTCAGCCCCCGGTCGGCAATCAGGTCGACTTAGCTTCCACAAAACTTCGGCTTAACTAATCGCTTTGCTGGCTTAGCTAAGTGCTTAGCTGCTTCTGGGCTGCTTCTGGTGGTTTATTAACGCCGCAATGATCCTGGCGTTGGCGGCGGGGAAGGGATAGTCGCCCAATTGGCCAGGCAACACCCAGCGCAGCTGCTGACAGGCCAGGGGTTGGGGTTCACCGCTAAGCCAACGGCAGAGGTGCACCACAAAGCGCAGGCACTTGGGGCCATAGACGTGCTCCAGCACGATCAGTTCCTCGCCCACCTCCACCTCAATCGCCAACTCCTCCCGTAGCTCGCGCCGAATCGTGTCAACGATCGCTTCGCCGAGCTCCTGCTTACCCCCGGGAAACTCCCACAGCCCACCCAACAGCCCCTCCTCTAGGCGTTGGTCAATCAGCAGCTTCCCGTCAGCGTTAAACACCAAACCCACACCAATCACCTGGGGGGCCAAAGGTTTTGTCGCTGGCGGCACTGATGGCACTGATGGAATTGGTGGAATTGGCGGCAATGGCGAGGCTCCCGGCACTGGCGGCAATGGCGGGGCGGAGCTTGGCGAAGTAAGGCCAGCGTAAATAGGAGCGGCCTGAGCCGTTGCAAAGGCGGGTTGGACTGATTTCAGCGAAGTTTCTTCCCAGGCCTCTGGGCCCATGACTCCCCTGGCCTTGATCTGCTCCCTAATCAGGGCGATGGGCTACGGCCCTGAGCAATTAGCCCTGAGATATCGACCTTCAGCTATCGGCCTTGAGATATCGGCCTTGAGTTACTGCGCCCCAGAGGGGAGGAGGGTGAACCATTGCCGCCTCAGCCCGATCGATCGGCCATGGGTAAAACGCTAAGGCGATCGATCCCTGCGTCAGCCCAAAGATCTATCTCCCCTACAGCCCCTGCTGCCAGTATCTACCTTCAGCATATTTCTTGGTCCCATTCCTTGATCCCATTCCTTGATCCCCTAGCTATATCTCCTAGCTATATCTAGTACCTAGTACACCTCCTAGTTGCTTTCCTCATAACTGCTTCCCCATTGCTGCAGAATTAGCAAAGCTCTCTGGAAAAACACAACTGGGAGCAAACCACCAGCAAAATCAGAGCCTGAATCAGAGTCTGTCAAATCCTGAATCAAATCCTGAATCAAAGTCTAAATCAAAGTCTGAGTCTGAATCAAAGCCTGAACCTGAGCCTGAGCCAATACCTATGGAAACGGGAATAAGAATGACATTAACATTGAAATTAGCATTGACATTGACATTGACATTAGCTTTAGCTTTAGCTTTAGCAAACATTAACCAGAAGGGGAAGGGGAAGGGGAAGGGGAAGGGGAAATCGCTACTGCCAGCCAGTTAGCCAAATAGTCAATTCGACACTTCCTCCCTTAGCCAGTTGGCGGATTAACTAGTTGACCTATTAACTAGTTGACCCATTAACTAGTTGGCCAGTTAGTCGGCTGACTGGTTAGGAGGTTAGGAGGTTAGCTGGTTAGCTGGTTCGCCGGCCGGCCTCTTCCTGGGCATCACGGCCCGCGGCAAAAGCTCGGCGGCTTGCGGCCAGATTAAAGAAAACAAAAAACCATGGGCATATTCAGGCATTACGAGCCCATTAGCAGCCTCGATCGGGGGGCTGGACGGTTTTCGGAAGCAAAGCTGGCTTCGGGGGTGCAGCTTTCCTCAGAGATGCAGCTGTTCTCAGAGAGGAAAGTGTCCTCAGAGATCAAGGTGTCCTTAGAGATGAAGATGTTCTCAGAAGCGAAGCCATTCTCAGAAGCGAAGCTATTCTCAGAAGCTAAGCTGTTCTCAGAGAGGAAGAAGATGTACTCAGAGATCAATTTTTATTCAAAGGTGGAGCTGCCTGCAGAGGCAGTGATCAGAACATTGATCAGAACCCAGCTTTGAAACTCACTAATCCCTTCGCCCTCGCCCCCCACAAATTGCCCGGGGCCCAGGGGATGGTGCTGAGTGCCCTGAGCTTCAGTCTGATGGGAGTTTGCGTTAAGCAGCTGGGCGGTCTGATTCCGGTGGCGGAGGTGGTGCTGGCCAGGGCCATGGTGAGTTTGGTACTGAGCTGGTGGCTACTGAAACGGGCCGGCCTCAACCCCTGGGGGGAGCGCAAGGGAATGCTGGTGCTGCGCGGGGTGATCGGCACCCTGGCCCTCTATTGCGTTTATGCCGCCTTGGCGGAATTACCGCTGGCCTCGGCCACGGTGTTTCAGTACCTCTATCCCACCTTCACGGCAGCCCTGGCCTGGGGCGCCCTGGGGGAAGCCCTGGGCAAACGGATCGTGGCCGCCATGGGGCTCGGCTGGCTGGGGGTGCTGCTGGTGGCCCAACCCAGCTGGCTCACGGGCCATGGTTCGCCGCTGCCGGGGTTGGCGGTGGGAATTGCCATCACCGGGGCTTTGCTCACGGCCTTGGCCTACGTGACCGTGCGCACCCTGGCGGATTCAGAACATCCGTTGGTGATCGTTTTCTACTTTCCGCTGGTGTCTCTACCTATGAGCTTGCCCTGGGTGCTGGCCCATCCGGTTTTGCCGGGGCCCAGCCAACTGGCCTGGCTGGTGGGGGTGGGGATCTTCACCCAACTGGGCCAGGTGTGGCTCACCGGCGCCCTCACTCAAATGCCGGCCGCCAGGGCCACGGCGATCAGCTACGTGCAAGTGCTGTTCGCGGCCGGCTGGGGGGCGCTGTTATTCAGCGAAGGCCTCGACGGGCTAACGCTGCTGGGGGCCCTCCTGGTGCTGGGGGCCACCCTGCTGAGCCTCAAGCCCCAAGCGACTCAACCAGCCACTTAGGCAGGGGCACTTTCTACTCAAGCAGCCACGTAGGCGGCCACACTCTCACTGAGCTGGCGCAGGCCGGCGAGGCCATCGCGCTCCAGGTTGCGCACCCGGTCGCGGCTCATGCCCAATTCGCGGCCGATGCCGGTGAGACTCATGGGCTCCTCCACATCAATGCCGTAACGCATCTTCAGCACCCGACCCTGGAGCACAGGCAGTTGATCTAGCAGCGAACGCATGTCGCCGCGCAGGCACTCGCCATCAACCAGTTCATCGGGCATGGGCGCCTCGTTTTGGAGGAGCTCCTGCAGTTCGGTGTCGTCGCTATCGCCCACCTTCATCTCCAGGCTCACCGGCTGGCGGGCCCTACAAAGCAGGTCCTTTACCTCTTCCTCGGGCAACTCCACGTACAGGGCCAGCTCCGTAACAGTGGGCGTGCGCCCCAGCTCCTGGGAGAGCTCGCGCTGGCCCTTTTTGAGCTTGTTGAGGGTTTCGGTGATGTGGATGGGCAGCCGGATCGTGCGGCTCTTTTCAGCAATGGCGCGGGTAATGCCCTGGCGGATCCACCAATAGGCGTAGGTGGAAAATTTGTAACCACGGGTGGGGTCAAACTTTTCGACCCCGCGCACCAGGCCGATGGTGCCCTCTTGAATCAGGTCAAGCAGCTCCATGTTGCGCTTGGTGTATTTCTTGGCAACGCTCACCACCAACCGCAGGTTGGCGGCCACCATGCGCTCCTTGGCGCGGCGGCCATTGATCAGCCGGCGCCGCAGAACGGCAGGGCTCAAACCAACGGCGCTGGCCAAGTCATCTCGGCTGGGTTCAGAGCCCTGGCGCTCGCGCAGCTCCAGCTCGGTTTCCTCCAAGCGCACCAGCTCCTGCACCTGGCGACCCAGGGTGATTTCCTGCTCATGGCTGAGCAGGGGCACGCGACCGATGTCGCGGAGGTAGGAACGAACTAGATCCCCATCTACGGGGGGACGCATTTCGGCGGTAGCGGTGGCCACGGCTGAACCTGAAGTTATGTGAAGCTTAGCCTTAAGAAGCGTCAATAATCTCTCAGGAAAGCCCTTTTTTCAGCCGAATCTGGCGCGAATCGCCATAATGCCCGGCGCTTAAGTATAAAAACCTAAGTGTTAATACCTAGGCACAAACTAAGTACAAATACATATTTAACTGGGCTTCCAGCCAGCTTGCAGAAAGCCAAAGCCTTGTCATGCACAACAAAAACCCGGCCTGACCTTGGCAGGGCCTGGGCCAAGCCGGCTCGGACTACTCGTTTCCTTGTTGAGCCGCTTAGGCAAGTCCGCCGTAGCGCTGCAGCAGAAATGCAGCGGTCTGCAGGTAGATGAACACCCCCGCCACGTCTACCACCGTGGTGATGAACGGGGCCGACATCAAAGCCGGATCAAGGCCAACCTTTTCAAACACCAGGGGCAGGGCGGCGCCGGCCGTGGCGGCCAGGGTGGAAATGCAAAGCATGGATACGCCGGCCGCCGCCGCCACCAGGGGCGTGCCGCTCAACTGCCAGGCCCAGGGCACCACCACCGCCGCCAGCAACAGCCCCAACAACACCCCGGCCATCGCCTCGCGACCCACCGTGCGCCAGGGCCCCAACCCCTGCACCCGATTGGTGCTTAGGCCGCGGATCACCACCGTGGAGCTCTGGGCACCCACGTTGCCGCCGGTGCCGATCAGCAAAGGAATAAAGGCCGCCAGCTGCACCACCCGATGCAGCACCCCCTGCTGGGAGGCGATCACCGCCGAGGTGCCGGTGTTGGTGATCAGCAGCACTAGCAGCCAAAGCACCCGCCGTTTGGCCACCTCAAACAGGTTGCTCTGGAAATAATCATCCTCATCACCGGCCTGCACGGCCCCGGCGGCATAGAGGTCGCGGGTGGCCTCCTGGTCGATCACGTCGATCACGTCATCAACGGTGACGATCCCCACCAGCCGGTCCTCGCGGTCCACCACCGGCAGGGCCAGGAAGTCGTAGCGCTTGATCAGCCGGGCCACCTCCTCCTGGTCGGTGTCGGTGTGCACGCGCACCACCTCCCGGGTCATCACCTCGCCGACGGTCTCCTCGGGATCGGCCACCACCAGGTCCCGCAGGGAGAGGATGCCGGTGAGCCGCCTCGCCCCATCGGTCACATAGAGGCTGTAGATGGTTTCAGTGGTCAAGGCCCGCCGCCGCACGATCGTTAGGGCCTGGGCGGCGGTGTGGAACTCCTTGAGGTCGATGAACTCGGTCGTCATCAAACGACCGGCGGTTTCAGTTTCGTAACCCAGCAGCTGGGCCGTGACCCGGCGTTCGGCCGGGCTCAGCTGTTGCAGCAGGTTGCGCACCACCTTGGCGGGCAGTTCATCAAAGAGCCGCACCCGGTCATCGGGGGACATCTCCTCCACCAGCTCCAGCACCTCACCGGAGCGCAGCCGTTCCAGCAGCGACTGCTGCACGCTGGCCTCCAGGTATTCGTACACCTCGATGGCTTCGTCCTTGGGCAGCAGGCGAAAGGCAATCGCCTGCTGCACGGTGGGCAAATTGCCAATGGCTTCAGCCGCATCGGCAGGCTGCTCCGGCTCCAGCAGCTGCTTCACGGCGTCGTAATTACCGGCCGTGAGCAGTCGCTCGAGGTACTGGGTGAGTTCGGGAATGGCAGCGGTGTTTTCGACCATCGCCCGAGTGTATGGGGCTGGTTAGGGTCGGCCCGTCTGCAACTCCCCCCATGGCCCCCAGCGTTCAAGGTGTGATCGTGTCCAGCGCCGACGGCAGCCCCCAGGACCTGGCCAACCAGGCCGGCCAAGTGCTGCTGGTGGTGAATGTGGCCAGCCGCTGCGGTTTTACCAAGCAGTACGCCGGTCTGCAGGCCCTGCAGGAGCAGTACGGGCCCCAGGGCTTCAAGGTGCTGGCCTTCCCCTGCAACGATTTCGGCGCCCAGGAACCGGGCACGATCACTGAGATCCAGCAGTTCTGCAGCACCACCTACGGGGTGAACTTTGAGTTGTTCGCCAAGGTGGGCGCCACCGCTGCCCCCTTCGACACCCTCACCCAGGCGGAACCGGCCGGGCCGATCGCCTGGAATTTCGAAAAATTCCTGGTGGGCCGCGATGGCACGGTGCTGGGCCGCTTCAAAAGCGCTGTGGCCCCAGATGCCCCCGAGCTAACCGCAGCGATTGAAGCTGCCCTCAGCGCTGGCGCCTGAGGCTGCGGCCGTAGCCGGCGGCGGCGGCCAGCAGTCCGAGGCCAAGGCTGAGCAACAGCACAGCCAAGGCCTCAAAACTGTGGCCGTGGCGCTGCAACAGCGCCATGTCGAGCATCCAGGAGGAAAAGGTGGTGAGCGATCCACAGAAACCAATGCCCAAGGCCAGCGCCAGGCGGGGGGCCACCATCGGGGGCGCCGCCAGGTAACCAAGCAGGGCCGCGCCGATCAGGTTCACCAGCAAATCCGCCCCGGCGGAACCAAAGGGCAGCACTGGCGCCAGGTGAACGCCCGCCTGCCAGCGCAGCAGGGCCCCCGGCACCGCCCCCAGGGCCACCAGCAGCAGCTCCCTGGCCTCCACCCGCAAGCTCATGGCATCCCCCCGAGCCAAAGCCCGATTTCCACGGCCAATAAACCAGTAACCACTGAGGCGAGGGCCAGCAGCAGGGCCTCGGCAGGGGCCCGCTTACGCAGCAGCAGCAACACCTCCACGATGAAGGTGGAAAAGGTGCTGAGGCTGCCGAGGAACCCAGTGGCAAGCAAAAGCAGCAACTGGCTGGCAGCACAGCGCTGATTCAGGGCCACCAGTAGCCCCAGGGCAAAGGAAGCCACCAGGTTCACACCAAAGGTGGCCCAGTGCTTGGCCGGAATCATCGGCTCGAAATGGTTAACCAGCCGAAAGCGCAGCCAGGCGCCGGGTACAGCGCCCAGCGATACCAACAAAATGTCGCGAAGCATCAATTCAGCCTGGCAACCAACCGCGTTGGCCGCCCTGGCGCACCCGTAGCCAACGGCCGCCGCGGCCATCCCACCAGGTGCTGAGCAGCTCCAGGGGCAGGCTGGCATCGGCGGCCGCCAACGGCGGGGCCTGGTGGTGGGGGGACACCTGCAGCGGCTGGCCCTTCAGGGCAAAGAAAGGTTCGCCGGGGCCCCGGCGCCTCAGGCCTGGGCGATCGCGATCGGCCCCACCGGCGGGCAGGCCCACGGGGGCCATCAGGGCCAACCCCAATAACCAGGCCCAACGCAGGGGCATCAAATATCAAGCTCCGCCAGGTCAAGTTCGGCGCTGTGGGTTTCGATGAATTCCCGCCGGGGGGCCACCTTGTCGCCCATCAGAATCGTGAAGATGCGATCGGCTTCGGCGGCATCTTCAATTTCCACCCGCTTCATCGTGCGGGTGTTGGGATCCATGGTGGTTTCCCAGAGCTGCTGGGGCATCATTTCGCCCAAACCTTTAAAGCGCTGGATCGTGTAATTGGCCTTTTCACCAAAACCAGCCAGGGTTTTCTTGAGGTCTTGCTCGTTGTAGCAATAGCTGTGGTTCTTGCCCCGTTCCACCTTATACAGCGGCGGACAGGCGATATAGATGTAACCCCCTTCCACCAGGGCCCGCTGGTAACGGAAGAAAAAGGTGAGGATCAGGGTGCGGATGTGGGCACCATCCACATCGGCATCGGTCATGATCACGATGCGGTGGTAACGGAGGTTTTTCTCATCGAATTCCTCCCCCTTAATGCCTAGCCCCAGGGCGGTGATTAGGGCCTGGATTTCAGTGTTCTTATAGATCTTGGCGTCGTCTGTTTTCTCAATGTTGAGGATTTTGCCGCGCAGGGGCAGGATCGCCTGGTTGCGGCGGTCACGGCCCTGCTTGGCGGAGCCGCCAGCGGAATCGCCTTCCACGATGTAGATCTCCGATTCGGAGGGATCGCGGGAGCTGCAGTCGGCCAACTTGCCGGGCAGGGTGGAACTTTCCAGCACCGATTTACGGCGCACCAGCTCCCGGGCCCGGCGGGCGGCCTCGGCGGCATTGAAGGCCTGGATGGCCTTCTCAAGGATCAGGTCAATTACCTGGGGGTGGAATTCCAGGTATTCACTGAGGGATTCCCCCACCACCGTATCTACGATGCCCCGCACCTCGGTGTTACCGAGCTTGGTTTTTGTTTGCCCTTCAAATTCAGGGTCTGGCACCTTCACCGAAAGCACGGCGGTAAGGCCCTCGCGGATATTTTCACCGGCCAGGTTGCCTTCCGCTTCCTTACGTTTGCCCCGCTTACGGGCAAAGGTATTAAGGGTGCGGGTGAGCACCGTTTTCAGGCCCTCGATGTGGGTGCCCCCATCGATGGTGCGGATGTTGTTGGCAAAGCCAAGGATGCTGTCGGAATAGGCATCCACACACCACTGCAGGGCGGCTTCCACCTGAACCCCGTCTTTTTCGTTGTTTACATAGATGATCTCGGCATGGAGGGGATCCTTGCCGGCATTCATGTATTCAACGTATTCCTTGATGCCACCTTCGTAGTGGTAAATCTCTTCGTGAACTGTTTCCGGCCGTTCGTCGCGGAAAACAATGCGCACGCCGCCATTTAGGTAGGCCAGCTCCCGCAGCCGCCCGGAAAGGGTGACGTAGTCAAATTCAATGCCACCGCTAAATATCTGAATATCTGGCTTAAACACCACCTTGGTGCCGCGCTGGCCACTGCTGTCATCGGCCGACTTAAGGATGCCAATCGGGGCGCCGCGCTCAAAGCGCTGGGTATGCACCTGGCCCTGGCGATAAACGGTGACCTCCACCCACTCACTGAGGGCATTAACCACCGACACCCCCACCCCGTGGAGGCCGCCAGAAACCTTGTAGCCACCGCCGCCAAATTTGCCGCCGGCGTGGAGCACCGTAAGCACGGTCTCCAGGGCCGACTTGCCCGTGCGGGGGTGGATATCGGTGGGAATGCCGCGGCCGTTGTCGGTGATCGAGGCGGAGCCGTCGGCACAGAGGCTTACCAGGATTTCGTTGCAGTGGCCGGCGAGGGCCTCATCAACGGCGTTATCCACCACCTCATACACAAGGTGATGCAAACCCCGGGGACCGGTGGTGCCGATGTACATGCCAGGGCGCTTGCGCACCGGCTCAAGCCCCTCAAGGACCTGAATCTGATCGGCGCCGTATTCCGACTGCACCTGGGAGGGGGGACTGGACGCTTCGCTCATTACTGATTGCCGCCGAGATGCCCGAATTCGAAGGCTGTCCCCGGCGGGACCCTTCCGCTGACAGTTGATTCTATCACCGGTGGCCCAGAGCGCCCCCTGGGCGCCTCTCCGGTTGAATTTGACTGGGGGCTGGAGAGCTGCAATGGAACCAGGGCGCAGCGAAGCCTTGATGGTGCTGGTGTTGGGGCCCACCGCCAGCGGTAAAACCGCCCTGGGGGTGGCCCTGGCCGAACGGCTGGGGGGCCGGGTGCTCTCGGTGGATTCGCGCCAGGTGTACCAAGGCATGGATGTGGGCACCGCCAAACCCCCCCTGGCCGAACGGCGCGGGGTGGTGCATGAGTTGCTGGATCTGGTGCCCCCGGATCAACCGCTCAACTTGCAACAGTTCTGTGCCCGGGCGGCACCCCTGATCGCCGCCGACCAGGCCGCCGGCCAGCCGGCCCTGCTGGTGGGGGGCAGTGGCCTTTACCTGCAGGCCCTGGGCCAGGGGCTGCAACCGCCGAGCGTGGCCCCCCAGCCCTGGCTGCGGGCCCAACTCAACGGCCTTGGCCAGGGGGTGAGCCACCAGCTACTGAGCCAAGCGGACCCCAGCGCCGCCGGCCGCATCCATCCCCACGACGCCCTGCGCACCCAGCGGGCCCTGGAGGTGCTCTATGGCAGTGGCCGGCCGCTCTCCAGCCAGCAGGGGCGCCAGGCGCCGCCGGGGCGGGTGCTGGAGCTGGGCCTGGATCCCGGCGACCTGCGCCAGCGGATCGCCGGCCGCACCGCGGCGATGTATGAGGGCGGCCTGGTGGAGGAAAGCGAAGCCCTGGCCCAGCGCTACGGCCCAGGGCTGCCGCTGCTGCAAACGATTGGCTACGGGGAGGCCCTCGCCCTGCTGGCGGGGAAGCTGAACCGCAGCGAAGCAGAGGCACTTACCTGCCGGCGCACCTGGCTGTTTGCCAAGCGGCAACGCACCTGGTTTCGCCATCGCCACCAACCGCTCTGGCTAGACCCAGCGGCGCCCCTGGGGCCTGCCCTGGCGGCCATTGCTGAGGCCAGGGCCTGCCAAATGGCAGACCGACGTTTAGGGTGAAGGGTCACCTGTTCGCAGACAGCCCCCCTCGCCCGACTGAATGGCCCCACCCCGCCCCCGTTTTGACCGCCGCGCCCCCGTTCGGGAACTTCCCAACATCAACGATCGGATCAGCTACCCCAGCCTGCGGGTGGTGGATGCGGACGGTAGTCAGCTTGGGGTGATCACCAGAGAAGCTGCCCTGGATGTGGCCCGCGAGCGGGAACTAGATCTAGTGCTGGTGAGCGAAAAAGCTGATCCGCCCGTGTGCCGGATCATGGACTACGGCAAGTTCAAGTTTGAACAGGAAAAGAAGGCAAAGGAAACTAAGAAAAAGTCGCATCAAACCGAAGTAAAAGAGGTGAAGATGCGCTACAAGATCGATGAGCACGACTACCAAGTGCGCATCGGTCAGGCATCGCGCTTCCTCAAGGCCGGCGACAAGGTGAAGTGCACGGTGATCTTCCGGGGCCGCGAAATCCAACACACGGCCCTGGCCGAAGTGCTGCTGTTTCGGATGGCTAAAGACCTGGAAGAAAGCGCTGAATTGCAGCAGGAGCCCAAGCGAGAGGGCCGCAACATGATCATGTTCCTTGGCCCCCGCCGCACCCCCCTAAATAAAGACAAGCCCGAACCCACCAGGGCGGTGCGCACCATTCCGGTGACCACCCCTGGCTCGCCCTTAGCCGTTCCTACGGAAGTGGCATCGAGCTAAACAGCTCGCCCATCTGCCGCCAACCCTCGGCGGCGGCCTCCGGGTGGAAATCAGCCCGCTGGTCGCAGAGATAACCATGGCCCGCCCCTGGGGCCAATAAATAACGATGGCGCTGGCCCAGGGGATCGGCGGCGGCTAGGGCTTCGGCAATGGCGGCTAGCTCGGGGGCGGGCATCAAGGGGTCTTGGTCGCCGCAGAAGGCCCAGAGGCGACCTGGGATCTGAGGGGCCACCGCCAGGGGCGGCCCAGCGCCATAGAAGGCACAGGTGGCCTGCAGGGCCGGCAGGGTGGCCAACTGCCAGGCCAGGTGTCCTCCAAAGCAAAAGCCCACGGCGCCCAAGGGCAGGGCCGCCAGCAGGGGCTGCTGGCCCCGCCAAGCAAGCACCGCCTCGGCATCGGCCAGGAACTGCTCCACCGTCACCTGGCTGCGGTGGCGGCGGCCCTCCGCCAGGCCAGCGGCGTCGTAGGCGAATTCCAGCCCTGGGGCAGTGCGGGCGAACAGGGGCAGCACCAGGGCGGCGTAGCCCTCGGCCCGCAGCCGCCCGGCGACGCTGCGCAGCCAAGCGTTAAGGCCAAACACCTCAGGCAAAACCAAAATCAGAGCCCGGGGGGCCGCCGGGGATGCCCACCAGCAGGGCAAAACACAGTCTGGGCCAGGGATTTCCAGCCAAGTGCCGCTGGATGGGGCAACAGGCACAGTCACGGCACAAGCCCTTATGACACGCCAGCAATTGTCACCTGGCCCGTGGGCCACTACCGTGGCGCGGTCGAGCTTCTGTCACACACCCAGCGTGCGTTTTCACATCCAACAGGAGAGCGACATCCCGGCGTCGACGCAGCTGTACAACCAGATCTGCTTCGCCATCGCCGCCCGTCACTTCCCGCCAGGGCACCGGTTACCTAGTACCCGACAGCTGGCCATGCAAACCGGCCTGCACCGCAACACGATCAGCAAGGTTTATCGGCAGCTGGAAAACGATGGCGTGGTGGAAGCCATGGCCGGCTCTGGCATCTACGTGCGCGACCAGCAGAAACCGCGGGAAATCAAGCTGCCCGCCGGGCCCCGCACCCGGATCCGCCCAGACATCGACCAAGAGGTGCGCCGCAGCATCGATGGTTTGCTCAACGCCGGCTGCACCCTGCAACAGGCCCGGGAACTGCTCACCCGCGAGATCGATTGGCGCCTGCGCTGTGGCGCCCGGGTGCTGGTGAGCACCCCCCGGGAGGACATCGGCGCCTCGATGCTGATCGCCGAGGAACTGGCCCCCAACCTGGATGTGCCCGTGGAGGTGGTGCCCCTGGAGGAGCTGGAGGCGGTGCTGGAAACCTCCAACAACGGCACGGTGGTAACCAGCCGTTATTTCCTCCAACCCGTGGAGGAACTAGCCAAACAACATGGGGTGCGGGCCGTGGCCGTGGACCTCAACGACTTCCGCATGGAACTCAACCTGCTCAAGGAACTGCGGGCCGGCAGCTGCGTGGGCCTGGTGAGCATCAGCCCCGGCATCCTGCGGGCGGCGGAGGTGATCCTCCACTCGATGCGGGGCCAGGAGCTGCTGGTGATGACCGCTTCCCCCGATGTGGGCAGCCGGCTGCTGGCCCTCTGCCGGGCGGCCAGCCATGTGCTCTGCGATCGCCCCAGCCTGCCCCTGGTGGAACAAACCCTGCGGCAAAACCGCTCCCAATTGATGCGCTTACCGCAGGTGCATTGCGCCCAGAGTTATCTGGGGGCCAGCACCATCGACATGTTGCGCAAGGAAATCGGCCTGGATAGTCCCTTGGGCGACGGCGATTCCGAATGAACCGCTTCGGCATGAACCGTTTTGACATGAACAGCGCCCTTAATTAGCGCGATGTTGCAAGCAATCAAAACTGATATCGCCATCATCCGCGAACGGGATCCCGCCGCCCGCAACCTGGCCGAGATTCTGCTCTGCTACCCAGGGCTCCACGCCCTCTGCCTACATCGAATCAGCCATAAGCTCTGGCACCTGGGCTTGCCTTTGCTGCCGCGGTTGCTATCGCAATTGGGCAGGCTCCTAACTGGCGTGGAGATTCACCCGGGCGCCCGCATTGGCAGCGGCGTGTTTATCGACCACGGCATGGGGGTGGTGATCGGTGAAACGGCGGTAATTGGTAACCGCTGCCTGCTGTTCCAGGGGGTAACCCTGGGGGGCACCGGCAAGCAAACCGGCAAACGCCACCCCAGTCTTGGGGAAAATGTGGTGGTGGGGGCCGGCGCCAAGGTGCTGGGGGCCATCAGCGTGGGCGCCAACACCCGCATCGGCGCCGGTTCGGTGCTGCTGCGCGATGTGGAGGCCGATTGCACGGTGGTGGGGGTGCCCGGGCGGGTGATCCACCAATCGGGCGTGCGCATCGATCCCCTAGCCCACTCGCAGCTGCCCGATGCAGAAGCCCAGGTGATCCGCAACCTGATGGAGCGGATCGATGCCCTGGAAAACGAGCTGGAACATCGCCGCAGCGGTGGTCAACCCGCTGGCGCCTCCCAGAGCCTCAAGGACCGTGAGATCCTGGAGTTTCTAGAGGGCAGCGGGATCTAGGGATGGCGATCGAGTTTCGACAGGCGGGCGACCGGCTCCAGGAGCTGCGGCGGGGGGCCACAAAAGAAAAGGCTGGGCTGGAGGTGGGTCCATTCTTTAGGCCAATCTGCCCCAAGAAAAAAGGTTTTAATGTAACCACCCTAGATGTATTTAGCCGCGACCAGCTAATCAAGAATTACGCCAAAGACCCCAATGTATATCCCCACTTTGGCGACATAGAAGAGGTGGATATCGTTTCCAGCAAGCCACTGCTGGAGGCGATCAGCTGTAGCGATCGCTTTGCCAACATCTCTGAAAATAGCGGGGCATTTGATTACATCGTTACCTCCCACCATTTCGAGCATCTACCAAATCCGATTCAGTTTCTTCAGGATGCTGAAGTGCTGCTGCGGCCAGGGGGATCGCTCACCATGGCGATCCCAATCCACACCCGCTGCTTTGATCTATACAAGCCCCTCTCCAGTAGCGGCAGCTTTATCGATGCCTACATAAACCAACAGGCCCAACCGAGCCTTGGCACAGTTTTTAACCACATCTGCCTTGGCGCCAAGAAGAAAGACGGCTCTCCCATTGCCAGCCCCCAGCTGGAGCCCAACGATGTAACCCTGATCTGGACTGAGCTGGAACCATTTCAAACCAACCCTGAATTCAACAAAATCGCTTGGTTTGAACAGCTACAGGCAGACATCAAAAGCCGCTACATCGATGCCCACTGCCACTGCTTTAACCCAGCCAGCTTTTGCCTAATCCTGGCGGATCTAAGGATGCTGGGCTTAGTGAAAGAACTCCAGGTGCATGACATCTGTGAACATGGGCTGGAATTCATTGTGCACCTGCAGAAGGGCGCTCCCCAGCAGAGCCACCCCTGCAGGGGCCTCAGCCGCACGGCCCTGGTGCAGGCGGCCAGCCAATACTCAGCCAGAGAAGTGCTCACGGCAGCCGCCGCCGGCCCAGGCAGCAATGGACCTACAGATAACCCAGCCGACCAGCTACTTAGGGCCCTCAAAAACAGCCGTAGCTGGAAATTAACCAGGCCCTATCGTGCCGCAGGCAGCTTGCTCCGCAAACTGCGCCATTCCTTCAGCGGCGCCAAACCCTGATGCAATCCCTGCGCTCCCTCGGTCTCAATCCCAGCTACCGGGCCCCCTCCAGCTGGTGGGAACATGTGCCGATCGCCCATTGGTTGGTGGAGCAACTGCAGCCCGGCCTAATCGTGGAACTGGGCAGTCACTACGGTGTTTCCTTTTTCAGCTTCTGTGAGGCCGCCGCCGCCTTTTCTGAGCACAGCTTTGTGTATGCCGTAGATAGTTGGCAGGGGGATGACCATGCCGGCGCCTATGGCGAAGAGGTGTTCCAACGGGTGGCTTTAGAACAGCAACAACAGCACAGCCAACGCAGCCGTTTGGTGCGTAGCAGCTTTGATGAGGCCGCCAGCCACTTTGCCCCCCAGTCGCTCGATCTAGTCCATATCGATGGGCTGCACACCTATGCAGCGGTAAAGCATGACCTGGAAACTTGGCTGCCAAAGCTGAAACCCGGCGGCACCATCCTGTTCCACGACATAAATGTGCGCGAACGGGATTTTGGCGTGTGGCAAATCTGGGAGGAAATAAAGGGCATGGCCGGCGTGCAAACCGTGGAGGTACTGAATGGCCATGGCCTCGGTATCGCCACTTACACCGCTGCGGCCCCTGCTTGGCACACCCAATTCAACGAAGTGGCGCCACTGCTTACGGCCAAGGGCCAACTGCTACAACAGCTGGCCCAATTGCGCCCAGACAGCACCTTTGGTGAAATCGACCTGCGGCCCTACAAACAACAACTGCACCAAGCCCAGGCAGAAAATAAATACCTGCGAGAGCACGGGCTCAGAACCGCCGTTAAACGGCTACTTCGTCGCTAACGGCGGGCTGGGGCTGAAACATAAACATTGAATAGATCACGTTGCGGCGCACCTGGGTCATCATCTCGAGGAACATGTCGTAACCCTCGTTTTTGTATTCGATCAGGGGATCCTTCTGGCCATAGCCCCGCAGGCCCACGGATTCGCGTAGGGCATCCATGCTCTGCAGGTGTTCGCGCCAGAGGGTATCAATCTGCTGGAGGATAAAGAAACGTTCAGCTTCTCGCATCAGGCCTGGGCGCAGCTGTTCGATCTCCACCTCCTTGAGGTCATAGGCATTCCTAAGTTGCTCATGGAGGAAGGCCTTGAGCTCCTCCATGTTTAAACCTTGCAGCTGCTGGGGCTGCAGGTCTTGGAGCAGGTAAACAAACTCTTTCACCTTCTCAGTTAAGCGGCTGAGGTCCCACTCCTCCGGGGGTAGCTCGGGGTTCACATAGGCCTCAACGATGTCGTCCATGGTGCGTTCGCCGTAGCCCAGCACCTGCCGCTTCAGCTCGCGACCCTCCAGTACCCGCCGGCGTTCGGCATAAACGGCCCGGCGCTGGTTATTCATCACTTCGTCGTATTCAAAAACCTGCTTACGGATGTCGTAGTAATAGGTTTCCACCTTTTTCTGGGCCCCCTCCAGGGAGCGGGTGAGCATGCCTGATTCGATCGGCATGTCTTCCTCCACCCGGAAGGCATTCATCAGGCCCGCCACCCGATCACCGCCAAAGATGCGCAGCAGGTTGTCTTCCAGGGAAAGGAAGAAACGGGTGCTGCCGGGATCCCCCTGGCGACCGGCGCGACCGCGCAGTTGGTTATCCACCCGGCGCGATTCATGGCGTTCGGTGCCGATCACATGCAGGCCGCCCGATTCACGCACCCGCGACTGTTCGGTGGCAATCACACTGTCGTAGTCGGCACGGATCTGGGCAATCACCTGGCGTAATTGCAGGATGCCGGCATCCTCCGAGGGGGCCTTCTCGGCGGCGCTGGTGATGCGATCCTCCAGCTCGAGCACCGTGAGCGAGCGATCGCCCCAAAGTTTCACCAGCTGGCGGGCCACCTCGGCAAGGGCCTCGTCGGTGTCGGAGGAGAGCTGACAGGGGTAGAGATTGCCAATGGCGCGGGCTTCGCTGGGGGGCTTGGCGGGGTTGGCGGTGCTGGCGGCAAAGCCGCTGCTGGCCTCCCGTTGCAGGGGCACCGGCGGCCGATGGCCCTCCTCAGGACGCACCAAGCGGGGCAGCAGGATTTCCCGCACCTTGAGCCGTGCCATGTAATCGCTGTTGCCGCCAAGGATGATGTCTGTGCCACGGCCGGCCATGTTGGTGGCGATGGTGACGGCCCCGGAGCGGCCAGCCTGGGCAATGATTTCCGCCTCCCGCTCCACGTTTTCCGGCTTGGCATTGAGCAGGTTGTGGGGGATGCCCTGTTCCTGGAGGAGGGTGGAGAGCAATTCAGACTTCTCCACGCTGGTGGTACCCACCAGCACCGGCCGGCCGGCCCGGTGGAATTCAGCGGTTTCGAGGGCAACGGCCCGCCATTTAGCCGATTCGGTTTTATAAACCTGATCAACGATGTCTTGGCGGGAACGGCTGCGGTTGGTGGGCACCACGGCCACTTCGAGCTTGTAGGTTTTTTCAAACTCCACTTCCTCGGTTTTTGCGGTGCCGGTCATGCCGGCAAGGCGCGGATAGAGGAGGAAGAAGTTTTGATAGGTGATGCTGGCCAGGGTTTGGGTTTCGGGCTGAATCGCCAGGCCCTCCTTGGCCTCCACCGCCTGGTGCAAGCCATCACTCCAACGGCGGCCGGGCATCACCCGACCGGTGAATTCATCAACAATCACCACCTCGGCGGCGCGCACAATATAATTAACGTCTTTAATAAATAGCTCCTTAGCCTTAAGCGCATTATTCACATAATGGGCCCAGGGATCAGCGGCATTAAACAAATCCGTAACGCCCAGCAACTGCTCAGCCTTTGCATAACCCTCATCGGTGAGAGTTACATTGCGCTGTTTCTCGTCAACTTCATAATCCCCCTCGGGATCGATCCCATCTTTACCCATCTCAGCGGAGCGCTCCAGCTGCAGGGCAAGGGCGGCGGCCTGTTGGTATTTTTCCTGGGGCCGTTCCACCTGGCCGGAGATAATCAACGGCGTACGAGCCTCATCAACCAGGATCGAATCAACTTCGTCGATTACACAATAATTAAAATCACGTTGCACCACCTCGTTAATATCGGTGGCCATATTATCGCGCAAATAATCAAAACCCAGCTCACTATTGGTGGCATAGGTAACATCGCAGGCATAGTTGCGACGGCGTTCGGCAGGGCTCATGTCCTGCTGGATCAGGCCCACGCTGAGCCCCAGGAACCGGTGCACCTGGCCCATCCACTCGGCATCGCGGCGGGCCAGGTAGTCGTTCACCGTGACCACATGGACGCCACGGCCGCTGAGGGCATTGAGGTAGGCGGGCAGGGTGGCCACCAGGGTTTTGCCCTCGCCAGTTTTCATCTCAGCGATCTGGCCGTCGTGCAGCACCATGCCGCCCAGCAGCTGCACATCAAAGTGGCGCATGCCCAGCACCCGCTTGCCGGCCTCGCGTACCACCGCAAAGGCCTCCGGCAGCAGCTCATCCAGCAACTGCCGCTGGCGGGCGGGGGTGGCGGCAGCTTCTAGCTGCTGGCGAAACTGGGCGGTGCGGGAGCGCAGTTCGTCGTCGGAGAGGGGGGCAATGTCCTCCTCCAGCAGGTTTATGTCTGATACCAGGGGCTGGTAACGCTTCAGCTTGCGGGCGTTGGGATCACCCAGCAGGAGCTTGAGCATGAAACGAACCAGTTATTTCGCCCAGTCTACCATCGCCGAGCGGCTGGCATAGCGGGAAAAAGCAGTGGTGGCAAGGGTTTCAAGGGATCCCTTCAGCTTGAAACTGGCCCTGGGGCGAGGGCTGATGGGAGCGAGGGCCGAGGCAGGCGATGGCTGAGGCGATGGCGATTGGCGATGGCGATTGGCCATGGCCCTTTGGCGTTAGCGGTTGGGGGTTGGGGGTTGGGGAGTGTTGTTGGAGGCCATTTGGGATTCTGTACGGGCCGTACGGAACGCGAAACTGGCAGGGGAGTACTTCTTTAGGCAAAGGGCTCATGATAGATCAAGAACATCTTCGACAGGCAAGACAGCCAGTTGGGAGGTGATATGGGTGGGTATTAAGACTCGAAAGTATATAATTTAATCAAAGTTCTAGCAATTCTCAGGTAAGTGCAGGCTCCCATGGGGACAAGGTTAAAAGCTTCAAACTGGTCGCTCAATGTCAGCGGCAGCGAGCAGCCTGGGAGCAAAAAATGACTGTTACCAAGGGGGGAGCAGATTCTTTCTGTGGACAGATTCATCCCTTTGGCCGGCCCCTGCCCCCCGCCCAGTGATCCGCCCGTGATCCGATTGATCTGCCACAGCGGCCGTTGCTGGCGTCTGCCCCTTACGGCCCTTCAACAACTGCTGCAACAGCACAGCTTCTGGGCCCAGGAGCGCACGCGGGCCGACCTGCGGCGAATGTTGCGGGGTAGCCAGGCGGTGGTGAGTTTGTGGGAGGGAAAACAACTGCTGGGCTTTGGTCGGGCCAGCAGCGATGGGGTGTATCGGGCCGTGCTCTGGGATGTGGTGGTGGCAGACAGTCACCAGGGCCTGGGCCATGGGCGAGCCCTGGTGGAAGCACTGCTGAAACACCCGGCCCTGGCCAGGGTGGAGCGGGTTTATCTGATGACCACCCACCAACGGGGCTTCTATGAACAGCTGGGCTTCCAAGCTGCTCACCAACAACAGCTGATGGTATTCAGGCCAAACGAGAGCTCAACCGAAGGCTCAACCAAGGGCTGGACATAACAAAGCAACACCCCAAACAAAATATTGGACTCATTGGACTAATCAAGCAACAAAATTACCAAATAAACAGGTAAACAAAGCAACCGCCCTGGGGAATCCTGTGGCCACTAAGTTACTTTCAGCAGCCCAGAGCAAGGTCAGATTATCAATTTTCTACTCAATGTAAATATTTCAGAATCGCCAACCAAAAACTATTAATCAGAAAGAATATTAGCGGAGAAGCTATCGGCGAAAAGTTCCAACTGAAAAGTCATCGACCGAAAGGTGGAACTGGTGGAAAGCCATTGGCCACAAATCAAACCATTGGCCATAAATAAAATGACCAAAAGCCATTAATCAAAAGGCTTGGATTTAATTGGATTTAATAAAACAAGCGGATGAAGAGATTCGAACTCTCGACCCTCTCCTTGGCAAGGAGATGCTCTACCACTGAGCTACATCCGCACGCGGCCATCGGCCGATCCAAAAATCCTACAACATCGAGACCCCAACGGGTGCCCGGGCGAAGGCTAGCGCCAAGGCTGGGGCGGGCTCAGAGGTTGAAGACGATCCACTGGCGCCAGCGGCCTAGGCCCAGCACCAGCAGGGCACAGGCCAGCAGGTTGGCCCCCAGGATCACCAGCTGCTGGCCCAGGGCCAAGTGGCCATCGATCGCCGCCTGGCGCACGGGGGCGAGGATCAGGAAGAGCGGGTTCCAATTGGCAATCCATTGGTGTTCCCCCAGGTTTACCTTGCTAAATAGCACCGGTGATGACAAAAAGGTGAGCTGCAAAAGCATCGGGATCACCTGGTATAGATCCTGGAAGAGCAGGCCCGCCAGGGCAAAGAAAATCTGAACAACAATGCAGAAAAGGAAGAGATTAATAATTGGCAGGGCCGCAAATAACACCCCATTCCAAAGCAAACTGGGCTGCACAAATATTGCCAACACCACGATCACGATTGCCCAGGCCTGCAGAAATGTTTGAATCTGGAAAGCCCACTCCTCTAAGAAATAAAAAATCGGATGGGTGGGGGTATTCATCAACTTATCTTTGTGATCCCGCAGCAGCGTTGGCGAGGTGCTGATGATCATCGAAATAAACTGCCAAACCGTGAGGCCCACGGCGATATATAGAAAATATTGCTTGGGATCTGGCACCTTGAGCAGCACCCCATAAACAAAGGCCAGCACCAACACACTGAGCAGGTTGGAAATACCCAGCCAACTGCTCCCTAGCAAAGTGCGCTGGAAACGGGCCTGGGTGCGCAGGCTGGCGGCATACCACCAGGCCCGGAAGGTTTGAAAGGGATAAAGCAGCTCAAGCACGGGACACCTCCTCAACGGAATGTTGGTAATAGGCCAGCGCCTCATTCACTTCGCCGGCGTAGGCGAGGCGGCCCTTCTGAAATACCACCCCTTTTGTGCAAAAGGAGCGCAACATCGGTTCACTGTGGGAGGCAATCACCAGGGTGCCGGAGGAGGAAAGGAAACGCTTGAGCCGCTGGGCCGCCCGTTCCACAAAGGCGCGGTCGCCGGCACCGATGCCCTCATCAAGGGCGAGCAGGTCATGGCTGAAGTAGGTGTGCATGGCAAACAGCAACCTGGTTTTCATGCCATCGCTATAACCCTGGAGCGGCAGATGCAAAAAGTCGTTTAGTTCCGAGAAATTGGCCACATCCTCAAGGAAGGAATCGAAACCCTTCAGCGAACTGGTATGCAGTAAGTAGTGGGCCTTTACGGCCTGGAAACCACTGAGCTGGGGCTCCACCACAAAGGATTTATCAATTAATGGGGTGAAGGGCTGGGGCAGCTGCCACTGGCCCCCGGTGGGGGTGAGGATGCCGGCCAGCACCCGCAGGAAGGTGGATTTACCGGCGCCGTTGTGGCCAATCAGGGCCAAGCGATCCCCATGGTTAATGCGCAGATTGAGGCGATCTAGGGCCCGCACCCGCAGGCTGCGGCCCCGGCGGGCCAGCTGACCACCGGTGAGCCCCGAAAGCAGGCTGCGCTTGATGGTGCGTAGGGAGGAGGAATGAACCGGGATCTCCAGCACCGCGTCCTGGAATACCGCAACGGGCTCTGCCAAACGCACACGCCTAAGAAGCGGCTCGACATTAGCCGCGGCCCTGCGAAGGCACCAGGGCGGCAAGCAAGCGGAAACGGTCTGCCAACACCTGGCGCCAGGGGCGGCGCACCCCAGACACACAGCCCTGGTGGCGGCGCCAATCCAGACCAGGCCCCGCCAGGGGGCCCACGGCGCAATGGCGCGAAAGCAACGCCTTTAGCAGCAGTTGATGGTCGTAGTAGGGGGTGGCGGGCTGGGCCTGGGGCCAACCGAGCCGTTGCAGCAGCGGCCGGCTGTAGATGCAGCAGCAACCGGTGGCGTAATTCTTCATAAGGGCCCGCAGCCAACGCAGGGGGGGCGGTGTGCGCAGCAGCGGCCCCAGGGAAGGGGGACCCACAAAAGAAGCCAAGGGCTGCAGCTGATCGTTGCAGGGTCGCAGGGGGGAGACCAGCAGCAAACAACGCCTTTGCTGCTGGGGATCCCGCAGCTGGGGCAGCAGGCTCTGCCAACGGCCCGGTTGCCAACGGTCGTCTTGATCTACGGGGGCCAGCCAGGCCCCCCGGGCCCGGCGCTGCAGGGCCTGGAAATGGGCATTTACGCCCAGGGGGCGGTCATGCTCCAGCACTTGCCAGCGGGCACCCTGGCGCCACTGCTCCAACCAGGGCCCCAACGGTGTGGCCGGGTCGGCAGCCAGGGGATTAATGCCCACCACCAGCTCCACCTCTGGCTGATCGAGGGGCAGGGAGGCCAGCAACTGCTCCAGGTGGTCGAGCCGCGGCCGGTGCAGGGGCAGCAACAACGACAGCAAGGGAACTGACTGACTCGACTGGAGAGCAGCTGGATTGACTGGGTTCACTGGATTTAGTTCCAGAGCCGCAGGCCCCAGCGGCGGAAATAAATCACCGCACTCCAGAGGTTAACCAGGGTGAGCCGCAGGCTGCGGTGGCTGCCCCGGCCCCAGCCATGGGTTACTGCAGCCACCGGCAGGTGCAGGCAACGGCCCAGGGGCCTGAGCCGGCGGGTGAGGTCGGCATCCTCCAGGTAAAGGAAGTAGGCCGGATCAAAGCCGCCCACGGCGGCATAGGCAGCGGAGCGCACCAGCAGGCAGCAGCCGCTCAGATAGGGGACCTCATAGATGCTCTGCAGGTCGTGGTCGTCCATGGTGAAACGGCCATCGAGGCGGCGCAGCCACTGGGGTTTTAGGTGGCGGGGAAGAAAACGGCGGCTACAGAGGGCGAGCAATGAAGGATCTCGTTTTGTTAGCCGCTCCACCTGACCTGAGGGGCTGAGGATCTGGGGCACAGCGGCCACCACATCGGCGTTGGCACTGAGCCAACGGAGCATGGTTTCAAAGCTGCCGGGCTGCCAATACAAATCGGTGTTGAGCACCGCCAGCCAAGGGGCCGGCTGGGGCAGGGCCTTAAACAAACGGTTGGCGGCCCGGCCATAGCCAAGGTTTTCGCCGTTGCGCTGCACTACCAGGGCGCCCTCCAGCAGGGGCTCCAGCCCCTCGGGGGGCTGGGGCTGCACGGCGTTGAGGGCCAGGCTGTAGCGAATGGTGGGGGGCAAGGCCGCCAGGCAGGCGCCCAGGGCCTGGAGCTCAGCGGCGCCGGGGCGATAAACAATTATTAGTAGATCTAGCTGGGCTGGCCCTTGGGGATCTGCAGCAAAGCCAGCTTCAGGGGAGAAACTCAAAACAACAACTCAACGGTTGCCGTAATTGGGCATGGACTCCTGGGATATGCCAAAACCGCGGTACATCAAGCCCTTGCGGAAGGCCACCCTCGGCCGGAACAAATAGCTCACTAGTGTTCCCTGTCCCACATAAGATCCAAGTATCTCCGACCAAAGGGCGCTGGATTCTGGTGATTCTTCAGCGTTACTAGTAAAATGATATTCAAGAAACTGCCTAATCTGAGACAAGGTATATGTATTGTGCCTGCAGATATCTTTTTTGAGAAAAGGTGATCCCAACAAGCTGCAGAACATCAACGCACAGGAATGACTTGTGTTGGTGCTTTCAAGGATTCCCATCAGCGTCATCAGCTGGTCCCAATACACATAGCTGGTGGTAAAACGGCCACCAGATCTAGGAATTTTACGCCGATCCTCATCCGCACTGATCTCCTCAGCCAAATGACTGCGTAGGCCATCAACTACAGAACCACAGCACTTAGGTATTAACAGCCGTGAAATCCCAAGCCACTTCTCATCTTCATAGGCTGTAGATGCATAATCAAAGAGGGCTGAAGGCGAATAGAGAACGCGGCGTGGATAATGATTAAGAACCTTAAGAGACCAGCGCACCTCACCTTTATTGATGGCGTGGTAGCGATGGCTAAGAGGCAGATAGTCTTTCCAAAAGCGCACAAAAAGAGGGGTTTTGAAGACTTCAGGCCTCACCGCCACAAAGAAGCTTTGCAAGTGCTGCCAAAGCTGAAGATTTTCATTCAAGGCGAGCACTGGCTCAACCATGGTATTAAATTGTTGGTCTAACCTGCGCGCAAAATCTGCTCCAATTTGATCACCGAGGAAGTGAACACTATCATTACAAAATAACAACCATTCAATATTTTCCAGCCAGCCATAACGCCGCAAATTGAGAAAACCATCCTTAAAACAACCCCAATCCTGCCCCAAATTGGGACGCTCGAGCACAGCGGCACAGAGGGGCTCTAATTTCTCAATCGTGGCGGCGGAAAGGTGACCGTTATGCAGATACACCACCTGCAAACCGGCCGCCTGCAGGGAGCGCAAGTAGGCCAGGTTTGAAAAACTCACCTCGGGACCATGGAAGGCAGCAAAAATTGCCAGCCGCCGCAAGCCTGGCGGCGGCTGGGGCCAGGAACCGGCCCGGCGACGTAGACGCTGGCGCCAGGTTCTACCGGTGAGAAAAAAACCTAGGAATTCGAACCAGGCAGACAGGTAATACTCAATACGCAGGAATGGCGCAAAGAGAGGCCCCAAAATTTGATGCATGTCCTACGGCCCGGCCAGATTTTTAATCTGAGGGACATGGTAAATGACGCTAATCCGCAGCAAGCAAGGGCAACAGCCAAGTGATCACCTGCTCTGGCTGCACCGAAGCCATGCAGCCGTGGCCTTCCATGACACAGCCATCGTTGCGGAAGCGCAGCTCAGCGCAGCCAGCACAGCTGTGGGGGCTGATGGTGCGGCTGGCATTGGCGGAGCGGGGCATCCAGAGCCGAATCGGGCTGGCCCCCACCCCATCAGGATCATTGCCAACAATGGCCAGGGTGGGAGTACCCATGGCAGCGGCAATGTGCAGCGGTCCTGCATCAACACTGACCACGGCCCGGGCCGCCTTACAGGCGCCAGCCAGTTGGATCAGACTGGTTTGGCCCCGCAGATCGATCAAGGCACTGCTGGCCAACAGCTCTGTTTCCACATCACCAGCGTTGTACTGCTCCCGCTGCAATGCAGGGGCGCTGCCCACTAGCCCTACCGACAGGTTTTGGGCCTCGCACCAGGCCAACAGCTCCTGCCAATGGGCCAAGGGCCAGAGCTTGGCCGCCCGGGTGGTGGTGGCATGGATCAACACATCAGGCACCGCAAAGGGGGGCTCAACCCACGGCAGCTCGATGGCCGTGACGGTTTCCTCCAGGTAGGCCAGGCGGCAGAGCAGCTCGGCGATGTAGTTGGAGGGGAAAAGCCCCCCGTAGCGCTCCACAAAGGCAGGGGAATCCCAATCGGGATCATTGAGAAATTTCTGGAAGGGGTGATCCCCCCAGGGCACAGCCTGGCGACCATTGGCCTTGAGGGCAGCCCCAGCCACCCACTGGGGGCGCAGCCAGCTGGCCAACACCTGGGTAAGGGGGTTAAAGCCATCGCAATTGATCAATAGATCAACAGGGCCAGCGGCCCCAAGACGTTCTGCGGCGGCGCTGGCCAATTGCTGAAACAGGTCGGCATCGGCCCGATCCCAGGAACAGCGCCAGGCCAGCTGGGGCAGGGCCCGCTCGAAATCAGCGGTGAGCTCACTGCCCCAAAAGTCGATCACCGCGCCGGGGTAGCGGCGCTTAAGGGCAGTGAGCAGGGGGATGGTGACAACAAAGTTGCCCACCTTGTTGGAACCCAACAGGGTGATGTGTGGTTTGCTGCCCAGGTCGCGGCCGTCGAAGCGCTGCAGCAATGGGGACATGGCAGGGGCTGGTAAGCGGCCGGACTTTAGGCTCGCCTGATGCGGTTGCTCCTACTCACCAACCTCTACCCCCCCCAGAATCTGGGCGGTTTTGGGCTCTGCCTGCAACGGCTCTGCCAGGGGCTGGAGGCCCTTGGCTACGAGCCCCTGGTGCTCTGCAGTGATGCCCCCTACCTGGGGCCGGCGGGCCTAGACCCAAGGGTTTGCCGCAGCCTGCAGCTACTGGGCAGCTACGAGGGAGGCATCAGTCGGCTTGGCGATAGCAGCGAGGAACAACGGCGCCAGCAGCACAACCAAAGGCTGCTGACCAAAATATTGAAACGCTTTAACCCCCAGGTGTGCCTGGTGGGCAACCTGGATTTGCTGGGCTTAGAGCTGCTGGACACAGTGCTTGCCCAGGGGGTACCCACCCAGCAACACGTGGGCTTCATGGGGGCCCCCATGCCCCTGCACCAATACCCCAGGGGCAAAGGGGCCTATGGCATGGCTTTTGCCTCGGGGGAGGTGAAGCGGCTCCTGCAACAGCAGGGTTTTCCTGTGGCCCAACAGCCGGTGGTTTACCCGCCGCTGATGCAAAACGAGCCCCCGCAGGCCAGCCAACCCAGGGCAGGGGCCTTGCGGGTGGGCTACTGCGGGCTGCTAATGCAATCGAAGGGGGTGCATGTGTTGCTAGAGGCGGTGGCGCGGCTGCAGGCCGGGGGCAACGGCCAGCAGCTCAATATTCAATTGGCCGGGAAGGCCTTTGCCCCCAACTATGAAAATGAACTGCGCGAATACTGCGAGCGGGTAGGGATCAGAGCGCTGGTGCAGTGGCGGGGGTTCCTGGAGGGGGAAGAGCTGCAGAGTTTCTATGCAGACCTCGACGTGCTGGTGTTTCCCTCCTTGCATCCGGAATCCTTCGGGATGGTGGTGGCAGAGGCGATGGTCACCGGCGTGGTGCCCATCAGCAGTGGGGTGGGGGGCGCCTACGAGGTAATCACCCACGGCCGCAATGGCCTGCTGGTGCCCCCCGGAGATAGCAACGCCTTGGCCGAGGCCCTGAATTGGTGTAAAGCCCAGCCCCAGCAACGGCAGGCCATGGGCCAACGGGCCCGCAGGGATGCCCTGCGCCGCTACACCCCCCAGCAATCTGCCTTGGCCCTGCACCAGGGATTCCAGCAACTGCGCTGAGATGAAAGCAATTGAGATGGCAGCAAATGAGATGCCAGCAAAGCAGTGGTTTCTCTATGGCAATGACCTCGATCTAGCCCGTCAGCAACTGGGGCAAAAGATCAGCAAAGCCTGCGAAAACCCCACGGGTTACCAACAACAACTAAAGCTAATCAGCCTGCTCACCTATATCGGCGCCTACGACGACTGCGAAAGCTGGTTAGAGCGAGTTCAAGGCCATAACCAACTGATCGGCCAGCAATCCACCTACCGGATCCTGCGGCGGCGGGGGGAGCCCAATCCCTGGAGGGGCCTGCTGGGGGGCCAGGGACAACAGCAATTGGAACAGGCGATCGAACAACGCTTTGCCCAGGGCCTGCCGGTGGCTGTGGACCTGGTGGGCGGCATTGGCGACCAGCTGGAAACGGCGGCCCTGTTGCTGGCCAGTCGTTCAGGGTTACCCCGGCCGGAGGCGCTCTGGCTGCGGCCCAGTGGCGAAAACAGCGGCGTGGTGCGGGCCCTGCTGGCGGAGGTGCCGGGGCTGCCCCTGGAACCAAGCCAAGGAATTGAGGGCAGTTGGCATGTGACCTCCCCCTGGTTCCGCTTCTGGATGGGATTGAGGGGGCTGGAGCAGGCCCCCGGTGCCCTGCTGCTGGACCCTCAGCCGGCCCCTGGGGGCGGCGGGCTATTGGTTTGCTGGCGGTGCAAACCCGACCCGGCCAATCCGCTCTCCTCCTTCAGCCGGTCATTGCCATTTCCTCTGATCCTGGAGCTTTATGGCCGCTGGCAACGGGCGGCGGCCCCAGGGCTGCGGCTGCTCGACATGGGCGATTACAACCCCGAGGAATTGCAAATCCTGGGGCGACAGGCCCCCTGGGTGCAGCTGGTGCGCCAGCAAATCCGCAGCCTCAGGGACACCCGCAAGCTTATGGCCCAATGCAGAGCTATCGCCACGGTGGACACCTCCCTGGGCCATCTGGCGGTGGCCTGTGGCCGCCAGGTGCAGCTGCTGTTGCCCCAATTCCCCGATGAACGCTGGTACGACCTGCTGGGGCGTGACGGCCGCTACCGCCAGCTGGTGGTGCCCCACCGCCAAGAGGGGTTCCACCGGTGGCAGGAGGCGCTGGCATCGCTGGAGAAACAGCTGGGGATCAACTGATCAGCAGCTTTAAGAATCTTGGCAACCCACCAGCTGCCCCCACACCTCAAGGGCCCGCTCCCGTTCGCGCTCGAGGGAATAACGCTCCCGCAGGGCCAAGGCTGAATTAATCAGGGTGGTGGTGCTGCCATCCGGATCAGCTTCAAAGGCCTGCAGGGCTATCTCCAACTGCTGGACGAAACCAAACAGATCACCAAATTCAACGCTGTGCAGGGCCGGAAAACAGAAATCCCTTCCAGCTAAACCGTGGTAGCCCACGGGGATGCAACCACAGGCAATCGCTTCGGCAAGGGGCAGGCCAAAGCCCTCGGGATGGCCACAGCTGAGAAATACCAACGCTTCCCGCAGTTCCGCTGCCAGCTCTGGATGGCTTAGCCGCGGCAACTCACGGAATTCATAGCGCTGCAGCGCCGGGCGCTGGGAGGCCATCAGTTGCACAGTGCGGGCATGGTGCACATGCTTGCGGGCAAGAAACACAATTCGCCGCAACTTACGCTCTGGCGGATAAAATAACTGGCCATCAATGCCATTCAGCACTGTGTGCACCCGCTCCGATGGCAGGCCACAGCCCTCCACTAGAAAACGGCGATTGTCCTCGGAAACAGTTACAACCCCGCGCAGATCAGGGTGACGATAAAGTTCAAGGGTGTCGACATTAACCTTGCCATCAAGGCCAAAGGTGTAATAGGCATTCTGGTTGAAGATAACCTTGGGTATACCAACTAAATAACTGGGCAGATTGGCAAGCCAAGTTTCCGGCAATACGATCAGATCGGTGGCTGGATCAGGGGACTGGGCTAGATAGGTCTGTAGATCAAGTACCGGCGCCGTGCTGGGAAACCAGTCTGCCCGGAAACCTGGCTGTTCCTGCAGCACCCAAGCCTGCCAGCCGACCTGGTGCAACAACTCCACCTGGCGATAAATCTGTTTAACCCCACCGATGGTGTGGTTTGTATCTGGATAACAAACAAACAACAGCCGCCGGGCGTTAGTCATGGCTGGCTGGCCTCTGGCACTGCCACCCCAAACTTGACCAGGGCCGCCAGCACGTTTAGCTGCTGGGCAGCATCCACCCCTAGGGCGCTGAGATCCTGGCGATCCACTCGGCCGTTACGTTCTAAATGCTTGATCAAAGCCTCAAAGGCCGCCCCACATAGCTGACTGAAAAAAGGCCGCTGCATGGGCCGGCGCAACCAGGCGGCGGGGGTGGCCATGGGGTGAACTCGCAGGGCCTCGGCCTGGAAGGCAGAGCTGGCATAACCAGCAAACATCCGTCCGGTGGGGGCACTGGCAGTGGGGGCAGCTGGTGGGGCACCGGCCTGGGCTCGCAACTCTCCCAATTCCTCCCAAAGCTGTCGATATTGCGCTGCCACCACAGGCCAGCAATAACGCTCCTGCCAGCGGCGCCTGCCAGCAGTGCCCCAGCGCTGGCGCAGGGCTGGATCAGCGCAAAGGCTAGTGAGGATTTGCACTAAAGCATCTTCCTGAATTACCACCTGGAGGCTGCGTATGCCCACGATGGTGTCGTAATCGAGAAGCCCTAAGCGATAGAGACGATCCAGATCATCAAGCTGTTCGGCATTGCCACGCACCATGGCCGTGGGGATGAGGGCACCGGTGCTGCCGTTGTCCACCAGGTCTCGATAACCGTTCCAATCACTGGCAACCACTGGCAGTTCCGCTGCCATCGCTTCAATCACTGAAAGGCCAAAGGTTTCCTGAAGGTTGTCTGCCGGTGATACAAACACATCAGCAGCAGCAAGGGCCAAGGCCTTCTCTACCTCGGTGGCGGGCTGAAGACCACCCAGGCGCCGCCGAGCTAGCTGGGGAAAACTCTGCTCGAGCTCTGCATAGGCCTCTGCCACCGGCTCGTTGTAGATGTGCCCGCACTCCAACAACAGGGCCTGGGGAGCATTGGCCGCCAGACGCGCCATCGCCCGGTAGAGCACCAGGGGGTGGGCTTTGCTGTGGAAACTAAGGCGACCGAGAAAAAGCACCACAAAGGCCTCTGGGGCCAAACCCAACTGCTGCCGCGCCTGCAGGCGCCGCTGGTGGCGAGACTGGCCATTGGGCGGCAGGCTGTCGGCCACCGCCAGGGGGATCAAAGGCAACTGCGGCCCTGGGGGCCTGGGTAACACCACGCCAAAGCGCCGCTGCAACGCCTCGTGGTGATGGTCCATGGCCTCTTGCACCACCTTCCGACCCGCCGTGGAGGTACAAACCAAGGCATCCCAGGGCTGCAGCGGAGCGGTGAGCAAGCGTTCCATGCTCTCAAACACCGATTGGGAGCAGATCGTATGAATCACCCCCGTTAGGGAAAAAGCATTGGCAGAGGTGCCAGACCGCAACAATTCCCAGCGGGCCAAACCTGGATCGGGCACGTGCAAGGCGCCGGTGGCAAGCAGCGCATCCCGGGGAAAACCAAGGCGGATGTGCAACTGAGCACCCCTGGGCAGATGGGGCTCCAGCAAGCCCTTCAACTGATCCCGTTCCTCGGCGGTGGTTACCAGCAGGGTGAGTTGGTCTTCGACCCTTAACTGCTCCACCAGCCCTTGGGCAAAGGAGCGGCCGGCAACCCTTCTACCCAGCACCTGGAGCTGGGTGGTGTCGAAGGCATCGCCGGGGAGCAGCAGCGCCGCCGGGTAGGGCCTAGGCATAGAAATCCCGTCGGTAGGCGAGCCAGCAGAGCAAGGTCAAAAGCCCGGCAAAACCAAGGGGGGTGGCAGCCAGCATCACAATCCAACCGTCAGCGGATCGTGCCAGCAGGGTCATCAGGCCAGCCCAAAGAAGCAAAAGCAGCATTGGCACCAAAAAAGGGCTGATGCGCACCCGAACCATTAGGCGCCGCAGGCGACGGATCAACACAGACACGGCCTAGGCGAATCAAGCCAGTGTAGACAGGGGCTTCTGAGAGAACTGACACCCCGTAGGATCCCCCTCTGGCGATCAAATTAGGCTGGGCAGAGTGAAAATACAGCTGGCGATCGTTCACTACTTCAACCCCGCGGGCGGTGGTCGCCATGGCTCGCTTAGCCCCGACCCTGCACCCCGGGCGGCGGCATTGAGACAGGTGATACTGCAACTTCATCGGCTATTTGGGCAACGGGCGGGCAGCCTTAACCACATGCAAAGGCGCCTCGATCAGGTAAACGATGCCGGAAGCGAGCTGAGCATCAACATCTGCGTAACAGGTGAGCAACATTTACTTGGCGAACTGGCAGATCTTCAGGCCTCCGGCGCCTTTAGGGCAGTGGCGTCGGAGCCGGGGAATCCAAAGCATCTGGGATTTTGTTGCCACCGCATATTAGAGCAGCAATATAACTCTTATGATTACAGTTGCTACCTGGAAGATGATCTACTGATCACCGATGCAGACTTCTTCCTGAAACTACAACACTTCAACAGGAGCTTTGGGGATAGCTATTTACTTCAGCCAAATCGCATAGAAACCAGTGAGGATCTTAAGCACTTAAATAGATTTTATATTGATGGCGACTACAACCCAGCGGCCAGTGCAGCCTATCGCCAATCTATGGCCGAAAGCCTATGTTTAGAACATCTTGGCAGGGCGATTCGCTTTCGCCAGCCACTAAATACCCACTCCGGTTGCTTCTTTTTAAACAGGAGCCAAGCTGCCACTTACTTTAAAGGTCCCCATTGGCAAGAGGAGGATGTGAGCTTCCATAGCCCCTTGGAAAGTGCGGCCACCCTGGGGGTTATGAAGCAGTTTCAAATCATGAAACCAGCCCTGGATAACGGCCAATTTCTAACGGTGGAACATGCCGGGCGTAACTTCATGGGCCTGCTGACGCCAGTGCCCGCAGAGGCTGGTTAATGGCAAAGCAACGGCTACTAATCGATTGGCCGCTGACCCCTTACACCGGCTGGGGCGGCTATGGCATCCAGCTGGCCCAGGCCCTGGTGGCGGGGGGTAGCGTTCGGCCGGTGGTCACTAGAAAAGCAGACCGCAGCGCCCATTGTGATCCCCACTGGCTACTGAAGCTGGATGAAATCGAGCGGTTCAGCCGCAAACTTATTGAGCAATTAGAAACAAATCCCCAAACAATTCTCAGCACTAATTGTCAGGTGGCCATGGGGCCCATTGGCAACCAAGTGCCCCCCTTACGGGTGCTAGCAAAGCACCAGGTGGGGGTAACATTCTTTGAGCGCAGCCAAATCGATGAGTCTTATCGCCTGGCCCTAGATAGCTATGACCTGGTGATCACTGGTTCCCACTGGAACCAGCGGGTAATGGAAGAGGGGGGCTACGACTCAGCAGCACTTGTGCACCAAGGTGTTGACACCAGTCGCTTTAATCCGATTCCGGTGCCAAGGCTATTTGAGCAACCATTTATAATTTTTGCCGGCGGTAAGCTAGAGGCGCGGAAGGGTCAAGATATCGTGCTGGAGGGATTCCGGCGCTTTTTACGCCATTGCCCCAATGCCCTACTAATCGCCACCTGGGCAAACATTGGCAATGTGGGATTAGACACTATTGCCCGCACGCCTTACGTGGAGGGGGCCCCAAGCAATGGTGATGCCAAAAGTTTATTTGATTGGCTGCAGTTAAATAAAATCCCGGCCGGCAACATATTGCTGCCCCAGGTAATGGCCAATACCCAACTTCCAAACCTGATCAAACAAACAGATGCTGCAGTATTTACCAGCCGCTGTGAGGGGGGCACCAATCTGATGGCAATGGAAACCCTCGCCTGCGGCATTCCCACACTGCTGTCTGCCAATACGGGGCATCTGGATCTGCTGGAAATGGGCATGGCCCACGCCATTTCAGTGGGCAGTGGGGGTGTGGGTAAGGTGCCTAAGGAAATCACCACCGGCTACGGCGGTGATGCGGGGGGCCTCTGGGGAGAAACCGATCCCGAGGAATTGGTGGAGTGGTGGCTGCGGCTTTGGAAGGAAAAGCAAGCCTGGCGCCACCACGGCCAGCAGGGGGCAGGGGCTATGGCAACCATGAACTGGCAAACCAGTATGGAAAAGCTGATCCAACTGTTATTGGAACGTGAGCTACTCAGGCCAAGCTGATTGCTTCAATCTGCATAGACCTGACGCTGGCGCCAGAGGTGGAAATAACTATTGGTGCCAGGGGCACCAAAGGCACTGAGATCACCGGGGCCCGGGTGGTTGCTATGCCAGGCAGATTTATGGCGGGCAATGATGCTGCCATCGGGAGCCACAAACGACTTATTCCGATTGGGATGGAAAGGTGTGAGCGGCATGAAATGCCCAAACAGCTGGTTATATTCAGGGGCATGCATGGCCACAGCTCGACCAAATAATGTGGGGCCAGTGGGGCAGAGGGAGCTAATTCCATAATTACGCTCATGGCAATTTCTTAAGACCATCTCGATGGCATCCGAAAGAATTGCAGAGCCAGCAGCTGCATAAAAGAAGGCATTCATGCAATCGTGGCCGGTGCGAAAGGGGGACGGCAAACCATCGCCATAATCATAGAAATAGATAAACTCAATTGAGTTTTCAAATGCCACCCCAGAGGTAAACTTAAGGGTAATATCTGCATACCAACCACCAAAGTGATGCACTAGGCAATATCGGGCCAGATCAGCCTTATAGGCCAGGGGGATAAGCCGGTCATAGGCGGTGAGCACTTCCTTACCGCAGGTGTCAGCAAGGCATTCCCTAAGGCTGAGGCGATTAAATAACTGATGGGAATGGCCGGGGAAATATTGCTCGGCGGTGGCCTGCATCTTCTGCAGCAGCGGCGGCAGCTCAAGGCTAGTTTCAGAAAGATAAATCTGAAAAAAGTTTATGGGCGCTTTGGCCTGTGATGGGGAATTCATTCAGGGCAATCAACGGCTGTTCTTAAGCCCTTCAGTACCCTTGGTAAACATCTCAGTAAACAGGCTGATCACTGGCCGCTGGCGCACCACAATCAGGGCAGACACCTGCATGCCGGGCTTGAGCTTGGCCAGCAGGGCCCGCTTTGTGGGGTTGTTGGTGATGGTTACCTGCAGGGGGTAGGTGTTGGCCCGCTGCTGTTCAGCTGGGCTTTGATTATCAAGGGCATCGGCACCAATGCGACTCACCTTCGCCTCCAGGTAGCCATATTCACCGGCCGGGAAAGATGACACCGAGAGCTTTGCCTTCTGGCCCTCCTTCACAAAACCAAGGTCGGTATTGGCTAGAAACACTTTGGCGCGCAGGGCACCTTCGGGCACAATCCGCATGAGCTCGGTGCCGGAACCAATCACTGACCCCGGCCGCATGGCGAGATTAAAGATGCGGCCGGAGCCGGTGGCCTTGAGCACCAGGTTGGTGCGAGATTCCTGCTGGCCCACCCGTTCAGCTTCGAGATTAAGGATCTGACGGTCGTTGTTACTCACCTGGCGACCGGCTTCAGAAACGAGAATGTTGATCTGCTCCTTGGTTTGACTCACCTGGGAACGGATCTGCTGGATTTCATCGCGGGCCTGCAGATAGGAATACTTAGCGTAGCCACCATTGCTGTAAAGCAAGCGCAGGGAATCGGCTAAAGACTGTTTTAGCTTGAGGGTTTCTTGTTGGGAGGCCACCCGGTCCTGGAGCTGACGCAACTGGGAGGCCGTTTGCTGCACGGTGAGCTGCACCGAACGCACGCGCTCCTCGGTGGCAATGCCTAGGGGCGGTGGGGGCAAAATCACCGGCAGGCTGCCACCGCCATCAATCAAGAGATTAAAGAGACTGTTTTCGTAGCGCAGCAGGGCCAGCTGCCGGGCGGTGGTGAGCAGGCGAGCCTGGAGGCCAAGGTTTTCGATCTCCACCAGGCGATCGCCGGGCTTCACCCACTGGTCTTCCCGCACCCAAAGCTTCTTAACGATGCCGCCGCTGGTGCTGCGCACATCCACCTTGCCGTTGGCCGGTTCGAGGGTGCCGTTGGCAGTGACGGTTTGGTCTACCTTGCCGAGGAAGGCCCAGATCAGGGCGGCGGTGGTGCCGGCGGCAATGGTCCAGATCACCAGGCCCCCCCAGTGGTTGCTCTGCTCGAGCATCCCCGGGCTGTCGTAGTAAACCTTGCGGCTGGGGCTAGGGCGTAGGGCCGCCAGACGATCCCGCAGGCTTAAGGGGGCAGCACTTTGGGGGAGCTTGGGATCCGTGGGCTGAGGATCAGTTGACGGCGGCATCTTGCTGACGGTAGAGGGCGTAGTACAGGCCGCGTTTCTGCAGCAACTCGTTGTGGGTGCCGGCCTCCTGGAGCAATCCATTCTCCATCAGCAGGATCACATCGGAGTTGCGGATGGTGGCCAGGCGGTGGGTGATGAAAAAGACCGTGTCACCGCGGAGCTCGCGTTTGAGGTTTTCGCAAACGGTGCGTTCGGTGAGGTAATCAAGGGCACTGGTGGCCTCATCAAGGATCAAGAGGCGGGGCCTGGCCAGGATTGACCGGGCAATGGCCACCCGCTGGCGCTGGCCGCCGGAGAGGGCGGCACCGCGCTCGCCCACGCTGGAGGCATAGCCCTGGGGCAGGTCCATGATGAAGGCGTGGGCACAGGCCACCTGGGCCGCCTTAATCACCTCCTCATCACTGGCATCGGGGGCATTAAGGGCGATGTTGTCTCGCACGGAGCCATCAAAGAGCATCGAATCCTGGGGCACGATGCCGATCTGCTGGCGCAGGGAATCGATGTCAACCTTGGCGATGTCGTAGTCATCAATGCGGATAACCCCTTCTGTGGGGTCGTAGAGGCGCGGCAACAATTTCATGATCGTGCTTTTACCGCTGCCGCTCTGGCCAACGATGCCCACAAACTTGCCAGGTTCCACAGTGAAACTGACGCTCTTCACCACCAGGGGTGAATGGGGGCGAAAACGGAAGCTGAGCCGATCGAATTCCACCTTGCCGCTGATCGGTGGCAGGGCAATGGGGCGGGCATCCTCATGCTGCTCGGTGGGGGCATCCACCACATCAGCCAAACGTTCTACGGAAATCTGCAAACCCTGCACGGTTTGCCAAGTGCCGGCAAGGCGGATGATCGGGCCCACCACATTGCCACTGATGATCCGGAAGGCGATCAGCTGGCCCACGGTGAGTTCACCCTTAAGCACCAGATAGGCGCCTACCCAGAGCACTGCAAGGCCACCGATCTCGTTGAAGAAGGCACCGATGGCACCGGCGGTGCTGCCGATAATCGTGGTGCGGAAATTGCTGGAAATAAAGCGGGCATAGCGCTGCTGCCATTTCCAGCGCAGGGTGGTTTCAGCGTGCTGGGCCTTCACGGTTTGAATGCCGGTGAGCGCTTCCACCATCAGCGAACTGGCGGCGGCATTGGCCTCGGCGGCAACGCGCAGCTGGCTCTTAATTACGGGCGAAACGATATAAACCAGAGCAAGGTAGAGGGGGATAACGGCAAGGGCCACGGCGGTGAGCAAACCGCTGTAGGAGATACTCACGAATAAATAAACAACCCCAAACAACACATCCAGCACCAGGGTGAGGGCGGTGCCGGTGAGGAAACCACGAATGGTGCCTAGTTCATTGAGCCGAGTGGATATTTCCCCCACGGGCCGATTATCGAAGTAGCCCAGGGGCAGGCGGAAGAGATGGGTGAGGATATTGCCGGAGGTGGCAATATCAATGCGGTTGGTGGTATCGGTAAACAGGAAGGTGCGGATTAGATTCAGCACATTGGAAAGAATACTGCTCCCAATTAAGAGCACACCGATGAAATAAAGGGTGCTGAAGTTTTGCTGGCCAATCACCTTATCGATGATCTGCTGGATCAGAAGGGGCTGGGCGAGGCCAAACAGGTTGATAAACAACGAGGCCACAAACACCAGCACCAACGACTGGCGATAGCGCTGCAGGTAGGGAAAGAAATAACTGATGTCAAAGCGCTTCTCGGCGGTATTGGGCCGGCGGCTGAGGGTTACGGCCCGCAGCAGCGGCTGGGTTTCGGCCAGTTTCGCCAGGTTGAGGTGGCGTTCCCCCTCGCGGGGATCGATCACCCGCAGGCGACCGCGGCGTTCACCGGCCACCAGCACCGGGCCATCATCTAGCTCCAACAGGGCGGGCATGGCGAGGCGACCGAGGTGGGAGGCCGGCACCTGCATCAGCACGGCATTGAAGCCAAGGGCATCGGAGATCTGGCCGAGCTGCTCGAGGGAGGGGTAGGGGCGATCACCCACCATGCCGCGCAACATGCGATCAACCACATCGCGGCGGAAGGGCACCCGCAGCACCTCGCACACCATCTGCAGTAGGGCCAGCCCCTGCTCCGGCGCGGAGCTGCCGAGCACCGGCCGCACCACCAGGCCTTCTACATCGCGGCGGGGTTGGGTTTGCTGCTGTTCAAGGGCTGCGGCCAGCAGCTGGGCGCCATCGGGGTTTTCCCAGGCGGGACGCTCCTCGAGTAGCAGGGGATCCACCACTTCCACCGGAACAACCGGCGGCGGTGGGCTGGCGAGCATCAGCTCTTCCAGCTCAGCGCTGGGCAGGGCAATCAAACGCAGGCCCCAACCACTGCGGCGCAGGGCCTGCTGCAGCTGTTCAGGGCGATAGCCCGCCACCCCAGGGGGGTTCTGATCCGGGAGGAAACGGTCGGCGGCGGCCAGGAACCAACTGTTATCGGGGCTGGCCTCCAGCTGGTGCTCCAGCTCGCCGGGGGTGCGCAGCTCCAGGGGGCAGATGCTGGGCTGGAGGCGGTCTAACAACTCCGCCAGGCTGAGTTCCTGGCGTTCGCGCTGGATCAACAGGGGCCGCAGGGCGCTGTAGGTGTCTTCCCGCTGGGGGTGGGGTGCAGTCCATTCCCCCAGGGCGGGGGCCGCCTGCCACCACTGCTGCCAGAGCTCCACCGGCACCGCCAGCAATTTGCAATCGGTGGCGGTGCGGCAGGAGGCAGGGGCCTGGCCGTTTAGGGCCCCCCAGGCCCCCCACCATTCGCCGGGGCCGAGGCGCCGCAGGGTGAATTCCTGGCCCATGGCATCCCTGCCGCTGAGGCGCAGGCTGCCCTCCACCACCCGCAACACAAAACCAAAGGGGGCCCCTTCCCTGGCCAATTCCTCACCCAGGGGCAGCTGCCAGGCCTGCACCTGCTCCTCGTGCTGCACCAATAGGGCTGGCTCAAGCCGGTCCAGGGGGGGGCCATCCATGAGCAGGCGCACCCGGGAGGACAGGGATTGGGTCACGCCGGTAGGTACTCGATGGGATCCATGTTCTCACCTTTAGTGAGGGCATCCACCTGGCGATGGAGCCACTCGGCGTAGAGCTCCTCAATCAACTGCTGCTGCAAGGATTCATCCAGGCGGGTGGTGATGCGGGTATCAAGCCGCAGCAGCACATGCATGTTGCCCACGGGGAAGGGGCCGATGAGGTCGCCCTCGTTGGCCTGGTTGAGCCGTTCGTTTAATTCAGGATGACCCACATCAGGGGAAACCGGACCGATGCGGCCCCCCTGGGCACTTTCGGGGCCCTCAGACCAACGGATGGCGGCGCTGGCAAAATCCAGCTCGCCTTCGCGGATGGCCAAGGCGAGTTCAGCAACCCGGCCGGGGCTCACACTGCGCAGCATCGAATAAATAATCCGATCCCGCTGGCGTTTGGTGCGGCTAAAGCGCTCCTCCACGTGGAGGGTAAAAGCGGCGCGTTTGAATAACTGCAGACGCTCCTGGCGGGTGGCGGCATAGGCGAGATCCTCAGGCTGAAGGGGGAGCTCAAGGGCAAAGGCCTCGATCAACTCCGCTTCCCGCTCTGGGGGCAGGGGCACAAGGGCACAGATCTCATTTTCAATCCAGGCCTCCTGCAACTGGCGGCCCCGGCCACTGCGGCGCAACAGCTGCCAGCTGGGATCCTCAGGGGAAAAGGCCATCAACCGAGCAACTGCTGGAGGCGTTCTTGCACCTGCTCCACCACGGAGGACCAATCGCCGAGCTTCTTCTGGCGGATCAGGGTCATGTTTGGGTACCAGGGGGTGTCGGCACGGCCGCGCAACCAGCGGAAGTCGGCGTTGTGCTGGAGCAATAGCCAGGTGGGTTTATCAAGGCCACCGGCCACGTGGGCCACGGCCGTATCAACGCTGATCACCAGGTCGAGCTGGCTGAGCACGGAGGCGGTGTCGAGGAAGGTGTCGAGCTTTTCACTCCAATCCACCACGCCCCGCTGGCCGCGCCAGGGTTCCAGTTGATCGGCATCGGCGCCCACCTGGAGGGCATGGATCACCACCAGGCGTTCCTGGCGCCAGCTGTCAAAGAGGGGCAGCAGCAGCTCCAACTGCATGCTCTTGTCGGCATACATGTCTTTGTTGTCTACCCCGGAGGCCCACACCAGGCCGATATTGATGGCAAAGGGTTGACGGTCAAATTTCAAGCCCGAGGCAATGATGGGCGGCGCCTGGAGGTAACCGGGCATCATCGGCACGGTTTGGATGCTGGTGCGGAATATGCGCGGCAGGGTGAGCAGGGGCACGTGGTGCTTGAAGCCCTGGAGCTCGGAGGGCTTGTGGTCAATGATGGCCGGGCACTGGGGTTTGAGGCACTGGCGGAACAGTTCCATCAAGGGCTTCCTGGTGGAAAGGGTCACCTGCAACCCCAGCTCCATCAGAATCGGTAGGTATCGGGCGAACTGAATGTTGTCGCCATAGCCCTGCTCCGCCCACACGAGCAAGGGACCATCGATGTCGAGGTTGCCATCCCAGATGGGGCTAGCGATCGGCGGCCGCACCTTATCGGGCAGGCTCAGGCGGGTGTCGTAAAACTTCCAGCCCTCCTCGTATTGGCCGATGGTGAGCAGGGTGAGGCCAAGGTTGAACTTGGCGTCGTTGCAGCTGTCGTCGATCTCCACCCCGCGGCGCAGGGCGGCACAGGCCTCATCAAAACGCTCCTGCACGGCGAGGGCGCCGCCGAGGTTGATGTGGGAGGCGGCATGGTCGCCCTTTTGGTTGATGGCCAGTTCAAAGCAATCAATGGCCTTATCCCAACGTTCCTGCAACTGCCAGGCCAGGCCCCAGTTGCAGTGCATGTCTGGGTTGTGGTGTTCGCACTGGTCGGAGAGCTCGTAGTGGTGCAGGGCGCCATCAAGCTCCTTGAGGTCGCGCAGGGCGTTGGCGAGGTTGTGGTGGGCGGAATGGTGGCGGGGGTTGAGCTCCAGGCAGCGGCGGAAACGGCCCACGGCCTCCTCGGTGCGCTTGAGTTCTGAAAGGGCGTTGCCGCAGTTGTAGTAAACGTCTGAAAAATCAGGCTGGAGGGCGATCACCCGTTCGTAGGAACGGATCGCCTGCTCGGTGCGCTTGAGCTTGCGCAACACCACACCAAGGGTGTTGAGGTAGCTGGGGTTACTGGCATCAAGGGCAATGGCCTTGCGCAGGTAGGGCAGGGACTCCTCACTGCGGGCCAGGGAATGCAGGCAAGCCCCGAGCAGATGGTTCATCTCAGCCGCCACCTCGGCTTCTGGTAGCAGGGGCAGGGCCGCGTCGAAGGCTTCTTGGAACTGGCCTGCATGGAAGAGCTGCAGGGCATGGCTGGCCTGGGCCTTGGGGTCCGCGGTCAGCATGCGTGGGCTGAAGGCTTAGAAGAAGCCATTGTTTCATCCTGGCCGCAGGCCCCCCCGTGAGACGATGGCTGGGCCGAGCGATGCCGCGTGGGCCGCAAAAAAGCCAACAAGCCAAAAGCCGGGCCGAAGCCGAAGATTGGTTTTGTGGCTACTGCTGCCCCTGCTGCTGCGGTTACCACCGCCTCAGCTGCTACCCCGGGGGCAGGGCATGCCACGCCCAGGGATCCGGGTTTTGCTGATTTCGAAAGGGCCTGCAGCATGCACCAGGGGGGTGAGCTGCTGGGTGCGGAAAAGCATTACCGCCTAGCCCTACAAACCAACCCTGAGCTGGTGGATGCCTGGCGCAACCTGGGGGCGATGTTGCGCCAGCGGGGTAAAACCGCCGAAGGGCTGCATTGCACCGAACAGGCCTTAAAACGTTGCCCCCAGGACCAGAGCCTCTGGGGCAACGCCGGCAATGCGCTCCGGGATTTGGGCCGGATTGAGGAATCAAAGCGGGCCTTTGAGAAGGCCCTGCAATTGGCCCCAGAGCAACTGGGGCCATTGCTGGGGCTGGCAATCACCCTGAATAAGGCAGGGGAACACTGGCCCTTGATCCAGCGGGTGCTGCCCCAACTCGATGGGCTGCCCCAGCAACCCAATACCACCGCCGCCGACCTGCTGCTGGAGGTGGGCAATGCTTACCACCACCTGGGTCAAAACCCAGAGGCCCTTGCCCATTGGCGCCGGGCCTTGGATCTGGCGGAGGGGGAAAAACAGCTGCTGATGGTGCTTAACACCGCCCAGGTGCTGTGTGAATTACAGCGCCAGCAGGATGCAGAGGAGCTATTGCTATCGCAACTGCCAATCCACCCGAAAAGTGCAAACCTGCGCTACGCGCTGGGGATCGCCGTTAAGGGGCTAGCCCGCTGGGAGGAGGCCTGCCAACGCTTTGAAGAAGCGCTGGAACTCGACCCCTCCTATGCCATCTGCCTAAACAGCTATGGCCTGGTGCTGAGAGACATTGGCCGCAGCCACCAGGCCCGCAGCTGCTTTGAACGGGCCCTGGAGTCGGATCCGGAGTTTGGGGCGGCAATGAATAACTTTGGCTCGGTGCTCAAGGATGTGGCCCGCTACCCGGAGGCGCTGGAATGGCTGCGAAAGGGGGCAGCCACCATGGATGGCAGCCCTGCGGCCCATTCAAATGTGCTGTTTACCCTGGTGGGCTATGAGCTGGAACCGGCGGCCGAGCGTTATGCGGAAGCGCGGCGCTTTGCTGAGAAATTTGCCACCAGCCCGTTTGAACGCTGGCGGGATCGGATTCCGCTGCCGGATCCAAATCGCAAACTAAAGATCGGCTTGATCTCACCGGATTTCTGCCGGCACGCGGTGAGTTATTTCATTGAACCGCTGCTGGAGCAATGGAACCGGGAAGAACTACAGATCAGCCTCTATGGCTGCGGCACCGTGCGCGACGACTACACGCGCCGCCTCCAGGGCAAGGCAGACCGCTGGCGGGATCTAAATGGCGTGAGCGATGAAAACGCCACCCTGCAGATACTGAGGGATGAGATAGACATCCTGGTGGATCTGGCCGGCCATACGGCCGCCAACCGGCTGCAACTGCTGGCGATGAAACCGGCGCCGATTCAGGCCACCTACCTGGGCTATTACGGCACCACCGGGCTGGATCAGGTGGATTACTGGATCACCGATGCCACCTTGCATCCGCCGGAGCGAGACGGGGAAGACCCCTGCAGTGAAAGCCGCTGGCGGCTGGATAGGCCCTACCTGAGCTACCGGCCCCTGCCAGAGGCCCCAGCGGTGGGCGATTTGCCGATGGCAAAACGGGGTTTTCCGATGCTGGGCTCCTTTAACCAGAGCCGCAAGATCACGCTCACTACAGCCGAACGCTGGATGGCGGTGTTAGAGGCGATTCCCCAGGCGCACCTGCTGCTAAAGAGCAAAAATTTGGGGGAAAGCACAGAGGCAGAACGGATCCGAGAGTTGTTTGGGGGCCTGGGGCTGGGCCAGGAACGGCTGCACCTGGCGGGCCATAGCCCTTCGGTGGCAGCACACCTGGCTTGCTATAGCGAACTAGACCTGGCCCTGGATACTTTTCCCTATACCGGCTGCACCACCAGCGCCGATGCCCTTTGGATGGGGGTGCCTGTGCTCACGGTGGCGGGGGAATCAATGGTGAGCCGCCAGGCGGCGGCGGTGCTGGCGGCGGCGGGCCACCCGGAATGGATCTGCCACAACAAGGAGGAATTAGTGGCAAAGGCCCAGGGCTTACTGGCGGACCCAGGCCAGTTGCAACAGCTGAGGCTCGGCCTACGGCCAGCGATCAAGGCCAGCCAGTTGCTGGATCACAGGGGCCTGGCAGAGGCGCTGGCGGGCAGTTTCCGGCAATGGTGGCAGGGCTGGATTGGGCAGCAATGGGGAGAGGGGCCCAGCAACAACAGTTGGCCGCTGCATTTGCCACCGCCGCCGGTGGCCTTGCGCTGCCCTTACCCGCGTTAAGCCAGGCAAATTGATGCGGCTGCTCTGTGTACACCAAAATTTTCCGGGCCAGTTTCGAGACCTGGCGCCGGCGCTGATCGCCCGGGGCCACGAGCTGCGGGCGATTGCTGGTCATCAGAAACCACTGCCAGAAGGGCTAACGGTGCTGCGCTATGAGCCAGAACAACCGGAACGCCAGGGGGTCCATGGGCTGAGTGGCGAGGTGGACGACTGGATCCGACGGGGGATGGCCGTGGCGGCACTGGCGGAACAATGGCGCCAGGGGGGCTGGGCACCGGATGCAATCTTGGCCCATCCAGGCTGGGGGGAAGCGCTGTTTCTGCGGGAGGTGTTCCCGAGTTCAGCGCTATTGATCTGGCCAGAACTGTGGCTGCGGGATGAACACATGGGGGTGGCCCGGGGCAAGGGCCGGGTGGACCTAAACCAACGCTGCTACCTGCGGGTAAAGAACTGGCTGCTGGATGGGGCGCTAGCCAGCTGTGCGATGGCGATGATCCCTACCAAATACCAAGCGGAATGCTTCCCACAGCAATGGCACTCCAAGTTGCAGGTGCTGCATGAGGGGGTGCGCGATGAACTGCTGAAGCTGCCACGGGTGCAATGCCTCACCCTGCCCGATGGCACGGTGTTAGGCCCAGGCGTAAAGGTGCTCACCTATGCCAGCCGCAACCTGGAACCGATGCGCGGTTTTGATCGGTTTCTAAGGGCCTTGGTGGTGCTGCAGAAACAGGAACCGGAGGTGCAGGTGTTAATTGCCGGCAGTGCCGGCTCGAGCTATTCAGGCCAACCGGCAGAAGGGAAAACCTGGAAGGATCTGGCCTGTGAAGCGGTGGCTGGGGAACTTGATCTGGGGCGGGTGCATTTCCTTGGTTATCTGAGCCATGAAAGCTTGGTGCAGCTGTTTCTACGCAGTGATCTACATGTGTACCTATCAAATAGCTTTGTATTGAGCTGGAGTGTGCTGGAGGCGATGGCCTGCGGGGCACCGCTGCTGGTAGACGACAATCCAATGCTGAGGGAACTGGAGGGCCAGGGGGCGGCAGTGGAATTTTGCATGGGTGCAAATCACCAATTACTGGGGGAAGCAATGGCGGCACAACTAAACCAGCCAAAAGCAGCAAACCATGGCGATTTACCAAGGCCCCTAGAAGCCAGTTGGCGCCATAGCCACACGGTGGCCCAGCTGGAAAAACTTATCGCGGAATCAATCCAGGGAAGCTTCTAGGCAAAGGCAGCTGGGGCAGATTGCTGGCCAGTGAGTGATGCAGCCCGCAGCATTTCCTTGAGCTGGGAAGCAAACATTTTAGGCATGGCCTGGGTATCACATACGGGGGATGAACGCACCTGCTGGGCCAGGGCCAAACGGGAGGCGGCGCTGCGATAGCGCTCGGCAAGATCACGGGCCATGGAAGGGAGATCGGCGGGATCATGGCATATCCAATCACTAAAGCCAGCCTGCTCAATCAAAGCAGCGGAGATGGCACCGGCATAGAGATGGTTAGGGCAGGTGAGCACAGGTATCCCCATGGCCATGGAATCGAGGGTGGTGGTGGTGCCACACACGGGATAGGAATCAAGGTGAAGATGGATGCGGCCATAATCAAGCAGGCTTTCGGGGCCGGAAACGGCATAGGGTATGGGCTGAAGCTGGTCTGGATTTACACCGGCATCAAGAAAACGCTGCAAAAACCAACGGCGTACGGCGTGGTCGTAGAAGGAATGGGAGCGAAACAACAGGGTGGCTGTATCGAGGTCGCTTAGAACAGCGGCAAAGCGCTCAATGCAACTATCGGTGAGTTTGCGGGTGTGATTAAAGGAACCAAGGCAGGGGTGATCGGGTTCGCTGTAGCGCAACTGCTCCAGGGGGGGCAGGCCATGGGCGCTGGGATCAAAGCAAAGGCTGGGGCCGGGCAAAGCCCAGATCGGTTCACTGCCGGGGTATGAATGCTCCACCCGGCGGGCAATGGCATTATCTAGAATCCACCAATCACAATGCAAGCCATAACTAGGCCCGTAAAAACCCAGATAGGTTGCCTGTACGGGTGCATGGCGATGATTGAGAATCCCTGGGCGATTATCAGCGGTGTGCCCACCAAGATCCAACAACATCTGGGGCTGAATCTCAGCCAGCAAAGGCGTTGGATCAGCATTACCCTCAAGGGGCTGCCAGCGATGGGAAAGCCCACTTAATTCACGGCGGATTTCATCATCATCTAGGGGATTAAAGGCCAGATGCACAAGTTTGAAATGACGCTGCAGTTCCCTAGCAATCGGCAGCCAAAAACGCCCCACTGGGTGAAGGCGAAGGTCTGCTGAAACTATGGCCAATACCGGTTTTTCAGAAACCTTTAGGGGCAGGGGCGGTGATGCAATAGCAGTGGATGCCGGGGAAAGACGCCGATAATCAGCCACCAAGCTGCCGATATGAAGCTGATCAAGCTGCTCTAGGCCTAGGGCCGTAAATAACATATTGCTGATGGTAGTGAGCTGTAGTTCGTGGTGGTTGCGCTGGTGGATAAAGCGAAATAACTGATCAGTGCGTTCGATGCGCGCAATTATTGTGAAGCCACGCAGCAGAAAGTCACTGTGGGGAAACCTACGGCGACTAAGGATGTAGTGAATATAGGTGTGATGCAGGGCCTGGTAACGACCCTTTGCCCATAGGGCCTGGAGATGAAACAGGGCGCAATTGGTATTAGCGAAATAACTAGAGGCAGGCAGGGCCTGGTCTGGCAAAGACTTAAGCACAGCAAAGGCAGCATCGGCAGCGATCAACTGCAAAACAAGATCGGGCCGATGGGGAAAACGAAACGAAAGCAGGCGACCAAGGCGTTGGAAATATTGATGACGTTGGGAAGGACTGTTTGCTGCTGGCAACAAATAACATAAACCAAGCAATAACAACGGATCTGGGTAGAGGGGATGCTGTTGTATTAAGGAGCGCAAGCTAGCTGGCTGCTGGGCGCTGAATTGATATTGCTGCGATAGGGCAAGCAAAGGAGTGGCTTGATCGTAATTATCAGCCTGATCTACTGTTAATCCAAATGAACGCTGCAGCGGTTCAAGTTCAGCGCTGAGGGCAAAGCCTGGGTTACGGAAGGCATGGGCAAGAAGATTTACTTCAGCAGCAAGGCGCTGACCGGCAAAAAATAACTCAGGCCAACTCTCGGCAACAGGCATGAAATCAAGAATAAAGAAAGAAGAGAATAAAAGAATAAAAAAAAGCCCCCCTCGCGGGGGGCTTTGAAACCAGCTGCTGAGGATTATCAGCTGAAGGTGGGGATGGAGGAAATTGTACCGAATAGACCAGTGCCTGCACCCGCTGTTCCAAATGTGCTGGTGATCGCAATTGCTTCAGCAGCATCAAAGCCCTGCAAGTTGATAACACCACCGCCAGCAAAG
>CALRNU020000009.1:0-101314 GCA_943369595.1 Synechococcus sp. UW140
GCTGATCACGATGCTCGCGCCGATACATGTGGAAAACCCTGGGCGGCTTTTGGGCACAAATGGCCCTATTTGCGTACATTTTACCGCCAGAAACTGCCCAGATCCATTGCGGCGCACCTGGTCTGGCCTTATTCAGGAGGCCCTAAGTATGGTCTCGCGTCCTAATGAAAAGTCAGAAATTATTTAATATCTCTTATTCGAAGAATGACTTGCCTTGTAGTCAGCAAAGAGTACCAAGGCTAAATTTGGGTATTGCCACATCTATGCTATTGGCAAATACTTGGCCATGTTTTGGTAGCTAATGCATTTTTTGTTATATGGTCAGAATTTTTAGTATCTACAAACCGGGACGGTCTTATGGGCACCTCGAGAAATTGCAAGACCACTTGATATCGTCCGGACTTGATTTATGCTATGAAGTTAAGATTACATGTTTTCCATGGGCCAGCGGGGTTTTTGGGAGGAAAAACAAAGAGTTGCAAAGCTCCAAGAAAAGAAGCCTGTTCTACAGCATCTTACTTAATCGATTCCATGGGAATCATTCCGCCCTTTGCTTGATAAAGGCTACAGCCAAGAGAGCAAAAGCAATGCTGGACGCAAGAGAATTGACCCACTGATTCTTTTCAAGATGCTGGTGCTCCAGCAGCTATTCAATTTGAGTGATGAAGAGATCGAATTCCTAGTAAACGACCGTCGTTCCTTCGAGGAGTTTGTTGGCCTTGGTGTGATGAATAATTTTCCTGATGCCAAAACTGTAGCCTTCTTCAGGGAACGCCTACGCAGGGCTGGCGTGATCGAAGAGCTCTTTGAGATGTTTGAGGCATACCTTAGAGATCAGGGCCTCGAAGCCCGTGGTGGTCAAATCATTGATGCCACTCTTGTTCCTGTCCCAAAACAGCGTAACACCCGAGAAGAAAACAAAGACATCAAGTCGGATAGCCTGCCAGATCGATGGGAAGAAAACCCAAATCGACTGCAGCAGAAGGATTTATATGCCCTCTGGGTGAAAAAGAATGGAATTAATCATTATGGCTATAAGAACAGCATCTGTATCGATGCTCAACATGGTTTCATCAGGCGCTTTGCCGTGACATCAGCCAATCTTCATGACAGTCAGATGCTTCCAATGCTGTTAGACCCTGAAAATCAAGATGATTATGTCTGGGCTGACTCCGCATACTCAGGACAGTGCTTTGAAGATTTACTGAGCCTTGGTGGCTTTGAAAGTCGTATCCATGAAAAGGGCTCGCGCAATCATCCTCTTAGCGACGAAGCCAAAGAACGGAATTCCGTTAAGTCGGCAATTCGGGCGTGTGTTGAACATGTCTTTGGCTTCATGACAACCTCAATGGGTGGTAAGATGACACGAAAGATTGGGCTTGATAGAAATAAGGCCTGGTGGGGTCTAAAAAATCTGACATTCAATTTCATGCGATATCTCCAGCGCTCAAATAACGCCCTGGTTATTGCCTGAGCAGTATCCAATACGTATCCATCGGCGGACCAAATTGCATTACTGGTGCACTTATAAGCTGCTTTCATCATGCCGACAGGCATGTTTGAGCAGAGCGGAGGCTGGCGGATACCTTAATTTTCGAGGTGCCATTAATTTGTCTGTTGCGTTAGTCCGTGTGATGGCAACGGATTGGTGAGTTGGCAAAAATTGATAACTCATATAAAATTAATAAATACAAATTTCAAGCTTTAGGTTCTCTTGGCTTGTCTGGATTTGGTGGATATATAAGCTGAAGAGAAGCTTCTTAAATTTCTTGTTTAAAAAGCCTATCTTGAGTACATGCGACACAAGATAGGCAATTAGATTTAATATGTATAACGAGTTGTAATTTGTAAAGATAGCTTTAGCTCTGTAATTTCCCAGCAACTAAGCTGAGAGATTAATGTATTGTTGCTGAGCAAGTAAGATTGGTAGTCCCTTTCGCGCTTAAAGCGATTACTTTTTTAGCAGCACGTTTATCACTCATTCCTCCCTGAACATCATCTAGTGAATCATCATCTAACACAGAGGATAGATTTGCTTCATGACTTAGCCAGTCATCTTTGCTAACATCAAAGCCTGCTTCCTTTATCAAGGTTAAGGTTGCTTCAAGGTTTGTAGCTTTTTCAAGTTTTGCTTGCAGAAGCGTGTCACCTTGCAGTTTTGCAAGAAATGCATTGAGTTGTTCTTCAGACATAAAAAAAACCATTTTTATTATTTCATTGATTTCGCCTATCTCTAGGCACTGTTCACAATTCTTTGGATACTGACCCGGCTAGTGCTGTCACGGTATCCTTTTTGCTTCTCATGGGTCTTAGCGCAGTATTCTATTAGCGTTATTTCTTTGGTTTGCTTGCTATTGCCGCCGACACGGCGATATATTGCTACTGCTTGTTGTGACATTACGTGACAATCAAGCTTAACATATGAAGATCTTCTGGCTTGGGAGTTTTAATCGGAATTACTGTTAAAGTAACTGGACAAACAAGCCGCTCCAGTCTCGAACCAGATGACCAATTAATTGATTTTACATTATCTTCACTGTAAAGTCTCTTTTTGCTGAAGTTCTACCTCTAGCTTTTCGCCATTGCTAATTTCTCTTGATCTAGCAAATTTTGCATTGAAAAAGCTGGCAGGTTTGGTATTATTGTGTTGTTATTTTTTCTCATATTTTTTTGGATGACCATGCTACGGTTTTTTATTGAATTTGCCGCATTTTTCTCTTGATTCTTGGATGGCATCCGTTGTGGCGGAAAGTAAATTTAGCCAATTGCTTCAGCTGGCAAGCTCGATATGTTTATGTGAGGCGTTCTTTAGTTCGCAAGAAAGTCTGCTCAGTTCTGAGAATCTTAAGTGGGCATGATTTGATCTCCTTCAGTTGTGATAGGTGGCGATCTGTTGAAATCTTGGAAATCGGCCTGCAATTATAACAAGAAATATCTTCCCTTGGTTGACTGGTGATTTCCATGTCAATGTCATGCAAGAAAGTTGTAAAATATTTATTTCATGCTTGGCTGTTCTTTGTTTTATCCCTTTGCAGACTCGCAGGAAAAATGTGTGAGCATTTGAGTGAGCTTCCTTTTATTGGGTTTAATAATAATTATAACGACTGTTTTGTTTGTTGACGCAATGGTTCGTAGGCGGATACTTTTTGTTGCCAGCAGCGCTGATATCAGCTCTAAATATTTAATAATTTCTAATAGTGAATTCGTTTTTTCTAGACAAGTGATGCGAGGCTTCCTTTGATGTTATATGTGTAGCTTGCTTTCATGTTATTTAGATTCGATTCTTGGAGTTGTCAGCAAGCCAGCGCTAAGAATCTCGGGGATCCATCTTTGTCCGTTGGCTGCCTCTAGTAATGCCAGCGCTACTCCGGACGTGCCGGTGAAGAATCCAGGTAAATTAATTGAGCCTTTGTCAATAGAAAAGAAGTTGTAGTGTCCGTCGGCTTTGGCTTTAAGTATCAATGAAATTTCAGCTTTAATCACTTCTGTTGGCAATATGCAACCGCTCACTTGAGCATCTATGCGCAATAAGCTCGTCAAGCCTAGTATGCCACAACAAAGATGTGCTGGTTGTTGTGTCTTGTGATTGGCTGTCTGCAGTATCATTTTGAGAGTGCTAGAGCGTGATATCCTAATCTCATCTTCTATCTTGTTATCTGCTTGATAAGTTTGCTTGAATACCTGTCGCGAAAGCAGGATACCTGGAGCCCCATGACACCAGCTCAACATGAAGTCTTTCGCCTCGCTGCTGCTTCTGAAATCCGGCCAATTACCTCTTTCATCATTAAATACAGAACTCTCGTATGCCATCGCTAGCTTTGCCCCCATGGCATATTCAGCGTCGCCGCTGCGATGAGCTAAAAGTGCCAAGGCTGCGCCCATGCCAGCGGCCCCATGGGAGAACCCAGTCAAAGAAGGCTTTTTCTTTCCTAAGTTATCCGAAGGCCATCCGCCATCTTCCTTCTGAAGATTGTGTAGACGCTCGCCGCATACGGCCGCTAGGTTCTGAGCCTTCGGATGCTTGCTTGCCAGCAGTGGTCCTATCAACCCGGCAACCCCGCCAAGAACATCCAAGCTTTCATCCTTAAGTAATTGCTCAGGTCGTATTTCATCAATAATCATCGCTGCTAAGGAACCAGCCTCGGTAATTCCTTCACGATGGAGTATTCCCAGGCTTAGTAGTATTCCACCTGTTCCAGAAAGGCCCAGGGGTTGGTCTCGGACAAGGCGGTATAACTGGTTGTTTTTGTTGCATTCAGCTAACTCAGCCAGCCCTTCCAAACAGCTCCAGGCTCTTTCGCGCCAGGCGTTTGCATCATTTCCCTTGCTTGCCACAGCCAAGCCCATGAAAAGCAGTGCAATGCCGCTCGCTCCAGAATAAAGAGAATTCCCAATTAATCCGAAACCAAATGCTTCCCCATTGGCACCTATATCTATACCCAACCATTCAGGTCGTCCCTTTTTATCACGGATGGCAGACGCCCACAGTTCCTCACCCAATCTAAATGCCTCCTTTCGATACAAATCTGATGCAAGTTCTAAATCACTGCTTGTGCCAAAGGCTGAAGAATAGCTTGCTAAAATATTCGTAGATCCGTAATCTTCTTCAATAGAGCGGCTCGACAGATGCCGGGCCGCAATGGCTCCGCGAATTAATTGTTCTTGAAAATTTATCTCATGTTCATCCAGTGTTTCCAGGCGGCGACGCGCGGCCTGCAGGCCACTGTTTTTCATGAAGCCTGGGATCGATTCTAGGTCACTTTGAAGTGGCATCTCCTCGCTATCGATCAGGTGCTCAAAGAAGGGAATATCCAGTTGTTCCATCTGTAGAACCTCAGCTCTGAACATCAACCAGTTCAGTGGTTTTTTATTTGCCAGTACAAAGCTTCTGCTCAGTAGCTCTAGGTTCAGCCCGTGCCCAATTGAATTGCGAAGTGATCTCGGCTCCAGCATTTGCCTCTGAATCATGAAATACAGGCGAGTTGCACGGGCTACTAGCCGTCGTGGGTGACCACTGAAGGCTTCAAGAGCATCTAGGAGCACTGGTCTGTAGCAGAGCACATCTTGGAGCTGGGTTTTAAATCCGTTGCATAGCTCCTCCACGAAGTCGGTTAGGCGTTCCGGGCTGCCTAGAGCCACCGGCAGGCTGGTTGGCAGCGAGCAGGGCTGGCTTGTACGACCATGCATCATTCCGTCGCTGTTGAGGCCTAGCCACCCAGGAATTTCTTTCTCAGTAGGTGGCGGCTGTATGCCTAGAGCACTAATGTCGAAAGCAATCTTGCGACCAACACCTGCCATAAGCCACTGAGGTAGGAGCCCGGATCTCAGCACTGAGCCTTGTATCGATGTCTGCAGCTCTGAAATCGCTTCAAAATCGTCGCCGTCGTCGCTGATCATATCTCGCATATCCGCCTCCAGAAGCGTCTCAGTGTCAATTAGCAATAGCTGATCTCCAGTGGCAATCAGATTTTCGTAGTGGCAGTCAGTGCAGCCCAATAGGTGTAGTAGTGCAACAGTTCTACCTGCATTGGTGTAAAAGTTAGCCAATTCTTCTTCGCTCACGCATGGGCGATGTTCCACCCATTCCATGAAGCCATGGTCCTCGCGGGGCAGAACCTTGAGACAGCGTAAAGCTGGTAACTTTGAGGTCTTATTTAGGATTTGTAGATAGCGCTGATAAGTCGTATCTATCATCATATTCTTTGGCTTGTAGACAACCCTAGTAGAATTAATGTCGTGGCCAAACTTCAAAATGGCCACAACTCTCCCGCCTCGATGGGGGTCGCTGAGTCCTAGTTGAATCTCCTCTAATTGTGCAGAGGGCTCGATCTCAAATTGCTCTTGCAATTCTGGGAGGCTTTCAGCTAATCGCCGCAGCATCTCTTCACTACTCTCGAGCCACAACGAGGTGATCACTGCTATCAATCTTCCAAGCACAGGGAATTCACTCAACAACAACCCATAGCCGCTTTCCAACAACTCAGCAACGAAGGCGTCATACGACTCGTGCACAGGCTCACCTTTTCCATCACCATTTTTTCCGAGGTGAGCTAACAGCATTTGCCCCGGTGTGCGGCGCTGGTTAAACATTTCCCATAGAGCTTGATCGGCTGTTGTACAGAGGCGCTCCAGTAGAGCCTCCCCTAGATCAAGCCAGGAGTTCTCATTCAGATGCAGTCTGGGTTCAAGGTCCGCACAACATTGTCTCAGACAGTTGAGGGCCCACTCTGATGCTGGTCGCCACACATGTACAAAAGGTTGATTACTCCCCCGCTTTAGCAACTCTTGATGATTTGTGTGCCTCTTCGCTTCTCGAGCTGCCTTTCTTATGCTTTCAAGCACTGGCCACCAATCGGCAGTCAGAGGCGTATCACTAGTAGGCGGATCTAGAACCCATGTTGCATCTTTTTCGTCTAATTCGTCCCACTTGAGTCTCTTGTCAAAGTTTTTTGAATATTCAGGTGCTACCTGGCGACGCCAGCGATCTAATTCTGAGCCCTGAACAGCACTTTGGTTGACAACTCCCCGGCCAGAGGCTTTTAATAGACGCTCATGCATTGTCCAGCACTCCCGTCTTAACCTTTTCTCAATCTCAGATTCTTGTGTTGTTAATATGTTGTCACCTTCTGGTGGTATACTGTTGAGGCCATTTATCGATGTAGTTTTGTTGTTCATCGACAGTCCAACAGTTCGTTTTATTTTAGCATATTCTCAGCTCAAGCATGCTTTTAGTATTGATCCTTGCTAATTTAATTTTCCTAATTTAGTCTTTGCAATTTTTTGAGATTAGTTGTGGTATCTTTTTCCCTGGCTAGGTTCAATGAGTTGTTCTAAATTTTGTTATTATCTTGCTGTATTCAAGCAGTTAAGATTTGTTTCTTTGGCTTGTCTGATTGGGGCAATAGAGGTCTTTTGTCTTCGACCCTCGATTGCAAATCAAAGTGCGGCTCTGAGCGCACCTTCTGCTGAGCTTATTGGTTCTGAAGTACTTATAAACGAGTTGACTCGCATGAAGGCTCAGATCAATGATCGAGCAAAAAAAGTTAGTCTGGATGAGGCTATATCTACAGGAATTCGTGCTAATCCTCAGCTATTCCAGGCATTTGCTGCTATTCAGCAATACGAGTGGCAGCTTATAGCCTATAAGCGACAGTGGTACCCAAGCTTGCAGCTTACTAATGGCACACCATTTGCAGGGATCCAGTGGTCTTCTTTTGTACAGAATTACCAAAGAAAATCTACACCGAATCCTGAGAAAGTTTCGAAAAACTCAAAGCTAAATGAATTGCAGCCTGGAGCCACTGTCAACTGGAATGTTATTGATCTGACGCGTCAGCCGAACATTAACGCTGCTGATGAATCGTTGCGTCAGCAAAAACTTTTGTTTGACGTAAGTGCTAGAAACTTAATTCTTGATATTCAGCAAAGCTATTTCTCAATTCAAAGCACTCAGCAGCTCATTGATAGCTTCAGCTCTATATATGAAATAAATCGCAGGCATCTTAACATTCTGCAATCCCAGAGATCTATTGGCATGGGAACAGTGTTGGATGTCCAAGCAACTCGTTCCCAGTTATTTGCTCTGCTTAATCAGCTTGTAGTTTATACTCGTAATTATATTGAACAATCTGCTGTCCTCGCAGAAGCGATGGCATTGCCGGAGGGAAGCTTGGCGATTCCTTCCGATTCTGCTGAGGCTCGTGGCGATTGGAATATTCAGCTTGATCAATCCATCGAGTTAGCCAAAGGCCAAAGGGAGGAAATCATGGCGAGTCTTGCAGCTGCTGAAGCCGCAAAGTGGAGCGGAGTTGCAGGGTTGCGTAGCTATCTGCCTGTGTTTCAGTTGGTCGCAACAGGTAGTTTGGCGCTGAATAAAGGCACAGAGACTTTCGCCGATAGTGTTCGTAACCGCAACATTGAAATACCCACAACTAGCCAAAATAGCAATGGTGCTGTGGGACTGGGATTCACCTGGTCGATATTTGATGGTGGCATCCAGGCGGCTAATGCCCAAGCCGCCTACGCTCAGTCCCGGCAACAGCGTGCTCAAGCTGCAATCACACAATTGCAGGTGATTCGCCAAGTGCGATCGAGTTATAGCCAGCTGGAAACTTCAAAGGTGGCGATCATCAGCGCCCAGCAGGCCTATCAAGCTGCAAAAATCGCCGAACAGGCAGCTTGGGCTCGCTACTCTGTAGGTGTGGGAGACATTACTAGTGTTGTTCAAGCATTTTCTCTCCTTGCCACGGCCGCGCAACAGACATCAGAAGCTACCTTGAGCTATAACACAGCTGTTGCTCAGTTGTACCGCTATGCAGCTATCTGGCCACCGAACACTCAGCAGGAGGTTAAACAACAGTTGCAGCAGCTGCGTAAGACCAGCCTTTCAACCCAAACCAGTATTCAACCATGACGAAGCTGTTCAATGACCGTGCACTAAAACGCCTTCACAGGGTTGGCGAACAGTCTGGTCCTATTACACTGCTAAGTCCACCTCTAAGGGCCACCCTAGCATTGGGGGTGGTTATTGCTTTCGGTGGCGGTCTTTGGGCAACGTTTGCTCGCATCCCTTTTACAGTTCATGGCGTTGGCGTATTGCTACCTGTTGGTTCCATCTCAACCAGCATTAGCCAAAGTGATGGGGTTGCAATATGGATGGTTGCAGAAAAACCTACTTTTTGGCAGGAGCAGGCTTGGCTATATAAACAGAATTCGGGTAGCTTTAGCGATAAAAGCCTTCCTCAACTTGCCTTTTCTATTCTCAAAGCCAGTGATAACTCAGATATTGGCAGTAATGCTACTGCAATTGGGTCGGCATTGCCTCTTCAACGTTACCGTGGGTCCCGTTTTTCACGAGGACGCCTTATGGTGTGGGTGCAAAATACTGCTCAGAAGGGTAGTTTGGCGAGTAGTCTTGATCAATTAGAACGTACAATCCGTTCCGGTAAAGAGTTCAATCTTAAGATTTTGGATCAGATTAGAGTGCTCAGAAGACAGTACTTTACTCGGTTAAGTTATTTGAATGATATGAAAAAGCTTGAGTTGCAGGGATTTGTCAGCCGGGATACAATATTGGAGCAACAGAGCTCATTGGATGGTATTAGTGCTCAGATTCTTAGCAATCAAAATCAATTAATCGAGCTAAGAAGACTGCGCAATATGGCATACTTGGATTTGCGTAACCAGTTGGCCCTCTTCATCAATCAGCAATTTATTTTTGCTCCTAGCGACGTCTATCTTGACCAGGCAAATGCGCTTAACGGAGAAGAGGTGACCAGAGGACGGAGTATTTTAAAACTTAGCGATCAGCCTCTAAGAGAGACAGCCCTAGTGCCAGTATTTATTGGGAACAATGAATCTGCTCAGGTTCGGGTAGGTATGAATGCTCTGGCCACACCAGCTGGTTACAAGCGTTCAGAGTTTGGCGGCATTCGTGCTCGAGTGGTGTTTAAAGCTGCTTTACCCGGCACTCTCGAAACTGTGTCTGCTCGTGTGGGGGTGGAATCCCTGGCCCAGCAGATAGTGGCCCAGGCACCATCCCCAACTCTGCTAATGGTCGAGTTGGAAAAGGTAAAGGGAAAAGCCCCAAATAATAGCGGTGGTTACCTTTGGAGCTCCAGCTCAAAGCTGCCGTTTGCCCCTATCCCGGGGGAGCGACTAGATGTAGATATAACAACCAGGCTAGTGCCTCCGATAGAACTGTTTTTGCCAAGTCTTAGGCGCTGGTTTGGCCTCACACCACCAGATGCCATGACTCAACCTAGTAGTGTGAATTCGTGAAAAAGCTGTCACACAAGCGTGTTAAGGCTCGCACTTGCATGCAGTATGAGGCTGCCGAATGTGGTGCAGCATCACTTGGAACAATTTTAGCCTATTTCGGACGTCTAGTTGAACTTAGTGAACTCCGACAGGTCTGTGGTGTAAACCGCGACGGATCGAATGCTAAGCAGGTCCTTCAGGCCGGTCGTCTCTATGGTTTAACGGCACGGGCGCTTCGCTTTAGTGGTGAACTTCTCAAGCAAAAGGGGAGATTTCCCTGCGTCGTTTTCTGGGGTTTTAATCATTTCTTGGTAGTCGAAGGGTTTGATGATACTCATGCTTTTCTGAGCGATCCTGCCCAGGGGCGCTTAAGGGTGGAGATGGCGGAATTTCTCGACAACTTCACTGGTATTGTTCTCGAGTTTGAGCCTGGTACTGAATTTGTTAAAGGTGGTAGCCAGAGATCCCCACTGCTTACTCTTCCAGGCACTCTGCGTCCTTACATCGGCTCATTGCTGGTATTGCTTTTGGCTGCGACCGCGCAGTCATTGATCACCTTATTGGTAGCAGGTCTTACGTCTATTTTCATTGACAGTTTTCTGCAAAATCAGCAACTGGCCTTTGGAATTCCGATTGTTTGGATACTCTTACTTGTTTTGATTGCTTGGTTGGCGCTGCTTAGTGTTCAGTTTGTCGTGTTAAGACGATTGCAGTTGATGCTATCAAAACGTCTTACTGCTGATCTTTTTCGTAAGCTTTTTCAGCTTAACTACGATTTTTTTCAAGCCCGCTTTCAGGGTGAGATAGCTAGTCGCATGCTACTTGGTATGTCAACAACTCACGTAGTCGTCGCACAGCTACTTCGATTTTTTGTAAGCCTGTGGATAGGCTTGATTGTTTTATTTTTGGCTTCTGTAATATCTGTTTGGCTTTCACTGCTGGTGCTTATTGTGATGGGTGGTAATTTGCTTCTCAACTGGTGGCTTACCTATCAGCGCTACGACGCAAACCGTAGGTTGGCGATTGAGCAGGGTAAGGCAGACGGCAAAGGTCTTCAGGGCATTAACAACATAGAAACGCTCAAGGCATCCGGACTAGAAGTGGATTTTCTTAGCCAATGGCAGGGCAGTTTTGCAAATGTTGTAGTAGAAAGTCAAAAATTAGGTAAGCAGATGGCCATTGCTTCGGTTACGGCAGGTGCTAGTAGCTTCCTACTTAATGCTTTGATTATCACCGTTGGCGGGTTGTTGATTATCAATGGCAAGATGTCGCTGGGTACTCTTGTGGCTTTTCAGTTTTTGCAGGGCCAGTTGATTGAGCCAATTAACTCCCTTCCGCAACTTAATTCTGCCATGCAACATTTAATTGGTGATCTAGGTAGGCTAGATGACCTTAAGAATAGCACTAACGATCCTCTAGTTCGAAGTTTTGCGGTTGGCACTGAAACGGTTTCCAATGATACATTCCTAAAAGGCTCGATTGAATTGCGGAGCATTAGTTTTGGTTTTGATGCCGTTTCTCCACCTTTCATTGCTGATCTTAATCTGACAATCCCGTCAGGATCTAGGCTTTCGATAGTTGGTGGCAGTGGCTCTGGCAAAACTACTCTTATTCGTTTATTGGCTGGATTGTATCAACCAAGTTCGGGCAATTTGCTTTTTGACGGTAAACTCTGGCAGGATCATGGCGATGATGTTATGCGCCGTAGCCTTGCCTATGTACCACAGCAGATATTTATGTTCAATGCCAGTGTTCAAGACAACATTACTCTTTGGCGCCCTGGGTATACTCTTGACGAATTGGAGGAGGCTGCACGGGATGCGAGCGCATTTGATACAATCACAGCCCATCCCGAGGCTTTTCAACGTCATCTGCGAGATAACGGTAGTGATCTTAGCGGGGGTGAACGACAAAGACTCGAACTCTGTCGAGCGCTTTTACGGCGACCAACGATTCTATTATTAGATGAAGCTACAAGTGCCCTTGATAATGTTACCCAGAGCAAGGTTCTTGATAACTTTCAGCGCAGAGGAATAACTATGGTTAGCGTTGCCCATCGCTTAGATGCTGCCCTACGCAGCGATCAAGTTTTAGTAATGAAGGCCGGTAAATTAGTCGAATTGGGCTCACCGCAAGATCTGATCCTTCGCGAAGGTCCGTTCTGGGAACTAGTGCAGGCTGAGCAAGCCAGTCAGGAGCAGTTGGTATGAATGCCTCTCAGAATGCTCTGCTTGCCGCCAACCAGATTGAACTCCAACTGCTTTTTGACCACTCAGATTTGCCCACCGGCAACGAAGCCTTGCATTTGCTTGGCTTTTGTCTAAGACAGTTGGGCCAGCGTCAGCTCAAGCTAGAGCCTTTACCTGGGGCATCGATTATTGAGCTTCTGGATTACAACGACATTCATCATCGTCGTGTTAGTTCGCCTCGCTTTCCTGCTCGCCAGGAGTTCCCTTTTTTGATCGTCTTTAGTGCTGATGAACAAAAACCCTTGGCGCTATTTCGTCGTGGAGGCCGCAACTGGTATTACTGTCCAAGGCAGCAAAACTGCTTTCCCGTAACCAATGATCTGTTGCTTGCGGAGGTTGCCTACGAACTATATTTGTCTCTACCGGTTTCAGTGCCTGGCCCTTTTGGCCTAGTTAGTTTTACTTTTGGCACTGAATTGCCTGCATTAATTGCGTTAGTACTCACCTCAGCAGTGGTGATGCTATTCAACCTATCTATTCCTATGCTCACCAACCTATTGGTTGAGCAAATTTTGCCCCAGAGTGATCAAAAGTTGCTCTTGCAGGGGCTGCTTGTTGTGATTTTGCTTGTGGTTGGATCCGTAGCCACCCAGCTTCTGCAAAACCTGATGATGTTGCGTCTTGAGAGCGTCGCTGATCTCCGTCTTCAGACTTCGGTATGGGATCGCCTTATGCGGCTGCCAATGGTATTTATAAACAAATACACAACTGGCGATCTTTCATCACGTGTTAATTCTATTAGCCAGTTGCAGCAACTATTGGGTAGCGGCGTTCTATCAACCTTGTTGTCAAGCTTGTTTGCAATCAGCTATTTCGTTTTGATGTTTACATATGATGTTCAATTGGCACTCTGGGCCTCTGGTTTCACGCTCGTCGCGACGGGGTTTGTTTTGTTCATGACGCTACGTTCTATCAAGCTCGAATTGCCGCTAATGGAAAGCGGAGCAGAGATCACTAATTTCTCTCTTCAGTCAGTTATGGGTATGCCCCAGATCCGTAGTGCTGGAGCCGAACCGTTTGTCTTACTGCGATGGCTTCGCGAGATAAACCGCTATGCGCTTCTTCAACTTCGTAATAATTTCTACAACGATGCACTCGAGCAGTACGGAACTTTGGTGTCACCTCTTTCATCAGTTCTAATATTTTCGTTGGTTGCTTTTCGCATACTGCATAGCCAAAGTATCGGCGAGGTCAACCAAATAATAGTTTCTTTCATCGCCTTTAATGCTGCTTTCTCCAGTTTTAACGGTTCTGTAACGGGGGCTGTTAATGTCATTGCCAACGTCGCTGGTAAGGCTGCGGTTCTGTGGCAACGAGCCGAGCCTGTTATGTTGGCTCAGGTGGAACAAGGATATTCACCAGATGCTTTGAGGCACAAGCTTCATGGCCAATTTAAATTGCAAGAGATCTGTTATTCCAACGCCGGCAGCAGTGAGCCGTTATTTAATAACCTTAGCTTCATTATTTCCTCAGGCCAACACACAGCGATTACCGGCCCCAGTGGATGTGGAAAAACAACATTGGTTCGCATGCTTCTTGGCTTTATTAGACCAGACAATGGTGAATTGCTCGTTGATGGAATCCCTCTTCATCAACTCTCAATCCGATCCTACAGACGTCAGATGGGTGTTGTGATGCAAACTACTCGACTAAATTCAGGCTCAATTTACGATGTCGTTTGTGGTGGTATTGAGCGAACCGAAGAGGAGGTTTGGGATGCTCTTGAGAAGGCTGCTATCGCAGCTGAAGTTCGTGATATGCCGATGCGTTTGGAAACCTTGCTTAACGATTCTGGTGGCAACGTTTCAGGCGGTCAGGTTCAGCGACTCGCTATTGCACGAGCTTTGATCACTAATCCCAAGGTTTTGATTATGGATGAGGCCACCAGTGCACTCGATACTCGTTCACAGCAAGTGATCACTTCAACAATTGAATCTATGGGGATTACTCGTATAAGCATCGCCCACAGGCTTGCAACTATTCAGCAGGCAGACCATATAGTTGTGATCGAACATGGGAAAGCTTCCGAGCAGGGCAGCTGGCGTGATCTCATTGGTAGTGGCTATCTAGCTAGGATGCTTGCCAGTCATTAATGAGTCAATTGCTATTAATGTTTTAATTGTATTGTTCTCTCAATATTATCTTGCTTTACGTTGTAGGGTTGACTGGGATTAACTGGAATGTATTCTTTTGAGTTTCTTGGGACTTGCTTGCCAATTCTTATGAGATTAAGCTTTTCCTCAAATAGTAATAATGGCTTAAACTCGATACCATGATTCCAATTTTATATCTTGTTTCATTTTAACCTGGATAAGTTAACAAGTACCAATGTTTGGTTTTTATTTTTTCTACATGTTGCATTATTGTCAATTTACCCATCCTCGTGCATGGATTTAAGTGAATTATCAGTTATGCCAGTAAAAGCTATTTCAGGTTGCTGATTTGTCCGATTTGTCCTGATAATTTTATTTGTTTTGTTATGCTTAGCTCATGGTGGTGGTTATGCGTCAATTCTAATATTTGTCTTTGCACAAGTCATTATTTTATCTGGATTTGGTGTAATGCACGTCTTGTTGGGCTCATTAAGTCTCTTTGGTAGTTGTAGTCGCTAATCAACTGTTGTTCAATTTTTATTTTTTCCCAGGGTTGGCTTCGGCTTATTGCGTCTAGCTGATTTTATTTCGTATAGGTTGTTGCTATATCAAGTGTTAAGACTTGATTTTTGCTAGAGTTTGTTGTTTAATTGCTTTCCATGTATAATGTTAATCCACTAGTGACGGCTAGGTTTAGCTGCACTTTGGATCGTTGCTCATGTTTAGCTCAGCATTCCTGTCCATCTTGGCATTGCGTTTAAATTTCGGTCGCTTGGATTGTGTCCTTGCATACCTTCTCCACCCCTTTGATCAAGCTAAAGGCAGTTTTTGTTTTCCCTTGACTTCCTTTGTTAAGTATTAACAACCCATGCTTGTGCATGGCTTCTTTTGTGATGTTGTTGGCTATGATATATTTATGTCTACAATAAGTTTTTCTTGTTATGGTTAAACCTACCAAGCCTTTAGTTGTGGCTTTTGCTCTCATTTTATTTGGCTTTTGTCTTTTCTTGGGCCTTGGCGTGTTCTCTGGAAATAGAATCAATCCATGGGTCACATCAGATGCTGTTCTTGCAGGATCAACTATTGGTGAGTTAGTGGCGAAAAAGAATCTTGTTACCTTTGGTAAGGCGGCATTCGAAGATACTAATCTTTCACTCAAGCGCAATATGTCTTGCGCCACCTGTCATAGCGTTAAGGCAGGCGGAACAGCAGCTAATGATCTTGGCAATAAGCTAGTAGGAGTACATCCGGGTTCAATATTTCAGGGGTTTGATGTAATCCCTTCTTCTCATAATGTAATGGGTTTTCGTAATGTTCAAACGAATTCATATTCAACTTTTAGTCCCCCCTTGCAACGTATTAAAAAGGATGGAATTACCAGTTTTTATGGTGGCAATTTCTGGGATGGAAGGGCTACCGGATTTTTTACTGGCAGGCCAACTCAAGAACAGGCTACCCAACCTCCTATTGGCACCTTAGAGGGACAGTTGCCATCACCTGCTTGTGTCGTATATCGAGTTTTAAACCCGAAAAATCCGAATTCTTATAAATATTCTTATTTTAATATATTTGGCGCTCAAATGAAAGATGTTCAGTGGCCTAATGACATTGACGAGCAATGTAAACTTGTGGATGGTTCTGTAAGCTTTGACAAGACAACATTTCCTTTTCGAAATGAAAAACGTGTGCAGGTGGCTTATAATAATATTGCTCTTGCTATGATGGCTTATCAGGGTTCGGATCATGTAAGTCCATTCAGTTCCAAATTTGATCAATCCCTGAATGGTAAAGCAGTTCTCAATGCAAGTGAGAAACGCGGAATGACCCTATTCAACGGGAAGGCAAAATGTGCAAGCTGTCATGTATCTACACCTTCAGTAAAGGGTAAGCCTCCGCTATTTACAGATTTTACTTACGACAACCTTGGAGTTCCCAGGAATCCTAGTAACCCTTTCTATCGGTCAAGGTGGGTCAATGCTAAGGGTAAAAATTGGATTGATCTTGGGCTCGGTGGTTTCCTTCAGACCCAAGATTCTTACCGTGACGATGCTATTGATCAAATGGGCAAGTTCAAAGTTCCTACGGTTAGGAATGTAGATCAGAGACCCACTCCCGATTTTGTTCGAGCCTATATGCATAATGGTTACTTTAAGAGCCTGGAGCAAGTTGTTGATTTCTATGACAGCAGGGATGTCAGGCCACGATGCACCGATCCTTTGACTAGCGTTGAGAATGCCCAGGCTCAGGGCTGTTGGCCTGAACCAGAGTATCCCAGCACGGTAAACCGCACAGAACTAGGAAATTTAAAACTTAGTATCAACGAGAAAACTGATTTAGTAGCTTTTCTTAAGTCGCTTAGTGATCGTATATAGTTATTTGTCCGTTGATATCAATTAATACGCTAACGCTGTAATGCAAATTCCCACAACAAATTCTCCTCTGTTATGACTTGTATTGAAGCGCAAGATGATGGGCTAAATCTTCGATCAAGGGCCTTAAGTACCGCTCTTGATCAGATCAGTATTCATGACACATTGTCTATCAACTTTGCAAAAATACGTCTATTTGGTTCGAATCACTTCCGTCGCTGGGAGGAGCTTGATCACCTTAGGTATATAAATAGTACCGCGTCAAGAAGTAATGAAGCTCCATTTCGTTTTGACACATTCCATCCAGATCGCTCCAAATGCGCAGTCTTTATCGGTGATTCTCATGCCGAGTTTGGCTGCCGTTTACCCGTTATGGAGCCAGAGCATTGCGATTACTCCACTTTTAATTATTGGCTCGGCCCGGTTACTATGATGGGGGTACTGACTAATCCAAGCTTGTTCGACGAGATTGTCTGCGCGATCTCTAAGGCCAATGATCTCCATAGCTCAGTAGCAAAGCGTTCGGTTATTTTTTCATTTGGTGAGATCGATGTTCGACATGTGATCTATCAGTTCATAATCAGGCAGAAGTTTGGCTCGGTAGATGACTATTTGATTTTCCTGAGGCCATTGCTTAAGGCATTCTTTGGGAAATTGACCTCTAGTTTTCCGGGTAACGCATTTTTCATGCTGCAGCCGATTCCTACATCCAACATTAAGCCTCATAGCTCTCCGCTTAATGTTTCTGCCATGACCGCCTACTACGAGCAAATTGGCGAACATCCCTCGCTGGGATCGCCTGACAGGAGACATGCTTTCTGGCGCTGTATTGATGAGATGACATCGCAAATCTGTGACCTGCAGTCCGTGCACTATCTGAGACTACCATCGTTTTGCTTTCTTGATGGATACCTTAACCCGATGCACACGGGCGATAATACTCACTTTTCCAGCCGCGAGGCACTCAATTATCAGGAGTCCCTGCATGAACGCGTCCTCTTTAATCTCTGAGGCCCAGCGGGAGGAATGGCGTGCGCTTCTTTTTGGTTCTCTTGAGGTCTCATCTGTTCCGATAACGGGTGCACAAGACGTTGACACAGTCCTGCCCCGTTGGTTTCCCGAGTATTCGATTGATGTTTATAGCAACCTGATCACCAGGCACTTATCGTTTGCTATGGGAAAGCCTTGTCTGAAGACGTTCGATTCTGTTGGTAATAGAGCCACTTACACCTATGGGGATGTGGATGCACTAGTAAGAGTTGTCGCAACAATTTTGAACCTCCCACCCGGCGGCAAGCTTGCTGTGGTCGGCGGACCAACTATCGAGACAGCCACCCTTGTGCTGGCCTCGGCCTTTCTTGGTTGTCAGCACACCGTAATTATACCTACGCTCCCGCCGGATTCAATCGCCGCCAGATTAGAGATTTTTGAGCCAGACCTTGTCATCACTCCACCTGATTTTAGTTTGGCTGCCGTTAAGTTGATCCGGACGCTACAGCAGGCAACATTGAGGATTGTCTGTGAACAAGTGTGGTTCAACAACGAGCTGTGGATGACGGAAGTGTCCCAGGTCCGGCAGGCTGCTACTTATCACTCCGGTGATGCTTTATTCACCCTTTTTACCTCAGGCTCCACTGGCTTCCCGAAAGGTATCGTTCACGGGGCGACAGGGTTCCTGCTGTACGCCCACTACACGAGCCATTATTTCTTCGGCCTCAGCTCAGACTCAACGATTCTGTGTGGCGCCGCTTCTGGTTGGATTAACGGCCATACCTACAGCATCTATGCGCCACTCCTGCATGGAGCAACCTCTGTTTTGGTCGAGCAGCCCTCCCGGCTTTCGATTCTTCAACCGCTAATCGACATCCTTATTAGTGCCCGACCAACGATTCTCTATCTACCTGTGACAACCGTAAGGATCCTGAGATCTATTAGTGTGATGTCGTCCCCGCTGGATCTGGCTTTTCCTCTCAAAACGATAGCGACTATGGGGGAGATGCTCGCACCCTCAACTGAACAATGGTTTTCGGGTTTCTTCTCCGAAGGTCGTTTGGCAGTGGTCAACACATACTTCCAGACCGAAACTGGTGGTATTCTTTGCGCTAAGCAGTTTAACGACTCGCCGGGGATTAGCGAGGGTGAGATTGGTTCCCTCCCATGGTTTGCAAACATTAGTTCAAGGGATGGCATTCTTGAACTTTTGGATTTGGTTCCCGGATTTATGATTGATATTATCTCTCGCGAGCGGGAGAATCAATTTAAAAAATACTTCCCGTCGGGGTCATACTGCCTTCATGACTATGGCAGTATAAAGAATAACAAGTTGTTTTGTTCTGGTCGCTCAGATGATATTATCAATGTTCGCGGTACCCGTCTTGCCAGCGGTGAGATTGAGTCGCAATTGCTTTCGATTCCAAATATCATGGAATGCGCTGCAGTTGAATTTAAGAATGGCATGGAGCTAACAGACATGAGACTCTTTATGGTTCTTAGCGATCGTTCGTTTCTAGATGATGACGGGTATCTGTATCAGCTTCTTTCCCATGTAACCTTGCTTCTTAAGCAGAAGGTTTCTGACCTTGCTGCGCCCGGATCAATCGTTTTACTTGATACCCTGCCAAAGACTCTGTCTGGTAAAATTTTGAGACGTCTTCTCCGCTATCTTGAGCTTCCGCAGAAACCAGTTGGTACTGTCCTAATGTTTCCAGAGGAAATAGAAATTATGATTTTGGGATCGGTGTAATCATGACATCCATTGAAATTTCATTGTTCAGCCTGATTGCTCGTGAATTGCGATTGGGCAATGCTATTCTCTCTCGCGATACCAGGCCCTCGGATATTCCTACCTGGGATAGTCTGTCTAATGCTCTTGTATTTGTAGCGATTCAGAAGGATTTGTGCGAGGATATATCTTTTGATTCATACGCCTCCTGTTCGACATTGGGAGAATTGGCGGATCTTCTCGATCATGCCAGCAATCTCTAGGCTTTTGTTGCGCGTAGGAAGGCATCTCCGCTGAATAATATCAGGGCGATCCAAATTAGGCTAAGGCCGCTCCAGCTGCTGGCCGACATTGTTTCTTTGTTGATAAATAGACCCCAGAGTAACTGTAGGGTTGGCATTATATACTGCAGTAATCCCATTGTTACCAAGGGCAGTCCTTGAGCGGCGGCAGCGAACATCATCAACGTAATTGCCGTAAGTAGACCTGCCGCCACTGTCAGGATGATGTGCTGGGAGCCGTTATTGCTGAAGTGTCCGTAGCCATGCAATTCCAGTGCAACTAGATAACAGATGGCTACGGGGGTCGCCATCCCAGTTTCTACGGTGACGCTGAGTGCCGGATCGACGTTCATTACCTTGTGCAGGGCTCCATAGAGCGCAAAGGAGCATGCGATGCCTAATGCGACCCATGGAGCGCGGTCTCTACCGGTCGATAGCAGTGCAACGGCGACAACAGCGATTATTAGCGCTATCCGTTGTGCTGCATTGGGGCGCTCACGAAAAATCAGCACCCCCAACGCCACGCTTACTAGCGGGTTGATGAAATAGCCCAGCGCAGAGTCCACAACTCGGCCGCCGTTCACAGCATCAGTGAACAACAGCCAATTCGTCACGATCATCGCTGTCGTACATGCCAGCAGAGTTAATTCGCGTCGGCCAAGGGTCCATAGTTCACCGAGCCGGCGCTGCAGCACCAGGATTGCAGCCATCAGCAGAGCTGTCCACACAATGCGATGGGCCAGGATCTCGAGCGCGCCGGTGGGCCTTAGTAATTGAAAGAAGGCGGGGAAGAACCCCCAAATGACGTAGGTGCTTATACCCATTGCCAATGCCTTGCGGTTCGTCCTGGTGTACTCAGCCGGAGCGATCTTCACCTTGTCTGCCCTCGCGTTATTAGAATCACAATGTTAATCTCTCTTGATAGAGCAATTTGAGCTGGCGTGATTGTTGTGCTGCGGAATCCCGTCATGGTATTCTAATATTGCTATGCGGAAGTGTACCCGCTACCTGCTAATCATGGTTTTTTTGTTGAATGCGCTGCCAAAGTGATGGGCTGATCCGTTTTTTTGTTTCTGAAGTGTCATCAGGTGAGAGTTTGGCGCATTTCTTGCGCCACTGCAGCCTGGGTGTCTATTTAGTATCTCCTCCTGAATTCAGCTTCTTCTTGGCCAGGCTCAATCCACTCGCTTTCCTTTGATTCGTTTTCTGGTAATTTATTGTCGCATTGCGCGATTTGCAATCGGTGCTCCCTTTTGGCCCCCCTGTGTCATCACATATTGCGTCATCGTAAACTGCTTTTATATTGTGTGAATTTGGTTCCACCTCCCCATCAACTCAATTATTCTTGCCGCTTGCTATTCGTTAGATAAGTGGTTGTCCCTTATGTAATCTCTTTGCCAGGCTGTAGTGGTTTCCGCCAAATAACCCTTAAGCCGGTGATCGGAATTGAACCGACGACCTACTGATTACGAATCAGTTGCTCTACCACTGAGCTACACCGGCAGTAAAAATCAAATTAGCATCGCCATCCCCCTTGAACGGCCCTGCCGTACCCCATGGCCGAGCGTCCATCCCTAGACCCAGGCCTGAGGAAAAGGTTGTTGCTGGAGGCGAGAACCCCTTGGCGCAGCCTACGCAGGGCGCTCTGGTGGGCCCTGTTCGCTTCCGCTGGCCTCGGTGGCGCCACCATGGGGCTGAGGGCCGCCAGCGGCGATTCCGTTCCCCTCCAAGACCTGGCTATCCAGGCTGGTGCCCTGGGTCTGTTGGGCCTGCTGCTCTGGTTTGATCGCAATCAACCCCAGGACCCAGCGCAGTTGCCATTGCAGGGCCAGGAGCAGGGCAAGGGCCCATAGCAGGGTGGCGGCCCGGCTGCTGCCCGCCCAAGGGCTGAGACCAGTGGCTAGGCCAGCTCTGCCGTCTAGCCAGAGCAACAGGGGTAATTGCAGCATTGCTAGAAGGGGCCTGATTAAACCCCAGGGCATTACCAAGGCTCCTCTCAGTTGGGGCAGCAGCACCCCTAGGGCCCAGAGCAGTAGCAGCTCCAGCCTGGGGGCTGGGCCAGGGTCTGCCCCAGCCAGCACCAGCTGGAGCAATAGCAGCTCCAGGGGCAGCAGGCCAAGGCTGATCAGCGGCAGCTGATCGACCATTTAGGTGCTCAGGGTGCGGCGCTGGGTAACCAGTTTGTAGGCCTCAATCCGGTCCCCTTCTTGCCAATCGGCAAAGCGATCGCAGCCGATGCCGCATTCGAAGCCGGTGTTCACCTCTTTAACGTCGTTCTTCATCCGCTTGAGCGAATCAAGATCGCCGGAATAGAGCTTCTGCTTGCCCCGATACAACCGGAACTTGCAATTGCGGGTGAGGCTGCCGCTGGTCACATAGCAACCAGCCACAGCACTCTTGCCAATGCTGAACACGGCGCGCACTTCGGCCTCTCCGAGTGCTTGTTCCACCAGCTCTGGCTCCAGCAGACCTTCCATGGCCATTTGGATATCTTCCAGCAGCTTGTAGATCACGTCGTAGTCGCGCACATCGATGCCGGCGATTTCGGCGGCCCGTTTGGCACCGGAGGCCAATGAGGTGTTGAAGCCCACGATTACTGCCCCCGATGCAGAGGCAAGATCCACGTCGGTTTCGGTAATTTCACCTGGGGCAGATAGCAACACCCGCACCTGAACTTCGCCCTGGGGCAGTTGTTCAAGGGCCCCAAGAATTGCCTCCAGGCTGCCCTGTACATCAGCCTTAAGGATGAGGTTAAGTTCCTTGAGTTCCCCTTCACTGGCTTGGCCAGACATCGAGGTGAGCGACACCCGCCGGGAGGCCATCTGTTGGGCTAGGCGGCTGGCCCGGGCCTCGGTGGCCCGATCGCCCACCACGGCCCGAGCCGCTTTCTCGTCTGGGTAGACCTCAAATTCATCGCCGGCCGCTGGTACTTCGCTGAAGCCCAACACCTCCACGGCGGTGGAGGGGCCCGCTTGTTTGACCCGGTGGCCGGTGTCGTCCACCATCGCCTTCACCTTGCCGAGCACCGGACCCGCTGCCACCACATCCCCAGCCCGCAGGGTGCCGTTTTGGATCAGCAGGGTGGCCACTGGCCCCTTTGCCTTGTCCAGGTGGGCTTCAATCACCGTGCCCTTGGCCATCCGGTCGGGGTTGGCCTTGAGGTCTTCCACCTCGGTTACAAGCAGGATCATTTCCAGCAAGGTGTCGATCCCCTGGCCCCTGAGGGCGCTCACCGGCACCATTACGGTGTCGCCGCCCCAGTCCTCCGATAGCAGGTTGCGGTCAGAGAGCTCCTGCTTAACGCGGTCAATCTGGGCGCCTTCCTTATCCACCTTGTTGATCGCCACCACGATCGGCACCTCAGCGGCGCGGGCGTGGCTGATCGCCTCTAGGGTCTGGGGACGAACGCCGTCATCGGCGGCCACCACGAGTACAGCCACGTCGGTGACCTTGGTGCCCCGGGCGCGCATGGCAGTGAAGGCTTCGTGGCCTGGGGTGTCTAGGAAAGTGACCTTGCGGATTTCGTCGCCGTGGGGAACATCCACCTGGTAAGCACCGATGTGTTGGGTAATCCCACCGGCTTCGCCAGCCGCCACACGGGTTTTACGGATTGCATCCAGCAGGCTGGTTTTGCCGTGGTCCACGTGGCCCATAACAGTGACCACAGGGGGCCGCCGGATCAGGTGCTCGAGGTCACTGGCCTCAATCATTTCAACGGTCTTCTTGGCCGCCTCCTCCACGTCGTCCTGGAGTACCGGCACACCAAATTCCTGGGACACCGTCTCGATGGTTGAGAGGTCGAGGGTTTGGGTGACGGTGGCGATGATCCCCTTGAAGAACAGGGATTTGATGATTTCTGAGCTCTCAACGCTGAGCATGTCTGCCAGCTCTTGCACCGTGAGGTTGCCCTCTGGAATCACAAGCATTTCTGGACGCACCTGCTTGGCATCGCGGGCGGCTCGCAGCTCCATCGCCCGGCGCCGTTGCCTTTGACGGGTGGTTTCCTTTTTGCGCCGGCGCATGGCCACCGGCTTGGCACCGGCGCTGCCGGGCACTGCCCTTGGCTTGCTTGGCCGCGCCAGGCTCGCTTGGAGGATGAAGGCTTCCTGTTCGCCGGCGTAGCCGCTGGTTTCAGCGGTTAGCGAATCATCATTTTCGCCAATGATGTGCACCTTCTGGCGCTGCTTCTGCGGCGATTTGCTGCGCAGGGCCTCCAGCTTGGCGCTGTCATCCCAGTCGGGACGCCGGGGGCGCCCAGCGGCGGAGCCAGGGGCCGCCGCTGGGCGGAAACCTGGGCGTTTGGGGGCATTGGGGGCCGTTGGGGCGGCGGGCCGCACCGGATCCCCCGGTTTGCGGGGGGCATCAGCTCCGGGTCTGGTGGGGGGCCGGCGCGGGCCTTCCGGGGCTGGTCCCCGGGCACCAGGTTTCTGGAGCTGCATCAACTCCCCAGGGGCCACCGGTTTGCGCATGGCGCCAGGGGCGGCGGGCCTTCCCGCCTGGCCTGGCCTGGTGGGGGGGGCCGCAGGGTCGCGGCGGATTGGTTTCCCAACTAGTTCCAGGGATGAGGCCGGGGGCCTGCCATCGGGTTCGCCGCGGCGCGGTTGGGCCGGAGCTCCGGCACGGTTCACCGGGGCGCCGGGGCGCTGGGGGGCGGCAGGGGCACCGGCCCGTTGGGGCGCCGGCCGTTGGGGGGTGGGGGGCCGCATCGGCACCGCTGGACGGTTCTGGTCTCCCCCCCGCGGGGCTGGGGCCGGGGCCCGACCCATGAGTTGTTGGCCGCCGGCGGGTCGCCCTGCCGTGGGTTGAGGCTTGCCAGGCTGGGGGGCGCGCATGGGCTGGGGCGCGGCCGGGCGCGGAGGTGGTGGCACCACGGGTTTGCGGCTCGCCGGCCCGGCGGGGGGCGTTGCGGGTTTGCCCAGGGGGGCAGGTTTCGCCACCACCTCCGGTCGGGCAGGGGTGGCAGGTTTTGTTACCACCACTGGCTTGGCGACCACCACTGGCTTAGCAATGACCGCCGGCTTCGCAATGACCACCGGCTTCGCAATGACCACCGGCTTCGCAATGACCGCCGGCTTCGCAACCACCACCGGCTTAGCCACTGCCACTGGTTTGGCGATCACCGCTGGTTTGGCCACCACCACCGGTTTGGCAGCAACAGCTGGTTTGGCAACTATTGCCGGCTTGGCTGGCACAGCCGGTTGGGCCGGCTCTGCTGGTTTGGCCACCACTGGTGGCTTAGCAATGATTGTTGGTTTTGCTGGCCCGGCTGGGGGTTTGGCGGCGGCGGGGCCGGCGGGGGGCCGCATGGGCACTGGCCGTGGCGGCGGGCTGCTCACCGCTGAGGTTGCCCCTGGAGGGGCTGGGCTTGGGGTTGCCGCGACTGGAGCGGCTGGTTTGACCACCTCAGGCTTAGGGGCGACTGGCTTGGCCGGAGCTGGGGCCGTGGGTGCTGCCGGGGGCCTAGGGGTGCTGGGTTGGGTGACGGGGAGTGCCGCTGCGGGTGCCGCTTTTTTCACGGTAAGAATTTTCACGCCTGCCGCCTCCGGGGCCCGGGCCGGGGCAGAGCCGCCCTTTGCCTGCAGGAGAGAGCGGATTTTGCTCGCCTCTGAGTCGCTGATGGAGCTGCTGTGGCTCTTGGCCGCGATCGACAGCTTCTCAGCAGCGTCCAGCACGTCGCGATTATCGAGACCGAGGTCTCGGGACAGCTCATAAATCCGGACTTTGCCGCCGCTCGTCATGCAGGTCTCCAGTGGACGGGGCACTTTGTGCCTCCGTGCCCGTCACAGGGACGGGATGGTATTCATCTTGCCTGAGAGGCTCTTACCCCCCCAGACCCAGCCGTTCGGCCAGGTGTTCGTAAATGGCGTCAGCTACCGGCACCCGAAGGGCCCTTTGTAACTTTCGCCGTTTGCGTGCCTCCTCTAGGCAACTTTGCTGGGGACAGAGGTAGGCCGATCGGCCCATGCCCTGGTCCAGCACAATCCCTTGGGCCCCTGGCAACCTGATGACCCGCAGGAGCAGCTGGCGATCCAGCAACTCCCGGCAGGCCACACAGCGCCGCAGGGTGGGGCCGGGGCTCACCGGGCCTCAGGAGCCGTTTCCGGCTCCTCCATGGGGGCTTCTGATTCCGTTTCCACAACTTCTTCTACGGGCTCTGACTCACCAGTGGGGGCATAGGCCTCGTTTTCGTAGCTGTCCTCTTGCCCGTAGCCAGGTTCGTCTTCCTCAATCGGGTAGAGCTCGCGCAGGCGAGCATCTTCCTCGGCTCGGGTGGCTTGCTCGGCCGCTAGGCGGGCCTCCGCCTCCCCTTGGAGGCGTTCATCTTCCTGGCGCAGTTCGATGAGTTCAGCCACCTTTTCATCTTCTGCCACCTGGTCGTACTCGGCAGCGTTCTTGATATCAATCTTCCAGCCGGTTAGCCGGGCTGCCAGCCGCACATTTTGGCCCTCGCGGCCGATGGCAAGGCTTAGTTGATCAGGCGGCACCAGCACGTGGGCATGGTGGCCCTCTGGATCCACAAGTCGCACCAGTTCCACCCGGGCGGGGCTGAGCGAGTTGGCCAGGTATTGACCAGGGTCTGGGGACCAGCGGATCACATCAATTTTCTCGCCCCGCAATTCATTTACCACCTGCTGAATCCGCGAACCCCTGGCTCCGATGCAGGCGCCCACTGGATCCACTTCCCGCTCAACACTATCTACAGCCACTTTGGTGCGGGGCCCCACCGCCCGGGATGGGGGATTTGCTTCCCTGGCCACGGCCACAATTCGCACGGAACCTTCCTGGATCTCCGGCACCTCGTTTTCAAACAGATAAACCACGAGGCCGGCGTTGGCCCGGGAAACAAATAGCTGGGGGCCCCGGCGGGCAATCTCAGACACCTCCTTGAGGAACACCTTGAAGGTGGCGTTCGCCCGGTAATTGTCGTTTGGTAGTTGGTCGCGGCGGGGTAATTCTGCTTCCACCTCAGGCCTACCTAGGCCAGAGCTCACCGCCATGATCACAGACTGGCGCTCAAAGCGGATCACCCGGGCGGTTAAGACAGGATCCTCGAGGTCGGCGAATTCCTCCTGGATCATTCGGCGCTGCTGGTCCCGCAGCTTCTGGGCCAGCACCTGTTTGGTTTGGGCTGCGGCCATGCGGCCAAAATCATCTTTTTCCGGTGTTACATCAAGCACGACCGTGTCACCCAGTTGGGCATCATCGGTTACCTGTTGCACTTCCTCATAGGCAATCTGGTGGTCTTCGCTTTCCACCTCATCCACAATGATTTTGCTGGCCAGCACCCGGAAGCCCTCTTCGTCGAGGTCTAGGGCCACATCAAAATTGCTGAAATATTCTTCGTCGAAAGGGTCTTCACTTATGCCGAGGTAGAGCGTGCGGCGATAGCGCTCGTAGCCCTTGAGCAGCGCTTCCCGGAGAGCGGCCTCCACCACATTCGGGGGGAGCTTTTTCTCCTCGCTGATGTCTTCGATTAGGGCTGATAAGCCCGGAAGCATCACGAGTGCCATAAACGAACCTTCTGCTGGAGGACGGGAGGGACAGGGGGGGGCGGGGGTCAGCCCTCTGGGGAGGTGAGGCGGACCTCAAGCACGGCTGAGCGCGGAATCCGCACGACTCGGCCGCGCAGATTTATCTCCACGGCTTCGTCGTCGCGGCGGAGCAGGGATCCTTCCCTCCGCCGCTGATCACCGTTGGCATCCTGCTGGAGCACAGACACCGGAAATCCGCGGAAACTGCGGAAATCCCTGTCGTCCTGGAGCACGTCCCCGACCCCGGGGCTTGTGATCTCCAGAACATACGCCCCCGGTAGCAGCTCCCCCAAATCCAAAGCATCGGCGAAGGCAGCACTGAAGGTGGCGCAGTCGTCGAGGTTTACATCTGCACCATCCTGCTTTTGCAAGGCCACGATCAGAGCTTGGGGACTCCGATGGCTGTGCAGAAGTAGATGGTGGATCCGAAAGCCAAGGGGTTCGGCTACGGATTGGGCTAGGGATTCGAGCTCAGGCAGTTGTGGATGGGCCAAGGGGCTGGGGGACCAGGGGGGCCGGCCCGGCCCTGCAATCGAATCATTGGGAACGACTGCCCATCGGCGACTGGATTCAGCCCCTGATGGTGGTGCCCGCCGGGCACATAAAGCAGCTTAGAAGATCACCCTCTCCCCTGGCCCCAGCCAGCCCTGCCGATGGGTCACAGCTCTAATGCTGGTGGTTCTCCGTAGAAATCAGCGGCTTTTGGTTCCCTGCGCAGCTGGGGGTTTGTATTGATGCAGCCCCCCCGCTCTTGGGCGAATTGACAGACCCGGGCCCAAAGCTTGGCGCGACTGCCCTTGGCACCAGTGCTGAATTGAACCTCCAGCTCAGCACCATTGCTGGGATTGATTTTTACCTGGCAGAGGGGGCACACCTGCGGGCCTTCAACCATCGCAGCTCCAGCGACTCGGGTGAGGTTAAGGCGAGAGTCTTCGCCTCCGGTCTCTTTTAACGTTTCTGTGAAGCTTTCCCGTGGCAACAGGCTGACGGCGCGGTCTGCCTAGGCCAGCCAGCTGAGCTGCTTAGGCTTCGCTGATGATTTTTCTTTCCCCTTTGTTGGCGCTGGTGTTGGCCCTGGGGCTGGCGGCGCCCGCTTGGGCTTCCCATGGTTTTGTGGCCAAGGCGGTGGCCCGGGTGGCCCCTGCCGTGGTGCGGATCGACACCGAGCGCCAGGTGCTTAACCAGCGTTTTGAACCTGGTTTTGAGGATCCTTTGCTGCGGGAATTGTTTGGCGATTTACCCAGCAGCCACCGGGAGAACGGCCAGGGCTCTGGGGTGGTGATCGCCGCCGATGGCCTCGTGCTCACCAATGCCCATGTGGTGGAGGGGGCGGATCGGGTGCAGGTGACCCTGGCGGATGGCCGCCAATTAGACGGCCAGGTGGTGGGCAGTGATCCGATCACCGACCTGGCGGTGGTGCGACTGCCGGCCAACACCAAGGGTTTGAAGGCGGCACGGTTGGGTGATTCCGCTGCCCTGGTGCCGGGTGATTGGGCCATTGCCCTCGGAAATCCCTATGGCCTCGACAGCACGGTGACCCTGGGCATCGTTAGCAGCCTGCATCGCAATATCAGCAGCCTTGGGTTTACCGATAAGCGCCTGGAATTAATTCAGACCGATGCCGCCATCAACCCCGGCAATTCCGGCGGTCCCCTGGTAAATGACGCAGGTGAGGTGATCGGCTTGAACACCCTGGTGCGGGCAGGCCCAGGCGCTGGCTTGGGTTTTGCGATTCCGATCAACCTGGCCCGGGGGGTGGCCCAACGGTTGGCCGTGGGGGAGCCAGTGGTGCATCCCTACCTCGGTCTGCAGCTGGTGCCCCTCACCGAACGCATCGCCCGCGAGCACAACACTGACCCGAATGCCTTACTCCAGCTCCCTGAACACGATGGCGCCCTGGTGCAGCAGGTGCTAGGTAGCAGCCCCGCTGCCGAGGCCGGCCTGCGCCGCGGCGATCTGGTTATCGCTGCGGCGCAACGGCCGGTGCATGGCCCCGCTGACCTGCTGGCGGTGGTGGAGGGGGCCACCGTTGGGGAACCCCTGGCCCTGGAGGTGCTGCGCGGTGATCAACAACTGAGCTTGGGGATTCTTCCTGCCCCCCTGCCGGCGGCAGAGGGATGACCTGCCGATGGATTGCTAGGTTCCCGCCACCTGGTATTTCCCCATGGCAGATCTGCAGGACCGTATGAAACAGGCGGTTGCCTTGGCGGCCGTTGATCAGATCAGCGACGGCATGGTGCTCGGGCTTGGTTCCGGGTCCACGGCGGCCCTGATGATCAAGGAGGTGGGGGCCCGCCTCAACGACGGCAGGCTTAAAAACATCTTGGGGGTAACCACCTCGTTTCAGGGGGAGGTGCTTGCTGCAGAGCTGGGCATTCCATTGAAGGCTCTCAATGCGATCGAGCGCATTGACCTGGCCATTGATGGGGCCGATGAGGTGGACCCTGGTTTTCAGTTGATCAAGGGGGGCGGCGCCTGTCACGTGCAGGAAAAACTGGTGGCTCGCCGCGCCGATCGTTTTGTGGTGGTGGTGGACAGCAGCAAGTTGGTGGAGCGCCTGAACCTGGAATTCCTGTTGCCCGTGGAGGTGCTGCCCGGCGCCTGGCGCCAGGTGCAGGCTGAATTGCTTGCCCTAGGGGGCGCCGCTGAATTGAGGATGGCGCTACGCAAGGCCGGTCCGGTGGTCACCGACCAGGGCAACCTGGTGCTTGATGTGCGCTTTGGCGGCGGCATTAGCGACCCTGGGGGCCTGGAGGCCAAGCTCAACAACATTCCAGGGGTGCTGGAGAACGGCCTGTTTGTGAACCTTGCTGATCAGGTGCTGGTGGGTGAAATTGTTGCTGACCAGCCAGTGGTGCGGGACTTGGTGAAGGCCTAAGGGCCCTCCAGTCTTAGCCGCACCGATTCCCTGTGACTATGTAGTCCCTCGCTGGCGGCCAAGGTCATGATTGCGGCACCGGTGGCTTCCAGGGCCTCCCGGTTGAACTGGATCAGGCTGGTGTGCCTCATAAAGGTTTCAACGCTGAGGGCGCCGCTGAAGCGGGCGGTGCCTGAGGTGGGCAAGGTGTGGTTTGGGCCGGCCAAGTAGTCGCCAGCGGCTTCAGGGCTGTGCACCCCCAGGAAAATCGCCCCTGCCTGTTGGATCTTTTCCGCCAGGGTTTCCGGATCCCGCACCTGTAATTCCAGGTGTTCCGGGGCAAAGCGATCGGATAGTTCTGCGGCCTCCTCGAGGCTGGCGCAGAGCACCACCAGGCCCCAGTCCCGGATCGAAGCCGCCGTCACCTCGCGGCGCGGGTGGGAGAGCAGTTGCTGCTCCACGGCCAGGGGCACGGCGGTGGCCAGGCGGCGGCTGGTGGTAAGCAGGATCGCTGCGGCCAGGGGATCGTGTTCCGCCTGGGCCAGCAGATCAGCGGCCACCAGCTGGGCGTCGGCACTGTCATCGGCGATTACCAGCACTTCGCTGGGGCCCGCCAGGGAGTCGATGCCCACGCGCCCATAAACAGCTTTTTTTGCCAAGGTCACATAGAGGTTGCCCGGACCACTGATCACATCCACCCGGGGAATTGATTCCGTCCCCCAGGCCAGGGCGCCGATGGCCTGGGCCCCTCCCACCCGGTAGATCTCATCGATGCCGGCCACCCGGGCGGCGGCCAGCACTGCGGGGTTCACTTGGCCGTCGGGGCCGGGGGGGGTCACCATCACGAGCCGCTTTACCCCGGCCACCTGGGCCGGCACGGCGTTCATCAACACGGTGCTGGGGTATGCCGCCCGGCCGCCGGGCACGTAGAGGCCGGCCCGTTCCACCGGCCGCCACCGCCGCCCCAGCCGCTCCCCGTGGGGCCCTGTAAGGCTTAGATCCCTGGGGATTTGCTCCCGGTGGAAGCTGCTGATGCGGCGATAGGCCAAGGCCAGGGCATCTTTCAACTCTGGGCTTGCCAGCTCCCAGGCGGCATCAATTGCTTCTTTGGGAACGCGGAGCTGCCCCAGGTCCACCCGGTCAAATTTGGCGGTGAATTCCCGCAGGGCGTCATCGCCGCGAAGCCGCACCCCATCGAGTACTTCGTCCACGGTGGCCCGGGCCTGATCCATGGCTGCGCCAGTGGTGCGTGCCTCGATCTGATCAATCCGTTCGGCGGCAGCCTTGGGGTCGGTGAGCAGCTTCAGCAGCATGGAAGCGGGGATTACCAGGGGGGATTTGAAACTACCGCCTGGGGGATGGGCGCATGGGGAGTTAGGATCTTCGTTTGCCGTTCTGCGTCGAGACCCCCCTGTGGCGAATAACAAATCTGCTGAGAAGCGCATCCAGATTGCTGAACGCAACAGGCTGCAGAACCGCACCTACAAGTCAGCCCTGCGCACATTGATGAAGCGCTGCTTCACCGCCTGTGATGCCTACGGCAGCAAGCCTGGCACCGAAGCAAAGGCAGCTGTCCAAACCTCCATGAGCGAGGCATTTAGCAAGATCGATAAGGCGGTAAAGGTGGGTGTGATCCACCGCAACACCGGTGCCCATCAGAAGTCACGGCTCAGCATTGCCGTTAAGAAAGTGATCGAGCCCGCAGCGGCTGAAGCGGCAACGGCCAAGGCCTGAGTCGGCCAGACTGGTTTTCTCCTTTGGGGGCCTCAGGCCCCTTTTTTGTTGGCATGGGCACGGCAGAGCTTGGCTTGATCCCGTCTTTTCCCCTGGTGGATAGCCACTGTCACCTGGTTTTTCGTCAGTTTGACGACGACCTGGAGGTGGTGGCCAACCGCTGGCGCCAGGCTGGGGTCAAGGCCCTGCTGCATGCCTGTGTGGAACCGGCGGAAATCCCTGGGATCAGAGCCCTGGCCGATCGTTTCCCTGAGTTGCGCTACGCGGTGGGAGTGCATCCCCTCGATTGCGAGCATTGGGACGCCGCCACTGCGGATGGGTTGCGCCAGGCGGCCCAGGCTGATGATCGGGTAGTGGCCGTAGGTGAATTAGGTCTCGATCTCTATCGGGCCACCAATTTGGAGGAGCAGCTCAGCATGCTCATTCCCCAGCTCAACCTGGCCGAAGAGTTGCAGCTGCCCGTGATCATCCATTGCCGCGATGCGGCTGAGCCGATGCTCAAGTTGCTGGAGCAGCGGCGCCAGGGGGGACATTGGATCCAGGGGGTGATGCATTGCTGGGGGGGTACCCCTGGGGAGATGGAGGCTTTCCTGGAATTTGGTCTTTTCATTAGCTTCAGCGGCACGGTCACCTTCCCCAAGGCCAGTGACACCCATGTCTGTGCCCAGCAGGTGCCGGCCGACCGCTACCTAGTGGAAACCGATTGCCCCTTCCTCTCCCCGGTACCCCGCCGGGGCAAGCGCAACGAACCGGCGATGGTGCTGCATGTGGCTGAGCGGGTGGCCGCCTTGCGCCAGGAGTCCCTGGAGCAGGTTTGCCGCCAAACCAGCGCCAATGCGGCGAAACTTTTTCGACTTCCGCTTCCGCCCGGATAACTTCCTTGACAAAGGGTGGGTGTCTTTGGGTAAGATCAGCTATTGGCTTGAGATTCCCTTGGCGTTCGCCGCACAAGCTGCGAGCGATCATCAAGCAGGATCAATGGCTGAAGTGCCCCTCGATTCAGCGGGCTTTGTTGCCGACGGTTCATCTGCCCTCCATCCCTTGAGCAAGCCCTGACGCTGGCCGCCTTCCATTCCGTGGGAGGCGGCCGTTGCCTTGGCGATTTTGGCATGGTTGGTGGCTGTGGCCCCGGCTGACGTTTCATTCCTCCCTTCCGTTCTGCAGGTCTCCGCATGAGCAGCGCGATTCAGGTCGCCAAGACCGCTACCTACCTTCCCGATTTGGTGGAGGTGCAGCGGGGGAGCTTTAAGTGGTTTCTAGAAAAGGGCTTGATCGAAGAGCTAGATAGCTTCTCGCCCATCACCGACTACACCGGCAAGCTGGAGCTCCACTTTGTTGGCACTGAGTATCGCCTCAAGCGGCCCCGCCACGATGTGGAAGAGGCAAAGCGTCGCGATGCCACCTTCGCTTCGCAGATGTATGTGACCTGCCGCCTGGTCAATAAAGAAACTGGCGAAATTAAAGAGCAGGAAGTTTTCATCGGCGAACTTCCCCTGATGACCGAACGGGGCACCTTCATTATCAATGGCGCCGAGCGCGTAATTGTTAATCAGATTGTGCGTAGCCCAGGGGTTTATTTCAAGGATGAGCAGGATAAGAATGGTCGTAAAACTTTTAATGCCAGCATGATCCCTAACCGGGGGGCTTGGCTAAAGTTTGAAACAGATAAGAATGACTTGTTGCATGTGCGAGTCGATAAGACCCGCAAGATCAATGCCCACGTCTTGATGCGGGCCATCGGCCTGTCGGATAACGATGTGCTTGATAAATTGCGGCACCCCGAGTACTACCGCAAATCAATCGAGGCGGCCAACGAGGAAGGAATCAGCTCAGAAGATCAGGCATTGCTTGAGCTTTATAAGAAATTGCGACCCGGGGAACCCCCCTCAGTGAGTGGTGGCCAGCAGCTGCTGCACAGCCGTTTCTTTGATCCCAAGCGCTACGACCTGGGACGGGTGGGTCGTTACAAGATCAATAAGAAACTGCGCCTTACTATTCCCGATTCAGTGCGCACCCTCACCCCTGAGGATGTGCTTTCCACCATTGATTATCTGATCAACCTTGAACTCGATGTGGGCGGTGCCTCCCTCGATGACATTGATCACCTGGGCAACCGTCGGGTCCGCTCCGTTGGTGAATTGCTGCAGAACCAAGTGCGGGTTGGGTTAAACCGCCTCGAGCGGATCATTAAAGAAAGGATGACCGTGGGGGAAACCGATTCCCTCACCCCTGCCCAGCTGGTGAACCCCAAGCCCCTGGTGGCGGCCATCAAGGAGTTCTTTGGCTCCAGCCAGCTGAGCCAGTTCATGGACCAAACCAACCCCCTGGCGGAGCTCACCCACAAGCGCCGGATCAGTGCCCTCGGCCCGGGGGGTCTTACCCGGGAGCGGGCTGGATTCGCCGTCCGCGATATTCACCCTTCCCACTACGGCCGCATCTGTCCGATCGAAACTCCGGAAGGCCCCAATGCTGGCTTGATCGGTTCCCTGGCCACCCATGCCCGGGTTAATCAATACGGCTTTATTGAAACTCCCTTCTGGCGGGTGGAGAACGGCCATGTGATCAAGAGCGGGGATCCGATTTATCTGTCTGCAGATTTGGAGGATGAATGCCGCGTTGCCCCCGGTGACGTGGCCACCGATGCCAACGGCTTGATCACTGCCGATCTAGTGCCCGTGCGTTATCGCCAGGACTTTGAAACCGTGCCACCCAACCAGGTGGATTACGTACAGCTGTCCCCGGTGCAGGTGATCTCGGTGGCCACATCCTTGATTCCCTTCCTGGAGCATGACGACGCCAACCGCGCCCTGATGGGCTCGAACATGCAACGGCAGGCGGTGCCCCTGCTGCGGCCTGAGCGCCCCCTGGTGGGTACTGGCCTTGAAAGCCAGGTGGCCCGCGACTCGGGCATGGTGCCGATCACCCGCGTCAATGGTGAAGTGGTGTTTGTGGACGCCACCCAAATCATCATTCGTGATGACCAGGGCAACGACCACTACCACCTGTTGCAGAAGTACCAGCGCTCCAACCAGGACACCTGCCTCAACCAACGCCCGATCGTGCGCCAAGGGGATCAGGTGATCGCTGGCCAGGTGCTAGCCAACGGCTCCGCCTGTGAAGGCGGGGAGATCGCCCTGGGCCAGAACGTGCTAGTCGCTTACATGCCTTGGGAGGGCTACAACTACGAAGACGCCATCTTGGTGAGCCAGCGGCTGGTGCGCGACGACCTCTACACCTCGGTGCACATCGAGAAGTATGAGATTGAAGCCCGTCAGACCAAGCTTGGTCCCGAGGAAATCACCAGGGAAATCCCCAATGTTGCCGAGGATAGTCTCGGCAGCCTTGATGAGATGGGCATCATCCGCATCGGTGCATTCGTTGAATCAGGCGACATCCTGGTGGGCAAGGTGACCCCCAAGGGTGAATCTGATCAGCCCCCCGAAGAGAAGTTGCTACGCGCCATCTTTGGCGAAAAGGCCCGCGACGTGCGCGATAACTCCCTGCGGGTACCTAACACCGAACGGGGTCGGGTGGTGGATGTGCGCATCTATACCCGCGAGCAGGGCGATGAGCTGCCCCCTGGGGCAAACATGGTGGTGCGGGTCTACGTGGCCCAGCGCCGCAAGATCCAGGTGGGCGACAAAATGGCTGGCCGCCACGGCAACAAAGGGATCATTAGCCGCATCCTTCCCCTGGAAGACATGCCTTACCTGCCGGATGGCACCCCGGTAGACATCGTGCTCAATCCCTTGGGCGTGCCCTCACGGATGAATGTGGGCCAGGTGTTCGAATGCTTGATGGGCTGGGCTGCCGACAACCTCGACTCCCGTTTCAAGGTGGTGCCCTTTGATGAAATGCACGGGGCGGAGATCTCTAATCGCACCGTGCAGATGTACCTGGAGGAAGCCCGCAAGCAGCCCGGCAAGGAATGGGTCTACAACCCAGATAACCCCGGCAAGATCCAGCTGATTGATGGCCGCAGCGGCGAACCTTTTGATCAGCCTGTAACCGTGGGCCGTGCCTACATTCTCAAGCTGGTTCACCTTGTGGATGACAAAATCCACGCCCGCTCCACCGGCCCCTACTCCCTGGTTACCCAGCAGCCCCTCGGCGGCAAGGCCCAGCAGGGCGGCCAACGGCTTGGCGAAATGGAAGTGTGGGCCCTGGAGGCCTATGGCGCCGCCTACACCCTGCAGGAACTGCTAACCGTCAAATCAGACGATATGCAGGGCCGCAATGAGGCCCTAAACGCCATTGTTAAGGGCAAGCCGATCCCCCGGCCGGGTACCCCTGAATCCTTCAAGGTGTTGATGCGCGAGCTTCAATCCCTAGGCCTAGACATTGCTGTCTACACCGATGAGGGAGTGGAAGTGGATCTCATGCAGGACGTGAATCCCCGCCGCAGCACCCCAAGCAGGCCCACCTACGAATCCCTTGGCGTCGCTGATTACGACGAGGACTGAGGGGCAGAAGGGCGGCCCAGCCGCCCTTCTGCCCCCCACCCAATGACGTTTCGTTTGACATTTAGCGCCCCCTTCGCCCCCCGGCCATGACCAACAGCAACACCCGTACCGAGAGCCATTTCGACTACGTCAAGATCACGCTGGCCTCCCCCGAGCGGATCATGCAGTGGGGCCAGCGCACCCTGCCCAATGGGCAGGTGGTGGGCGAGGTGACCAAGCCGGAAACGATTAACTACCGCACCCTCAAGCCCGAAATGGACGGGCTGTTCTGCGAGAAGATCTTCGGACCTTCTAAGGACTGGGAATGCCATTGCGGTAAGTACAAACGGGTGCGCCACAGGGGCATTGTTTGCGAGCGCTGTGGCGTAGAGGTCACCGAAAGCCGGGTGCGGCGCCACCGCATGGGTTTCATCAAGCTCGCCGCCCCTGTTTCCCATGTGTGGTACCTGAAGGGCATTCCCAGCTATGTGGCTATCCTTCTGGATATGCCCCTGCGTGATGTGGAGCAGATTGTTTATTTTAACTGTTATGTAGTGCTAGAGCCCGGTGATCACAAGGGCTTGAAGTATAAGCAGCTACTCACTGAAGATGAGTGGCTGGAGATTGAAGACGAGATCTTTGCCGAAGATTCAGAAATTGAGAATGAGCCTGAAGTGGGCATCGGTGCCGAGGCCCTAAAGCGTCTGTTGGAAGATCTAAACCTCACGGAAATTGCCGAGCAATTGCGTGAGGAGATCAGCGGCAGTAAAGGGCAAAAGCGGGCCAAGTTGATCAAGCGCCTGCGGGTGATTGACAATTTCATTGCCACCGATGCCCGGCCGGAATGGATGGTGCTAGACGCCATTCCCGTGATTCCCCCTGACCTGCGCCCGATGGTGCAGCTGGATGGGGGACGATTTGCCACCTCTGATCTTAATGATCTATATCGACGGGTTATCAACCGCAACAACCGCCTGGCGCGTCTGCAGGAGATCCTCGCCCCTGAAATTATCGTCCGCAATGAAAAGCGGATGTTGCAGGAGGCCGTTGATGCGCTGATCGACAACGGCCGCCGCGGTCGCACCGTGGTGGGAGCCAATAACCGTCCGCTCAAGTCGCTCAGCGACATCATTGAGGGTAAGCAGGGGCGCTTCCGTCAGAACCTGCTGGGCAAGCGTGTTGATTACTCCGGCCGTTCTGTGATTGTGGTCGGTCCGAATCTGAAGATGCACCAGTGCGGTCTTCCTAAAGAGATGGCCATTGAGCTATTCCAGCCCTTTGTGATCCATCGCCTGATTCGCCAGAATATTGTTAACAACATCAAGGCAGCTAAGAAGCTGATTCAACGGGCCGATGATGAGGTGATGCAGGTACTTCAAGAGGTGATTGATGGTCATCCGATCCTCTTGAACCGGGCCCCCACCTTGCACCGTTTAGGCATTCAGGCCTTTGAGCCCAAGTTGGTGGACGGCCGTGCCATCCAGTTGCATCCGCTGGTGTGTCCTGCCTTCAACGCCGACTTTGACGGTGACCAGATGGCCGTCCACGTGCCCCTGGCCCTAGAAGCCCAAACCGAAGCCCGAATGTTGATGCTTGCCAGCAACAACATTCTTTCCCCCGCCACCGGTGAGCCCATCATCACCCCTTCCCAGGACATGGTGCTTGGTGCCTACTACCTCACCGCCGTGCGCAAGGAAAATGCCCAGCCGGAGTTTGGTGATCGCAGCCGCACCTATGCCAGCCTCAGTGATGTTTGCAGTGCCCATGAGGAGAAACGTCTCAAGCTCCACGATTGGATTTGGGTGCGTTTCAGCGGTGAGGTAGACGACGATGACGATTCCCTTGAGCCGATCAAGAGTGAGACCCTCAGCGATGGCACCCGGATTGAGCAGTGGAAGTTCCGCCGCGATCGCCTTGATGGGGACGGTGCTTTGATCAGCCGTTATTTGCTTACCACCACTGGCCGGGTCGTGATGAACCGCACGATCATTGATGCCGTGGCGGCACGGTGAGTTAAGAGTTCCTCAGCCCAACTGTTTTCAACCTCTCCTCCTCCCCTGCATCGGCCATGACCAGTTCCTCCAAGCCTGCCCGCAAGTCCTCCAGTAAGTCGAAGGCCGCAAAGGCCGCTGAAGCGGCAGCGCTTGCCGCGGCGGAACTGCACGCCAGCCTGGAACCGTCCCGGACGCCCCCCCCCTTCCGCAATCGAATTATCGATAAGAAGCAGCTTCGGGGTCTGGTGGGCTGGGCCTACAAACACCACGGCACTGCAGCCACTGCTGCCATGGCCGATGACCTCAAAGATCTGGGCTTCCGCTATGCCACCCAGGCCGCTGTGTCGATCTCGGTGAATGACCTGCGGGTGCCAGACGACAAGCCCATCCTGCTGCAGGAGGCTGAGGATCAGATCACCCAAACCGAAGAGCGTTATCGACTCGGGGAAATCACCGAGGTGGAACGTCACACCAAGGTTATTGATACATGGACAGAAACCAATGAAAGGCTTGTTCAATCCGTTCGTCGTAATTTTAATGAGAACGATCCGCTGAATTCCGTTTGGATGATGGCTAACTCTGGCGCCCGGGGGAATATGTCCCAGGTGCGGCAGCTGGTGGGCATGCGCGGCCTGATGGCTAACCCCCAAGGGGAAATCATTGACCTGCCGATCCGTACCAACTTCCGGGAGGGATTAACAGTTACTGAATACGTCATCTCCTCCTACGGTGCCCGCAAGGGCTTGGTTGATACCGCCCTACGTACAGCTGACTCCGGTTATCTAACCCGCCGCCTGGTGGATGTGGCCCAGGATGTGATTGTGCGCGAGGACGATTGTGGCACGATCCGCAGCATCCTTGTTAGCGCCGATGACAATGGCCGCTTTTACGCCAAGCTTGTCGGTCGCTTGGCCGCTGAACCAATTGTTGCTGCCGATGGTGAAGTTCTGGCAGAGCGTGACACCGAAATTAGTCCGGAATTGAGTCGCAAGGTCGAAAAGGCTGGGGTTAAAGAGGCATGGGTGCGTTCACCGCTCACCTGTGAAGCGGCCCGTTCCGTATGCCGCAAATGCTATGGCTGGGCCCTTGCTTACAACGAACTGGTTGACCTGGGAGAGGCAGTTGGCATTATCGCCGCCCAATCCATCGGTGAACCGGGCACCCAGCTCACCATGCGTACCTTCCACACCGGTGGGGTGAGTACGGCAGAAACCGGCGTGGTTCGCTCGCTTATGGCGGGGGTGATCGAATTTGATGCCCGCGCCAAGGTGCGTTCCCACCGCACCCCCCATGGGGTTGAAGCCCAGTTGGCCGAGGTGGATTTCACCCTGAATGTGAAACCCACCGGTAAGGGCCGAGTTCAGAAGCTTGATATCACCACTGGCTCGATTCTTTTTGTGGCCGATGGCGCCAGCGTGCCCAATGACACTGTGCTCGCCCAGATTTCCACGGGTGCTGCAGTTAAGAAGAGCGTTGAAAAAGCCACCAAAGACGTGATCTGTGACCTCGCTGGCCAGGTGCGTTACGAGGATGTGATTCAGCCCCGGGAGGTGCCCGATCGCCAGGGCAATATCACCCTTAAGGCCCAGCGCTTAGGGCGCCTTTGGGTGTTTAGCGGAGATGTTTATAACCTGCCCCCCAATGCTTTCCCGGTGGTTAAGGGGCAAACCGCTGTCAAGCAAGGGGATGTGCTGGCAGAGAGCCGCCAGATTAGCGAGTACGGCGGCAATGTGCGGCTAAGGGAGTCCCAAGGGGATTCCCGTGAGGTGGAAATTGTTACCTCCAGTCTCACCCTTAAAGACTGCAAATTAGTACCTACTACCACCCACAGTGGCCAAATTTGGCACTTGGAGGGCAAGGATAATATTCGCTATCTGCTTCGCACTGAGCCTGGCACCAAAATTGCCAATGGTGAGGTAATTGCTGAGCTGGCAGACGATCGCTTCCGCACCCAAACCGGAGGCTTGATTCGCTTTGCCCCTGGGCTCGGCATCAAGAAGGCCCGCTCCGCTAAGCATGGCTATGAGGTTTCTAAGGGTGGCACCCTTCTCTGGATTCCCCAGGAAACCCACGAGATCAATAAGGATATTTCCCTCTTGATGATTGAAGACGGTCAGTGGATTGAAGCAGGCACTGAAGTTGTTAAAGACATCTTCAGCCAAACAGCTGGTATCGTGACTGTCACCCAGAAGAATGACATTCTTAGGGAGATTATTGTTCGTTCGGGCAAGCTGCACCTGATTGCAGATAGCAAGGTCTTGGCCCGCTATGCCGATGATGGCAAGATGGTTAATCCAGGCGAAGAGATTGCCCCGGGTCTGGTGGCTGAGGGCATGCAGTTTGTGGAGTCTGTTGATACTCCCGAAGGAGGGGCTCTGTTGTTGCGCCCTGTGGAGGAATACAGCATTCCCGATGAGGCCCATTTGCCTGAATTGGGTTCTGTAAAGCAGAGCAATGGTCCTTCTATGGGCTTAAAGGCCGTTCAGCGGCTCACCTTCAAGGATGGTGAGTTGGTTAAGTCGGTGGAAGGGGTGGAGCTGCTACGTACCCAGCTGATGTTGGAAACCTTCGACACCACCCCCCAGATGACTGTGGATGTGGAAGCGGTGCCTGATAAGCGAGCCAAAACAATTGAGCGCTTGCAGTTGGTGATCCTTGAGTCCCACCTGGTGCGTCGTGACACTCTTTCCGATGCCAGCCATGGTTCCACCCACACAGAAGTGAAGGTGGCCGATGGAGACAACATCAAGCGTGGCGATGTGGTGGCCACCGTGCAAATCCTTTGCAAGGCCGATGGAGATGGGGTGGTTCAGCTGCCTGATTCAGTGGAAGGGGAGCCGATTCGGCGGTTGATCGTTGAGCGGCCCGCCGACACCATCAGCATTGCCCTGGGCCAAGCTGGCTCCAGCGTGGTGTCTGGCCAGCGGGTGGTGGAGGGTGAGGACCTGGCCCCTGGGGTGCCAGCCCCCCACAGTGGCCAAGTGGACTCCATTGATGGTGAAACCCTCGTTCTGCGGGTGGGCCGTCCCTACATGGTTTCCCCGGATTCAATCCTGCATGTGCGCGATGGCGACCTGGTACTTCGGGGAGACACCCTTGCCCAGTTGGTGTTTGAACGGGCTAAAACCGGAGATATCGTCCAAGGTTTGCCGCGGATTGAAGAGCTGCTTGAGGCCCGTCGCCCCCGGGAATCTGCCGTGCTTTGCCGCAAGCTTGGCACCGTAAAGATTGAGCAAAACGAAGACGACGACTCCACCACGGTTTCTGTGATTGAGGGTGACGAACAAAGCACCGAATATCCGATCCTGATGGGCCGCACCGTGATGGTTAGCGACGGTCAGCAGGTGGAGGCCGGTGGCCTGCTCACCGATGGGCCGATTAACCCCCACGAACTGCTGGAAGTGCTGTTCGAAGACCTGCGTGGCCGCCATGCATCTATGGATGCGGCAAACCAGGCGATTTCCCGCCTGCAAACTGCGCTGGTGCAGGAAGTACAGAACGTTTACAAGTCCCAGGGGGTGACCATCGATGACAAGCACATCGAAGTGATCGTGAGGCAGATGACCTGCAAGGTGCGCGTGGAGGATGCTGGCGATACCACCCTGTTGCCCGGTGAACTAATCGAGCTCCGTCAGGTGGATCAGGTAAACCAGGCCATGGCCATTACCGGTGGGGCCCCTGCCGAGTTCACCCCTGTGTTGCTGGGCATCACTAAGGCCTCTCTAAATACCGACAGTTTCATCTCCGCCGCCAGCTTCCAAGAGACCACCCGCGTACTCACGGAAGCGGCGATTGAAGGTAAGAGCGATTGGTTGCGCGGTCTCAAGGAGAACGTGATCATTGGCCGCCTGATCCCTGCTGGCACTGGCTTCAGTGGTTTTGAGGAGGAGCTGCGGGCCGAGGCCGGTCCCCACCCCGACATCCTTGATGAGGAGAACGCCGGTTACCGCCGCGTCACAAATCTGCGGCCCGACTACACCGTGGATATGCCCACCCCCGCCCCCAGTGCAGCGGTGCTTGATGATCCTTCCGATGAGGATCTGGAGGCCACCCGTAGTCGCCACGGCATCGCCGACGGCAGCAAGTTTGCCGCCTTCGCCCGGCCGGTCATTGGTGATGACCTGGTCCCTGAGGAGTTGCTGCCTGATCCCGAGGCCTTAGAAGGTCTTCAGGAAGAGGGTCTCCTCACTGAGGAGGATTGATCGATGGCAACTGTCACTGATTTGCAGCCCAGGTTGCTGCCCAAAAGGCGCCTACCTCGCTTTGGCTTTCATAGCCACTGTGAAGGCCTGAATGGTCGGCTGGCCATGCTTGGGTTTATCGCTCTGCTGGCGGTAGAGCAATGGCTGGGCCACGGTCTGTTGGTTTGGCCCTGAGTTCAGCGGCCCCAGCTCTTTTGGGTCAGAGCTTGCCGCAATTGGAGGCTTGGGCCGTGGGCCAAGGGCTGCCCCCCTTTCGGGGGCGGCAATTGCATGATTGGCTGTATGCCAAGGGTGCCAGCGACTGGCAGGCGATCACTGTGTTGCCAGCCCCTTTACGGGCTGCGGCGCCCCTGCCCCTGGGTCGATCTAAGGAGCTGCATCGTTCCTTGGCCCGGGACGGCACCCTCAAGTTGCTGTTAGAGACCGCTGACGGCCTGACGATTGAAACGGTGGGGATTCCCAGTGATGACCGCCTCACGGTTTGCGTATCCACCCAAGTGGGCTGTCCCATGGCCTGTCGTTTCTGTGCCACGGGCAAAGGGGGGCTGCAGCGCTCGTTGGCCACCCATGAAATTGTTGATCAGCTGTTGAGCGTGCGCCAGGCCATGGACCGCCGCCCCAGCCATGTGGTTTTCATGGGCATGGGTGAGCCGCTGCTCAACATTGATGCGGTGCTTGCTGCCATCAACTGTTTCTGTCGGGATCTGGGCATGGCCCAGCGCCAGATCACCGTCAGTACGGTCGGCGTGCCCCATACCCTGCCCCAATTGGCCGAGGCCGCCCTGGCCCAATTGGGCCGTTGCCAGTTCACCTTGGCCGTGAGTCTCCATGCCCCAAACCAGGAGCTGCGCGAGGAGTTAATCCCCACGGCAAAGGCCTATCCCCTGGGGCAATTGCTAAGCGATTGCCGCCATTACTTAGATATCACAGGCCGCCGGGTGAGCTTTGAATACATCCTGCTGGGGGGCCTAAATGATGGGCACGACCAAGCTGAGGCCTTAGCCGACCTCGTTAGTGGTTTCCAGAGTCATGTGAACTTGATCCCTTACAACCCCATTGAAGAGGAAGCCTTCCAGCGGCCTAGCCCCGAGCGGGTTCAGGGCTTTAGGCAAGTGCTCAGCCAAAGGGGGATTGCCGTGAGTGTGCGGGCTAGCAGGGGCCTCGATCAAGATGCCGCCTGTGGTCAGTTGCGGCGAAGGTTGCAAACGAATAGCAGCTCCTAGATCCATTTGTTTAGGGGCTGTGGCCTAACCAGGCTCGGCTTCTGCCTCAAACGAACCGCGCGGCACGGATTCCTTCCAGGGGGCCAGCACCGCCAGCAACAGCAGGCTGGGCACCGCTGCTGCCAGGGTTAAGGCAAAAAAACTGCTCCAGCCCACCGCCTGGGCAAGGAAGCCCGCCGGTGCAGCTAGTAGCGATCGGCTGAGGGCATAAACCCCAGAGAACAATGCATATTGGGTGGCTGAATAGCGGGGATTGCAGAGGCTCATTAACAACGCCAGGAAGGCCGCCGTGAGCATGCCGTGGGCGAAATGTTCCACGGTCACCGTAACCATTAAATCCTGGAGACTCCCCCCGGAACGGGCCAGGGCCCAGTAAGTGAGGTTGGTTAGTGAACCAATGATGCTGAACAGCCAGAGGGAGCGATTTAGGCCCAATCGTCCGTAAAGCAGGCCACCGGTGGCCGTGCCGGCCATGGTGGCGGCAATGCCCCAGCCGCCATTTACGGCACCAATAAGTTCGGCGCCATAGCCCTTCTGCAGCATGAAGGGCACAGCCATCAGGTTGAGCAGCCCCTCCGGCCAGCGATACAGCATCACTAGGGCCAACAGCTGCCAAGCCCGTTGGCCCCCCGTGCGGTGCAGGAATTCCTTGGCGGGCCCCAGCACCGCTTGGCGCAGGCTGGTGACTGGAAACCTCACCGCTGCCAGCCGCGGGGCTCCGACGGTGAAAGGGATTACTGCGGCCAGCATCAGGGCTGCACCGCAAAAGGCTGCTGGCCAGCCCCAGCGGCCAGCCACAAGGAACCCCCCTGCCCCGATCGCCAGCATCGCCGCCCGATAGCCCAGGGCCGCCGCCGCCGCCCCAGCCCCCCGTTCCTGCTCGCTGAGCAGATCGGTGCGATAGGCGTCCACAACAATGTCTTGGGTGGCGCTGACCACCGCTAGGGCCACGGCGGCGCACCCCACCAGGGTCAGGCTGAGCGGATCGGCGTGGGGGTGCAGCAGGGCCATGGAGCCGATGCCGATCACCAGCAAAAACTGCAGCAGCAGCATCCAGCCCCGGCGTTGGTCAGGCCAGGGAATCGGCCAGCGATCGAGCAGCGGCGCCCAAAATAATTTGAGGGTGTAGGGCAGCTCTGCCAGCCCCAGTAGACCGATCATGCCAAGCGGTATCTGGCTGGCGGTGAGCCAACCCTGTAGGAGCTTGCTGCCCACCATCAGGGGAATCCCACTGGCTACCCCCTCCAGCCCCACGCTCAGAATCCGTCGCCAACTACTGGGGGGGGAGGGCTCCAAGGCAGGGCCTGGCTAGCTGGCGCGAACCCTAGGGGGTAGAGCAACCGCGGGTCGATCAGAATGCTGAGATCTCCGTAGGCCCCCCCCCATGTCGTTCTTTAGATCCACCCTGTTGCCGGCCCTGATCGTGCTGCTTTTTGCCGCGGCATTGGTGGCGGTGAGCGCGCGCACTTGGTTACCAGGTGATATGGCTGCTCCGGCCCCCTTGGCCTAGGTCCAATGCTTGATCCTTCAATGGCCGGGGCGGCGCCCCTTGCCGACGACCTCTTGATCGATCTGGCCTTGCTTGAGGGGGAACTCCGGGCGGAGGCGGCCGCAGATCCGCTTGATTTGCTGCTGGAAACCGCTGAGGAGCCCCCGGAATCAGCGGAATTACGGGAGGCGCTTTGCCGGGGGGCCCTGCTGCAGCTCCAGGGGGACCACGACCAGCAGCTGCAGGCCCTCAAGGTGTTTTGTGAACATCGCTATGCCAGGGCCGTACCCCTGCTGCTGCCCCTATTGCGCAGCAGCTGTCCGATCCTGCGGATGAGTGCCGTTTATGCCCTCGGCCGTAATCCAGAGCCCCAGGCCCTGCCGGAGCTCCAGCGGCTGTTCCAGGAAGACAGCAATGGCTTTGTGCGTAAGGCCCTGGCCTGGAGCCTCGGCAACTACAACGACGTCAGCGTGCTTCCCCCTTTGGTGCGCGCCCTGGAAACTGATATCGCTGCCGTGCGGCTCTGGGCGGCCAGTTCCCTGGCCGATGGGGCCCTGGCCCATGGGGAGCAGCGGCCGATGGTGGTGCGTCAATTGTTGTTGAGCCTGCGCATTGATGGCGAAGCGGCAGTGCGCAGCAACAGTGCTTGGGGGCTAGGACGTTTACATCCGCAGTTGGAGCCCCCCCTGGCTGAGGAGTTGCAACAGGGGTTACTGCAAGCTCTGCTCCATGATCCAGATCCAGGGGTGCGGGAAGACGCCCGTAATGCCCTGGAGTCCGTGGCCGATCCAGTGATGGTGGAGCGCTTGCGCACCCTGGTGGAAGAAGGGTTATTGACCTAGGGATTGTTAGCTCACGAACTGCTGGCCTGAAATCTGGTTAACATTTGATTTCTTCCCATGCCGCCGTGCCGCAGCAGAGCATCCGATTCCGCATTAGGCCCGATGGCCGGGTGGAGGAGCTCGTTGAAGGGGTCCAGGGTGTTGGTTGCCAGGAGCTCACCCGCTCGATCGAAGCCCGACTGGGCAGCGTTCAAACCACCAGTGCCACCCCAGACCACTACGTTACGGCTGGCGAGCAACTCACCGTTCAGCAGAGCAGCCATGTCGCACTTCAGCACGGTTAAAACTGAACTTCGCGATCGCGAGGCCCTGGTGGCAGCCCTGCGGGACCTGGGCCAAGACCCCAGGGAGGGTAGTCAGCCAGTGCGCGGCCACCGGGGTCAAACGGTAACGGCAGAGCTTTGTTGCCCCCAGGTAGATGGGGCAGACATCGGCTTCCGCTGGAACAGCAATGAGCAACGCTATGAATTGGTAAGTGACCTGGAGCTCTGGAACCAGCCGGTGCCAGTGGAGCGTTTTCTTGCCCAGTTGACCCAGAGATATGCCTTGCAATCAATCCTGGCCAGCACAGCGGCAGAGGGTTTCCAAGTGAGTGAGCAGCAAAACAGCGCCGATGGCAGCATTGAACTGGTGGTAACCCGCTGGCACGACCCTGGTGAGCGTTGATCCAGCCATTGCCTTCCAGGCGTTGCCGGCCCCAGGCCCCGGCCACCGGCGCAGCGGCCTAGAACCACTACTGGGCGGAGCCCTGCGGGAACAGGCCGTTTGGGTGGATGAAGCGGTGTGCATCGGCTGCCGCTATTGCGCCCACGTGGCCAGCAATACTTTTTTGGTGGAGCCCACCTATGGCCGCTCCCGGGTGATCCGCCAGGACGGTGACAGCACTGAACGGATTCAGGAGGCCATTGATACTTGCCCAGTGGATTGCATCCATTGGGTGGCTTTTACCCAGCTGCCAGCCCTAAGGGAGCAGTTGGAGGGCCAGGAATTGCTTCCCCTGGGCCTGCCCAGCGCGACTCGACCAAGGCGCGGTTAATCCCCATGGCAATTCCCTGCCGTCGATTTGGGCGCACGGAGTTGCCCATGCCGCTGCTCAGCCTTGGCGGCATGCGTTTTCAGCAGAGCTGGAGTGAGTTAACGGCTGATCAGCTCACGGTTGCAAGCCAGGCAAATCTGGAGGCCACCTTGGCGGCGGCGGTGGCGGCTGGCATGCACCACGTGGAAACCGCCCGCCACTACGGCAGTTCCGAACTTCAATTGGGCAAGGCTTTGCGCCGCTTTGCTGATCCCAAGCGAATTCTTCAAACTAAGTTGCCGCCCCAGGAGGATGCGGCCCTGTTTGAGGCGCAACTGGAACGTAGTTTCGAAGCCCTGGGGGTCCAGCGGGTGGACCTCTTGGCGGTCCATGGCCTAAATCTGCCGGAACATTTGGAGCAGACCCTGCGGCCGGGGGGCTGTATCGAGGTACTTCAGCGTTGGCGAGCTGATGGTTGCATTGGTCATCTGGGCTTTTCCACCCATGCCCCCACAGACCTAATTGTGGCGGCGGTGGAAAGCGACGCTTTTGATTTTTTGAATCTGCATTGGTATTTCATTCGCCAGGAAAATCAGCCGGCCCTGGAGGCCGCCCGGCGCCGGGATATGGGCGTCTTTCTGATCAGCCCCACCGATAAGGGGGGCCACCTGCATAGCCCCTCGAAGCGGCTTGAAACCCTTTGCTCCCCCTTACATCCAATTGTTTTTAACGATCTTTTCTGCCTGAGCTCGCCCCTGGTTCACACGATCAGCGTTGGGGCGGCCCGCCCTGGGGACCTGGATCTGCATCTGCAGGCGGTGGGGATGCTGGATCAGGCGGAACAGCTACTGCCAGCGGTGATTGAACGGCTGGACCGGGGCCTGGAGGAAAGGTTGGGGCGCCCCTGGCTCGATAGTTGGCAGCAGGGACTGCCCCCCTGGCAGGAGACCCCAGGGCAGATAAATCTCCCCCTATTGCTGTGGCTTTACAACCTGCTGCAGGGTTGGGAACTGGAGAGTTATTGCCGGGCCCGCTATGGCTTGCTGGGTAATGGGGGCCATTGGTTTCCTGGGCGCAATGCCAATGGCTTCGGCGCTGACCCCACCACTGAGGGGGCAGTTACTGAAGAGCAACTTTTAGCGGTGTTAGACCAGAGTCCCTGGAGGCAGCGGATCCCAGGGATTTTGCGGGAGTTAAGGCAACAATTCTCTGGCGAAGAACTGCAGCGGCTCAGTAATTAACAAGCCTACTAATTATTAGTACTACTAATTGTTATTCCTGCTGATTAGGCACTGGCTTGTTGGCCCAGGGGTTGCTTGGCCGGTATCCCCACGGCGCGGGGATAGCTACTGGGGCAGGGGGCCTGGGGGGTGAGCGGGATCCCATGGCGCTGGCCCCGGCCCCGGGGTAGGTCCAGGGCGCGGGCTTCCCCCACCTGGGCCTTCAGCAGCAGGGCGGCCCGAGCCAACTGCTCGGCATCTTCGCTACTCCATTGGCCCCGATAGAGCAGGGCAGTGCCGGAGCTAGTTAGGAGGGGTACCAGGTATTCGGCCACCACCGGTGCCGCTGCCACCGCCCGGGCCACCGCCAGCTGAAAGCGGCCGCGGCAGGCCTTTTCCCTCCCACTTTTCTCAGCCCGTTCACAGCGCAGCTGCACCCGCTCGCCCAGGCCTAGCTCTTGGGCCATGGCGCCCACGGCCTCTAACTTGCGGCCCACGGAATCCACCAGGGTCAGTTGGGCCTTGGGCAGGGCAATGGCGATGGCCAGCCCTGGGAAGCCACCGCCGGTGCCCACATCGATCACCGAAAGTTCGGCGTTGGGGTTCGTTAGCCAGGGTTGGAGGGGCCAGAGGCTGTCAAATACCTGGCCGATCCAGTAGTCATCGCCCTCCACCAGCCGGGTGAGGTTGAGCCGACTGTTCCAGTGGCGCAACAACTCCTGCAGTTGCCCAAATTGGCTGGCCTGCAAGGCGTTGGGCTGCCAGCCCAGCAGATCCCAGGGGAGGTGGTCGGTCAGGGCACTAAGGCTTGGTCTCCCTAGGATCGCAAGCCAGTGGACCCCTTAGCCCCTTGGCTGCCCCAGCCCCCAGCCTCTATGAGCTCCTAGAGGTGTCGGCGGATGCCAGCCCTGGCCAGCTGCGCGCCGCCTTCCGTCAGCTAAGCAAACGCTTCCATCCAGATACCACCACCTTGCCCCAGGCCGAAGCCAGTCGCTGCTTCCGCCAGTTGCAGGAGGCGATGGCGGTGTTGGCTGATCCCGAACAAAGGCGCCTTTACGACGCCAGCCTGGGGGCGCCGCCAGCTCCCGTGCCCCCGGTCGGGCGGCCCGCCAAGGATCCGCCCCAGCGCCGGGAGCTTTCCGGCGGCGAATGGTTTGCCCTGGTGCTACTGGGTGGGGCCTTGTTGTTCAGCTTGGCCTTGGGGCTGGGCCTGGCATGGTGGCGGGGCATGGCGTTGTTGCACGATGCTCCCCAGCTCTGATACGCCGCTCTATGGCCACCCCCTACCGGCCCTGGAGCAGTGGTTGTTAACCACGGGATTTGAACGGGATGAGGGGGATCCCAGTAGTTGGCATTTGCATTTGGCCCAGTGGTCAGCGCAGCTCCACCTCCAAGCCGATGGGCTGAAAGTTATCTGGACCAGGGGGGAGCAGGCCACCAGCCGACATTTTTCCTACGGCCTCAGCCGGGCCGACATGGAGGCGGCGCTGTTGGCGGGACCCTAGAGGGCGGCCAATCCCTGGGCCAGCAGCTCGTAGGAGCGTTGAAGTTCAGCGGCGCTGATGCATAGGGGTGGCATCAGATAAACCACCGAACCAAGGGGTCGCAGAAATAGGCCGCCGGCAAGGCAGTGCCGTTGTAAATCAAGGCCAATCGTTTGCAGGTACCCGCTGGGGCCCTGCAGTTCGAAGGCCGCCACAGTGCCCAGCAGCCGAGGCCTTTGGGCCAGAGGCTGGCTAGCCACCAGCCCTTCCAGCAGGGGCCGGTGCCAGTTCTCCAGTTGCTGGTAGCGCTGGGGAAATTCCTCCAGTACATCAAGGCTGGCATTGGCGGCAGCACAGCCGAGAGGATTGGCCGTGAAGCTGTGGCCATGGAAAAAGGTGCGCTCCGCTTCCGGACCAACAAAGCCCTGATACAACTCCTCGGTGGCAAGGGTGCCACCCATGGGTAAAAAGCCACCGGTGAGCCCTTTGGATAGGGCCACTAGGTCGGGATAGAGACCCGCCCGCCGGCAAGCAAACAGCTCCCCGCTGCGGCCAAAGCCAGTCATCACTTCATCGGCTATCAATAGGGCCCCTGCGGCCCGCACCCGTTCTTGCACCGCCCCTAAGAAGGCGGGTCGCACCAGGGCCATGCCGCCAGCCCCCTGCAGTAAAGGCTCAAGGATCACCGCCGCCGTGGGGGTTTCCAGCAACTGCTCAAGCACTGCTAGGGCCGCCGCCTCCCGCTGCTCGATGCTGTTATCAGCCCACCAGGTGCTGGGCCAAGGGGCCCGGGCCACCGCAAATAGCAGCGGTTCAAAGGGGGCTGAAAATAGGCCCCTGGCCCCCACGGCCATCGCCCCGAAGGTGTCGCCGTGATAAGCCCCTTCAAAGGCAATGATTTGGCGCCTCTGGGGATCCAGCCGTTGCCAGTGTTGCCAAGCAATTTTTAAAGCCACCTCCACCGCGGTGGAGCCGTTGTCGGAAAAGAAGAGACGGTTGAGGCCTGGTTCGCCGTTGGGGCCCGCCGGCCAGAGGGCACAGAGCCGCTCGGCCAGCAGCTCCGCCGGCCGATGGCGGAAGTTGGCAAAGATCACCTGTTCCAGCTCCAGGGCCTGGGCGGCGATGGCGGCCGCCACGCGGGGTTCCCCATGGCCATGGAGGGTCACCCACCAGCTGCTGATGCCATCGATCAGGCGCCGGCCGTCTTCCAGCTCCAGCCAGATGCCCTGGCCGCGGCGCACCGCCAAGGGGGCTGGCCCCCGCCCCGGTTGGTTGAAAGGGTGCCAGAGGTGCGGATGCCAGCCGGGGGTTTGGGAATCAGCCATGGGGTCGGGCCATCTGGCTGGCGTCCACTGATTTGTCAAAGGCTTCGGCGCTGATGGCATCGAGGGCTAGGGCTGCCTCCCGCAGGCTTAGGCCTTCCTTATGGGCGTGGAGGGCGATTTTGGCGGCGCGGTCGTAGCCGATTACCGGGGCGAGCGCTGTCACCAGCATTAGGGATTGGTCCCTCAATTGTTCGATCTTGCGGTTATTCACCTGCATCCCCTCCACCAGGTGTTCCCGCAGGGAGTGGCAGCAGTCGGTGAGTAGGGCGCCGCTCTGCAGCAGGTTGAGCCCCAGCAGTGGTTTGTATACGTTCATTTGCAGGTGACCACCGCTGCCGCCGATGGCCACGGCCTGGTCGTAACCAATGATCTGGGCGGTGGCCATGGCCACGGCTTCGCATTGGGTGGGATTCACTTTGCCGGGCATGATCGAGCTGCCTGGTTCATTGGCAGGCAGCAGCAATTCGCCAAGGCCAGCCCTGGGGCCGCAGGCCAGCAGGCGAATGTCATTAACGATTTTGTGAAGGGCCCCGGCCAGTAGGCGCAGCCTGGCCATTTGCTGCACCAGGCCGTCGTGGCTGCCCATCAGGGCAAAACGGTTGCCGTCGCAGCGCCAGGTCACTCCATCCCATTCACTCAATAAACGGCAGGCCTCCTCGGCGAAGCCGGCCGGAGCCCCCAGGCCGGTGCCCACGGCGGTGCCCCCCAGGGGCAACATTCTTAGTTCTTCAAAACCGGCGGCGATCCGCTCCCCCGCAGTGGTTAGTTGGGCGGCCCAGCCCCCCAACTCCTGGCCAAGGCTGAGGGGCACGGCGTCCTGCAGGTGGGTGCGGCCGATTTTCACCACATCGCCCCAGAGGCTGGCCTTGGTTTCAAGGCTCAGCACTAGGGCCCGCAGGGCAGGCAGTAACTGCAGCCGTTGTTGGTGTTCGGCGGCGAGCTGGATGGCACTGGGGAAGACGTCGTTGGTGCTTTGGCTGCGATTTACATGGTCATTGGGGTGCACGGTGGCCTTTGAGCCCCTTGGCTGGCCTGCCAGTTCGCAGGCCCGGTTGGCGATCACCTCGTTGAGGTTCATGTTTGTTTGGGTGCCGCTGCCGCTCTGCCAGGTAGACAAAGGAAATTCAGCATCGAGCTGGCCCTGCTCCACCTCCTCGGCCGCTTGGCTTATCCAGCGGCAGCGGTGGGCATCCAGTTGGCCAAGGCCGTGGTTGGCCAGGGCGGCGGCCCGTTTGATCCTGGCGATGCTATGGATGAGGGCCAGGGGCATGGGCTCCTGCCCCAGCCGGAACATCTGGCGGGCCCGCTCTGTTTGGGCTCCCCAGTAGCGATCAGCAGGAACGGACATCTCGCCAAGGCTGTCGGATTCGGTGCGGAAAGCCTGATCAACCATGAAAGAAAAGAGTAAGGTTGCTACTTCTTAACCAGGGTCTCCTAGCACTGGATGACTCTGTGTTGTTCCTTCGGGTCCAGCGATGCTCGAGCACTTGCTCCCCCCGCTAAACGACCACAATTTGCCCTGGATGGATACCATCCATCCGATCGTGGTGCACTTTGTCATTGCGATGGCATTGATCACTGTTGTTTTTGATTTCATTGGGGCCGTCACTGGCCGCAGAAGCCTGTTTGAGGTGGGTTGGTGGAACCTGCTTTTTGCCACCGCGGCTATTTTTGTTGCAATTATTTTTGGACAGGTGGAGGCTGGCTTGGCAAATCCCTATGGGGCTTCCCGAGAAATCCTCAACATTCACAGCACCATTGGTTGGTCTTTGGCCGGCATACTTTCTGTCCTTACCGGCTGGCGCTATGTGTTGCGCAGTCAAGATCCGTTGAACCTGCCCCTAGCTTTTCTTGGGGCTGATGCATTGTTGGCTGGCCTGGTGTTTCTGCAGGTATACCTTGGCGACAAGCTGATCTGGATCTATGGCCTGCATACGGTCAAGGTGGTTTCAGCCATGCGGGAGGGCCTGCTGTGATTTCGCTGTTTATTTCTACATCTTTATTGAACTCTGAGAGCCCAATATTTCAGATTTCTAAGAGTTTGGGCGCCAATGAGCTTCCCTACAGCTTGCCAATCCACCCAAACCTGGTGCACTTAACCATAGGTTTGTTTGTTATAGCTATTGCCTTTGATTTTGCAGGGGCTTTTTACCCCCTTGAAAAACGGATTTTCCGTTTCCTTGCCCTACCGGTAACCCGGGCCGGTTTCCATGATGTGGGTTGGTACAACCTGCTGGCCTGTGGGGTTATCAGCTTCTTCACCGTGGCGGCTGGTTTCTTCGAAATGCTTACGGCCGTCCCCCTGCCTGGGGTGATCAGCACCTTTGGTCTTGAGAGTTTCGCAACCATGCTTTGGCATGGGGTCGGTGGTGTTTTGATTTTATTTATGATCGTTCTGATGACCATTTGGAGGGGTTATCAACGCTTTGCTTGGCGTAAGGACATGGGTCGCCAGGTGCAATGGATTTATCTATTTGCTGGTGTTGTGATTATGGGCCTGCTTGCCTTGCATGGCACCTTGGGGGCTCAACTTGCCGCAGAGTTTGGTGTTCACATCACCGCAGACCAGCTCTTGGCTGCTGGTGCCAACCTTAAGGAGTCCCTGCCATGACAAGCTCCCCCAGCCGCATTAACTTCCCAGCCGTGGCAATCGTGAGCGCCTGGACAGGGGTGCTGGTGGTAATTAGTTTCTGGATGAGTCGCCAGGCGTACCACTGGTTGCCGGTACAAGCCTCCACAGCTGCCCCATTGGTGGATGGATTATTCAGCTTCGAGACTGCCCTGGCCACCTTTGTGGTTTGTTGGGTGGTTTCGATTATCACCTGGGTGGTGCTGTTTAACAGGGCTGATAAATACGACATGAGTGATGCCGAGCCCATTGAAGGCAACATCCGTTTGGAAATTATCTGGACTGTGATTCCGGCACTTATTGTATTTGGCATCGCTTTCTATGCGGTGCGTGTCAACCAGCAATTGGCTGTGCTTGGTCCCATGGAGCACATTCACAGGGGAAGCCCCGTGGAAGAGGTGGGCGGTTATGTCGGTGATCGCTTACCTTCTGAAACCGTAGAGGTTATTGCTAGGCAGTGGTCTTGGGAGTTTCGATATCCCAAGGCCAATGTTAGTTCCACTGAGCTACATTTGCCCGTTGATAAGCCTGTCACCTTCAGGCTAGTTAGTGAGGATGTTATCCACGGTTTTTATGTACCTGCTTTTAGGCTGAAACAAGATATTATTCCTGGTCGGGCAATTGATTTCAATCTCACCCCCACCCGGGAGGGTCGCTATCGTTTGCGAGATTCTATGTATAGCGGCACCTGGTTTGCCACTAACCAGGCAGATGTAGTTGTCGAAAGTTCTAATGGTTTTCAGCATTGGTTAGAGCAGGCTGCCAGCCAGCCATTACAGCCTGGTCTTAGTGATGCCGTTCAGGAGTATGACCAGCGTCAGCAGGCCGGTGCCAAAGGTTGGGCCACGGTGCGTCCTGCCCCACGCCCCCAGGTGAATGTTCCCGGTTCCAATACCCTCCCGCACGAAGCCTGATCCCATGACCACCGCCCCTTTTGATCCCCGTGTCCTCAAGTCCAATGCTCCGGTACCCGGGGCCCCAGACAATTGGAAGCGCTTTTTTAGTTTCAACACCGACGCCAAGGTGATTGGGATTCAGTACATCTCTGTTGCAATCTTTTTTCTCTTAGTTGGCGGCCTCTTGGCCATGATTATGCGGGGCGAGTTGATTACCCCGGAGAACGATCTGGTTGATCGCACTGTATACAATGGTCTTTACACCATGCACGGCACAATTATGCTGTTCATGTTTATTTTCCCAATCTTAAATGGCCTTAATAATCTATTAATTCCCACGATGATTGGGGCCCCAGACATGGCCTTTCCCAGGCTTAATGCGGTGGCCTTCTGGATGGTGCCAGTCTTTGGATTCATCCTAATGGCCAGCTTTATTCTGCCCGGCGGCCCTGCTAATTCCGGTTGGTGGTCCTACCCACCGGTTAGCACCCAGAACCCCTTGGGGCATTTAATTAGTGGTGAAAGCATGTGGCTGTTGGCGGTTGCCCTTTCTGGGGTTTCTTCGATCATAGGTGCCCTTAATTTCGTTACCACTATCATTCGAATGCGGGCGCCGGGAATGACATTCTTTCGGATGCCAATATTTATTTGGACAGTTTGGGCCGCCCAAACCCTTCAGTTAATCGGCTTGCCTGCCCTCACCGGTGGGGCAATTATGTTGTTGTTTGATCTAGTTGTTGGTACAAGTTTTTTCCAGCCAGAGGGCGGCGGAGATCCCGTTCTTTACCAGCATTTTTTCTGGTTTTATTCCCACCCAGCTGTTTATGTGATAATTTTGCCAGTATTTGGAATATTTTCTGAGCTATTTAGCGCCCACTCTCGTAAGCCTTTGTTTGGTTATTTGTTCGTTGCATTGGCTTCATTCGCGATCGTATTTTTAGGTCTGATTGTTTGGGTTCACCATTTCTTCCCCAGTGGCGTTCCTGAATGGATGAGGAATTTATTTATGGTTACCACCATGTTGATTTCTGTACCCACAGGGGTGAAAGTTTTCGCTTGGCTGGCAACCATATGGGGCGGGAAAATCCAGTTAAATACACCTATGCTTTTTTGCTTAGGCGGCCTGTTTAACTTTGTTTTTGCCGGTGTCACTGGCATAATGTTGGCTACGGTTCCCATAGATATCCATGTAAATAACACCTATTTTGTGGTGGGTCATTTTCACTACGTAATTTATGGCGCCGCAGTGATGGGAATATTTGCCGCCATTTATCATTGGTTCTCCAAGTTTACCGGCAGAATGTACTATGAGGGCCTTGGTAAGCTGCATTTTGCCCTCACTTTTATTGGATCCAATCTTAATTTCTTTCCCATGCACCCCCTCGGTCTCATGGGGATGCCCCGTCGCGTCTCTTCCTATGACCCAGAATTTACCTTCTGGAATGTGGTTGCAAGCCTGGGCAGCTTTTTGCTTGGGGTATCGATTATTCCCTTCCTACTCAATATGATTAGTTCCTGGGTGAGGGGTCCGAAGGCCCCTCAAAACCCTTGGCAGGCCATTGGCCTGGAGTGGCTTTTGCCATCACCGCCACCAGCTGAGAACTTTGAAGAAAATGTTCCCACCGTCATTAGTGGTCCCTATGGCTATGGCACCGGCAAGCCCCTGGTTGAAAATCAGGCGGCCTATGAAAATCAGCAATTCCAGGAGGTCTAAACCATGACCAGTGCGCTGCCCTCCCCAGACCATGGCCAAGGCTCTGCCGCTGCCCATGGCATGCATGCAAAACATAATCTCACCGGCTTCATAATTTTTCTGTGCTCAGAAAGCGTCATCTTTCTGGCATTTTTCTCTGGCTACGCCATGCTCAAGCTTGGCGCCCTTGATTGGCTCCCTGCCGGAGTGGAGGGATTGGAATGGCAAACGCCACTAATAAACACTATTGTGCTGGTTTCCAGCTCTGGCACTATCTACCTGGCTGAGCGGGAAATGGGTCGCCAAAATATTTGGGGATTTAGAGCTTGGTGGTTAGTTACTATGGCCTTGGGAGCTTATTTTCTCTGGGGCCAGGCTGTTGAGTGGAGCGGGCTCAAGTTTGGCTTCACCTCTGGCACTTTTGGTGGAACCTTTTATCTACTTACTGGTTTCCACGGCTTACATGTGCTCACTGGAGTTGTGTTGATGGCATTGATGCTAGGTAAGTCATTTATTACTGATAATTACAAGGGAGGGGAGCAGGGGGTGCAGGCCACCTCTCTGTTTTGGCACTTTGTGGATGTGATTTGGATCATCCTCTTTGTGCTTCTTTACGTATGGCAACGTTCCTGAGCTGATCCCATGATCATCGACGACAAGCATTATGACGTGATCATCATTGGCAGCGGTGCTGCCGGTGGCACCCTGGCAGGCAGCCTGGCGGGTAAGGGCCACAAGGTGCTTTTGCTTGATCGGGGTGGGCAAATGGCCCTGGCTGATCAAAATGTGGCCGATGTGGATTTATTCCGCAAGGATCGATATCACCCCCCCGAGCGTTGGTTTGGTCCCGATGGTGATCCCTTCCCCCCCCAGTGCATCTATGGACTGGGGGGAAATACCAAGATCTGGGGGGCGGTATTAGAGCGCCTGCGGGAAAAGGATTTTGGCGCTCTTCACCTACGGGAAGGGATCTCCCCCTCCTGGGAGCTTAACTATGCCGATTATTCCCCCTATTACGACCGGGCGGAAGCGCTGTACCAGGTCCATGGCAAGGGCGGAGTTGATCCCACAGAGCCAAAGCGCAGCGAAGAATTTGCCCGGCCACCAAAACCGCTGGAGTCATTTCTTGAACCTTTGCGGGAAGCTCTGCAACGTAATGGCTGTAATCCCTATGACTTACCACTGAGCTGGTCAGATTCAAAGGAAGATCCCAGTGGCGATGCCGAGATCTATGGGGTGGCTCCGGCCCTGCGTGATCCAGCTGTGCACCTGCGCACCCATGCAAAAGTTACCCGTTTGCATGTGAACCCAGCTGGCACCGAGATAAAGGCCGTAGAGGCAGACCTGCAGGGTCAAACCTGGTTATTTAGTGGTGATCTGGTAGTACTCGCTGCGGGCAGTGTAAATACGGCTGCAATCCTGCTGCGGTCTAGTAATGATAGTCATCCCAGGGGCCTGAGTAATGGCTCTGATCAGGTTGGTCGCAATCTGATGAAGTTGCAACTTACCTCAATTCTGCAGTTGGCTAGCGTGCCTAATTCTGGTCGCTACGCTCGCTCTTTTGGGGTCAATGACTTTTATTGGGGCGATAAAAACGTGAGTTTTCCCCTGGGGCATATACAAAGCTGTGGGGGGGTATTGCAGGATGCTCTTTTCGCAGAATCACCACCAGTACTTTCTTTGGTGTCAAAATTAATGCCTAACTTTGGCCTTGAGGAGCTAGCCTCCCGCTCGGTGGCTTGGTGGGCAATGACAGAGGTTTTGCCGGATCCCCATAATAAAATCTTTTTACAGGGCGATCAGATTAGAATAAATTACATTGCTAATAATCGGGAAGCCCATGATCGATTGGTATATCGCTGGATAGATACCCTTAAGGCCGTGGAGGCAGATCCCCTCACCCATGTGGTGCGAACAGCCCCCACCCACCCTCGGGGAGAAGCCCCCATAAGTGTTATGGGCTATGCCTGTGGCACCTGCAAAATGGGCAGCAATCCGGCAACTTCTGTTGTGGATCTGAACGGAAGGAGCCATGAAATTCAGAATCTTTATGTGGCAGATGCCAGTGTTTTCCCCAGTTGTCCGAGTATCGGTCCAGGTCTCACTGTAATTGCCAATGCCCTGCGCATAAGCGACCACCTGGAGCAGATTCTCTAAAATGTCAACACAGGAAGTCGCCACGATCCCTCCCAGCACAGAGCATCGGCGGATGGCTGAACGGGACGCCAAGCTGAAGACTTGGGACCTCTGGGGTAGTTATCTCAGTGATCGCCAATGGGGCACTGTTCGGGAGGATTACTCTGTCGATGGTGATGCTTGGGCCTCCTTCCCCCATGACCATGCTCGCTCACGAACCTATCGCTGGGGTGAAGATGGTCTGCTTGGTATTTGTGACAATAAAGCTCGCCTTTGTTTCTCATTCTCCCTGTGGAATGGGGTTGATCCGATTCTCAAGGAACGCCCATTTGGCTTGGGCAATTCCGAAGGTAACCATGGGGAGGATATTAAAGATTATTTCTATCATGTAGCCAATACTCCAACCCATAGCTTTATGCGGGGCCTTTATAAGTATCCCCAGCAGGCTTTTCCTTATCAGCAATTGCTAGAGGAAAATGCCCATCGCAACCGTGACCAACCTGAATATGAGTTGGTTGAAACTGGGATTTTTAATGACGATCGCTATTTTGATGTTTTTGTTGAATATGCCAAGGCAGACACTGCTGATTTGTTGATCCGTTTCCGGATTGTTAATCGTAGCTCCCAATCTGCACCCCTAAGTCTTTTGCCAACCCTTTGGTTGCGCAACACTTGGGGCTGGGGTTATGAAGACTCCAAGCGGATTCCCTTTGGTCTTGAAGGTTCCGTTTTGAATACCGGAGATCAACCTGAGCTTGGAAATTATAGGTTGCAGTGTCGTGAACAAGGTGAATGGCTATTCACAGATAACGAGTCAAATACTGAGAGACTTTTTGGTCAGGCCAATAAGTATCAATTTCAGAAGGATGCCTTCCATCGATATTTAATTAACGGTGAAGAAGGGGCTGTAAACTCTGCTAAGAGTGGTACCAAGGCGGCCTTGCTTCTTCAGCGCACCTTGGCGCCAGCTGAGGAGTGGATTGTTGAACTGCGACTTAGTAATAATAATGTTGATGATCCCTTTGGTCCTGCTTTTGACGAGATATTCAATGCACGAGAGCAGGAATGTGAGGATTTTTACTTGGCAGTAGCCCCAGGGCTTTCCAAGGACGATGCGCTAATTTTTCGTTCCGCTGCCAGCGGTCTACTTTGGTGTAAAAAAGTATATAGCTGGAGTGTATTGCGTTGGCTAGAAGGAGATCCCACCCAGCCGGTGCCTCCAAAGCAGCGTTGGCTTAGTTCAAATGCTTACTGGAAGCGCTTGTTCGCTGAAAATGTTATATCAATGCCTGACAGTTGGGAGTATCCTTATTTCTGTCAATGGGATCTGATGTTTCATTCAGTGGCCTTTGCAACCATTGATCCTGCCACAGCAAAGCAGCAGTCGATGTTGCTACGTAGCCCGCACTTTACTGCCCCCAATGCCCAGACTCCCGCCTATGAGTGGGCACTATCGGATCCAAATCCACCGATTGGAGCCTGGGCGGCCATGCGTGTGTATCAAATAGAGCGCCGCCAAGAACAAAGGGGAGATATGCCTTTTTTGCGCTCAGCCATGCGCAAGCTTATTCTTGAATACGGTTGGTGGGCAAATCGAAATGATCGTTCTGGAGATAATATTTTTGAAGGAGGTTTCCTTGGCCTGGATAATATCGCAGTATTTGACCGTCGTTTTCCCTTGGAAGATGGTAGTCGGATTGAGCAGTGCGATGGTACGGCTTGGATGGCGATGCTCAGCCTTAATCTACTTCAAATTGCTGTTGAATTAAGTCTCGAAGAGCCTGAATATGCTGACATTTGCGAACGCTTTGTTTATGACTTTGCGCAATTGGCTGTTACCCTAAATACCAATGTGTTGGGTTTTCGGTCTTTTGTTAATTGGGATGAACAGGATGGTTTTTACTACGATGTGCTCAAGCGACCTGACGGTTCCACTGATTATCTGCGTACCCGTTCCCTTGGTGGCTTAATACCTCTACTGGCAGTTGCAAGTTTTGATGTGGATACTGTAATGCGCTTGCCAATGCTTGATGCCAGCAAATCTTTATCCTGGTTTGTGCGTGAACGAACTAGCTCAGTGTGGATGCAGAAAAATCTTGGACGCTGGAATGGTGATCGCACCCTCTTTGCCTTAGTACCTGAAGATCGACTGCGCAGAATCTGTACTTATTTATTTGATGAGGATGAGTTCCTCTCCCCCTATGGCATTCGATCTCTGTCTAAGGTTTACGACGAGCATCCATATAGCTTTACGGAGGGTAATCAATCCCAAACGCTTGCCTATAGCCCCGCTGATAGTCCAGTGGCAATGTTTGGCGGAAATTCCAATTGGCGAGGACCTGTTTGGATGCCAATCAACTATCTATTGATTGAGGCCCTGCAAAAGTTTGGTCACTTTTATGGTGATACTGTAAAAGTTGAATTTCCCACCAGATCTGGCAATTGGATAACGCTTTGGGATGCATCCTTAGAGCTCGAGAAGCGCTTGGTGTCAATTTTTCGAAGGGGGGAGGATGGTAAGCGCCCGTTTAATGGTGAAGTTGATTTGTTCCAAAATGATGCACATTGGCGAGATTTATTGCTTTTTAACGAATATTTTCATGGGGACAATGGTTCGGGCGTTGGCGCCAGCCATCAGACAGGTTGGACGGCAATGGTTATGAAAATGCTCCCACAGCTTCAGCGCTACGATCCCACGTAGCTCCTGATTCAGCGTCCATTCTTTTCATTCTGCATACACAAACTGAGGATCTTCCATGGACAGCCATTACGAAGTTGTAATTATCGGCAGTGGTGCCGGTGGTGGATCTTTGGCCAGGGCCCTAGTGGAAGCCGGCCGCAAGGTACTTGTGCTGGAAAGGGGGGACTGGCTACCAAGGGAGCCTCAAAATTGGGATCCTGTGGAGGTATTTCAGAAAAATCGCTATGTTTCAGCTGATACCTGGAAGGATAAAGCTGGAAAGAGCTTCCAGCCTGGTAGTCATTATTTTGTGGGAGGTGCTTCCAAGCTGTATGGGGCGGCCCACTTTCGGCTTAGGGAACGGGATTTTGAACAGGTAGTTCATGTGGATGGCATCTCGCCCGAATGGCCCCTGCGGTACAGCGATTTTGAACCCTATTACGGCCGTGCCGAAGCTTGGTACCACGTTCACGGCCTGCGCGGAGAGGATCCTACGGAACCCCCTTCCAGTGGCCCCTATCCCCATCCTCCCATCGCCCACGAGCCGAGGATGCAACAACTTGTTGATGGATTGCGTGCCTCTGGGTTGCATCCTTTTCACGCCCCCACGGGTGTAAATCTGAATGAGGCAGATATGGCTTTCAGCGCCTGCGTGCGCTGTAACCGCTGTGACGGATTTCCCTGTTTAGTCCATGCCAAAGGCGATGCGGAGGTGATGGGGATTCGCCCGGCTTTGCTTCAGCCCACGATGACACTCCTTACCCGAGCCCATGTGCTCCGTTTGATTACCGATGATAGCGGCAGGGTGGTGAAGGAGGTGCTTGTGGAGCGTGATGGTGAACAGCTGCGTTTCAGTGGCGATGTGGTGGTGGTTAGTTGTGGGGCAGCCAATTCGGCCCGTTTGTTATTGATGTCTGCCAATGACAAGCATCCCAAGGGTTTGGCAAATAGCTCTGATCAGGTAGGCCGCAACTACATGTATCACAATTGCAAAGCAGTTGTCGCCCTTTCCCATGAGACAAATCCCACTGTCTTTCAGAAAACGGTGGCACTTAATGATTGGTATTTTGGTGATAATGATTTTGATTTCCCAATCGGTAATATTCAAATGACGGGTAAGACCAATGGCGCGATGATGAAAGGATATAAACCCAAGCTCACTGCGCTGGCCCCCGGTTGGACCATGGATCGCCTGGCTGAGCGCTCCTTGGATTTCTGGTTGCAAACTGAAGATTTACCAAGGCCTGATAATCGTGTTTCTGTTGATTCAAAGGGTCAGATTACTCTCAGTTATACATCCACTAACGATCGTGCTTCCAACGAGTTGATGGGGCGCTTGGAGCGAGTACTGGATAAATTGTATCAACAGGATCACATAGCAGAACGTCAAATCTACTTTGCTTCTGACATGGCAATTGCTGCCGTTGGCCATCAAGCAGGTACCTGTCGTTTTGGTACTGATCCCAAGAGTTCAGTCTTAGACGTGAACTGTAAAGCCCATGATCTTGATAACCTTTATGTTGTTGATACTAGTTTCTTCCCTAGTATTGGCGCTGTGAATCCCTCGCTAACGGCCGTGGCTAACTCCATTCGTGTGGCTGATCACCTGGTTGAAAGACTCTCTTAGCTTTTGTAATTGTTTTATGAGTAGGTCAGTTTATTCCCTTTCTCTAATTTCCCCCAATGCCGTTTTCAGCTCTTTCTAAAACAATTGAGAGTATTCGCCTACGTGAGCGGGATCGTGGCGAGGTGGATTGGGGACTTTGGGGTACATATCTGCCAGATCGACAGTGGGGCACTGTCAGAGAAGATTACTCTTCTAATGGGGATGCCTGGAGATCATTCCCCCATGATCACGCCCGCTCTAGGACCTATCGTTGGGGTGAAGATGGTTTACTCGGTATAACTGATCGTAATTGCTTGCTCTGTTTTGCTCCCTCATTTTGGAATGGCAAGGATCCGATCCTAAAGGAACGTTTTTTTGGCCTAGGCAATCACGAAGGGAACCATGGTGAAGATGTTAAGGAGTTGTATTACCATTTAGTTAATACCCCCACCCATAGTTATTCAAAAGCTCTTTATATATATCCGCAGACTGCATTCCCCTATGGCGATTTGGTTAAAAGTAATGCCGCCCTTAGCCGTGCCGATGCTGATTATGATATTGAAGATACTGGAGCTTTAGCTGGAGGTCGCTATTTTAAATGTTTTGTTGAATATGCCAAGGATTTTGCCGAAGATATTTTAGTACGGATCACCGTGGTGAATTGCGGGCCTGATTCCGCTGATATTAGTGTCATTCCTACCCTATGGCTTCGCAACACCTGGAGTTGGGGGTATCCGGCTATCTCGCGTCAGCCGATTCGAGCCAATGATCATCATTCTTTAATTACCCCTGCCCTTGATAAGCTTTCTGCGTACAATTTCTACTGTGACCAGAATCAGCAGTGGATGTTTACTGAGAATGAATCAAATAACCAGCTTTTGTTTGATCAGCCTAATGCTGCTTTGCATACCAAGGATGCTTTTCACCGTTATATAATTAACGGAGATTCCTCTGCAGTTAATCCTGATCGCGAAGGTACGAAGGTTGGCATGCTTTGTCAGCGTGAGTTGGATTCTGGTGAATCTTGGACTATCAAGTGCCGTTTAAGTAAAGATTCTAAAGCTAATCCTTTTAACTCGGGCTTTGATGTTGTCTTCCAGCAGCGTGAAGATGAAGCTCATCTGTTTTACGATTCTTACGTTCTTAAGTATCCCGACAATAATGATCTACGTATTTTTAAGGCTTCTTCGGCTGGTTTGCTTTGGACTCGTAAATTTTATGCTTTTAATATTTATCGTTGGCTAAAGGGTGACCCTGGTTACCACGCTCCTAATCCGTCTCGTTGGCAAACTGATTATGCAAAATGGAAGTATTTTGATGCCCATGATATTTTTAGCATGCCAGATGGTTGGGAATATCCTTATTTCTGTAAATGGGATTTAATGTTCCATGCCGTGGCATTCGCAGATTTGGACCCTGCTTTTGCTAAAAATCAATGTAATATCCTACGTAGCCAACGTTTTGTCGCCCCAAATGCCCAGGTGCCAGCCTATGAGTGGGCATTCTCAGATGTTGACCCACCCTTGGGAGCATGGGCGTCTTGGCAAACCTATGTAATTGATAGAAATGCCACCGGCACTGCCGATAAACTCTTTCTTCAAGAATCTTTTAGCACCCTGTTGATTGAGTATGGCTGGTGGGCCAATCGTAACGACCGAACTGGTAGTAATTTATTTGATGGTGGTTTTCTTGGTCTAGATAATATTTCACCATTTGACCGGCGTTTTCCATTGCCTGATGGGTCTGTTATCGAACAAGCAGATGGTACTGCTTGGATGGCACGCTCTGCCTTGTATATGCTCAAAATTTCCGTAGAACTAGCTGAATCTAATAATGATAGTTCGGAGTTGGTGCATCGTTTCGCCAGTGACTTTACCCATCTTGTTGCCTCCATGAATAGTGGATTTGGCAAGGGTTATCTTAATTGGGATCCTGATGATCATTTTTATTATGATATTTTGCGTCGACCTGATGGTTCGACGCAGCACATTAAGGTGCGCTCTCTTACCGGTGTTATTCCGCTCCTTGCTGTTCAATCCTTTAGCGAAGAGCTTGTGCAGAGTTTCTCTGCCTTGGATTTAGATAAAAAATTACGCGATTATCTGTCATTGCATGGTATTGATGATTACTCTATCAGTTTGAATCATCTTGGCAAATGGGGCACTGGTCGCCACCTATTTGCAGTAGCTTCTCCATTCAAGCTCCAAAAAATATGCCAATGGTTATTTGATGAATCTGAGTTCCTTTCGGAATTTGGCATTCGAGCTCTCTCAAAATATTATGAGCATAATCCCTATGAAATTAGTGTTGCAGGCGAAACCTACCGTATTCAATATGCCCCAGGTGAGAGCCCAGTCCCCATGTTTGGAGGAAACTCTAACTGGCGCGGTCCAATTTGGATACCAATTAATTATTTGCTTATTGTTGCTTTCCGAGAGTATCATAGGGCCTTGGGCGATGAATATTTGCTTGAGTTCCCAAGTTATTCCGGCAAATTTATGAACCTTAGTGATATTGCTGATGAGCTTGAGCGCAGGATACTGTCAATATTTAAGCCAAGAGCTGATGGTTCTCGACCCTTCTCGCCTACGGGTACCTTCCTGGATAGTGATAGATCTCTGTCGGATGTATATCTATTTCACGAGTACTTTCATGGGGATACAGGCGAGGGGGTCGGAGCTAGCCATCAAACTGGTTGGACTGCCATGGTTCGTCGCATGGTTTTAGATTTAAATAAAAATTCTATTCAATCTAACGGAGTCTAATCTCATGTTAAATCTCTCTAGTGTTAGTGTCGAGAAGGCCAGTGGATCTTTTCAACTGCTAGACGAATTAAGAGGTTCAGTCCTCTTGATTGTGAATGTAGCCAGTGAATGCCATTTTACCGGTCAATATCATGCCTTAAGGCAGCTTGATCTTCTTTATGGCCCCAGGGGGCTTCGTATATTGGCATTCCCATGTAATGATTTTGGCAATCAAGAGCCATTGCCAATTTTAGAGATTCAGAGATATGTTGATAACTCTTTTCGTTTGCCCTTTAAGCTTTATGCAAAAGTTAATATTTTGACTAATAAATCAGCCCCTTATGATCTTTTGACTGCCCCGCCGGCTCCCCAAATTAAATGGAACTTTGAAAAGTTTCTTGTAGATAGAAAACTCAACGTTGTTGCCCATTTTGATACGTCAATCGCGCCCCAGCACCCGGATTTAACAGGAAGAATCGAGCAGCTCTTAATGGAGTAGAATTGCTATTGTTTTTCTTTTGGTTATTTTATGACCACAACGGTCGCTGTGTTAGTTGTAATTTTATAGTATCATTATAAGTCTTTATTTTTGTTTTTAGCTTCTTTTTTTTGCACCCATGACTTACTCCTTCAATTTTTCTGCATTCGTTAGGCGGCCTCTGGGCGTGGGCATTTCTCTGGTAGTACCTTTGCTTGCCGCTGCAACTGTTGGTGGACCTCTGCGCTCTGCTCCGCAGATTCAGGAGGCTACGGTGGTGGCTAAATCAGTGGACTTACCCTGGAATGGCGTCACAGTTTCATCAACTGGAAGACTATTCGCTAGTTTGCCTCGTGAGAGTAATTCTAAGTTTACGCCTTCAGTTGCCGAGATAATGCCTGATGGCAAGCTCAGGGCATACCCTGGAGGCCACTGGAATAATTATAAATTAGGCGAAATTGGTAACGATAAATTTGTTGGCATTAATTCAGTTGTATCTGATGCTAATGACATGCTCTGGGTGGTTGATCCAGCAGGGGTCGGTGGTAAGCCAATTAAAGGAAAGGCCAAGCTTGTTCAAATTGATCTTAAGACTAATACGGTTAAGCGAGTTTATCCATTAGGACTATCAGTCATACCTGAAGGCGGCTTTATTAATGATGTTAGAGTATCTGAAGGCTTTGCCTTTTTGCCCGATTCAAGCCTTGGCGCCTTAATTGTTCTGAATTTAAACACTGGCAAAGCCAGGCGAGTTTTGGCTCAGGATTCCCGTCTTCGTTCAGATCAAAATCTAAAGCTCACAGTTAATGGCAAGCTTTATTTGAATTCAAAGGGTAGGTTGCCAAATGGCAACATGAGCGTAAATCCTGTAGAGGTTTCCCCCGACGGTCGCTACTTCTATTTCCAGCCCAGTGGCGGGCCCCGTCTGTTGAGGTTGCCTACTAGATTGTTGAAGGATTTTTCTGTATCTGATCAGCAGCTTTCCGCTGCCGTTGAGGATATGGGGCCTGGGCCTTTTAATGCTGGTATGACAATGACTCGGGATGGTTCTATCTATTTTAGTGATATCGAGAAGGGTGGCATAACTAGGCGCAAGCCTGATGGTAGCTTCGAGCTTATAGCCCAAGGGCCTTGGTCAATTCTCGTATGGCCAGATGCTTCTCGCCTCGGTCCTGATGGCTACCTCTATTTCCCTTCTTCTCAAATAAATCGTTTTGCTGGCAACAGCCCCACTGGTAAGTTAGAGATTAAATATCCATTTCATATGTTTAAAGTAAAGTTGCCTGTCGGGGCAGATTCCTAATATCTGCATAGCGTCACACGCTGCCAGTTTTTCTGGGCTTGAGGGGATAATGAATTACTTGTTTTTCAAAAATTGTTGGCTCAGACCCCTGCAGCCTTGGCTTTATGGCTCAAGGGCTGCCTGCTTATGGTGGGTCTTGTTGCTTGCCCTAGCTTGGCAAGAGCGGAATTATCCGAATCTCTTGCAGTCCCTCAATCTCAGCCAGATACCTATGAACTAGTTGTTCCCAATGATACTTTTAAGTTTTTGCTTGCACCCTTTCAGTCTTCAAATAGGTTTGAATATAATCATTACCAACCTTTGCTGATCGGGATTAATGAGCAGCTATTTGTTGACAATACTATTTATGCTAAACAGCGGCCAGTTGAAACTAGTAATCTTGATAGCTCTTATGTTCAGGCAATTGGGGAGAGTGTTCGATTGGGGTATCGCAGATTGTTGCGGGGACATGATTCATTTTGGGGCGTGAATGCTGGATATGACAGCGCACTTCAGGCTGGTTATTATTATCAACAGCTTGGGCTCGGTTTTGAAATTACTTCGCCTAATTTCCAGCTTGTTAGTACTTTTGCTGCGCCCATAGGAAATCGCAGTTATTCAAGTCCTGGTGAGGCGGTGCTTTCCCCCTTCAATATTCAGGTTACCCTCCCCACTGGCGTGCCAAACCTCTCAGTTTTGCCACGTTTTTATTATGTTTATGATCATATTGGTGATTCATCTCCTGGTGGTCAGTTGCAGCTTAACTATTCTTTGAGCCCCCAGTTAACTCTAGAGTTTGCTGTTAGTTATGATTATCTTTCCGGAAGCGGCGGTGCCCTTGAGCTTAAGTGGAGGCCTAATGTTCCGGTTGCATCCCAGGGTCGGGCACTGATTAACCCTGCTATTCTCGGATCCTATGCAGGTCCAGTGGGTAATAATGGCACTAGAATTATTCGACTAACAGGTTCAGACCCGGCTTTTGGGGAGTAAGGTAAGCTTGCGTTAGTTTATCTTAGCTAAAACGTAGATTTGTCGTTTTTCTTTCTAAGTTTTTTTAATTTTTTAGGTTCCCAGATTGATAAGTAGTGGCTTCAAAATACTAATATCTATCGAATATGCGCCACCACCGCAGGTGATCAAAACTAATGCCATTACAACATAAAGAAGTGCTTTCTCCCAACTTGGCGGATCCCCAACTCCCATGGGGCCGGCATAATCACCTTTCGGGATTTGAAAGGGATCTGGCGCTATGAAAGGGAATCCCTTGGATATTTCTAGCACTATGGCATAAGCCATTGAAAAGAGGATCCCCAGGGATGCCGCACCGCTGAAAACTCCTGGCACAAGGGCTATGCCCCCTAGCCACATAGAGTAAGCAGATAGTCCACAAAGAATGGTTGGGGTATTCATAGCCTTAGCCCAGGTGCTTAGGTATCTAACTTTGGGCCAGCCATGGCGGATGAATGCCACTGCCATAGTGAGCCTTAGCACTAAAAGGCCGGAGGATGAGATAGCAGTTGCTGATTCTGGGAACAGCAGTTCTGCGAAGGTCGCGGAATCCATTGGCAAGGTGAGGGTTTACAGAGTGTGGTTAAAATGATCTCTGCTAATCTCCAATTAGCAGTAAAGCATGGCCATCTGGATCTCGGACCTGAAATCCTTGATTACCTCCCCATAGCTGGGGAGGTAATGGAACTAATGGACCTTGGGAAATTGCTGAATTGGTTTGGCTAAGTTTCTGATGAAGCTTAGCTACGTCTTCCACAATCATGCTAGTTCGCCATTCACTTAGATCTGTTGCTTGGGGATTGAGTCGCTCTCGCCGCTGGGAATTTGGTTGTTGGTAGTCTAGAAATTCAATTCCCATGCCCATGTCTTCTGGTCGTAAGCTTGATATAAATACCTTGGTATTGGCAAGCCCATCCATATCGTCTTGTTCTTGACCGTGATTTATTGATTCACCAACAAGTTTAAATCTAAGCAGCTCTTGATAAAATTCTCGGCTTTGCTTGGTATCGCTAATGCCAATGGCCGTGTGGTCGATGCCCATAAAAAGCGGAGCATCCAAAGTATGCCAACGCCGGTCCCCTTTGTCAGTTGGGAATTCCAGTATCTCTATGGCATGACCTATTTGGTCTTTGAACTTAACTGCTTTGATATTTGCGGCTCCCTGATTCCAGCTTGGTAGTGTTTGTGGTGCCGTGGATATCTGCTGTGCTTGATTTGCCCCCATCCCAAATGCTTGTTTTAAATCTTTCACCACTATGCAGATATGTTGAAACCACAGGTCGTTACTTTGGGAGTCAGGGGGAATTGACTTTCCTGCTGAATGTTTGCCATTTGCATCTATATTATTTTCAAAAGACCATAGCTCGAGTCTCTCCTGTCCCAGGCTTAGTGTGGCTATGGAAGCTTTTGCCCCTGGCGATCTTATTAAATCCCCCAAATATGGCTCAGATATGTTTTTAATGTTGACCAGTTTAAAGTTTAGGGTTTTGCAATACCAGCTTATTTGGCTTTCAAGCTGCTGGGTTGTTTGCCCAATGCTTTTAATCTTAAGCACTCTGCTCATCGTGCTTCCTCTTCATTCCTGCCGCTTATGCTTAGTACCCCACCCACGCATATCAATAATGTTCCAATAATTGTGCCAGGATCCAGCTGCTCTTTGAAAATTACCCAGCCAAGAATGGCCGCAAATACTACTGAGCTGTATTGGAAGGCGCCAATTTCGTGGGGTTTTGCATAGGTATAGGCTTTAATTAGTAGAAATTGGAAGCAAACCAGGCAGCCACCAGTTGCGAGCATGATCAGGGCTTGCTCATGGTTAATTGGTTGTATTTTCCCGATTACCAGTAGAGATGAAAGTATGGTGCCAATCAAAAGGAAGTAAAACATTTGTGTTATTGGAGATTCGGTTTCGTCTAGCTGCTTAACTGCTAGAAATTCGACTGCCGTAACAAAACCAGCGCCAAGGCCAAGAAGGTTTCCAGGATTTGTGAATATCGTTGAATCTGGCTTGACAATAATTACCATTCCCGCGAAGCCAAGGGCAATGGCCACCCATAACCTTTTGTCTATTTTTGTATGAAGAAATAGGAGGGCAAGTAACGGAATGAATATTGGTGTGGTGTTAAGTAGGACGTTGGCATTTACTAGGCTTGTTAGTTGAGCAGCCGCAATAAACAGTAGAAATCCCGCTATGCCTGTGCCGCCCCTTACCAGGTGTATTTTAAAGACATTGGTTTTTAAATCTTTAAATTTCCTTGATCCTGCTATGGGGATAATTATGATTAAAGCGCTTAGAAAAGTGACCCATGTGAACATTTCTACGCTAAGTTGGGCCTCTAATACCTTGCCGAAGACGCTTTGGATTGTGTTTGCTAAAAAGGCAAGTACTAGGAAGATAGACCCCAGTAGTAAGGATTCTTTTGGGGCTGGGAGCATCACTGTTTGAATCTTTCAATCGCTAGCTTAAGGCCCAAGTGCATTCCTGGCTAGCACCCAGGCTGCGGTGTGCATTTCCTAACATTTGTGCCCTGCGGTGGTGGCAATGGGGCTGCATAAGTAGATTCAAAAAGATCTGCATCCGCAGTTACCGGTCTTCACCTCTTCCTAATGTCTGAGCAATTTTTGAAAGGCAAGGTTGCCATTGTCACCGGTGCCAACAGCGGCATCGGCAAATCCGTCGCCCAGGAACTCGCCCGCCGCGGTGCCCAGGTGGTGATCAATTATCGTTCCCATCCAGAACAGACCGAAGCGATATTATCTGAGATCTCAGCTTCTGGTGGCATTGCCTCCGGCGCCCAGGCAGACGTAACTGATCTTGCGGCGCTTCAAGGGGTCGTTGATTTTGCTGTGAAAACCTACGGGCGGCTGGATATTATGGTTAACAATGCTGGTCTTGAGACCCGCACATCGATTCTTGATACAACTCCCGACGACTACGACAAGGTTCTCGACGTAAATTTAAAGAGTACTTTCTTTGGTACTCAGTTTGCCGCCAAGCAAATGATTCTTCAGGGGGGTGGAGGTCGCGTTATTAATATTTCATCTGTCCATGAAGATTGGCCAATGCCAAATAATACGGCCTATTGTTTGGCCAAGGGCGGTGTCCGTATGTTGGCCCGCACCGCTGGTGTTGAGCTTGCTCCCCATGGGGTTACGGTCGTGAATGTGGGTCCTGGCGCAGTTAATACACCCATTAATGCGCCAACTATTAATAATCCAGAGCTTTTGGCAAAGCTCAATTCTGCTATTCCCTTGGGGCGGATGGCTGAGCCAGTGGAAATTGCCGCAGTAGTTGCCTTTTTGGCCAGTGATGCTGCCAGCTATATAACCGCCACCTCGGTGTTTGCTGATGGTGGAATTATGCAGTCCAGCCCAGGCCTTTGATCTTTTTAGGCAAGCAATCACCCAGCAATTTCTGCCTTGCTTTTGTAATCGATTTTCTTTTTTTAGATTTGTAGCTATGAAATTTTTTAGTCACCTGCTGCTTGCCCTATTTGTTTTTTCAGGCAGTGCGGTTATTGCTGCTGAACAGTCCTTGCAAAGGGCCCGTTTGAGGATCTTGGCCTCCTACGGCCAGCCCCTCGCCCATGAGGGGCCTGTGCTTGTGCCTGAACGTGATGAGTTATTTTTTACCTCTAATCGCTTGAGGCGGACAGACGGCAGTCAATACGTAGTAGTTTCTGCATTCCAGTTAACCCAGGGGACCACCCGTAATCTTGGTCTTACTGAATCTATTCCCATGGCCAATGGCGCATTCCGTTTGGCCAATGGTAATTTAGTTGTGACAATGCAGGGTGATAAAGCCAAGCCTGCCGGCTTGGCTGAATATAATCCCGTTTCAGGTGCTGTTAAGTTCTTGACAACCGGTTTTGCGGGTTATCAATTCAACAGTCCAAATGATGTCGTTCAGGCCAACGATTCATCGATTTGGTTCACCGATCCCCAGTATGGATTCGAGCAGGGATTTAGGCCCAAGCCAACCATTGGGAATTGGGTTTGGCGGCTCCAGCCTGAAACTGGCATTCAGCGCCTTCTAATTGATGGCTTCTCAAAGCCAAACGGCATAGCTTTTAGTCGCGATCAGAAGTATGTGTATGTGACCGACTCTGGCTATATAGCCGGAAATGGGGCCACGAATAGCGTTTTGCCCCGTACGATTTATCGTTTTAGGCTTACTGAATCTTCCGAGGGGATTTTTGCAGGCGAGCGCATTGTTTTTTGCGTGGTCACCAAGGGTATTCCCGATGGCTTAAAGGTTGACGAGTTCGGTAGGGTTTGGACCGGCACCGGAGCCGGTCTTGAGGTGTTTGCCAATGATGGCACTCCCTTGGCGGTGATTCCAGTACCAGGCGGTGTTAGCAACTTTGCCCTAGCCCCTGATGGGGGCGCCTATGTGATGGGTGAGACGAAGCTCTACCGCCTCGATCTCTAGGCTCTGGTCGTTCTCCGGCTGGTTCTTAGCGGCAGAGTTCTGACCTGTCCTCACCTTGGGTGGAAAAAGGGCCGCAGCTTACCCAGCGCACCACATGGATTTCCACGTCTGTGAAGGCCACCAGTGCTCCAACCACGATGGCCCCAACGCCTAAGAGGATGGTCCAGGTTTTTGTTTGGTTGCCCAAGCTCAGATGTTCTGCTGGGGGAACCTTAGGCAATGCTCTGGCCCCCTGGCCCCCATTACCAGTATTTTGATAGTCCAGAACCTGACCAGAGCCCTTTAATGGCGCTGGCATCAACCTTTTCCAGGGTTGGTATTCGCCCCAATATCTGCACCTTGCCAATGCTTTGCAGGCTGGCTTCATTGGCTGGATGGGGCTGGCCGTTTACTACTACCCCCAGCAGGTGAATCCGACGCCGCTCGAGGGCTTCCAAGGACAGCAGGCTGTGGTTGAGCGTCCCCAGGCCCGTGCGTGTAACCAGCACCACAGGTAAGCCCCAGCGTTGGAGCATTTCTATCTGTAGTAAATCGTGGCGCAGGGGCACTAGTAAGCCTCCGGCCAACTCCACCACCAGGCTCCCTTGTACGACCGGTAAGTTCAATTGACTTTCGTTCAGGCTTATGCCTTCTGCGGCGGCAGCCTGATGGGGGGATGCTGGTTGCTTGAGTTTGTAGGCCTCCGGCAGGATCCGCCCAGTTTTAGCTGCTGTGAGCGCTTGCACTTGGCCGCTGTCTCCGCCGCTGGCCAGCTCGCCACATTGCACCGGTTTCCAGTAGCTGGCTTGCAACCCCTGCACCAGCACGGCACTTACAAGGGTTTTACCCACATCTGTATCGGTGCCGCAAACCACTAATCGCCGGGGCAGGTTCATGGCTTTTGCCTTGGTTTTTGGGCCAGGATTATTTGCAGGTCCCAGTTAACCCGGATACCGCTGCTGCTTGGTTGGGGCCAATGTTTCAGCAGCTGGCGGCATTCGCTAATTCCTAGGGGCTTCCCGCCCCCTCCATGGACCCCTAGCTGCTTTAGTTCCCTAAGAAACTGCAGGGGTGAGCCATAGGGCCGGGTAAAGCGCAGCAGTTTGCAGCTTTGCAATTGCAGGCTCCCCTTAATTGTTTTTGTTAGATCCTCGGGTTCGGGTAGCCCTAGGGCGGTGCAAGCCACCCCTGCCCGCTGGGCGGCCTGGTGCCATCCCGTAAAGCTGCCGGCCACGGGTACCAGCAGTGCCAACCAGCCTGTGGGCGCCAGGGCCCTGCCCCACAGCTCCAGTTGGCTTAGGGGTGCGTCTAGCCAATGCAAGGCAAAGCTGCTCATCAGCAGGGCTGCCCCCTGGGCTGCATCAGGTAGCCCTTGGTTTAGGTCCCAGAGCAGCCTTTGCCCCCTGGGGGCTGAGGCCTCAGCCAGCAGCTCCGCACAGTCGTCTACTAACAGGGGTTGGAGTTCTGGCCGCTGCTGCCGCAGGGCCTTGGCCAGATTGCCGGGGCCGGCGCCGAGGTCTAGCACTGGCCCCGGCGGCAGGGGCAAGGCCTTGCAAAGTTGGGCTAGGCGCCACGCAACGGCCTGCTGCAGCCGAGCTTGCTTGGCGTAGGTGGGGGCTGCGCTGGCAAAGGCCTGGCGTCGATCAATACCCACGGCAGTCACTGCTGCCCCAACCAATCCAGTAGCTGCTCCGCCAGGGCGGGCACCAACAAACTGTGGCCGATGCCTGGCAGGCTGCGCAGGCTGGCCTGGGGCAGGGCCGTTCGCAGGGCCTGGCGGCTGAGCGGATGCACAATCGCGTCGGCCTCGGCCTCCACAATCAAAACCGCTGCCCCCTTTGGGAAGGCCTCGGGCAGGCCGGTGCACTGGCTTAGCAGGGCCAGATCCTCAATTAGCCGCTGGCGACCCTTCGCTGCAACCGGCCCGTCCTCCACCCCGGCGGGCAGATTTTCTACCGATTGCGGGGCAGCCACTTGAACCCGGAAGTCCTCAAATAATTCCTGAACCTCCCCCCGTTCCAGCCTTGCCGCCATGGCTTGAAGGGCCATGGCCAGGCTCCGTCCGGCGGGGCCTGGGGGCAGGAAGCTTCCGAAACTGGCCAGCAGCAGGATCACCTCGGCGCTGGCCAGGGGCCCGGGGGGCACCAGGTGTAGGCCCAGGGAATGGACCACCAGGGCGCGCCTGCCTCTGGCGGCCCAGCCTGGACTGGCTGCTGGGAAGCGCCCATAGCCTCGCTCGTGGCATTGCAGGCCCCAGCCCCGTTGCTCACACAGCGGCCGCCAGGGGTCCCAGCAGCGCTGGTCGCTGCCCCAGCCATGCACCGCCAGCAGTTGCCAGGGCTCAGCCAAGCGGTTTATCTAGAGCTGCCAGCATTCTCGCCAACGTTGGTTCCGGCAGACCTGGCCGCAGGCTGATGCGCAGCCGGGCTTCCCCCTCGGGCACGGTGGGTGGCCTGATGGCCACCACCAGCAGCCCTGTGGCCTCCAGTTGGGCTTGGAGCCCCAGGGCAAGGCCGTCACTGCCCACCTTCAGGGCAAGGATCGGCCCCTGGCCCGGCGGCCGGGGCCAGCCGGCGGCCTCTAGCTGATCACGCCAGTGCTCCCCAGCAGCGGCTAGCTCAGTGCGGGCCCGATCCCCATAGGACCCGGCAATCAATTCGAGGCTGGCCCGGGCCGCCGCCGCCAGGGCCGGCGCCAGGGCGGTGCTGTAACGGAAGGCCCCACTGGTTTGCAAAAGGTGCTCCCCCAGCTGCCCATCGCAGGCCAGGAAGGCCCCGCCACTGCCAAAGGCCTTGCCGAAGGTGCCACTGATCAGGCTCACCCCCGCCAGGCCATGGCCGAGGCCGCGACCGCCGGGGCCCAGGATCCCTAAGGCATGGGCCTCATCCAATAAAAGCTTTGCCCCGTGCCGTTGGCAGAGGCCTGCCAGGGCGGGCAGGTTTGGGCTGGTGCCTTCCATGCTGAATAGGCTCTCGCTCACCACCAAGAGCCGGCGCTGGCCATCGCCCTGGCGGGCTCGCCCCAGCCGCTGTTCCAGATCTGCCAGGTCGTTGTGGGCAAAGCGCTGGAGCCGCGCCCCACAGGCCTGCACCCCCACCAGTAAGGAGTGGTGGATCAGCCGATCGGCTATCACAAGGGTGTGGCGATCGGCCAGGGCGGCTAGGGCGGCGATATTTGCCTGGAAACCGCTGGGGAAAAGCAGCACCCGCCCGCGCCCCAGCCAGGAGGCTAGGGCTTGCTCCAGTTGGTCATGGTCCGGTCGGCTGCCACTCACCAGCCGTGAGGCGGCTGCCCCCACGCCGCTGGCTTCGATGGCGGCCTGGGCCGCTTGCACCAGGGCTGGGTGACGGCTTAGGGCGAGGGTGTCGTTGCTGGCGAGGTCAAGTAGCTCGCTGCCGCCGGCGGTTTTGAGCAGCCCAGGGGCGCTGGCGGCAAACACCCTTAGCTGGCGCCGCCGCTGGGGGTGTGGGTCAGCCATAGGATTGATCCATGACTGTGACCGCCGCTGCCGCTGCCACCGGCGGGACCTTAGATCCCTCACAGCTGTTTCCCTTCCCCCTGGATGGGTTCCAGCTGGAGGCCATTGATGCCCTGAACCAGGGCCATTCCGTTGTGGTGAGTGCCCCCACCGGCTCGGGAAAAACCTTAATTGGGGAATACGCCATCTATCGCGCCCTGGCCCATGGCCAAAGGGTGTTCTACACCACCCCGCTGAAGGCCCTCTCCAACCAGAAGCTGCGAGATTTCCGGGCCCAGTTCGGCAATGACCAGGTGGGTCTGATGACCGGCGACCTCACCGCCAACCGGGAGGCTCCCATCGTGGTGATGACCACCGAGATCTTCCGCAACATGCTTTATGCGGAACTCGATGGGGACGAGGACCCCCTGGAGGGGGTGGAGGCGGTGGTGCTTGATGAATGCCACTACATGAATGATTCCCAGCGGGGCACGGTGTGGGAAGAATCGATCATCCATTGCCCCCCCCCCATTCAGCTGGTGGCCCTATCGGCCACGGTGGCCAATGCCGGTCAACTCACCGATTGGATTGAGCAAGTGCATGGGCCCACCGACCTGATTGTTAGCAATTTCCGGCCGGTGCCCCTGCAGTTCAGTTTTTGCAGTGCCAAAGGTTTGCATCCGCTGCTGAATGAGGCGGGCACTGGTTTACATCCCAACTGCAAGGTTTGGCGGGCGCCCAAGGGGCACCAGCGCAAGGGCAAAACCCCTAAACCGCCCCAGCCAGAGGCCCCCAGCCTCGGTTTTGTGGTGGCCCAGCTGGCCGAACGGCAGATGTTGCCGGCGATTGTTTTCCTATTTAGCCGCCGTGGTTGCGATAAGGCCGTGCGGGATCTGGCCAAGGCGTCTTTGGTTAATGAGGCCGAAGCGGCAAGGTTGCTGCAACGGGTTGAGGCCTTTGCTGAAAACTCTCCGGAGGCGGTGCGGGATGGCGGCCATGCGGATGCCCTATTGCGGGGGGTGGCTGCCCACCATGCCGGGGTGTTGCCGGCCTGGAAGGAACTGATCGAGGAGCTGTTCCAGGAGGGCTTGGTGAAGGTGGTGTTCGCCACTGAAACCCTGGCGGCTGGCATCAACATGCCGGCCCGTACCACAGTCATTTCAGCCCTTTCCAAGCGCACGGAGAATGGCCACCGGCCGCTGATGGCCAGTGAGTTCCTGCAGATGGCCGGCCGGGCCGGTCGCCGCGGCCTTGATGTGCAGGGTTATGTGGTCACAGTGCAGAGCCGTTTTGAAGGGGTGCGGGAGGCGGGTCAGTTGGCTACCAGCCCCCCCGATCCCCTGGTAAGCCAGTTCACGCCCAGCTACGGCATGGTGCTGAATCTGCTGCAGCGCTATGAATTACCAAAGGCGAAGGAACTGGTTGAACGCAGCTTTGGCCGTTATCTAGCCACCCTTGATCTGGTGGACGACCAGGCCCGAATCAGTGAATTGCGCGGGCAATTGGAACAGATCGGTGAAACCGCCACCGATGTGCCCTGGGAAGACTTTGAAGACTATGAAAAACAACGCAGTCGCCTGCGGGAGGAACGGAGATTGCTGCGCATCCTGCAGCAACAGGCGGAGGAAACCCTTGCCCATGAGCTCACCCTCGCTTTGCAATTTGCCAGCCCAGGCACCCTGGTGAGTCTCAAGGCCCCCCAGTTGCGCGGTGGTGTGTCGCCAGCGGTGATTGTGGAAAAGCTGGAGGGGCCTGGTCAGTACCCCTTGCTGCTCTGCCTCACCGATGAAAACGTTTGGATTGTGGTGCCCTGCCATGCGGTGGTTTGCATCCATGCCGAATTGAGCTGCCTGCAGGTGCAAAACATCCCGGCGCCGATGTTGGAGCATGCCGGTGAACTACGCCATGGGGACCAGCCCAGCGGTGGGCTTGCCCTGGCGGTGGGGTCGATGGCCCGCCGCCACGACATGCACACCCCCCAGTACGACCTGGCCGGGGAGGTGCAGGAACAGTCGCGGTTGGTGCATGGTCTTGAGGAGGAGTTGGAAATCCATCCGGCCCACCGGTGGGGGGATCGCCGCCAGCTGAAGAAACAACGGCGGCGCATGGAGGAGCTGGAGGAGGAGATTGCCGAACGGCAGCGGCTGCTGCACCACAGGGCCAATCGCCATTGGGAAACCTTCCTGGCTTTGATTGAAATCCTGCGCCATTTCGGCTGCCTTGATGAACTCGAACCCACCGAGATCGGTCGCACCGTGGCGGCCCTAAGGGGGGACAACGAGCTCTGGCTGGGCTTGGCGCTGATGAGTGGTCATTTTGATGAATTGGCCCCCGCCGATTTGGCCGCCGCCCTGGAGGCAATCTCCACGGAGGTGAGCCGGCCGGATCTGTGGAGTGGTTTTCCGCCACCGCCCCTGGCGGAGGAGGCCCTCCACGACCTGCGCGGCCTGCGGCGCGAATTGCTGCGCCTGCAGGAACACCACGATGTGGTGGTGCCGGTGTGGTGGGAGCCCGACCTGATGGGGGTGGTGAAGGCCTGGGCCGAGGGCGAAAGCTGGAGTGATCTGATTGCCAACACCTCCCTCGATGAAGGCGATGTGGTGCGTTTAATGCGCCGCACGGTGGATCTCCTCGCCCAATTGCCCTATTGCCCGGCCATAAGTGAGGAACTCAGGCGCAATGGCCGCCGGGCCCTACAGATGATCAACCGTTTCCCTGTGAAGGAAAATCTGCCTGGGGTGGAAGCGGATGGCCTCAACCCCGCCACCAAGCGGGTGGTGGTTGAAGGGCAGAGTGATGGCTAAAGCAATGGGCCGGCTGTGCTCAGATCCCCAGCCTTGCGTAGATGGTGTCTAGCTGGGCCTGGTGCAATTCAGTGCTGAAACATTCAGCCAACTGGGCAGCATTCAGGTGGCTGGTGATGGCCGGATCGGCCTCGAGCTTGGCGCGGAAATCACCCCCCTCCACATTCCAGGCGCTGTGGGCATGGCCCTGCACCAGTCGGTAGGCCTCCTCCCGGGCCAAGCCCCTGTCCACAAGGGCCAGCAGCACCCGCTGGCTAAAAACCACCCCGCCATAAAGATTGAGGTTGCGGGCCATGTTGGCTGGATATACCTGCAGCCCCGCCACCACCTTGGTCATTTCCCGCAGGATGAAATGCAGGGTCACCGACACATCGGGCAGCATCATCCGTTCCACTGAACTGTGACTGATGTCGCGCTCATGCCACAGGGCCACGTTTTCGAGGGCCGCCACCGTGTAGCTGCGCAGCACCCGGGCCAGGCCACTGATCCGTTCGCTCCGGATTGGGTTGCGCTTGTGGGGCATGGCGGAACTGCCCTTTTGCCCCTTGGCAAATTCCTCCTCCACCTCCAGCACATCACTGCGCTGCAGATTGCGGATTTCCGTGGAGAAGCGTTCCAGCGAGGTACCCACCAGGGCCAGGGTCTGCACGTATTCGGCGTGGCGATCGCGGCCGATCACCTGGGTGCTGGCGATGTCTGGGCTGAGGCCAAGCAGTTGGCAGGCGATTGCCTCCACCTCGGGGTCGGTGTTGGCATAGGTGCCCATGGCGCCACTGATCTGGCCCACGGCCACCACCTGCTCCAGCCGCTCCAGCCGCTCGCGGTTGCGTTCGGTTTCCGCCAGCCAGCCGGCCAGCTTGAATCCAAAGGTGATCGGTTCCCCATGGATCGCATGGGAGCGGCCGATCATCACAGTGGCTTTGTGGGCCCTGGCCTGCTGGCGGATGGCGGCGGCCAGCTTGTCGAGTTCCTGGCGCAGCAGGGCCACCGAGGCCTTCAGCTGCAGGGCTAGGCCGGTGTCAAGCACATCGGAGCTGGTCATCCCCACATGGATGTAGCGGCCCGCATCACCCACCTGTTCGTTCACGTTGGTGAGGAAGGCGATCACGTCGTGGCGCACCTCCGCCTCGATCTCCAGGATCCTTTGCGGGCTGAAGCTGGCCTTGCTTTTGATCTCTGCCAGGGCAGCCGCCGGCACCCGACCCAGTTGGGCCTGGGCCTCGCAGGCGGCGATCTCCACATCCAGCCAGCTTTGGAACTTGGCCTGCTCTGTCCAGATCCCGCCCATCTCCGGCAGGGTGTAGCGCTCGATCAAGGGCCTAGCGGGGGCAATCGGCCAATCTAGCCAGCGTCGCCCATGAGGCTGCGGCGGGACACTTCCCAGTGGATGCCATGGCCCCAGGACTGTTGGCGCACCCAGCAACGGCGGCCCTCGCAGCGGATCAACTCAAAGGCCGGCAGGTCTTGGGGATGTTTATTCAGCTTCACAAAACTGCCCGGCGGCAACGGCGGCGGAAAGGACAGCAACTGCCCGGGGTTAACAACGCTAGGGAGTGCTTGGTTCATTTGCCCCCAGGTCACTGGTCCAATCCTCCAGCGGTTTTTCCCTCAAGGGGGTGTCCTTTTGGATTTTCTTCGATTTGAGGTGCTTGTCTGTTTATGGAAACTGCCCCTGCCCATGGCCCCACGGCAACGCTTGGATCTACGGCTGGTGGAGTTGGGGCTGGTCACCAGTCGCCAGCAGGCCCAGCAACTCATCCGGGCCGGCCGGGTGCGTCTGGGGGATCAAATTCTCGATAAGCCGGGCATGGCCATTGACCTAGGGGCCCTACCGGCGGTGAGCATGCCCCCCCGCTTTGTTTCCCGCGGCGGCGAGAAGCTGGCCACAGCCCTCGAGAAGTTGCCGATTGTGGTGGCGGGGCGCTGTTGTTTAGATGCCGGCATTTCCACCGGTGGCTTCAGCGATTGCCTGCTGCAACACGGTGCTAGCCGGATCTATGGGGTGGATGTGGGCTATGGCCAAACGGCCTGGAGCCTGCGCACTGATCCGCGGGTACGGCTCCGGGAACGCACCAACCTTCGCCACCTGCAGCCCAGCGACCTTTATGGGCCGGAAGACCCCTGGCCCAGCCTGGCGGTGGCGGATCTTTCTTTCATCGGCCTGGCCTTGGTGCTTCCTGCCCTGCAGGGGTTACTGGCGGGCGGTTCCCAGGCTGAGGCCTTATTGCTGGTTAAACCCCAATTCGAAGTGGGGCGGGAGCGGGTGGGGAAGGGGGGCGTGGTGCGCGATCCCCTGGCCCATGAAAGTGCCATAGCTGGCGTGGCCGCCGCCGCTGGGGGCTTGGCTTGGGGGCCCAGGGGTTTGGTGGGTTCGCCGATTACCGGTGCGGCTGGCAACCACGAATATCTGCTGTGGCTAGGGCCCGAGCCCTGGCTGGAGCCGGGTGAGTGGGGGGCCCTGGTGAAGGAGGTGGTGGCCAGCACCACCTCCCCCTAGGGGTCAGATGGCGGTGTCGTCCCGGTCGCCAGTGCGGATGCGAACCACAGCCTCCACGGGGGAAACAAAGATCTTGCCGTCACCGATTTCGCCGGTGCGGGCCGCCTCCTGAACGGCCTGGACAACGACGTCCACCTTGTCGTCTTCCACCACAATGTCGAGCTTCAGCTTTTGCAGAAACTCCACGGTGAATTCGGAGCCGCGGTAGCGCTCCACTTGGCCTTTCTGGCGGCCAAATCCCCTAACTTCGGTCACTGTCATGCCAACGATGCCGGCATTGACAAGCGCCATCTTGACGTCGTCGAGCTTGAAGGGGCGGATGATGGCTTCAACCTTTTTCATGGGCGCACAGGCTTTTGCCAGGATTATGGCTGCCAGGCCATTCCACGAAGAGCTTGGGCTGGCGGACGTAGCGATCGTTACTTTTCTACATTTCTTCTTTCTGATCCCTCTTTTTCTTTGAGATCCCCCCAGTGAGCCTTGCCCCAGACCACACCGAAACGCCCGCCTATGGCGAACGGGCCATCGCTGAAGCGCAACTGATTTGCTTTGACAACCCCAGACCCGGTCGTCCCTATGACCTGGCGATCAGCTTGCCGGAGTTCACCTGTAAGTGTCCGTTTTCCGGTTATCCAGATTTCGCCCGCTTACAGCTCAACTATCAACCCGGCCCAAGGGTGCTGGAGCTAAAGGCCCTCAAGCTCTACGTCAACAGTTGGCGCGACCAGGCCATTTCCCACGAGGAAGTGGTTAATCGCATCCTTGATGACCTAGTGGCTGCCGCTGAGCCTTGCTGGATGGAATTGGTGGCGGATTTCAACCCCCGCGGCAACGTGCACACCGTTGTGAGTGTGCGCCATGGGATGCGCGCTTAGCGCTTACTTGTCTAGGGCAGCCTTCGCCAGCAGGGGCAGTTGATCGGCAAAGGCCGTGAGATTGCGGTTGCAAAGGCCGGCCACATGCAAGCGGTCCCCATCGGCGATGGCCCAGAGCTGGCGGGTGGCTACCAGGCTGAGGCCACCCCCTAGCAAGGTGATCGCAAAGCCGGCATAAACCAGCGGCACCCCAGGGTCCCGTTTGATCAGCAGGCCACTGGCGGGAAGCACCTCGGCCAGGCGGATTGGCAGGCCAAGGATCTCCCTTGCCTCACCCCCCACCGGCAATAGCCCAAGCAAATCGGTGCTGCTGCCATAAACCTGGGCGGGGCCCTTTTCGTTTTGGAGGGTGATTAACACTGGTTCGGTGCCATCGGGCCTGGTGGGCAGCACGATGCCCCACACCTGTTCCCCCAGTTCTGGGAATGTTTTCAGTGGCAACTGCAGCAATGGGCTTTTGCCCAGTTGCAGGGTCACCGCCGCCAGGGACCAATCCGCCTGGTAGATGGTTATTCCCCGGTGGCGCAGGGGATGGTTAACGCTCACCATCACCGTTTGGGGAGTGGTGTTGGCGCCGTCTTTGAGCAGCAGCTGGGAGCTGAATTGTTCTGGGCGGCCCTGGGGATCCCGTTCGATGCTGAAGCGTTGCAAGTTCAGTTCGAGTTGGGTGCTGCCCTCGCGGTTCATTAGTTCTAAGGACCGTCCAGGGGCCAGGAAGCGTTCCAAGCGCTGGCCGCCCAGGGCCCCCACCACTGCCCCCACCATGAACACGATCAGGCCGGCATGAACCAGCAGGGGCCCGATGCGCCCCACCAGCCCCTGCCGTGCGGCCAGCCGGGGCTGGCCCGGCTCTTCCGGGTTTGGGGTCTTTACTGCCCAGCCTTGGCTCTGCAGCTGGTGGCTGAGCTGGGCTAGGGCCTGGGCTGGCTCCGGGGTGACCAAGCTCGTGGCCACCGCCAGCTTGCTCAGCTGCCTCGGCTGGCTGTAATCCACCCAGCGCAGGGCCGCTTGGAGGGCCGGCCACTGGCGCCGCAGGCTGCAAAGCAGCAGGGCCAGCCCCAACCAAGCCAGCAGGAATAAAAACCACTGGCTGGTGTAGAGGTGATCGAGTTGCAGCCACAACACGGCTTGGCCTTTGAAGATTCCTAGCCAGGGTTGGGGGTCGTAACGCGCTAAGTAAAAGCCGGTTGGTTCCCCCTGGGGGATGGCCGTGCCCACGCCGCTACTGGTGGCAATAACCAGCAGCAGCAGGATCGCCACCCGCAGGTCTGAGAGACCAGCGGCCAGCTTTAAAAGCGGATTCGAAGGCAGAGCATTCATCGCTGGTGGCTCATGGCAGGCGGGAAACCAAGCTGAGGCCCCCAATGGTGACTAGCACTGCCCCGCTGATCGGTGGTATCCATTGGCTGAATTGACGCAGGGCTAGCAGCCGTGGCAGGGCTGCCGCCACGCTGCCGGCCAGCAGCAGCGGCAGCACTTGGCCGGCCCCAAAACAGGCCAGTAGACCCATGCCCAGCAGGGGCTGACCGGTTTCGGCAATCCAGCCCAGCAACACCGCCAGCACTGGGGTGGTGCATGGGGAGGCCGCTAGGCCGAAGGCCAAACCGGCGGCCAGGGGGGCAATTATGGGGGGCACCCGTTGCCGCCAGCGTTCTGGGTCGGGGCCAGCGGGCAGGCGCAGGGGCAATAGTCCGAGCAGATTCAGGCCCATCAGCACCGCCAGCACGGCCACCACCAGCGAAATTGCGTCGGGGGTTTGGCCGTAGAGACGGCCTAGCAGGGCACTGGCGCTACCCAGCAGCACCAAGGCGCCCACTACGCCACTGGAGAAGCCGAGGCTCCGTTGCCAGGGGGCCCCTAGGGCTGGCCCCCCTGGGGCTTTGCTAAAACCGGCCAGGTAAGCGAGGCTCACCGGCAGCAACGACAGGCTGCAAGGCCCCAGGCTGGTGAGCAGGCCGGCTCCAAACACCAGCAGAAGGGTGAACAGGCTCGGTTGATCGAGGCCCCCGCGGAGCAACTGCTCGCTCCAGCGGGCCAGATCCCCGATGGCAATAGGAAAAGTCACCCCCCAAGCCTATCGAGCCGCAGGGGCGCTCCAAGGGGCTTCCCGCAGGTGCTGGCCGAAAGGCACCGGTTGATGCCTTTCGTAGCCCTCGGGTAACCAGAGGTCCCCCACCGGTGAGGCGAAGTGGATTTGCCAGCTGTGGAAGGCTTGAAATTGGCTTGGGTTGGTGCGCATCAAGTTGGCGTAGGCCTGCACCGCCCGCACGTAGTGCCAGCTGTTGTTGTAACCCCAGATCGCCCTGGCCAGGTTTGTGCGGCCCCCCCTTTGCACCAGGTAGCGGGCGGCGGCAGGAATTGCATCCTCGGGATTGTCGATGGAGCCCTTGCCAATGCCCGGTTGCGCCCAGGTGCTGGGTAGAAATTGCATTGGCCCGCGGGCCCCCACCACCGAGAGCCCCTGCAGCCGGCCCATGCCGGTTTCCACCAGGTTGATGGCGGCCAGGGTGGCCCAGTCGATGCCTGTTGCTTGCTGGGCCTGTTTATAGATGGCCAATAATTTTTCCGCTGGGGCCGGCGCCCCGATCCGCCAGGCGGGCAACTGGGTTGGGGGCGCTGCCCCCCGGTGCATGGCCAGGAATTCCCTGCGGGCTTGCAGTTGCAGCTGGGCCCTGGGCCTCAGCGCCTCGGGCAGTAGCCCGAGCACGGTCCTGTCCCAGTCGAGATGGCGAGCCCAATGGCGAAATAACACCTGTTGGCGATGGGCCAGGGTCCCCAACTGTTCTGGATTGTTGGCCCCTAGGGCTGCCTCCACCTGGGCCAGTTGTTGGGCCAAGCCCAGGGGGGTATTGGGTACAAGGGGATAGCTGCGACCATTGGGGGCCTCAGGCCCAGCCTCAAAACTGAGCTGGCCCAGGCTTGGGGCAGCGCCGGTTATCAGGAGCGCACTGGCTGCACTGACGATGAGGCATGGTCTGCGGATTCCAGGGAGCATCGGATCAGTAGTCCGGCGGTAAAGAGGCTGGCCAGCAGGGAGTTGCCGCCGTAGCTCACCATGGGCAATGGCAAGCCGGTGGTGGGCATTGCCCCACTGGCCACGGCAATGTTCATGATCGACTGTCCCACCAGCAGAGCGGTGCAACCGATTGCCACTAGGCGCAATTGATTGCCCCGGGCCCGCAGGGCCACCTGGAGGCCCACAAGGGCAAAGATGCCAAGGAACAGCAGCAGCACCACCGAGCCCACATAGCCGAATTCTTCGGCGTAAACCGCAAAGATGAAGTCGGTGGTTTGGATGGGCAAATACATCAATTTTTGGGTACTGAGTCCATAGCCACTGCCGGTGGTGCCACCGGAGCCGATCGCCAACAGGCTTTGTACCAGCTGATATCCATTGCCCTGGGGGTCTTTCCAGGGGTCAAGGAAGGAGGTAACCCGCAGGCGTTGGTACTCATTTACCAGGATGCTCATGGTGCCCGCTGCAGCGCCAAGGCCGGCGCTTCCCACCAACCAGGGCAGGGGTAATCCTGAGGCAAGGGCCATTAGCCACAGCAGTAGGCCGGTGAGCGCGGCGGTGCTGAGGTTTGGTTGTTTAAGGATGAGCAGGATTAAGCCGGCAAAAATTCCCAACCAGAGGATGCGCTGTTCTGCCCCCAGCCGGCGCCAATGGGCAAATAACCATGCGCCTTGGAGCACCACGAATGGTTTGATCAATTCAGTGGGTTGCAGCTGAATCGGCCCTAATACCAACCAGCGGCTGGCCCCGTTCACCGTGGTGCCCATCACCAGGGTGAGGGCAATCATTACGGCGCCAGCGATCAGGGCCGGGGCTGCCAGTTGCAGCCAGCGGCGCAGGGGGGTGCGAATTACCAGGATGAAGAGGGCCCAGCTGGCCACCAGCCAGATCAGCTGGCGCTTGATTGTGTAGAGGGCATCGCCCATTTCCCGCTCAGACACCCACCAGCTGGCGGAGGCCAGGATCAGCAGGCCAAAGGCACTCCAGGCCAGTATCAGGCCCAGCAAGAGCCTTGTCTCGGCGGGCCAGAGGCTCAAGGGCAGCGGTAGTAAACCGCCGGGGGTGGCTTTGCTGGCCCGGGCCATGGCGCGTTTAGGGGTTAAGGCTTCATTCACCCGTCTCCCCTTCCATTGCGCCGCTACTTAGGGACAAAAAAAAGCCCGGCTGTGGGGCCGGGCTTTTTGCTTGTCAAGGAAATTATTCCTATTGATGGGAGTCGCTTGGCTTTATTGGCTCAGTTGCCGACGTTTACCTGACGGCGACCAGTTACCAATTCCACCTTGAGAATCTTTCCCCCCTGTTTCATGATTCGCTGTTGTTCAGCAAACCAGCTTTCGAAGGGCACCCACTTGGTGAAGAAGGTGTTATGCAGTTCCCGCTGGGTCCGAGCTTTTTCAGGGCAGGGAATGCAGGCAGTGACTTTGAAAAGGCGCATGGGGCTCCAGAAATGGGGGGAGCTCAGTTACCGAGGCCAGAGCTGATGTAGTCGAGGTACACACCCAGTTCGCGGCCAGCTTCAGGACCCACAAGGGCAGCAGCAGCTTCCTTGATGGCTTGAATGGACTGCACGGTGGCACCAATGGGCACGCCGAGGGAGTTGTAGGTCTCCTTGAGGCCATTTAGGACACGCTCATCAAGGATGGAGCTGTCACCGGCGAGCATCGCGTAGGTGGCGTAGCGCAGGTAGTAGTCCAGGTCGCGGATGCAAGCTGCATAGCGACGGGTGGTGTACATGTTCCCGCCGGGACGGGTGATGTCTGTGTAGAGCAGGGCCTTGGCCACAGCATCACTAATGATGCTGGCAGCATTGGCGCTAATGGTGGCAGCGGCACGAACGCGCAGCTCACCGCTGGCGTAGTACTGCTCTAGTCGGCCGATGGCATTGCTGTCCAGGTAAAGACCCTGAACGTCCGACTGGTTGATGACGTTGGTGATCGCGTCTTGCATGGATTCCTGAGGTGTTATTGAAAGGGCGTTCGGAGCCTCAGGAGAGGGCGCCGATCAGATAGTCGAAGTAGAAGCCAGCCTCTTCGGCATCGGCACCGGTGAGCATGCTCTGGGCGGCGCCCTTCATTTCGCGCACGGCCAGGGACATGGCTTCAAGGGGAGTGCCCAAGGCTTTGTACATTTCCCGCGCCCCGATGACGCCGATCTCTTCGATCGGGGTGACATCACCGGCGACCACGCCGTAGGTCACCAGGCGAAGGTAGTAGTCCATGTCACGAAGACAGGAGGCGGTCATTTCTTCTCCGTAGGCATTGCCTCCGGGAGAGACCAAGTCGGGTCGACGTTGGAACAACGCGCCGCCGGCCTGCTTCACGATGCGCTCGCGACCCTCGCTCAAGACCTGGGCCACGCGAAGACGGCGCTGGCCGCCGCTCACAAAGGCTTTGATCTGGTCGAGTTCGCCAGGGCTTAGATAGCGGGCTTCGGCGTCCGCGTTGATGATCGAGTTGGAGACGATGCTCATGCAGTTCTGCCTCGAAGCAAGCGGCCGCCTGAGAGGAGACCGGGATCCTGTGGGTGGGTGGTGCCCCTGGTCGAAACCAGGCGCTGGATCAGTGTGAGTGATCGCTTGAGCATTCTGCGGTAAAGGCCAGGGGTTTCCGGCGCGGCGGTAACAGTTCTTCACGGCGATTTACCTGGGCAGATCCCTTTGCTGCCAATGGCTTTCAGGGGAGTTCTTAACATTATCCATCTACAAGACTTGTGAAGAATTAGGGGTGAACAATTGACAGCTTGTGGTGTCTAGTCACGCCACTGTTGATTTTCTTGGGCTTTGGAGGGGCGTAAAAAAATCCCCCGCCTTATGGCAGGGGATTTTGGTGAGTTTGAGGCTTGTAGGTAGGTCTTAAATCGAACCCTTGATCGGCGGGTTCAAGGCGGCATTGCCCCCATAGAGGGCAGCGGTGCGGCTGATGCTGCTAAGGGGTAACCCTGCTTGGGTTTTAAATCCTTGCAGGTAAGGCACTGTGTCTCGGCCAAAAGCTTTGGTATAGCTAGTGGAATTCAACAAGGCCTCCAGGGCCTTTTGTTGGCCGGCCGTGGCGCGGGTGGCCAGATAGGCACTTACTTCACTGGCCAGCGGAGCGCGGCCCAGGAGGGCTAAGTGGGCAGCCGTGGCAGCCCGCAGCGGGGCCATCCGATAGAGCCGTTGTTGGAACAGCTCACTATTGGCCACCTGGGCAACGAAATCAGCTACGCAGAGTTGGCCATTGCTCAGCATTGATTCAGCATCCCCCAGCCTTTCAGCACCGAAGGGCACTCGATTTAAGAGTTGCCGGTAGGTGGCTTCTATAACTTCCTGCAATTGATCTGGGCTGGGCTGCTTGGCCAGCCTCAGGACGTTATTCAAGCTATTGCGAAGGCGGAATCCCTCGGGATTGCCTGGGCGCAGTGCTTTTGCCATGGCCGTTTCGGCCAATTGGGGTTGACCAAAACCACTGCTGTTGCTGCGGTTGATTGACCAAATTTGGGCTATGCCCGCCGCCTGGGTGCCGGTGCTTGGGGTCCAGCGGGCAGCGCTGGGGGTCCATGCAAAACCATTGCCACCGCCGGGTTGCCACCGGGGGGCACTCCAGCTGCGGCTGGGCTCAGGTAATTGACGAACGGAGCTGCTATCTGTGGCTGGGCGGAGCTCCTTAGCATCGGCGGGGGCTATGCCCGTCACCTTGGCGGTCCAGCCCCCAGGGGCCACAAAGGAACGGTCTTGCAGATTGCGGACCGTGAGGCTGCCGGGGGTATTGAGGGTGGTGCTGGGTGCCACCTCAGGTCGCTTCAGGCCCCCGGGCTCGGCAATGGCCGCCAAGTTGAGGGGGGTCCGAAGGGCTGGCACCCGACGGCTGTTGAGATCATTGGGGGTTATATAGCGTTCGTAGGGAACGGTGTCTTCGCCAAAGCTCTCGTTGTATTCGCGACTGTTCAACATTGCGTCAACGACGCCGTAGAAGCCTTTGCGGGCAGCGATGTCGAAGTAGCTGTTGATTTCCCAGCGGCCAAAGCTGGGGCGACCAAGTAAGCGGCGGTGCATTACTTCGATGGCCTTGGTGATGTAAAGGCCACTCCAGAAGCGATTGCGGAAGGCCTTAGAGCGGGCCACCTGACGGACAAATTCCCGCAGGTTGATATCGCCATTTTCGAGTTTTATCTCTTCAACTTTGAGGCGATCGTTGGCATAACCGCCAGTGCCAAGCACCTGAACGTAAACCGCTTGAATAACACCTTGGGTGCTTGATTCAGTGTTGCGGATGCTGGGTTCACCGCTGCGGCGGGGCACAGAGCCACCGCCGGTGGCGATCTGTTGAAGCCGCACCACTTTTGGCCCCACCCGGCGGGGATGGGAAGCCCGGAATTGTGGGCTATCCATCTGGCCAGGGGCCGTCATGCCATTGCCCACCAGGATCCGACGACTGCGATAGCCAGCGGGGGCGGGGCGGGTGGCCACGGAGGCCGTGGCGGAGGGGAAGATCGCCCCGTACTGGATGCCCAGGGGATCATTGGCACCGCCATAGGCGTGCTGATCGCTGAGTGGTTTGCGGTAGGAGGAGTAAAGGGTGATGTATTGGGGGGCGCCTTCGAAGGGGGCGCTGTATTGGAATAGCCTCAAGTTGGATCCCCAACCAGCGCATTCTTGGGCCTCTTCGCCAAGGCCCCGCAGGTATGGAACGGTTTCCTCGCCAAAACTCCTGGCATATTCCATGGTGTTTATCAAGGAATCCACCAGCCCGTTTAACCCCTGCTCGCTAACGATCGAGAAGTAGCGGCTGAATTCCTCCTTAGAACTCAACCCACGGCCAAGGAAGTGGCGGAAAGCCAGTTCCACCACCCTGCTGTTGGAGAAGCGGCCGTAAAACTGCTGCCGGTATTCCTTGCTATGGCCCAGGGCCCTAATGAATTCACGGATTGAAATTTGCCCTTGGCGCACTTGGGTGGCTTCCACCGGACAGGGCACCTGGGAATAGGCCTTGGCGATGTCCCGTTCAAATACCTGGCGGTAGCAGGCGCGAATGATTTCAGCCTTTTGAGCGCCACTCAGCTGGCGCTTCATTACGAAGCGTTGGGACCCTGCGGCCGCTAAGGCATAGGTAGCTGGCAATTGCAGCCCCTGTTGTTCCGAGCTGCCAGGCCTCTGGCGGGTGGATGGGGTGGCAACTTCCAGCTCTTTAAGCAGCACGTTGAAGCTGGCTATCACCAGGGCCCGGGCCTCGGGGGCGTCTTCAAAAAGAGAGGCAGCAGCGGCGCGCATTTCCTGGAGGGCCACATTGGTGGCTACCAGGGAGCAACCCTTCTCAAGGATGTCCCGTAGGCCCCGGGTATTTACGGCCAGGATGCTGGGATCACCTGCCACCACTGCGTAGCCCACGTAGCGCAGGAACCAACCGAGGTCGCGCAGCGACTTGCGCATCCCCCTGGTGCCATAGCTGGCGATCGAGATCGCAGCAAAGCCAGCGGGGAGCACGATCCTTACATCGGCCGCGGCCTGGAATCCCTCACGGATGCGGCCAAGCAGACCGGTGCCTCCGCTGCCTTGCACGTAGGTCTGTATTGAACTGGCGAAGGCCTTCTGGTCGCTGGCCAGCTCGGCATTCGCAGTATTTCCCGCCTGGGGCACCAGCGGTTCATCGAGATAGGAAAGCGGTGTGCCTCCCACAAAGATGCGGTTTGCTGCCTTGGCCACGATGGCGTCGGCATTGGCCGACAGGCGTTTGGCCGCCTCCACCCGACTCTGGCCGCTCTGGAAAAACGTTATGAGCCGATCCAGCTCCCCTTTGTCAGGGAAGCGGTCCTGTTGTTCTGCCTGGCGAACGCTGGAGAGAGGCAGGGTGTCATACAGCTGTGGGCTGACCCTGGGGCTGCCGCTGCTGGCGGTCACAGACATGAAGGAGCTCCTCTGGCAACCGGTCAGGACCGGGGCTCGTAAACGTTACGGCTGGGCCTGGGGCCCAGGGCCCCTCAATGAACAAATGTTTGCAGGCTGGCTCTTTCCCTGGCTAGGGCCGTGGGCGGCGATGAGAGGCTCGTGGGGCTTTTTATCGATTTCCCCCTCTGGTGTCTTCGGGTTTCCCCTCCAGCGACGCGGCCACCCCGGTGGTAAGTGCCTTCTACGACCGCTTCCCCTACCCCGGCGACCCTCTCCAAGATGGCCCCCCCCCGGGATACAACTGGCGTTGGTGCCATGCCACTGCCTACAGCCATTGCAGTGGCAGCCTGCCGCCGTGGTCGGGGCCCCTGCGCATCCTTGATGCCGGCTGCGGTACGGGGGTTAGCAGCGATTACCTGGCCCACCTCAACCCCGGGGCGGAAATCCTGGCGGTGGATATCAGTGCCGGTGCGTTGGAGGTGGCCCGGGAGCGGTTGCAGCGGTCCGGGGCGTTGGCCCAGGTGCGTTTGGAACAGCGCAGTCTTTTGGATCTGGCCGGGGAGGGGCCCTTTCAACACATAAACAGCGTGGGGGTGTTGCACCACCTCCAGGACCCCCTGGCGGGCCTTAAGGCGCTGGGCCCGCTGCTGGCTCCGGGGGGCATCTTGCATCTCTTCCTTTATGCCGATGGCGGCCGTTGGGAGATCCATCGCCTCCAGCATTCCCTTGCCCTGCTGGGGGCTGGCACCGATGGGGAGGGGCTGCGCCTTGGTCGGCAACTGCTTGCTGAATTACCGGAACAAAACCGGCTGCGCCAGCGCCATGACCAGCGCTGGGCCCTGGACACCGTGGCCGATGCCAACTTTGCCGATATGTACCTCCACCCCCAGGAGACGAGCTACAACCTGAGGCGGCTTTGGGAGTTTGTGGAGGGGGCTGGCCTCCATTTCCTGGGCTTTAGCAACCCAGACACTTGGGCCCTGGAGCGCCTGTTGCAGGGGGAGCTGCTTGAGCGGGCCCTGGCGTTGCCCCAACGGCAGCAATGGTTACTGGTGGAGTCCCTGGATCCGGATATAAGTCATTTTGAGTTTTTCCTTTCCAATCGTCCCCTCACGAGGCAGCACTGGGCTGATGACGCAGGCCTTCTGGCCGCTGGCTTGTCTCGCAATCCCTGTCTCTGGGGCTGGCCCAGTGCCACTTTGATGGGCCAAGACTTTCAGCCGCTCAACCTCAGTCCAGATCAGCTGAACCTTCTCGAAGCCCTCGATCGGGTTGAGCAAGAGCTCCCTTCATTGGGGGCACTGCCCTTGGGATGGAGCCAGGAAAAACGCCTGGAAATTGCCCGGCAACTCTGGCGGCTTGGGGCCCTTCTATTGGCCCCGGCGGGCTGATGGCACGTGATAGATTCCGCGGGCCTAGGCCGCTCCAGCGATCGTGACATCTGTGGCCTCCACCCCATCAGCCTCGGCCGAAGGTGGAACGCTAAGGAATTCGATTCTTCAGCAGCTCTCTGGTCGCAGCACCCCGGCTTTGTTTCCTTCCCTTGGGGGGATTCAGAAAGGGGAAGTGGTTGCGGATAAGGCCCCTGTAAGCACCAGCGTCGACCCCATGGTCGACTATCGGCTGATGCAGCGGCGGCTGTTACTGGTAACCCTTGGCCTTTCAGCCTTGTTGGTGCTGGTCACAGCAGTGTTCTGGGATCGTCAGACGACCCTGAGTGTGGCCATTGGCGGATTGGCGGGCCTGCTCTATCTGTTTCTTCTCACCCGGTCGGTGGAGAAGTTCGGTGGGAGCAGTAGGCAGTTGGGCAAAGTCCAATTGCTTGTTCCCGTTGTCCTCGTGCTGCTCTCGAGCCGCTGGCATGAGTTGCAACTGCTTCCCGCTCTGATCGGTTTTCTGGTCAGTAAGTCGGCAGTGATTCCTAGCACCATTCTCGATCTCCGGATCGCTCAGAGACCCCAAGGGTCTACCCCCAATTCTTTAAACGCTTAGGTTCCGGTGCCCTTTCACCTCCCCCTTGCTGAAGTCGAGCTTGGTCAACACCTCTACTGGAGGATTGGCAATCTCAACCTCCACGGTCAGGTTTTCCTGAGTTCCTGGATAGTTATTGGCATCCTGCTCGCTTTTGTGGTGCTGGGCACCCGAAGGATGGAGCGCGATCCCCGTGGTGCCCAAAACCTTCTCGAATTCCTTTGGGACTACATCCGCGATCTGACCCGTGATCAGATCGGTGAAAAGGCCTACAGGGATTGGATCCCTTTCATAGGTACTCTCTTCCTTTTCATTTTTGTGAGCAATTGGGGTGGGGCCCTAATTCCTTGGAAGTTGGTACACCTACCCAGTGGTGAACTGGGGGCACCCACCGCCGACAGCAACACAACAATTGCCTTGGCCCTTTTGGTTTCTCTGGCCTACTTCTACGCTGGTTTAAGCCGCAAGGGTTTGCGTTTCTTTGAGTATTATGTGGACCCCATTCCGATGATGGTCCCGTTCAAATTGATTGAGGATTTCACTCGCCCCTTATCACTTTCTATGAGGCTTTTTGGCAACATTGTTGCTGACGAACTCGTGGTGGCTGTACTTGTTTTCCTTGTTCCTTTGATAGTTCCCTTGCCTGTGATGTTCTTGGGGCTATTTACCAGCGCCATCCAGGCTCTTATCTTTGCCACCTTGGCCTCTTATTACATAGGTGAAGCGGTGCACGAATATAACCATTGAGCCCAGCGCCTGATTTCAGGCGCCAGTTGAGCTCATATCCCCTGCGCTAAGGTCCGGCACTGTCCCGGCCCATCTGTCTCAGATGTCCCAGGCGCCAGGTTTGATAACCGCATTCAAAGCGTTCCCCCCTTCGCGACCCTTCCCATGGATTCCATCGTCACCGCTGCTTCTGTTGTGTCCGCAGGTCTTGCCGTAGGCCTCGGCGCCATCGGTTCAGGTATCGGCCAGGGCACCGCAGCCCAAGGTGCCGTTGAGGGCATTGCCCGCCAGCCTGAAGCCGAAGGCAAGATTCGCGGCACCCTGCTGCTTTCCCTCGCTTTCATGGAGTCCCTGACCATCTACGGTCTGGTGGTGGCTCTGGTTCTGCTGTTTGCGAACCCCTTCGCCGGCTGATCCGCTGACCTTGGGGGGAGTTTGAACTCCCCCCAAGGCATTGATTTACCCCTGTCCCAGCGCCCCCGGTTCCATGCACAGCTGGCTTCTGCTGGCCGAAGCAGCCGCTCCTAAAGGCGGACTGTTTGATCTCGATGCCACCCTGCCGCTGATGGCGGTTCAGGTGGTTTTGCTCACTTTCATCCTCAACTCCCTGTTCTTCCGGCCCGTCGGCAAGGCGGTGGAAGATAGGGAGGCCTTTATCAGCACCAGCCGTGCCCAGGCCAAGGAAAAACTTGCCCAGGCCGAGCGCTTGGAAGCCGAACTAAAGCATCAGCTTCTCGATGCTCGCAAGCAATCCCAGGCCCTGATATTGCAGGCTGAGCAGGAAGTGGATCGGCTCTTCCGTGAAGCCCTGGCCTTGGCTACGGCCGAATCGAATGCCATCCGCGAGAAGTCTCGGGTTGAAGTGGAGGCAGAGAAGACAAAAGCTTTTGCTGGCATAGACACCCAGGCTGAAAAGCTTGGGGATCTCATCGTTGAACGCTTGCTGGCCGCCTGATGATCTCCCTTAATTCGCTTGTTCTTGCCTCCCACGGTTTTGGCCTGAACACCAATCTATTTGAAACCAACATCATCAACCTGATCATTGTGATCGCGGTGTTGGTTTGGTTCCTACGGGGTTTTGTGGGCGGGATCCTCCAGCGTCGTCGTGAGGCGATTCTCGTGGATCTCAAGGACGCTGAGGAGCGTCTTTTGCTTGCTAACAGGGCCCTTGAGCTGGGTCAGCAGGAGCTGGCCCAGGCCCAGGTCACCGCTGGCAAAATCCTTGAGGATGGCAAGCAACGGGCGGTCTTAATCCGAGAGGATAGTGAGCGCCGCACCATTGATGAAATGGTGAGGATCAAAGGCGATGCCGTGGCCAACCTCAATGCAGAGGCCACGCGGGTAGTGGATGCCCTCCGCACCCAAACCGCCAAGCTTGCGGTGGAAAAGGCCCTGGCTTCCCTGCCGGGGAAGCTCAATGACGCCGCCCAGGTTCAGTTGATTGATCGCTCCATCGATGCTCTTGGAGAAGGCTGATGCCCCTGCTTAATTCCCTAGCTACCCCCTATGCCGATGCCCTCCTGCAGATCGGCGAAGGGCGCCAGGAAACCGATCAGTTGGCAGAGGAAGCCAAGGCTTTGCTAGCGGCTTGGCTTGGTTCCCCTGAATTGCAGGCAGCCATGGCTTCTCCTGTGCTTCAGATAGAGGCCAAGAAAAAAGCTCTCCAAGCCTTGTTTGGAGCTCAAGTGAGCCCAACAATGCTCAATTTGCTCAAGCTGCTGGCAGACCGCCAGCGCATTGGGGTGCTGGACGCGATTCTTTTGCGATTCCTGGAGCTATACCGCGAGCTTCGCGGTATCACCCTTGCCCATGTCACCTCAGCCACCCAGCTGTCTGAGGAACAACAGGCCAGATTGGCCGAAAAGGTGAAGGCTGTGGCCGGTTCACCAACGGTTGATATCGACCTCACGGTGGACCCGAACCTCATCGGTGGGTTCGTCGTTCGCCTCGGCTCCCAAGTGATCGACTCCAGCCTGCTGGGCCAGGTGCGGCGTCTGGGACTATCCCTGGCACGGGCCGCCTGATCACTCCCTCCCCCCGTTCCATCCCCACCCCTTCACCGCATACCCGCCATGGTTTCCATCCGTCCCGACGAGATCAGCGCCATTCTCAAGCAGCAGATCGAGGACTACGACAAATCGGTCTCGGTCAGCAACGTTGGCACCGTGTTGCAATTGGGTGACGGCATTGCCCGCATCTATGGCCTCGACAAGGTGATGGCCGGGGAGCTGGTCTTGTTCGAAGATGGCACCGAAGGCTTGGCCCTAAACCTCGAAGACGACAACGTCGGCGTGGTTTTGATGGGTGATGGCATCGGCATCCAAGAGGGGAGCACCGTTAAAGCCACCGGTCGGATCGCTTCCGTGCCCGTGGGTGAAGCGATGTTGGGTCGGGTGGTGAACCCCTTGGGCTTACCCCTGGATGGCAAGGGAGACATTGCTTGCACCGAAAGCCGACTGATTGAGTCGATGGCGCCGGGCATTATCCAGCGCAAGTCTGTGCATGAGCCGATGCAAACCGGCATCACCGCCATTGACGCGATGATTCCCATCGGCCGGGGCCAGCGGGAGCTGATCATCGGTGACCGTCAAACCGGCAAAACCGCCATTGCCATTGACACGATCCTCAACCAGAAAGGTGAGGACGTGGTTTGCGTTTACGTGGCCATCGGCCAGAAATCAGCCTCCGTGGCCAACGTGGTGGAAGTGCTGCGGGAGCGCGGCGCCCTCGACTACACCGTGGTGGTGGCAGCCAGCGCCTCCGAGGCCGCTTCACTGCAATATCTTGCCCCTTACACCGGTGCAGCCATTGCCGAGTACTTCATGTACAAGGGCAAAGCCACCCTGGTGATTTACGACGATCTCACCAAGCAGGCCCAGGCCTACCGTCAGATGTCGCTGCTGTTGCGCCGTCCCCCCGGCCGTGAGGCCTATCCCGGCGACGTGTTCTATTGCCACAGCCGTTTGCTGGAGCGGGCCGCCAAGCTCTCCGATGCCATGGGCAAGGGCAGCATGACCGCCCTGCCCATCATCGAAACCCAGGCGGGTGACGTTTCTGCCTACATCCCCACCAACGTGATTTCGATCACCGATGGCCAGGTGTTTCTCAGCTCCGACCTGTTTAACTCCGGCCTGCGCCCTGCCATTAACGTTGGTATTTCCGTGAGTCGGGTTGGTGGCGCCGCCCAAACCAAGGCGATTAAGAAGATTGCCGGCACCCTAAAGCTGGAATTAGCTCAGTTTGATGAACTGGCGGCTTTCTCCCAGTTCGCCTCCGACCTGGATGCAGCCACCCAAGCCCAGCTGGGCCGGGGCAAGCGCCTGCGGGAGCTGCTTAAGCAACCCCAGTTCAGCCCCCTGATCCTGGCTGAGCAGGTGGCAATTGTTTACGCCGGCACCAAGGGCTATCTGGATGAATTGGCCGTTGAGCAGGTTTCCCAGTTCGTCCGTGAGCTGCGCGAATACCTGAAGAGCAGCAAGCCTGAGTTCATCAATGCCGTTCAATCGGAAAAGGTACTCAGCGATGCCTCTGAGGAAATCCTTAAGGCAGCGATCAAAGAAGTAACCGCCGGCCTTTTGGCTGGCGCCTGAGGTTCTTAGTCATGGCGAACCTTAAGGACATCCGAGACCGAATTAGTTCGGTAAAAAACACCCGCAAGATTACAGAGGCCATGCGCCTCGTGGCTGCCGCCAAAGTGCGGCGTGCCCAAGAGCAGGTGCTGCGCACCCGACCCTTCGCCGACCGGCTGGCCAGGGTGCTGGAAAGTCTTCAGACCCGCATGGGCGTAGAAATTCCCGATAGCCCCCTGTTGAGCAAGCGGGAACCACGCCACATCACCCTCGTGGCTATCACTGGGGACCGCGGCCTCTGTGGTGGTTATAACGCGAACATCATTAAGCGCACTGAACAGCGTTTTGCTGAACTCAAGGGCGCTGGCCATGAGGTTTCGTTAATCACCATTGGTCGCAAGGTGGATGTGTATTTCCGTAATAGGAAGTATCCGATTGATGCCAGTTTTATTGGCCTAAATCAGGTGCCCACTGCCGTAGATGCCAATAACATTGCCGAAGCATTGTTGGCGGAATTCCTTGGGGGTACCACTGATCGGGTTGAATTGATCTTTACTAAGTTCATCAACTTGGTGAATACAAATCCCGTTTATCAAACGCTGTTGCCCCTGGACACCCAGGGCATCGCCCACCCCGATGACGAGATTTTCCGGCTCACCACTAAGGAGGGTGAGTTTGCGGTGGAGCGCTCGGCTGCGGGTAACACCCAGCCAAAGCTCCAATCGGACATGGTGTTTGAACAGAGCCCCAATCAACTGTTGGATGCGCTCCTGCCCCTTTATCTGCAAAATCAGATCCTGCGCTCCCTCCAAGAGGCAGCTGCCAGTGAACTGGCCAGCCGGATGACGGCCATGAATAACGCCAGCGATAACGCCAAGGCCCTAGCCAAGTCTTTAACCCTGGACTACAACAAGGCCCGCCAAGCGGCCATTACCCAGGAGATCCTGGAAGTGGTTGGCGGCTCCGCCGCCATGGCCTGATGCTGGAGCTGTTCCCCTTGGCCGTGGCCAGGGTGCAGCTTCAACCGGATCCCCTCGACAGTGCCCGCTTGTTTCAACAGGTACTGCACTGGCGGGGGGATTCCACTGGGAACCCGTTGGAAGGCTGTGCCTGGACCGGTGACCTGCATGGGGTGCACCAGGTGCACCGTTCCCCAGATGCCGCCTGGCTGCTGGCCCAGCTGCGGCACCAGGTGGGCATTTATTTAGGAGATCTTGGCTTTCGAGAAGGCGGCGTTGCCGTCCATATTCAGCGCAGTTGGCCAGTGGTGAGTGAGCCGGGCCAATTGGTGGGGCGCCATCACCATCCCAATGCCCATATCAGTGCGGTTTACCACCTCAATGGCGACGGGAGCGGCCGTTGTGGCGCCCTGCGTCTCTTTAATCCGATGGCGCTCAATGAACTGGTGCCTGGCATGGCGGTGGGCTCCCAGGGACCTTTGGGGCCCGATGCCCGCCTTAATGCCGCCCACCACGACATCCCAGCCCAGGCCGGGCAACTGTTGCTCTTTCCCGCCCGCCTCGACCATGGGGTGCTGGAGAACAGCAGCGAGGAACTAAGGCTTTCGATTGCCTTTGATCTGGTGCTGAGCGCCCCCGCCGGCCCCTGCAGCACTGAATATCTGCCCCCCCATCCGAGTCTCTGGGACCCCCTCAGTGAGAATGGTGGGCTGATGCCCTGAGGGCCGCGTCGATGGCTGAGTCTTTCAACGTTGTTATCCGTGTGGGGGATCAATCCCACAGCTTTGTTTGCTCCAGCGAGCAAACCCTCTTAAGTGCTGCCGAAGCGTCAGGGCTGGATTTACCCCAGTCCTGTTGCGCCGGCGTTTGCACCACCTGTGCGGCCCGGGTTGAAAGCGGCAGCGTTGATCAGCCCGATGCCATGGGGGTTAAGGAAGAGCTGCGGCAGGCGGGCTTTGCCTTGCTTTGCGTGGCCAAACCGCTCAGTGATCTGCAGCTTTTGGCGGGCCAGGAGGATGAGCTTTATCAGGTGCAGTTTGGTCAGTACCAGAAATGAATCGGCCTGAAGCCCAGCCCTTGCGCCTGATGCCCTTGGAGCTAGAGCTCAGCTTTGCTGCCAGCGACTGGCGCCAGGATCCGGTGGGGCTCTGCCGTGGGGCGCTCGCCGCCCATGGGGAGCCGCTGCGTTGGGCGATTACGGCCGCTGAAGTACGCCCCGGCCACCAGCAATGGCTGCGCCTAGAGGCGGTGCTGTTGGTGCCATGACTGCAGAATTGCCCACGATTCTGTTGATCCCCACCGGCATTGGTTGTGACCAGGGGGGCTACGCCGGTGATGCCTTGCCGGTGGCCAGGCTGCTGGCCGCCGCCAGTGGCTGTTTGATTACCCATCCCAATGTGATGAATGGCGCTTCCCTCTATTGGAGTGATGCCCGCATTCAGTATGTGGAAGGTTGGTCTCTGGATGCCTTTGCCCGGGGGGCCTTGGCGCTGCGCCCCCAGCGCCGCCAGCGGCTCGGTTTGTTGCTCGATGCGGCCATTGAGCCGGAGCTGGCCCTGCGGCAGCGCCAGGTATTCGAGGCGGCGGGCGCCACCCTTGGCCTGGAGTTAGGCCCGCTGATCAGCACCGATGCCCCCCTGGGGGTGAGCCTGCGGTTGGCGGAGAGCGGTAGCAGCTGGGGCAGTTTGGAGCGACCTGATGCCCTCTTACGGGCCGGGGAGCGGCTGCGCCAGGCAGGGGCCACGGCGATTGCAGTGGTAGCTCGTTTTCCGGAGGATTCCAGTGCCGAGGCCCTGCAGGCCTACCGCAGGGGCAGCGGCGTTGATGCCCTGGCCGGTGCCGAGGCCCTGATTAGCCATTTGTTGGGGCGGCACCTGGGTCTGCCCTGTGCCCATGCCCCGGCCCTGGCCCCCCTGGCGCCCATGGGGGAGCTGGATCCCCGGGCCGCCGCAGAGGAACTGGGTTATACCTTCCTGGCTTCAGTGTTGGTGGGCCTGAGCCGTGCCCCGGATCTATTGCCCCCTGGGCAAGGGCCGCTGCCAGGGGACATCAGCATTGGCCAGGTGGGGGCAGTGGTGGCTCCGGCGGGCGCCCTGGGTGGTGAAACGCTCTTGAGCTGCGCCGCCCGCGGGATTCCGTTGATAGCGGTGCAAAGCAATCACTGTCTTTTACAAGTGGGCGCTGAGCAGTTGGGCTTGACGGTGCTCAGCGCCCCTAACTACACCGCTGCAGCGGGGCTGGTGTTAGCCCTGCGGGAGGGCCTGGCCCCGAGGGCGCTGCTGAGGCCCTTGCCCCCCCTTGAATACCTGTCTGGGTAGGCTGCCTTTAACAGCTTGAACGGGGCCATGGACCCGGAGTTTTCTCTGTTGGTGGTTGACGACGACCCTGGTTTGGCCAATTTCCTGCAGCTGGAACTTGAGTGTGAGGGCTATCGGGTAACCCGCGCTAAGGACGGATTAGAGGCTCTTTCAAAGATTCGGGAGGCGGCCCCTGATCTGATCTTGATGGATTGGGGTTTGCCTGATCTAGACGGAGTTTCCGTTTGTCGACGCTTGAGAGAAACTGGGGTAAGCGTGCCTGTTTTGATGCTCACGGCCCGTGATGAAGTGGCCGATCGAGTGCAGGCCCTAGATGCAGGGGTAGATGATTTCCTTTCAAAACCCTTTGCCATAGAAGAGTTGCTGGCCCGTTGTCGGGCCCTGTTGCGTAGGGCTACGGGCCAAACAAACGACCAAACGGCCCCGCTAGAGGTGGGGGATTTGCGCCTGGATCCGCTCAGTCGCGATGTACTACGAGCCGGCCAGCGGATTAACCTTGCGGCCAGGGAATATGACTTGCTTCTTTATTTATTGCGCCATGCTAATCAAGTGGTTGCTAGAAATGAAATCCTAGAAAATGTATGGGGGCCAAACTTTTTTGGTGATGGCAATGTCCTGGATGTATATATACGCTACCTGCGCCAAAAGATAGATCTGCCAGGTTGTAGTCCGCTGATTCATACCCATCGGGGAGTGGGTTACATGTTGCGGCTTGATGAATAGGGACTCCTGAAAAAGCTTCCAGCGAGTCGCTTTGATTCCAGCCAAGAAACAGGGGTGCAGGAAGCTCACTTGTTGGCTATGCAGTGACGGGCAATCCTTCTGTTTCAATCCGCAAAATAGTTCTGAACACCATCCAGAGGGAGC
>CALRNU020000010.1:0-98411 GCA_943369595.1 Synechococcus sp. UW140
TAAGGGTAAGGTTTTCTACCTGGATCCCCTTGGACAAAGCGCCAGAAGTTATGCAGCTATTCAAGATTTTGAAAAGGGTGATCAAATAGTTTTAGTTTGCGATGAAATGGGAGATTATAGTTTGCAGAGTTGCATCGTAGGAACTTCAGCCGCCACATGTATTTACTATGAGCGTGATGGGGTGCCTGGGGTCGGCATCACTGATGAACTGATTGCAATTGTTCAGGGCCCAGACGCCCTCAAACTGAATTTAATGGATGCCAGTACCTTTATCTGGGATATTAATCCTGCCTCAGTTGATGCCATTGGCGGCACTACAAATGATATTTTGATCGGTGGCGATGCAGCTGACGAATTAATTGGCCGTGGTGGCAGCGATGTAATCATTGGAGCTATGGGTGCCGATCGGCTAATCGGGGTTGATCCCCAGTCAGTTAATCCAGGGCGGGGTGAAATAGATGTGCTGATTGGGGCGCCTGGCACTGATACTTTTGTTTTGGGAGGAAATTCTTCTCTCTATTATCTAGATCCAGTTGGGCAGAGTTCAAGGAGTTACGCGGCAATTCAGGATTATGAAAAAGGCGACAAGATTCAGTTAATAGGCAATAAATCCGACTACGTCTTGCAGAATTGTTTGATTGGAGTATCTTCTGCGACATGTATTTATTACAATCGTGATGGATCGCCAGGTGTTGGCGCTAGTGATGATCTGATTGCCACAGTGCAAGGCCCTGAAGCGTTAACTCTTGATCTTAATGATAATTCTAGTTTTGTTTGGAGCCAAGGCAATGGCGTCTCATCTTTATTGTCTGATTATGTTAACTTTAATCGATTTAGGGACCCAATTACGGGTATCCATAGTTACTCAACTGCCGGTTCCGAGGCTACGCGCTTGCGCAGTTCAGGCTGGCAAGATGAAGGCCTTGCATGGGGCCTGTTTTCAGCATCAGGGGGTGAAGTGGGCGGCTTAGCAGAAGTTCATCGGCTCTTTAATCCTTTATCTAATGATCATTTACTTACACTGAATGATGCAGAGGTCTCCTCTGCCCAGAAGGCTGGTTATATTTATGAGGGTGTTATCGGTCGCGCCATGCAGCCCCCGGTTGGGGTTAGTGCTCTAACTTCAGTGATGCGTTTCTCCAAAGAAGCAACGGGCGAGCATTTTTATACCGCAAGCACTAGTGAAGCCGCTGGACTTGGAGCATTGGGTTTTAGGTCTGAGGGGATTGCCTGGGCAATCTAAATATCAAGGTTATTCAGCGAGTTAATTGTCTCGTGGCTGCCAATCCTGGTGGCCACGAGAAGTTAGGCCAGCACAATTTCTGCTATTTAAATCTGGGACTAAACAGTTAGACTGAGGAACATTTGTGAAAATCTTCAGCTCTTGGCCTGAGCGTCAGGCCCATCTCACACGCTGGATTCTCCTCCTGGGCTGGCTGGGATTAATCGCAAGTCTATTGATTCCAAATTTTGATCCCTGGCCCTTCAATGTGAACCATTGCGGTCGCCTGCTCGAATGCCATAGCCATGAGGGTAATCAATTGTTTTGGGGGATGGTTGTCCCCACTAGCCTACTGATACTTGTAGTACTAAGCCACGAGCTATGGCGCAGGATCTGCCCCCTGGCCTTCATTTCCCAGCTGTTTTGGGCCTTGAATTGGCAGCGAACTGTTCCTGGCAAAGGCGGACGCCTTGAGGTGGTGAAGATAGGGTCCAATTCCTGGCTTGGTAAGCACCATGTTGAGCTGCAGTGGTCGTTGTTCATTGCTGGCCTAACACTGCGCCTGCTAGTTGTGAATAGCAGCACCCTTGGGCTCGGTCTGTTTCTGATGCTCACCTTGGCTTCTGCTCTGCTTGTGGGATGGGCCTATGGGGGTAAAGCTTGGTGTCACTATTTCTGCCCGATGGCGCCGGTGCAAACGATTCTCACTGGTACGCGCAGTGTGATGGGAAGTGCTCCCCATCTCAGCTCCGAAACGAGCATCACCCAATCGATGTGCCGCACCACCAGCAGTCATGGAAGCACCCAGAGCGCCTGTATGGCTTGCCAGACCCCATGTATCGATATCGACTCCGAACGCGCCTATTGGCAAACCTTTCGGGGAAAGCGAGGACTCGCGTGGGCGTGGTACTCCTATCCCGGACTTGTGCTTGGATTTTTTCTTCTAATTAAGGCTCAGTCGCGAGGGGGGCTCGACTACCTGCGGAGTGGGATGTGGGCCTATGACGCCACTGCGATAGAGAAAATCACCAGCCCCCTGATAATCCGTGGTTGGAACACTTTGCTCCCGAGGTTCCTAACGCTGCCGATCATGCTGGTGTTGATGGGGGTGATCTCAGTGGCGCTGTTCAATGCGCTGGAGAAGTGGTTCGAAGCTCAGCTTCCGCATGCGAGTCGCCAGTCAGTCGAATTTCCGCGCCAGCGCACCCGATTACTTGCGTCGTTTGTAGCGGTGAATATCTTCTTCTGGTTCGCAGATCCTTCCCTTGGTATTGCCGGGTCAAAAGGTGGCCAGTTAATCCGTTCTAGCGTGTTAATCATGAGCAGCATGTGGCTCTATCGGGGCTGGTACCGCGACAAGGCTGCTTATATCCGTGAAAGTGCAAGTACAAGTTTGCGCAAGCAACTGGACAAGCTGTTTCCCCGGCTGGGCGAACTTCTAGAGAGCAGATCCCTGCAGGAACTAAGTGCGCATGAAGTGTTCACCCTCGCCAAAGTCCTTCCCAGTCAAATCCAGCAAACCAAACAAGAGCTATACCGCAGGGTGATCTCCGATCTTCTGAAAACTGACCTGATTGATCGCACAGCGTCCCTCGTGCAATTTCAGGTGTTGCGTCAATCGCTCGAATTGCAGGAGGCGGATCACAACCAAGTAGATCAGGAGATATCAAAGGGCAATCAATGCTTCTAACTGCTCAGTTACCACCAAAGGAGATTCATAGCCTGCTCATAGAATCCGCTGCGGAGGCAATTAAAGTGTTTCACTCAACGAAAAGATCTATTCCCTAATCTCAGTCCTTTATGATTGCATTCGCAAGAACCATCTTGCGCAGACCCGAAGAGAATTTATACTCGAGGTCCGCGTGATCACTGACGAGCGGGGTAACCCCTGGTTCGTGGCGGCTGACGTGTGCGGGGCGCTGGACATCGGGAATTCAAGTGACGCAATCAGCCGCCTGGATGACGATGAGCTTGGGGTCGCTACTACCGAGGGGAACGCTGGGAAGCGAAACGTCAGGATCGTCAACGAGTCAGGCCTCTACTCCTTGATCCTGACCAGCCGCAAGGAGGATGCCAAGCGGTTCAAGCGTTGGGTTACCCGCGAGGTGCTCCCATCGATCCGCAAGACAGGGAACTACTCCCTTACTGGGGCTGCCCCCGAGCGGGGCAGTGCTTGGCAGGTTTACTTCCGGAAGGGTGATGCACCCACCCCTTCTAGGGGTCTGGAGTCCAAGCTCCCGGACAACGATCCAGGTAGTGGGGGTTCAGCCCACCGGGATGGAGGAGGACAACAACGCCAAGCAACTCGATCTGCTCAGGTCACTCTCAGGTCACGCGCTCTTTCGTACTAGCTGAGAAGTCAGTCGGGGCGACAGGATTCGAACCTGCGACCTAGTGCTCCCAAAGCACCCGCGCTACCAAGCTGCGCCACGCCCCGTTACTAGGCAATACTAGTTGTTAGGGGGATGCCAGGAGAAACCAGTGGCTGCAATGGGTCTGGTGGGTTGCCCCTCTGAGCCATACCTGGTGAAACCGATAGACCGTTATCACTCGCTGCTCTCCTCCCCACGCCCAGTGAACTTCTTTCCCGGCCCCTGGGGGCCCAGTAGTTTTGCCCCAACGGAGCTGATACGACTGAGATGGATCCTGAGCTCAAGCGCAGTTACCGACTCCTGTTTCGCTTCTACGGCTGGCAGGGTGATGGCCTGATCAATAGGGAAGGTGATCTCCGCCAGGGGGCCGATGGGGTGTCGTTTGGACTGCGTTTGGGACGAGGGCTGGACCGTGCCGCTAAACCAGCCCTGCCCTTGGGTTAAGAAGGGATGATGATGATCACAGGGAAAACATCGGGTCGTACTTGTGATACTCAGGCTTGCGCAATCCCTCTAGCGCCAGCATCCGCCGCAGCTGCATAATTTCGGCCCGTTGGGCCACGATCACCCCCTGGGCAAAGCGGCGGATCGTGGGGTTGGTGCTCTTGGCGAGGGCGTCGTGGGCCATGGTCAGCGCCCCGCCGTGGTGGTGGAGCATCCCCTCAAGAAACCACTGCACCCGATTCTCCTTATTGGGACCCTCACCCAGCATTCGCATGCCATCGATTTGGGCCTGGCCCATGCGGGTGAGGCCGCTAAGGCTGTTGGGATCAGCCCCAGGCGCCAGTGCCACCGGATAAACAGGGGCGCCGGGATACCAGGCCTTACGCCAGAGGCCCATGGCTCGTATCTCATGGGCTTGGTCGCGCCAGATCGTTTTAGCGAGGGCCCCCACGCCGGGCTGGCCCATGTCAAACATGTATTCAGCCATGCGCAGGGCACCGGTGTGGTGCTGCACCATGCCGTCGATAAAGCGCAGGTCGTAGCTGGCACCGGCGGGGCCTAGGTCGTGGGCGTGGCCCCCATGGACCGAGGGCTCGATCGTCGGGGTCTCGGTGGGGATGCCGGGATGGATGCCGTGATGCCCGCCGTGATCCAAGCCAGCGGGCCCCTGGGCCAGGGCAGGGACTACCAGCGTCAGTACGCAGCCAAACCCGATCAGGGCGGCACTAAAGCTGATGGCACCCATGGCCAGTAAATAATGAAATCTCAGCGTATGGCTTCTCCAGCCAATCAAGGATCGGATCGGTGGCCCCCCAGCGCTAACAGCCTGTCAGGCTTGGGAATACCCCCACCCCAGGCCCCGATGACCGACAGCCCCTACCTGGTGAGCCTGGCCCTGTTGGAACAAAACGGCAGTCGCCGGATGCCCCTTGGCGGTTGTTCCATCGGCGCCGCCATCCCAGCGGGGGAAACCCCTGGCAAGGAGGGGGAAGCGCTGGCTTTGGATCTGCTGCTACGGCTCTGGCAACAGAGCGATGGGGGGGAAATCAAACGGGCGGCAGGGGATCAGAGCCTCTGGTTGCTTGAAATGCCCATGGAACGATTAATGGATGATCTGCCGAGCTTGAAAAAAAGTTGGTTGGCGGGGGGTAGCACTGAGGAGCTGATCACAGGCCTACGCCAACTGGCCAGCCAGGGCTGGCAACTCAGCACCGCCAAATACGCCAAACCCAGCTATGCCGCCTGGTAGGCCGGTAGATCCACCAGGAAACAACTGCCTTCCCCCAGCTGGCTCGTAACTCGGATGCTGCCGCCATGGGCCAAGCAAATGCGAGAGGCAATCGCTAAACCGAGGCCGGTGCCGCCATCGCCCCGGTCGGGGCTGGCCCGCCAGAAACGATCAAACACCCGCGGCAATTGATCAGCACTTAAACCCACGCCACTGTCTTCCACCGCCACTGTGATCCAGCCGCCACGGCGCTGGGCGGTAACACTGATGAGCCCTTGGTCTGGGGTGTAGCGCTGGGCGTTGTCGAGCAGATTACGAAATAAACGTTGCAGCAAGATCGACTGACCTAACACGATCAACTCACACTCCAACTCCAAATTGAGCCGTTGCTGGCGCAATGCCAAGCCATCACGAATCAAATCCAGTTGCAGCTCAATTAGGGCAGACAGATCAACCGGCTCGGCATGTTCGATCCGCTGCTCGTCCTGGCGGGCCAGCAGCAACAAATCATCCACCAGCTGTTCCATCTGCGCCGTAGCCTGGCCTATGGCTTCAAAACGCCGCCGTTGGGGGGTAAAGCCAGGATCACTTTCCAATAGGCCCATCTCCACATTGGCGCCCAGGGCCGCCAATGGACCCCGCAATTCATGGGAAGCATCCAAGCTGAACTGCCGCAACCGTGAAAGGCTGCGTTGCAGCGGTTGCACCGCCCGTTGGGTGAGCAACCTTGCCATCAACAACGACAACAGCAGGGCAGCACCCACGGAAGCGGCCAAGGCCAAATCCAACTGGGTAAGTTGCGCCTCAGTGTTCTCTAAACCTTCGCTTACCCGTAGCCAAACAGTGCCTGGGGCATGGCCCTCCACCATGGCTGAATCCACGGGACGCACCAGGGCAATCCAGTCGGGACCCTGCTGCCAAAGCAGGCGTTTACCTGGCGCCAAAGCTGGCAAAGGACCAATGGTGCGCACTTCCCCGAGCCGAGCCACCGGGGCCGCCACCCCCTTAACAAACCACTCCACCTGCTGGTGGGCCGTGGCGAAATCCTTGCGGCTCTCCTGTAAATCCCTTTCACTGCCTGGGGCCGGCAGGGGCAGGCTGGCCAGGTCTTCACTAACAACACTGAGGGCACTGCGGATGGTGCCCAATTGACTTTGCTGAAACACCCCCCGCAACACCAACGCAAATAACAACAGCACCCCGGCCAGACTGGCCAGATACAACAGCCATAACTCCAGCTGTTGGCGTTGCAACAACTTGGCGGGACGACCCACCGGGGGCCTTTGACGAAGACGGTTCAACGCACTGGCCCCAGGCGATAGCCCTGGCCATGGAGAGTTTCAATTGGGTCAGGCACCCCCGCCAGCCGCAACTTGCGCCGCAAATTATTCAAATGGGTTTTAACGGTTTCTTCTCCAGCCTCCGCCTCCAAGGGCCAGAGCTGATCAAGTAACCGGGCCCGGCTGAATAGCTGGCCTGGGTGACGGAGGAACCACTCCAGTAGCTGAAATTCCTTACTGGTGAGCCCCAACGGTTGCTGCCCCCAGCAGGCCAAACCGGCCTCGGCATCAAGCACCAGCTCACCCCATTGGGGGCAATCACCGCGATAGGGCTGGAGGGAGCGCCGTTCAAGGGAACGGATCCGAGCCGCCAGTTCCATCATGCGAAAGGGCTTAACCAGATAATCGTCGGCTCCGGCCCGCAGGCCAGTGACCACATCCTCCAGGGCGTCTCGGGCGGTGAGCATCAACACCAACAGGGGTAATTGCCTACGGCGCACTTCCCGCACAATCCCAGCCCCATCCAAACCAGGCAGCATCCAATCGAGCAAAGCAAGCTCAAAGCCCCCAGCCACCAGGGCCTCTAGGGCTAGGGCTCCATCGCTAAACCAAGAAACCACATGGTTTTCTCGCTGTAGATAATCCAACAGCGGTTCTGCCAGCAACTTGTCGTCCTCAGCCAACAGAATGCGCATGGCGGTCGCGGAGGGGAGCCAGCTGGGGCCGCTTCAAATAAACCAGATCGGCGATGCGGCCATCATCATCGTGATGGAGCGTACAAATCGAGGCATGCTGGCCGCGGAATAGCAGCACCTCAGCCAGGCCAAAGTGTTCGGCCAGTTGGCGACGGCTGCGATCGTCGGCCACAAAGCAAGGGCTCCCCCCAGGGCGAAAGGGCTGGGCCTGGGGAAGGGGCATAGCTGCCACAGCTGCCGTTGCCAGGGAGCCGCGGCGGCGGCCCAACCCCTGGCCGCTACGACAAAGCAAAACCAACCCCAACAGGGGCGCCAGGGCAGGAACCGCGGCGGCGCCCAACAAGGTCTTGGCGCCAAGGCCCCAGAGGGAAAGGGTGGCCAGCTCCGCTGGCAACTGGTGGCCCCAGCTGCGGCTCTTGCGCAAATCCAACAGGGGGGCGGACCGAAGGGTCACAGGAATAGCCAGGAATATTTGTAGCAATGGTGGCGGCGGATCGACCAGAAATCGGCAAGGGCCCAGCTCAATTTCGATTGAGCCTTAGCTCAGGGCTTGGCTGAACCGATGCCAAACCCCCGATCAGGGCTAACCCACCGGGCCCGTAGGCCCCGCCTCCGCCCCAGCACCATGGGCAAGGCCACCACCGACGTGGCCATGGTGAGCACCCAGAAGGCGATGGGATACCAGATCATCCAATAGAAGTTGCGGCCCAGCCCCCGGTCATAGGGGCGATCTAGCCAGAGGCTGAAGCCAAATTGCAGCAGGCAGGTGGCCCCCAACCAAAGGCCACTGGAGCTGGGTAGCAGCGGCATAGCCAGGGGCTGCCCCCCACCAAGCAAGCCCAAATGCTGGCCCAGCCAGGCCAAAAGCATCAGGGCCATGGCCTGGGCCCACACCAGGCTCAACCATGGCTCCAGCAGCAATGGCCATAGCCGCCATTGGCGGGGCTGCACCAACAAATTGGCATTGGCCAGCAGCACCTGAATGCCCCCCTCCGCCCAGCGCAGGCGCTGCTTCCACAGCCCCCTGAGGGTTTCAGGCATCAGAATCCACACCAACGCCTGGGGTTCGTAGGCGACCCGCCAGCCGGCCCGCTGCAGGGCCCAGGTAATGGCGATGTCTTCTGTGAGCATGTCTACGCTCCAGTAGCCAACTTCGTGCAACGCCGAGCGGCGAAAGGCGGTGATCACCCCAGACACCGTGAATAGGCCGCCAAGCATCGACTGGGCCCGCTTGATTAGGCCAACAATCGAAGAAAATTCGCCCACCTGGATGCGGCCTAGCAGGGTGGTGCGGTTTCGGATGCGGGGATTACCGGTTACGGCCCCTAGGCCAGGGTCTGCCTGAAAATGCCGCACCAGCCAGGCCACCGCCTGGGCATCCAGCAGGGCATCGCCATCGATACAAACCAACAATTCGTGGCGGGCCAGCAGGGCCCCCGCCTGGAGGGCCATGGCCTTGCCCTGGTTCTGGGCCAAGTGCACCACCCGCACCCTGGGGTCCCTGGCGGCCCATTGCTCCAGCAAACGGCCGGTGTCGTCACTGCTGCCGTCATTGATGGCGATCAGCTCAAACTGGGGCCAGTCGCTGGCCAAGGCGTAGCGGATGGTGTCGGCCAGGTTGGCTGCTTCGTTGAAACAGGGGATCAGAATGCTCACCGGAGCCTGGATCCCTGGGGGGGGGGAGGAACGCCCCCGATCCGGCCATTCCCGCCGCAGTAGAAACCCGAAGGCGAGCAGCATCCACACCAAAGCCATTACCAGCGGATAACCAACCAAAAACCCGCCGAGCCCCTCCATTAGCGGCTCGGGGCATTGGAGTGGGCCGCCAGCACCGGCCTCAGCACTGCCGGATCTGGGGTGCCGCGATGCAGGTTGTCGGGGTAATAGCCCACATGCTTTGCCCCAAGGGCATAAAGCTCTGTGATCTGCTGGGCCAATTCCTCAGTGGGTAGATCCCGCTTGGTATGCCAATCGGTGCTCTGCAGCTCAAACAGCACCTTCTGCAAACCCTGAGGTTTGTCCTTTACCTGGGCCACCATGCGCTGCAGAAATGCCTTGGGATCGGCAACCTTTTCCATGTAAGGCATAGCCATCACCGCCGTGAAGTCGTAATCCTTGAGGGAATCATCAATTGATTGGCTATACCAAACCTCGGCCTTGGGATTCAGCACCACCTGGGCGTAGATATTGCGGGCCGTGCGCAGCTGCGACTGGTTTTGGCGCACGGTGGCTGCCAGCTCCAGGGTGAGGGCATCCAGGGCCTTGATCTTTTTAATAACCCAACGGCCCTGGAGCGGATCACTGGCACGAATCTTGGCCAGATCTGAGGGCAAACCCCAACGGCGGTACTGGCGCAGGCCCCAGGGGCTGGCGTCCTCGTAATCCGAAAGGGTTACGTCGTCATGGAATAACAACCCATCGAAGGTGGCGTAGCGAGACAAGTCCTCGTAGATGTCTCGCACCGTGGCCATCGCCTCGGGGGCAAAGGGACTAAGCCTGGGGTAGCCCATGTTGAGGTGTCCATTGCTGGGCTTCTCCGTAACCACCTTTTGCTGGGCGGCGGGATGACCCTTGGGCAACTCAAAGGCCAGCACCGGCATCCAGGCATAGAGCCGCCGCACCGGCGTGCGGGTGCGGATTTCCCAAGCCACGTGGTTAAACAAATCTGCCTTCACAGGCAAGTGGCGGTTTGGAAAATAAAGGGCATCAGCGGCACCATTGCCATCGGGGTCGGCATAGGCCTGCAGATAAACAGTATTCACGCCCATCTCACGGATACGCCGCAGGAGCAACTGCAGGTTGCGTTCGATCTGGGCCGGGTTGGGGTCGTAGATGTTGTCTAGGTCCACATGCATCACCTTCGCCGCCCGGGTGTTGTCTCCGGCATCGCGGTCCCGCAGGGCCAGCTCCGTTTCCAGCCCTTTCACCCCAGCCATTTCCCGGGTCATCAACACCCGAGGTAAGGCCTTCAATGGGGAACTGTTGAAAATCTCGCCATCATTAAGGGTGAGACCCACGGGCATCCCGAGGCCCTCTGCCACCGCCATGGCCGTGGCGTTGTAGCGGCCATAGGGCCAAACCACCGCCCGGGGCCTTTGGCCCAACTGCTTGGCCAACAGCTTGTTATTGCGTTCCAAATCGGCCCGCAGCCGCTGGCGGTAGGCAATCTCAGTTTCGTAGCCCTTAGCCGCGCCATAGAGGCGACTGGTAACCGCGGGCTCGGAATTGTTCTGGGGATTGGCAGTTATGCCCTTGTGTAGGTCGTAGGTGTGGCTGGCCACCTCCACTAGGCCACTGCCAACCATTTCCCGCAGTTGGGCCCAACTGAGCAAATGCTCCCGCGGCAATCGCTGGTCCCCAAAGGGCACCAGACCAGCCTCCGGTTCCAACCAACTACCCACCAGGGCCACTAGGGCTGGAGCCTGATACTGCTTCAACACCGGGAAGGCGTCGGTGAAAACGCTGCGGTAGCCGTCATCGAAACTGAGCAGCACCGGCTGGGAGGGCAAAGGCCTCTGGCCCGCCTTCGCCTGCAACACCTGATCAAGGCTCACAAAGTGGTAACCGTGGCCATGGAGCCAGCCGATCTGGGCCCTGAATTGTTCAGGGGTGACGGAATAGTCCGGAATTACCGCCTGGGCCGGTTCAGCAATTTCATGGAAACCCAGTACCACCAACCCCCCCAAACCAACGGCTGGGGCCGCAGCCCCTGGCCGCTGCAGCGATGGCAGCAACTGGGTAATAGTGAGCAGTAGGGGCAGCAGCAGACCCAACAGCCCAAGGCGCAGGGGGCGATTCAGGGAGGGGTTTTCAAGTATGGGCAAAGCCTGCCGCATAGGGGATAAGAAATCGAGAAGCGGCACCTAAACCTGGAGCTTCAGGAGGGATTTTTTCTAGCGGTGCGCATAAACATCGCCACGCCACTCCCCACCAGCACCAGGGTGCAAACGGCTAGCAACACCGAGTAATAGGGCTCCAGGTTGAGGGGGCCGAATTCGCCCTGGTGCAAATCCATCAGCCAGTGGGGGGCCTCCACCCCCCGGGATTCGATCGCCCCATAGGCCGAACCGGTGAGGGCGGTGAGCACCAGGGGGACCGCAGCCAAGGGCACGAGGGAACGGTGCAGGGAGCGGGGCGTCCAGGCCATGGGAAGCGATATTGAGAATCAGCCGCAATTATGCCCCAGGGTGGGGCCTGGGGCAATCCCACCCGAAATCCGCCTCCGTGAGAGGCTCTTATAAGAAGCAGCACCATTCTGATAAGCCTCCAGGGCGTAGTTAAGGATTTCGGGGTGAAAACCCTGTTGGCCGGGGTAAACCTCGAGGTGGGCCCACGGGAACGGCTGGGGCTGATTGGCACCAATGGTTCTGGTAAATCCACCCTGCTCAAATTGATGGCCGGCCTGGAGCCCCCCGGGGAGGGCTTGGTGCGGCGCCTAAGCAATACCCGGGTGGTGTTAGTAGACCAAAACCCGGTGCTCGATCCCGAGCGCACAGTGCTTGAACAGGTTTTCGCCGACTGCGGCGAAAAAATGGAATTAGTTAAAAATTACGAAAGCGTCAGCCTGCAGCTGGAGGCCGACCCGAGCAATGGCTCCCTGCTAACAGAACTGGGCAGGCTCAGTGCCCAGATGGACCAGCTCAATACCTGGGAGCTGGAACGCCAATGCCATGAGGTGCTTGAGCGCCTGGGCATCAGTGATCCCCAGCGGCGGGTGGGGGACCTATCCGGCGGCTATCGCAAACGCCTGGCCTTGGCCGCAGCTTTGGTGTCGGAACCGGATGTGTTGTTGCTAGATGAACCCACCAACCACCTGGACGCCCTGGCCACTGAATGGCTTCAAGGTTTCCTGGAACGCTTCAAAGGGGCTCTTGTACTAATCACCCACGATCGATATTTCCTTGATCGAGTAACCAACACAATTGTGGAACTCGACAATGGGGAGTTGAGGCGCTATCCCGGCAACTACGCCGCCTACCTCAGCCGCAAAAGCGAAGAAGAAGTAGCTGAGGCCGCCCGCCATCGCGCCTACCGCTCAGTGATGCGCCGGGAAATGGAATGGTTACAACGGGGGCCCAAGGCCCGCAGCACCAAGCAAAAAGCCCGGATCCAGCGCATCGCTGAGATGCGTGAGCAAAGCTTCAAAGGGCCCAAGGCCAAGGTGGAGATGGCCAGCGTGGGCCGGCGGCTGGGTAAAACCGTGATCGAAGTGGAAAATCTAAAGCGAGAAATCAACGGTCGAGTATTAATTAAAGACTTCAGCTACAGCTTTTCCCCCGAGGATCGGGTGGGCATTATTGGCGCCAACGGCATGGGTAAATCCACCCTGCTGGATCTGCTGAGCGGCCGCCAAGAAGCCGATGGCGGCACGGTGCAACGGGGTGAAACCGTGGCGATTGGCCGCTTCGATCAACACTCGGAAGAGCTGCGTCAAGAACTCAAGGTGATTGATGTGATTAAGGAAATTGCCGAACGCATAGACCTGGGCGATGGCAATGCCCTCAGCGCCTCCCAATTGTTGGAGCGCTTCCTATTTCCCCCAGCCCAGCAACACAGCCCAGTGGCAAAGCTATCTGGTGGCGAACGGCGCCGCTTACACCTCTGCCGACTGCTGATGGGGGCTCCAAATGTATTGCTCCTTGACGAACCAACCAACGACTTAGACATCCAAACCCTGGCAGTGCTAGAGGAATACATTGAAGACTTTCGAGGTTGCGTAATAGTGGTCTCCCACGACCGTTATTTTCTCGATCGCACCGTAGACCGGCTCTTTTGCTTTCAACCCGGTGGTGCTTTAGAACGTTTTGAAGGCAATTATAGCGAATGGCTTGAACACATTCAAGAACAACAAACCCGGCAAAAACAAGCCTCTTTGCCCAGCACTAGCAACGGCGCAGCCAAAAACAATGACCGATCAAATGGCAATGGGCCGGCAGATAATAACGGACCGCAAATTAGCAATGGGACCGCCAATGGCAACCCAAAAGGCAAAAATAAGTATGCAAAGAACCCTGACCCAGGCCACAGCAGTGACAGCCCTGAAGCTAAAAACTTAAAATTACGTAAACGTAGTTACAAAGAGCAAAGGGAACTCAATGAGCTAGACAAACAGTTGCCGATCTGGGAACAAGAAAAAACCGCCATGGAGGCAAAACTGGCAGGGGCCAGCTACGGCACCATGGAAGAACTAACCCAACAATTAGCAGCCCTATGTGAAAACATAAGCAAGGGGGAAGATCGCTGGCTTGAGATAAGTAGTTTAGCTGAATAACTCGAGATTAATTTAATTCAGGAAGGATCAAGATCCTGGGGGGACCAGGCAAAACCATCCAACACCGCAAAACGGCGATCATCGGGGTTGCGCTGGGTGCCAGGACATACACCACCGCTCCAGTTATTAGCACCTGTCTGTTTTTGCCTAATTGCCTCTTGCTCTGTCATCGGGGTAGGAGAATTATATCCAGCAGGCAAAGAACAACGGGGCATCAGAATTTCAGCTGATACTTTAAGGGTTTTGGGATCAACAATAACAATGGTTTGATTATTAAAACCACCGGTAATGAATACACCATTGGCTGCTGCTAGACCTTGGCTATTAATCCGACCCCGCTGGGAGCTCTTAAGCACAGTGGCGGCCACAAGAGAGTGATTTTTTGCATCAAAGCTGCGGAAATTTATCTCAGAAGCACCCGCCTTTGGCTCATAACTAACCACACCAACAGTGTTGGTGCTGGCTTCATAGGCAAGCCTCAGGGGCTTGGGCACAGAAATCTGCTTCAACAACTTCAATTGATCCAAACGGCGTTCCCCACCAGCAAAGCCATAGATACTCACTAGGTTTCCCCGCAGGCCCCCCAACCAAACTTCCCCCTGGGGGGTAACAGCGATTCCTTCGGCGCCAAGGCCAGCGGGCAACACCCTAATGGTGCCACTTTCAAGGTCAGCCACGGCCAAAGCACCCGCACAGCTGGGCTTATCACCCGGATTTGTACAGCGGCAACCACTAACCACCAAATTAGAACTAGGGATTTGCTCCACCAGGTGGGGGGTATGGCAGGCGCTACCGGCAAAGTTAAAAACCTGGGGTACACCAGCTACAGGGCTAAGTGGCCTGGGGAAACGAATCAAACCATTGGCCTGTTGGGCAGTAACAACAAGGTCCCCATTGGCAAGCCATTGGGCTCCATGGGGCTTTGGTCGTCCCAAGGGGTTAGCTGCCGCCGTTAAAACTCTGCTTTGGCCAGTTTTTAGATCCACCAGAGACACCTCAGCACCGTGGTAAAAACCACCACCTTCCGGATGAGAAGCGCCAAGGGTTTCATAGTGGGGGCTGGCCAAGGTAAGGCCATCTGCACTCAATGCCGACTCATGGTTGCCATTGTCGTAGGGCAACTCCACGGCCCTAGCTGTGCCCTTAGCCAAGTTGAGAAACCAAGAAACCCCCTTTGACTTATCTTGGGCAATAAATGTTCCGCTGGGCAGGGGCCCATTGCCGTGATTAATCAGGGTGGGGGGTTGCTCGCCCAAGGGCCTTCCTAGGAGCTGCAAAACCGTTGGCTCTGCCGCCCTAGCGCTGGGAGTGCAAAGCGCACCAAGCAGAATCAGGCCCAGGAAATACCGACGCATGGGGTGATAGCGCTTGTGTTAGTTATTCTATGGGTGGCATTGGCCGCTGCCAGCATCGCTGAACCTTGATCCAGCAATAGCTTCATAGCGCCAGCTGTAATTGCCAGGGGACAAGCTAAAACGCACAACTCCGTGGGAGTTATTATTTCTAACCTCACTGTTGGGCTTAACAATCCGGAAGGGATAGGTTGGGGCGCCCCCAGTGCCAATTACAAATTGGCGCACACCCCCAGGGGGGTCAGCCACCGCCTCAGCCGTTTGGGGGGCAAAGCGCTCATAGATATGGTCGTGGCCATTTAAAATTATATCCACGCCAGCCTTTTGAGCTGCCGCAAAGAAAGGAGCCATTTTCGGATTGTTACCGTGCAATCCAGAGCTAAAGAGCGGGTGATGCCAATAGGCAATTGTGCAGAGATTTTGTCTAGATCTGGCTAAATCTTCAATGAGCCACCGATATTGTGGCGATTGGGCTGATACATCAATATTGCTATTAAGGGAGATAAAGTGCCAACCGCCGTAGTCAAAGCTGTAGTAACCCCGCCGCCGAGGACCGGCCAGGTCGGCAAAATAATCAAAATAACCAGCGGCCCCCCGGGTCATATATTCATGGTTGCCTGGGGTGGGGCGGAGGCGGGTATTGAATGCCCCCCAGGTGGGATTAAAGCAATTACGGAATTCGCTTAGGGCCCCCACCGGGTAGGTGCTATCGCCAAGGGTAAGCACTAGCCCATCGCTGGGTTTAACCAAGGCTGCCGTCTTTGCATAGGCACTATCGAGCACCGGCTGCCGCCGATTACAAGTGGCAATATCGCCAGCGGCCACCACCGTAAAACTGGCATCTCCACTGGCAGCATGGGCTGGCAGGGGGGACGGCAGCCCTAGCAGCAATATCAAGCCATTGAGCAATAGGGCTCCCACCATGGCAGCGATTCACTTTCTATGGATAAATCAGGTTAATTCAAATGGCAGATTTGGCAAGGGTGATAGATTTTGGTGGGTTGATTTAATATGCCATGGTCAGTGCCACAGAAATACTATTTTTGCTTAAATAGCCCCACTGCCCGAGTACATTTTTATCCATTTCCACAACAATCCCATTGCCAGGCTTGCGGTGCATATCATTATCACTATCCAGCCACTTAATTGGCCCATCCAGCCGGCCATTCATCAGAATCTAAACCTTAACCAATTAGCCCCTTGCAGGTTTGATGCGCTCGGGTGAAACCCATTCATCCCATACGGACTCATAATCATCATAGTGAATGAGATGAACGCCATATTTACTATTTAACACCACAGCTGGATACCATTTCTTTTCCGACAAAACCAGCACCTTACTGCCATTAGCGTAGACCTTTGGATTCCACGGCCTAGTATTACTGCTCTTAACCCATTCTTTTATGGCTTCGTCGTAACTACTCCAACGCAGTAGAAAATCATCACCATTAATGGCCTCAATCCTACCTAATCCCTGGGAACCATCGCTTGAGCTTGCATGTACATAGCTACCAACCCGAGGGTCGCGCCTAGGCTGGCCCTGGCGGAGCACCATGTTTTTATTAAATCCATTGGCGGTGCTAAAAGTGGAAAGTTGTCCATCATTTGCTGCCATTTCCAACTCAGCAAAGCTTGCCAATTCAGCGATGCTAATTTGAGCATTCTTATCACTATCCACAAATGCCTTACCCTGCAAGGCCGTAACCAGACAATTAGTAAAAGTCCAGGCCCCAGTGGATTCCTGGCTGGCACTAGATGAACCCATGGCCGCATAGGCAACCCTGCCGGGATTGCGGGCAATATATTCACACAGAGATCCCGAATAACAGCAATCAGCAAACAAAAGCGCGCTTTCTCCTCTAAAATATTTTTCTATGGCAGCCACCATACTTTTGTTTGACCAGGAGCCGTCATACAGTTCAAATGTGCCAATTCCCGAATCTTGCTTGTCCCCGTGGCCAGTAAAATAAAACCACAGCGTGGCATTATTTGACGCCTTACTTAAAAAAGCTTGGAACTGCTGTTTAATATATTTCTTAGTGGCTTTTTGATCTTTGATAAACATAATCTGTTGATCTGGCACGCCCACCCGCTGCAGGGCTTTGACCATTGCCGCATCCCGGCGGCCAGCTTGGGGCCAGGCCTCACCCTCGGGGTAGGTGAGTACGCCAATGGCAAACACCCAGGTATTGCTGGGCTGCCACTGGATGCTGTTGTCTATCCCCCTTGAACTAGCCCTCCGGCTGGTCAGCAAACCTGTGGATACGAGGGAAGCTGTGCCAGCCCCCAGGGCAACCAAAAACTGCCGGCGAGATCTGGGCAGAAGGGGTTTAAACATTTCAGATATGGGCAGGCAACTCAGGGCAACAAGGCCACACAATCAATTTCCACCAGGGCGCCCTTGGGTAGGGCTGCCACCTGCACGCAGGCCCGGGCCGGGGCAACCCCCTGGCCAAATAGCTGGGCGTAAAGAGCATTCACCTTGGCAAAATCTGCCAAATCCGTGAGGAACACCGTGGTGCGCACCACCCGATCCGGGCCACAGCCGCCAGCGGCTAACACCGCCTGCAGGTTGGCAAGCACCTGCTTAGTTTCGGCCTCCACATCACCAGCGCCCAGAAGGGCGCCACTGCTGGGATCAAGGGCAATCTGGCCGGAGCAGTAGAGCATCCCCCCCGCCTTCACCGCCTGGTTGTAGGGACCCACGGGGGCTGGGGCTTGGCTGGTTTCCACCGCCTCAATCAGCGCATGGCCCATGGGAATTGCAATCACTGGGCCCCATTCTCGCTGCTGGGGGCGCAGCCAGGTTCAGATCACAGTCACCGGGGCGCCATGGCTCCGCAGCTGGCTGTCCCCACTCACCAGCAGGGCTAGGCACACCTCAAGAGGAGGATTTCTTGGTCATCCAGCCGCATTTGGAGCTGCTGGCCCAGGTTCTCATTCTTGATCAAGTAATTCGGTTGTAGTGCTGTAACCAGCCATCGGCCCCTTGAACCAAACAGCTGCGGCGCCTCAGCCTTCTAAAACCCTAAAACTGATCCTTGCGGCGGCGAATCTCCGCCAGCACCGCCGCCGGATCCCGGAGGCCCGTGGCTAGCTGTAGGGCCGGCTCCACACAACGCAAAAAGGGGTTGGTGGCGAGCTCCAGATCCATGCGGGAGGGAACCGTTGGCTCCCCGGCGGCCCGCAAGGCTTGCACCTGCTGCCAGCGCCGCTGCAGCGCCGGATTATCGGCATCTTGGGTTAGGGCAAAACGCAGGTTTGCCTCGGTGTACTCGTGGGCGCACCACACCCTGGTGTCCCCCGGCAGGGCCGCCAATTGCCCCAAGGAAGCCAGCATCTGGGCCGCCGTGCCCTCAAACAAACGACCGCAGCCGCCGGCAAACAAGGTGTCGCCGCAGAACAACTCTGGCCCCTGCCCCTGGGCCGCCGGCAGGTAAAAGGCAATGTGGGCCCGGGTGTGGCCCGGCACCGCCAGAACCTGCAGGGGCCGACCAAATAAATCCAACTGATCGCCACCGGCCAAACCACGGGTTTGGAAGGGGATCCTTTCCCTATCGGCGGCGGCGGCCCACACCTGGGCCTGGGGCCAGCGGCGCAGTAAATCCGGCGTTCCGCCGATGTGGTCACTGTGGTGGTGGGTTTGTAAAACCAACGCCAACTCCCAGCCCCGCTGCTCCAGCAGGGCCTGCACCGGGGCCGCCAGGGCTGGATCCACCACCGCCGCCTCAGCCCGCCCGGCATCGGCCAGCACAAACACATAGTTGTTGCTCAGCACTGGCAACCGCAGGATTTCCAGCACCGGCACTCCACCACTGGAGCCAGTGTGCCGTTGAAAACCCCCTGGTGGGGGCAGGGGCCTCGTTAAAGTCCGGCTCTGGTGTGGCTGGCCATGATCACCGTTGCCCTACCCAAGGGGGCCCTACTAAAGGATTCGGTGGCCCGTTTTGCGGCGGCTGGCCTGGATTTCGGGGCAATAACCAACCCCGATAACCGTTTATTGATGGTGCCCAGTGCCTGCGGCAGAGCCCGGGCCCTGCTGGTGCGCAACGGGGATGTGCCGGTGTATGTGGCCTATGGCCAGGCCCAACTGGGGGTGGTGGGATACGACGTGCTGCGGGAACAGCAACGCACCGTTGCCCAATTGTTAGACCTTGGCTTTGGCGGCTGCCGCATGGCCGTGGCCGTGAAGGCCTCCAGCCCCTACCGCCGCGCCGCTGATCTGCCCGCCCACTGCCGGGTGGCCAGCAAGTTCACCCGTTGCGCCAGTGATTTCTTCGGGGCGCTCGACCTACCCGTAGACCTGATCCACCTCACCGGCTCCGTGGAACTGGGGCCGCTCACTGGCATTTCCGAAGCAATCGTTGATCTGGTGGCCACCGGCCGCACCCTCAAGGACAACGGCCTGATCGCCATTGAAGATTTGTTCTTCAGCACCGCCCGCCTGATCGGTAACCCCCTAGCCCTGCGCCTCGACACCGGCCCGCTCCAAAACCTGGTGGCAGCCATGGACCAGCAAGGGGGCACCCATGGCCAATAGGGGCCAGCAGGGGGCCGGTGGCCAAGACTTCAAACGGCTGCAGCGGCTGCTGCCCTACCTATATCGCGACCGCCGCCGGCTGATAACCGCCCTGGTGTTGCTGTTGCCGGTGGCAGGGGCCAGTGCGGTGCAACCGCTGCTGGTGGGGCAAGCAATTTCGGTGCTACGCCATGAACCGGCCTGGCCCTGGCTGGCGGCCATGCCCATGGCCCAAGCGATTCGCACCCTGGTGGCAATGCTGCTGGGGGCGGTGGTGCTGCGTTTGGCCCTCCAAGGCAGCCAGAGTTTTTTGGTGCAAACCATTGGGCAACGGCTCACCGCCCGGCTGAGGGTGGATTTATTCCGCCACGCCCTCAACCTTTCGCTCAGCTTCCACGACCGCACCCCCGTGGGCAAATTGCTCACCCGGCTCACCAGTGATGTGGATGCCCTGGCTGAGGTATTCGGCAGTGGTGCCATCGGCGTGCTGGCCGACCTGGTGACCCTGGCGGTGATCGCCAGCTTGATGCTTTCGATCGACATGCGCCTGGGTCTGTTGCTGCTTGCCCTGCAGCTGCCCGTGGCTTACTTAGTGATCAATCTGCAGCAGCGCTATCGCAAGGCCAACTACCGGGTGCGGGAGGAATTGGGTCAACTCAATGCCGATCTGCAGGAAAACCTCCAGGGGCTGGAGGTGGTGCAGATGTTCCGGCGGGAACAGCTCAACAGTGAACGTTTTGCCCTCACCAACGCTAAATATCGCCGGGCTGTGGATGGCACGATCTTCTACGACAGTGCCATTTCTGCCCTACTCGAATGGGTGGCCCTGATCGCCGTAGCCCTGGTGCTGGCCATTGGCGGTGGCCTAGTGGGCGCGGAACTAATTGGCCTTGGCACCCTCACCACATTCATTCTTTATTCCCAGCGCTTGTTTGATCCCCTGCGCCAGATGGCCGAGCGTTTCACCCAGATCCAGGGGGGACTAACCGCCGTGGAACGGATTGGCGAACTCCTAGACCAACCCCTGGAAATCATCGAAAGCAGCCAACCGGCCGCCCCACAAACCCTGGCCGAACAACAGGGGGAAGTGATCTTTGAGGACGTCAGTTTCGGCTACCGAGACAACGAACCAATCCTCAAAGACCTCAACCTGCGCATTGCCCCCGGTGAACATGTGGCCCTGGTGGGACCCACCGGTTCAGGCAAAACCACGGTGATCCGGCTGCTCTGCCGGCTCTATCAACCCCAGCAGGGCCGCATCCTGCTGGATGGCGTAAACATTCAAGATCTGCCCATCCCAGAACTGAGGCGGCGCCTGGGGGTGGTGCTGCAGGACACCTTCCTGTTCAGCGGCAGCGTGGCCGACAACCTGCGGCTTGATTCCCAGATTCCCCGCCCTGACCTGGAGCGCCTCTGTGGCGAACTAGGACTGGAGCCATTGCTGGAGCGGCTGCCCCAGGGCCTAGATACACCCCTACGAGAGCGGGGCGGCAACCTCAGTTCGGGCGAACGGCAACTGCTGGCGGTGGCGCGGGTGGCCCTGCGCAACCCCTCCGTGCTGGTGATGGATGAGGCCACGGCCTTCATGGATCCAGCCACCGAGGCCACCCTGCAGCGGGACCTTGGGCGCCTGCTAGACCACCGCACCGCCATCGTGATCGCCCACCGGCTCGCCACGGTGGAGGCCAGTGATCGAATCCTGGTGCTGAAACGGGGCGTGCTGGTGGAACAGGGCAGCCATCTTGAACTGCGACGCCAGGGGGGCCTTTATGCCCAACTGGCGGATTTACAGGAACGGGGACTGGCCAGTCTCTAAAAACCCTCGGCTTTTAGTAGCCGCCCCACCACTTCCTAGAGTTCCTTTAACACCGCCCGCCCCATGGCATTGTCTACGGCTGAACCGCTGCTGGATCAGCTCTATGGAGACCACTGGCGGGAACTGGCCACAAGCAACCAGAAGCTAAGGCTGGTGGCGAGCCTGCAACGGCCCATCGATCTGGTGGAACTGGAACAGCTCTGTGATGCGGTGGGTTGGAGCCGGCGCCCCCTAAGGCGGGTGAGCAAGGCCCTCGACCACAGCCTGTTGGTGGTGGGTCTCTGGCGCCACGACCCCCGCCTACCGCGACTGGTGGGATTTGCCCGTTGCACCGGTGATGGGGTACTTGATGCCACCATCTGGGATCTGGCCATTCACCCCCTCTACCAACGTTCCGGCCTTGGCAAAGGCCTGATGGCGGTGTTACTCGAACGACTGCGGGCCATGGAAGTGGAAAAAGTAACGCTGTTTGCCGATCCAGGGGTGGTGGAGTTTTACCAACAACAGGGTTGGACCCTGGAACCTCGCGGCGAACGTTGTGTGTTTTGGTATGCGCGCTGAGCAGCTGGCTCAGGCGGCCCAGCGCTGGTCTTGGCCAGGGGAGCGCTGGTTACGGGACTGGCGAGACAACGACTTGCGGCCCTCAAGAATGCGGGTGCCAACGTCGTTGTACTGACGGTGCAAACGGGTGATTTCATCTTCTTGGACCCTGGGCAGGGGCCCGCTGCGCTGATTGGCAGACTGAAAACCAAGCAGATGACCTAGGAAGTTCAGCGGCGAAAAATCAAGCATGGGCGCCCAAACTGTTATCTCACTAAGGGCATTGTCCGCGCCTTAGCACAATTCGCAAGGCCTTAGAAAAACTAAGCAAAACGCCGATGGAACCTCAAAAACCCATGGAATACAGGCAATTACCCAACGGCAGAAAACTGGCAAGGGGGCACAGAGAACGGATATACCATTACGAACCGCCAAAATCGCCACAAACACCTACATAAAGCCTGCACTTCCGCTACATTCACGGGGTAGTAGCCCTGGCCCAACGCCCTTAAGCAGATGCAGAACCCCCTAAGCGCCTCCGCCAGCCGCCGTGAACTACTGACCCGGTCCCCCCAAAGAATCTCGATCACCATCCCCTGGGAAACCCACCGCCGGCTCACCGAACGCAGCGACGAAGAGGGCCGCAGCACCTCAAACCTGGCCAGCTACCTGCTGGAACGCGGCCTGGCATAAATCAAATTGCGAATTCTCAGCTCTTAAGTAACAGAACAAACCCGGGAAGATGGTGGCCGGACATTCACCCATAGGGGCGGAGCGGCTAGCGGCGGCGCCTAAACGCTGCATCACCCTTAAGCTGAGTAAAGCCAAGCAACCAAGGTCCAGCCAACCTTGGCACTGATCCCAGACTGATTCCAGGAGAGCTGCTGATTTCGATGCCCCCAACAATTAAGGATGCAAAGCCGGTAAAAAATAAAACTAAAATAGATTTATCCAAATTGCCAAAAATCAGCTTAGAAATAAGCCTTTCTATAACATTTATGTTGATTGGCGCCAACAGCACCCAAGCGGAACTACGCCAAGACTGTTTGGCCTGGGGCCGCAGCAGCGGCGCCCAACAACAGGAGCTGGCCAATCGAATCGGCACAGATCTACTGCTCACCAAAAACAACCGGCTTGAGGTCCTTGATCCAGAGCATCCCCAGAACCTTTACCGCCCCCAGGACATCCAGCGGCTATGCCGAGGCCAATAAAAATAGCCCACAGCCCTTAGAAATCTCCAATTACCAGTGGCACTCCGAAAAAGATTAACCCTCTAAATGTTTGCATCCCCCTGGATTTGACCTTGAAGCAAACCCTCGTAAGCTGAACAAAAGTGCTCGCCCAGGGCTTGCCTTAGGCCGTGATCGGCACTGAAAGCAGCCAGGGCCATGGGTAGGTCCCTGGGTAAAGAAGCAGCCTTTGGCGGATCTGTATAGGCGTTGGCATCAGACCTTGGTCCAGGGTCAAGCTGCCGTTCAATGCCATTTAGACCAGCTGCGAGCACCGCCGCCTGGAGCAGATAGGGGTTAGCTGCCCCATCGGCCAGGCGCAACTCCAGCCTTTGTCCATCAGGAATTCGCACCATGTGGGTGCGGTTATTGCCGCCATAGCTAATCCAGGCAGGGGACCAGGTGGAACCGGAGCTAGTCTGGGCACCAGCCAGGCGTAAATAACTATTAGCAGTGGGATTGGTAAGGGCGCAAAGGGCAGGGGCATGGGCCAAAATGCCAGCAAGGAAGTGATAAGCAAGTTGAGACAAACCCAGCACCCCTGAGGGATCATGGAAGAGGTTGCAGCCCTCCTTATTCCAAAGGGAAAGATGCAAATGGGCACCATTGCCAGTGAGGTGAGCAAATGGCTTTGGCTGGAAAGACACCCTCAACCCATGGCGTTCAGCCACGGCCTGCACCATCACCCGAAAGAAAGCATGGCGATCAGCGGTTAGTAGCGACTGGGCAAAGGTCCAATTGAGCTCAAACTGACCATTGGCATCCTCATGGTCAGCCTGATATGGACGCCAACCCAGCTGCTCCATACCATCTATTAATTCGGCAATTAATGGATAATTACGCATCAACGCCAACTGGTCATAACAAGGCTTAGCTTGAGTATCAAGCCCATCGGCAATTGCGCTGCCATGGCCATTAACAAGAAAAAACTCTGGTTCCACCCCGGTACGAAAATCAAAACCGAGGGCTGCAGCCCGGGCCAATTGCCGTTGCAACACAACACGGGGAGATTGCTCGAGGGTTTCGCCATCCACCTGCAAATCAGTGGCAACCCAGGCCACCTCCGGCTGCCAAGGCAGCTGCATCAAACTGGCAAGATCAGGAATTGCCAACACATCGGGATCGGCAGGGGTCATCTGAAACCAGGCGGCAAAACCTGCAAAACCAGCGCCCCCCACCGCCAACTCAGCCGCCGCAGAGGCAGGCACCAGCTTTGCCCGCTGTACGCCAAACAAATCAGAAAATGAAAAGAGGAAATAACGAATTCGTCGATCCTTGGCAAAGCTATTTAAATCAATCATGGCAGCAAAAAAACAAGTACAAATAGCGAGTAAAAGGGTCCTGATAAAGACATAAAAAGTCCTTAAATAGGGGGCTCTGCCATCAGCCCTAAGAGCAGCTCACGGATCTGAGCCTGTTGCTCCGGGTCATCCCGGGGATTACCAGCCCGATGCCCCCAAACAGAATCCAACAACTCGAAACTACCCCTGGACAACAATGAAGCCTCGTGGGCCAAATCTTCGGGGGGGAAATAGAGGTCATGGCGACCGGCCATTACTAGGGTTTTTGCCTGGATCTGTGCCAATGCCCCCGCCAGGTCTGAACCATGGCCAGTGGCTTTGGCAAGGTCATTGGCTAACCAGCAATCCAGCATGGCGATCAAATCATGGGGATCATGGCGCTGGTAAGCAGGTAACCAACTGCGCTCCACATAGTCCTCCACAGAGTCATAACCCAGTTGCCCATGGATGTCCTGGCGATAAAAAGTTTGGCTCGCCGCCCAGCTGGCATAAATCAGGGCAAAGGTTCGTAGTCCCTGCTCCGGCTTCCCCCTGAAGGCATTTCCATCCCAAGCGGGATCAGCGGTGAGCGCCTGGCGCAAACTCAAAAGAAAAAGTCTGTTATGGGCAGTGGTTCTCGCTGTACCACATAAACAACAAAGTAGAGAACAGTAATCCGGTTCAAGCGCCCCCCAGTGATAAACCTGTTGGGCCCCCATCGACCAGCCATAAATCAGAGCAGGGCGGGTCTCACCAAAAAGATGCCGAAGCAACTGTTTCTGGGCACGTACATTATCCACATGACTAAGCAGCCAACCCTGTTCAACCAAACCCATGGCACTGTTACTTGGACTACTGGAACGACCATTGCCAAATTGGTTAACAAGCAGCACACACCAAAGGTTGGGGTCAAAAATTGGTCCTACCAGCCATTGCATATCCTCAGACCAAGCGCCGTAGGCACTGGGATATAGAATCAAATTAGAACAATCACTATTCAGTTCACCAAAGAGTTGAAAGTTGATCTGGGCATCAGCCAACTCCTTGCCACAGTGAAAACGAAAATGGCCAAGAGAATAGCTTTGATCAAGACCCATTGGGTTAACCTTGCTTTGGCAATGCCAATTGGGAAGGATTACGGCAAAAAACTAAATTGAGCCTTAAATATCCATCGGCCAGCTGCTCAGCATGGGGACCAAGCCAACCATGGGCTCGACCCAAGGCATGAAAGGGTATTGAAGGGTAGAGGTGATGTTCCACGTGGAAAGACATGTTCCACATCAACCAGCGGAGCGGGGCAAGGGTCAAGGTGGTGCGAGTATTTTTCAAACCGTCCTGTTCGAAGCTGCAACCCCCGTGCTCTGCTATGAGCACAAAACGTAAAATTGGTTGACCAAGGGCCAAAGGCAAAAGCCAAAACCAGAAAATAAAGCCGTTACCAGAAATTAAAGACAGCAAAAATACAACAGTATAGATAAGAAATTGAAGCCGGATTGAACGGGTAATCTGGGGAGCTAAATCCTCAGAAATATATGGAGAACCACTAAAATTTCCAGATAAACCGAGGGCATGGCCCCTGAACTTAGCTAGCCACCAAGGCAAACCAGTCAATTCGAATAAGTAGGAACCCAGGCTGGCAGGTGGTGCTTGCTCCAGCTCGGGATCAAGGCCTGGTTGATGGGTATAACGGTGATGCCATTGGTGATAACGGCGATAAAAATCAGCGTTATAAAAACTAAGCAGCCCCGCCCACCAGGCAATGGCATCATTAAGTTGCCGATTGGCAAAGGCAGTGCGATGGCCGCATTCATGCATCACACAAAAGCAAAAGGCCAAACCAGTGCCAAAGAGCAACAATGCCACGAGGCGGAGGCCCAAGGGCAAACTGGGACTGGCCCAGGCCAGGGCGGACAGCACTATAAAAAGTCCATGGCCCAGGAACTGGCACCAACCAGCCCAGTCACTACGCCTGTTAAGCAATGCCAAATCTGCAGCGGGAATGAGTTCGATGGGTTCAGCGATTGCCAATAATCCAGCCCTGAGACTAGTTTCGAGCCAAAAGGGGCGGGGAACGGTTCAGGCTGAACATTCTCGAAGCCCTAGAATTCAAAGGTGGCAATTGAGGCCGTTTCTGCCATGTCATCCGTTGATCCCCGCCACAAAGCTCTGCTTAGCTCGCTCCGCCACCGCTACCTGGAAGCCAAACGCCTGGGCGATGCAGAGGCAAAACAAGCCCTATTCAAGGAAGCCATATATCTAGGCATTCAACCAAAACAAATTGAGACCAACCTTGGGTCGCCAGATATAAATCTTGAGTAGCAATGTCACTTACATATTTGGGGCGCCATCCAAACTGCGCAGGCAGTGGGCTAATTCCTCACGCATACTCAGAAATTCCCTAGAAAGCCGCAGCTGGGCAAAGTCACTGCTGCCATGGTTCACATCCACCGTGCGCACAATTCGCCCGGGCCGCGGGGCCATAATGTGCACCCGTTGGGCCAGCAGCAAGGCCTCTTCCAGGTCATGGGTAATCAATAGGGCAGTTAAACCAGTTACTGTCCAAAGTTGGTGAAGGAATTGCTGCATGGATTCCCTAATCTGCAGATCCAGAGCACCAAAAGGTTCATCTAGTAATAGCAGCTTTGGTTCCACCGCAAGGGCCCTAGCAATGGCAATACGTTGCTGCATGCCTCCGGAAAGTTGACGAGGTAAAAGTTTTGCGGAATCTGCAAGGCCTACCACCTCAAGAAAATAAGCAGTGCGCTCGCGAATCTCTACAGGCGAACGGCCCTGGAGACGCAGGCCAAAGGCAACATTTTGGGCTGCCGTGAGCCAGGGGTAGAGACTGTACTTCTGAAATACCATGCCCCGATCAGCCCCAGGGCCGCGAATCGGGCTGCCATTCATCGAGATCACACCCCCACTGGGGCGCTCCAGGCCGGCCACCAAGCGCATGACTGTGGATTTACCTGATCCGGAACTACCCACCAAAGCAACGAACTCACCACCATGGAGCTCAAAATTAATATTATCAAGAACCAGCTGCTTACTTCGTCCCTCACCGAAGCTTTTAGAAACGCCACAAACCGATAGATGCATGGCAGGAAGAGTAAGCAACTTACCCATTTAATTGGCCCATGAGCAAGCTCTACGCATCAGCAATCGGAAAGCAAGATCGATCAGCAAACCAATCAACCCAATCACGATCAATCCCGCAAAAATCTCATCTGTTCTTAAAAAACGCTGGGCAAGGCTAATGCGCTTTCCAAGGCCATCAGTGGCAGCAACGAGCTCAGCAACAATCACTAAATTCCAGGCGGAGGCCATATTTATTCGATAGGCATCGAGCACCTGGGGAGCAATAAAGGGGGTAATCACCCGCCTGATTATATGACTGGGCCTGCCGCCGAGGGTAAGGGCAGTTTCAATTAGCTCCGAGGGAACAAACTTAACCGCATCCATAATCATTAAGGTGTTAAAAAACAACGTGCCAATGAAAATAAGCATCACCTTAGGCAACTCACCAAGGCCAAAATAAATAATCAACAGTGGAATGAAAGCCGGGGCTGGCATATAACGAATCAAACCCATCAAGGGCTCAAGCAACTGACACACCATCTGATTGGCCCCCATGGCAATGCCTAGGGGGAGAGAAACCAAAGCAGAGAGGGCAAAGCCCATGAAGACTCGACCCACGCTGGCCACTAAATCCTTCCAAAGCAAACCTTGGGCCGCCTGGGCTTGCCCTGCCGCCAGCACCGCAGCGGGGCTGGGCAGAAATAGGCGATCCACCAGGCCCGTGGCACTGATGAGGGTCCAAGCCAACACAAGAACAAAGATGCCCATCAGGCCAAGAACCCAGGAATGGCCCAGGAATCTGCGCACCAAGGCAACTAAACTCATTTCACCCCATCTACAAAGCGCGGATTGAGTAAATCAGTGAGCTTGGGCGGAGTTTTAGCTAAACCCACCTCCTGAAGGAATGCACTAATCTCAGTGGCGGCAAAAGGCAACGATTTCATCGTGCCACCAGGCTTAAACGCCTGCTTGTTCTGCTCAAGATTAAAAATAGTAGTACCAGCATCGTAAGCCTTATATTCCGGCTCTGTAACCCCGGCACGGGCACTCATGATTGCCAGGCTGCCAGCAGGATTAGCCTTGATTTGCTTAAGAGTTGCAAACCAACTATCAACAACTTTTTGTACTTTATCAGGGTACTTAGCAACAAAATCCTTGCGGCAAACCAGATGATCACTAATCGCCCCAGGAAAGTCCCTAGAGGAAAACAAGGTTGTACTACCCGGTCGCTTCAATGCTTGGGTTGTGAACGGGGCAAATACACCAACAGCATCCACCTTGCCAGCCACAAAAGCAGCTGAAGCAGCACCAGTTTCCAATGGCACAAACTCAATATCCTTTGCACTCAAGCCTGCTTTTTTAAGCCCCAATAGGAGAAGATAATGATCAACAGTACCCTCTTCCGCTGCAACCTTTTTACCCTTTAACTGGGCAACACTAGTAATTCCTGGAGCTGCAATAATTTGGTCATTACCTGTGGAATTATCATTGGTTAGCACCACCTGCAATTCAGCACCACCAGCCACGGAGCTGATCGTATCTCCAAGGGTCTGGCTATTGCAGTCCAACTGACCTGCATTCAAGGCATTGATTGAATCCAAATAACCATCAAACCATTGCAAGGTTACAGGCACAGCAGCAGTCTTGAAGATTCCCTTGTCCTCACTTACCTTCCAGGGGAACCAACCGGGCCAAGCGCTGTATCCAATCCGCACGGGCGCATCACTGCTAGGGGGCTTGACGCACCCCCCAAGGGCAGAGGCCCCAACGGTTACCAGCAGCAGAGCAGCAAGGGCTGATTTAGGTGAGGAAACTTTTTTGAGGTTGGCCATTGTTTAAAAAATGAAGAACAAGTGAAGGAAACTAAGTAATAAATCAGCTAGGGATCATGATGACCAGCCGCCATCACTGGTTGGGCCCCCACTAACTCAGACTTCTTGTAACCAGTATGGGAACTTGAAACGGCATAAGTAAGCACAGTTTTGGCCATAGGGTCCGCCGACAAGTTGATTTCTAGACGCTGACGCAACCACTGGTGCCAGGCGGCAAAGCCTTCCCCACTGCTGGCAGAAAGCCGAAAAATAGAGCAGCGGGGATTTACCTGGTGAATATGATTCTCAAGCTTATCTACATCGATGGGGAGATAAGGCAGCAGATCTATTTTGGTAATTAAGACACAATCTGCTTCGCGAAACATAACCGGATATTTAAGAGGCTTATCGTCTCCTTCAGTAACACTTAGCAAGGCCACCTTAAGGTGCTCACCAACTTCAAATTCGGCCGGGCAAACCAAATTGCCCACATTCTCCACCCAAAGCAAATCCAAACCGCTCGGATCCAACCGCTGCTGGAGCAGGCGTAAACCGCCAGCCACCATGGCAGCATCCAGGTGACAAGCCCTCCCTGTGGTGATTGGCACCACAGGGATACCAAGGGCCCCTAGGCGATCAGCATCCAGCTGGGTGGTCATATCTCCTTCCAAAACTGCCATGGAGAGGTCCTCAGAAAGCTGTGGTAAAGATTTCTCCAGCAGCGATGTTTTTCCTGAACCCGGGCTACTCATCACATTCAAGCAAAGCAATTTCCACGCATCAAAAAGCTCACGATTATGGGTAGCCTGATGCTGATTTGCTGCCAATAAATTAAGACCAAGCTTATCTTCCAGAGGCATGTGCATGGTTAAAAAATCCAGTGGGATGAGGAAAAAGCTAAGGAATCGTTACAAGTGCAGAAGTTGAATCAACCGCAGGGGACTTAGTAGGCCCAGAGGGAAGAAAATAATCAATCGATCTAATTTTTAGCTCCCTACCACTGATAATCTGCTCCATTGGATGCTTGCAACAGGGGGATTGATAGGCCTGCTCAGCCCGGGGGCTGTAGGAAGTACCACAACCCAGGCAACGGGCAAGCAATGGAATTGACTCAATCATCAGCTGAGATCCAGCAAGCCAAGTATCATCAACCATGGCGGACCAGGTAAATACAAGCGCTTCAGGTTCTACACAGGTAAACTCACCTACTTGTAAATGCACTAAATCGACACTTGGCACAAGGGGGTGATACTGAGTCTTCCATTCCTCCATGGAAAAGAATAAACATTTTGTCATATCAACTTCATGCATGATTCACCTCCACTTCTGATCAACATTCATATTGCAATCCTTGCTTATCCAGGACGGCAAAGCCTTACGGGGAAATTGGCCACTTACCACAAGATGGGCCATGGTGTCACAAATAACCCTTGCCGCCATCAAGGAAGTCATATCACTGATGTCATAAGGGGGGGAAACCTCCACCACCTCTAGGCCACAAACAGGTACATTACGAACTATTAGTTCTAGCAATTTGAGAGCCTCTCGGGGCAATAAACCTCCGGGTTCGGGCCAGCCAGTGCCTGGCACAAAGCCAGCATCAATACAATCAATATCAAAGGAGATATACACACAATCAGTGCCATCTGTGGCCCTTTCTATGGCGTATTTGGCAGCTGCCTCCAAGCCCATGTCACAGATATCAGTAACGGTAAGCACATTGGTTCCACGCTCGCGACAAACCTTGACCCCCTCCCTAGGCACCTGCCAGCCACCAATACCCAACTGCACCAAATTTGTAGCTGGAGCATTCGCCATATTTGTAGCGTGAAACCAAGGACAGGTATGCATCCGCTCGTCTAGGTCAATCTCCTGGGTGTCAACATGGCGATCAAAGTGGATAATTCCCACCTTTTTATCGCCCAGGTGTCTACATACCCCCCGCACAGTAGGAAAACCAATCGAATGGTCACCACCGAGAATTATGGGAAAAGCACCACTGGAAAAAACATGGGCAACCCCCTTTGATATCTGATCAAAGGACTTCTCATTATTAGCTGGAATTGTAAAGATATCTCCCACATCACAAAGGGTGATTTGCTCCCTAAGGTCTACCCCCATCTCATAGTTGTATGGGGTATACAGAGCTGAAATCCTCCGGATACCCTGGGGGCCAAAGCGGGTGCCAGGCCGATAGGTGGTCCCACTGTCATGGGGCACCCCCAGCACGGCCACATCAAATTCACCAACCCGATTCACATCCTCGATGTAAGGGGCTTTCATGAAGGTATTGATCCCCGCATAGTGGGGCAATTCCCCCCGCGAAAAAGTGGAGATGCGGCGATCAATAATGCTGTCTGCCGCCTCCAAACCGTAGCGATGGCCTTGGTCCACCTCCTGCTGCCAACCGGTAAGGGGGAGGGAACGTTCCTTCTCTAGGGCTTCCATCCCCTCGGTGGGATGGCGACGCTCAAAGGCTGCTGAGGAACCGGTAGGCGAGGCACCTGAAACTTCTGTCATGGGCGGACGGCGGGGGGTGGGGCGGTCTCCCGGGCTTTTATCCCTCCGTGCAACCGGGATAAACCCGGTGAGTCCCTCTCGGACCAGACACCCAGTCAACAAACGCCAAGGCAATTGAAGACCGGGTCGGAACCCTAGGAACTACTTCCGCTACCCAATGGTGAGCGGAGAGGGACGCCCCCGTTGTATTAATGACTACCGAACTGCAGGTACAACCAGATAGCGATACCCATTTCAACGGCTGCAAGCACAGACTGGCCCCTTAGATTGCCAAATTCAATAATATTTGCCAAGCAGAATTATAATAACAAAATATCAAGAATCTAACATGATTGCATCGCGTAGCAACATCAAGCGCTCCCCAGGCACCGATAGCAACCAAGGCTGGGGATACTGCCTAAGTTCAAACCAGTCATCGCGACGGATCTCCACCTGAATTGGAGAAGGTTGCTGCTTACGATCAAGATTAGCAACCTGATTTTCACTCTGCTTACCCGCTATTACATACACACTTACTCGATGGGGGCCCTCACTAAATTTCTGCAACTGGCAGAGCCATTGATTGGGCCCCAACTGGTGGGAGTTGGCTGGAGCAGGGCTGAGCTTGAGGTGATTTGCTCGGATACCCACTTGACTGAAGTCCAGCGCTGGGGGGGCTTCAACAGTGATTTTCAACTGCCAATCCAGCGCCCATAACTGGGTGGGATCCGATAAACGCCCCAGCCGTGAGAAGTTCTTGCAGCCACTGAGGCGAGCCACCATCAATTGCTGGGGGTGGTCAAACACCCCATGCTTAGGCCCATGGGCAAGCACCTGGCCGCGATCAAGCAACATCAAATCATCACAAAGCCGGTAAGCCTCCTCCAGGTCATGGGTCACCAGAAGGGCAGGCACACCACATTCGTTCAACAGATCAGCCATTTGCTGCTGCAGCTGTCGCCTTAAGTAGGTGTCTTGGGCAGAAAAGGGTTCATCCAGCAACAACATTTCCGGCTCAATGGCGAGGGCCCTGGCCAGGGCCACCCGCTGCTGCTGGCCGCCTGAAAGCTGCCGTGGAAAGTGCTGGGCCATGGCCAGCAGCCCAACGCGGCTGAGTTGATCGGCCACCCGCTGCCTCCGCTCATGGGCAGGTAAATGGGCGAGACCAAAACCTACATTATCGAGCACATTAAGGTGTGGGAAAAGCGCGTAGTGCTGGAACACAAGTCCCATGCGCCGCTGCTGAAGAGGCACATTCAAAGCAGTCTTACTATCAAACAACAGGCGACCATTTAGTTTAATTTGCCCCTTATTTGGCACCCCCAAGCCGGCCAAACAGCGTAGCAATTGACTTTTACCAGCACCAGAAGCACCAAGAATGCCAAGGCGGCCACAGCTGGTCTCAAAATCAAGCTGCAAGCAAAAATCTGCAAGCTGACGCTCAAGCACCACACTCAGATGAAATGGCTTGGTTTTTAACAGTGCTGGATGGGGAGGCTCAGCTACAAGAGGTTCCGGGACCAGCTGGCCCCCAAGCCGATGGGAGCTGGAGCCTTGCTGCCTCAAAAATCTTTGAGCATTGCCCCTACGTTCAAGCCGTTGCATCAGCAGCAAGCTAATGCCATTAAGGGCCAACACAAACATCGTCCAGCACCAGGCCCTACTGGTATCACCAGCATCAACGGCGGCAAAAATTGCCAGGGGCAAGGTTTGGGTTCTACCAGGAATGTTGCCAGCCAGCATCAAGGTTGTGCCAAATTCCCCCAGGGCCCTGGCAAAGCTAAGACTTATCCCTGCCACCAACCCGGGTAAGGCCAGGGGCAGGGTGATTACACGCATTACCCGCCATTCAGAGGCACCAAGGCTGCGGGCCACCTGGGGCAATGAATCATCAATTTGATCCAAAGCTGCCAAGGCTGAGCGATACATCAAGGGGAAAGCACAGACGGCAGAACTAAGCACCGTGGCCTGCCAAGTAAAAATAATCTCTATGCCAAATTGATGCAAAGGCCCCCCTATGGGGCCATGGCGACCAAGTAATTGCAGCAAAATAAATCCCAACACCGTGGGCGGCAGCACCAAAGGCGAAAGCAATAGCAGATCAGCTGCAGTTCGCTTTGCCCCATGCCAGAGGCGCACCTGCTGGGCGCTGTAAATACCTAGGGGGGCCACCAGCAGCACCGCCAGGCTGGCGCTGCGCAGCGATAGCCAGAGGGGGGAGAGGTCAAGGCTTGACCAGTAGCTGAGGAAGCTAGGGGGCCCCAAGAAAATCATTTGATGCCAGAAGTAACACCAACACGGGAGAACGGAATCAAGCCATAACGCTTAAGCAACTGGCTCGCCTGGGGGGTGGTGAGTGACGACAGATAGGCCTTAGCCTGCTGCGGTTGGACACTGCTTTTAATCACAGCAGCGCTATAACGAATTGGCAGGTGGCTCTTGGGCGGTGCAGCCAAAACAATACGCAAGTTGGCCACATTCTGAACATCACTGCGATAAACAAAGCCAGCATCAACATCCCCAGCCGCCACAGCATTAGCCACGGCTCTCACCGAACCAAGGGGTACCAATTTTCCCTGCAGCACATTAGAAAGCCCAAAGGAAAATAATACTTGGCGCGCGTAGTCCCCAGCGGGAACGCCACCATCACCGATGGCAATCCTACGAACCGAGTCAGCGGTTAGCCCAGGAATCGACAAGATGCCAACATTGCTAGCGGAAGGAACAACTAAAACAAGATCATTGCTTAGGATATCTCGGCGGCTACCGGGCAGCAGCAGGCCTGCCCTATCCAGGACATCCATTTGTTTTGCGGCAGCGCTAACAAATACATCCATGGGTGCGCCTTTCTGAATCTGCTTTTGAAGCACACCAGAAGATGCAAAATTGAAAATGGGAGTCGGCAACTTCTGAGCCTTAGCAAAGCCAGGGGCCAGGGCCTGCAACGGCTCAGTTAAACTCACTGCGGCCCCCACCATTAGCGGGTTAGCAGGGGTTGGCTTTTTGGCGGCAGGGCCAAAATCAGAACCCAAAGCAAAGCCCACACCGGCTACACCAGCGGCCAGCAAGCATGGATAGCCGAGACCGCCAGCCATCGAAGCAGATAAGACCCAATAAGACCATAGCCGAATACCAGCCAACAAAAACAAGATCACTTAATACGTTTTACGTAAGCCAAGAATGCAATCGCGAAAAGCAAGGAAAAACAGCTAATTCAATGCATTCACCTTAAACCCGTCGCCCAGAACAGATTCCACCGCTATCACAGAAAAAAGAAACTCCAAAGATAAGAATTAAAATAAAAACTTAAACTAAAACCAAAGGATTAAGGCTGACTAGACATTGAGCAGAGACTAGCTTAAGACCGCCTATCTTTTACTAAACAAAATTGGCCGATCAACCTGGAAAAACACCAGGCTCCATTTAATACCGATGAAAGGATTAGGGCGTTGATACAAACGATTATCTGCTCGCAAAATCCTTCGCCGATTTTAAGCACTCAACCATGGGGCATTTCAGTGAAGCACTTAGCCAACTCACTAACCCCTGGCGTTGGCAGCCCCCCATGGGCGAGCCTGGCTAGCAGCCCAATTGCCCCCCGATGACCCAGAGCACCCCCCGCTGGTTTGTAAAGGGAGATCTGGACGGCTGGCTGGGCCTCGGGCTCGACAACCTGATCCAACTACTGCTGATCCTTTCCCTCTGCGGCGGGGTGTTGGGTTATCCGGCGGAGTTGATATTTGGCAAGATTCTGCCAGGGGTGGGCGTCAGCCTGCTGGTGGGCAACCTGGCCTATGCGGTGCAGGCCTATCAGCTGGGCCAGCGAGAGGGCCGGTCAGACCGCACCGCCCTGCCCTACGGCATCAACACTGTTTCTCTATTCGCTTACATCTTTCTGGTGATGTTGCCTGTGAAGCTGGCGGCCCGGTCAAGCGGCTTGGATGAGGCCAGCGCCGTGCGGCTCTCCTGGGAGGCAGGCCTGATGGCCTGCCTGGGCTCTGGCCTGCTGGAGGCCGGCGGTGCCTTCGTGGCCGATGCCCTGCGGCGCTGGCTACCCCGGGCCGCCCTGCTCTCCACCCTGGCCGGCATAGCCCTGGGCTACATCTCCCTGGGGTTTCTGCTACAAACCTATGCCCAACCGGTGGTGGGGCTGTCGGTGCTGGCCGTGATCCTGGTCACCTACTACGGAGGGGTGCGCCTACCACTGCCCGGTGGTTTGGTGGCCGTGCTGCTGGGGGTGGCCCTGGCTTGGGCCACGGGGCTGATCCCCACCGATGCCGCCAGCTGGCAGGCAAGTTTGCAACAGATCGGTTGGCATCTGCCCCGGCTAGAGCTCGCAGCCCTTTGGCATGGCCGTTCGCAGCTGCTGCCCTGGCTGGGGGTAATCGTGCCCATGGGTCTGTTCAACATCCTCGGATCGCTCCAAAACCTGGAAAGTGCCGAGGCCGCCGGTGATCGCTATCCGGCGCGCAGTTCGCTACTAATCAATGGCCTCGGCACCATCACCGCCGCCGCCCTCGGCTCCTGTTTTCCCACCACCATCTACATCGGCCATCCCGGCTGGAAAGCGATGGGGGCCCGCATTGGCTATTCCTGGCTCAATGGCCTAGTGATGGCCCTGGGCTGCCTATGGGGCCTGTTTGGGGTGGTGGGTCAGTTGGTGCCGATTGAGGCCGGCATGGCCATCGTTCTCTATATCGGCGTGGTAATCACCGCCCAGAGCTTCCAGGCCACCCCCGAGCGCCATGGGCCTGCGGTGGTGCTCGGGCTCATGCCAGGGCTGGCGGGCTGGGGGGCAACGCTTTTAAAGGCTGGCCTGCGTACCGCTGGCGGCGGCGATCGCCCCTTCGGCCCCTGGATCCTCAGCTCCCTGGAGCAATCAGATATCTGGGCGGCAGGACTATTTGCCCTCGAACAGGGTCAGATCATTGCGGCGATGCTGCTGGCGGCAATGCTCGTATTCGTGATTGACCGCCAGTTCTTGAGAGCCGCCCTGCTAGCGGCCATCGCCGCCGGCGCAGCCTGGCTGGGCTTGATCCATGCCTGGCAGTTCACCGCCACAGACACGGTGCTGCACCTGGGTTGGGGGGTGGGTGCCCCCTGGGCGATGGGCTACGCAGTTATGGCCCTGGTGTTTGGCTCAGCGGCAGCGCTGCAGGCTCGCCAGACCCCCTAGGGGAACCCCTAGCCCTGGGGCCGGGGCAGTTCGCCTGGACGCAATTTAAGGGAGCGGGGCTGACCGCCCCGATCAACTGTGACCAAAAGATCAGCACCCACCTGGCCCCGATCCACAGCCACCTGCACATCCGAAGGGCTCTTCACCACCTGGCCAGCCACCTCAACGATCAGATCACAGGTCTTCAGTCCCCCCTGGGCGGCAGGACTGGCGGCGACCACATCCACCACCACCACCCCATTGCGTTCGGGCAAGCGACAACTGTTGCCGGTGGCATTCACCTCGCGGGCCAACTGGGGGGTGAGTGCCTGCAGTCGCACCCCCAGGTAGGGATGACTGGCGCGACCGCGCTCCAGAATCTGCTGGGCCACCAGGCGGGCCTTGTTGATTGGGATCGCAAAACTGAGTCCAGCGCCTGGGGCCTGGCGAATAGCGGTATTGATGCCAATCACCTGGCCCCGATCATTGATCAGCGGACCACCGCTATTGCCAGGGTTCACCGCCGCATCGGTTTGGATAAAAGCCACCCGTTGCCCCCCCCCAAGGGCATCGGTGCGGGCCGTGGCACTCACGATCCCCAGGGTGACAGTGTTATCGAGGCCCAGGGGGTTGCCAATGGCAATTGCCCATTCGCCAGGACGCACCACTGACGAATTACCAAGGGGGGCCACCGGCAACCCTTGGGCCGCCACCTTCACCACCGCCACGTCAGTGAGTGGATCAGCCCCGAGCACCTTGCCGGGGTAACTGCGGCCATCGGGCAGGGTCACCGAGACATTGTCTGCCCCTTCCACCACATGGGCATTGGTAAGCAGCACCCCATCGGAACGGGTAATGAAGCCGGAGCCCAAGCCCTGCTGCTCCTGCACCGGCGGCCCTGAGCCGAATATGCCGCCCATCGGGTTGAGCACCTCTTTCTTGGTGTCGATTCGCACAACCGCAGGGCCCACCTTGGCCACCGCATCCGCCACAAAACTATTGCCCTGCTGCAGGGGGGCGGCCGTGGGCCCATCACTCACCAGGGGGGCCTTGGGGGGGGCCTGGCGCTGGAAGGGCCACTGACAACCGGCCAACACCAACAAGGCAGCCACTGGCAAACCAGCTAAGGGGTTTCGGGACACCGGGAAGAGCTACAAAAACTTGGATTAATGCAGTATCGCGCCAGCCAGTGGGGGCCGGGGGCTCCCCCTATATTCGGTCCTCGGCCCAGGGTGGATCGGTTCTCCTCACGTGACTGCATCCCCACCCCCTGATACAAAACTCTGGGAACGGGTGCAGGAGGAACTGCAGTCGAACCTCAGCAAACCCACCTTTGAAACTTGGATCCGGCCTGCCCGATGCCTTAGCTGCAAGCCAGGAAGGCTGGAGCTGGAGGCGCCGAATTCCTTCGCCGCCGGCTGGTTACGGCGCAATTACCAAGGCTTGATCGCTGAGGTGGCCAGCGCCATCACCGCCGGCCCAGTGGAGGTGCTGATCAGCGCCGCCGAGGGCAGCGAACAGCAGCCGTTGCCACCGATGCCAGAGGCCTCAGCCAAACCAGTGGCGCAATCCAGCCCCAGCCCAGGTCCCCTACCCCGCCTGAAAGCAAACCTCAATCCCCGCTATGTGTTTCAGCGGTTTGTGGTGGGGCCCAACAGCCGCATGGCCCATGCAGCGGCCCTGGCCGTCGCCGAAGCCCCCGGCCGGGAATTCAACCCCCTGTTTCTCTGTGGCGGCGTAGGCCTGGGCAAAACCCACCTGATGCAGGCAATCGGCCACTACCGGCTGGAGATCGCCCCCGAGGCACGGGTGTTCTATGTGTCTACGGAAACCTTTACCAACGACCTGATCCTGGCGATTCGCAAGGACGGCATGCAGGCCTTCCGCGACCGCTATCGGGCCGCAGATCTAATCCTGGTAGATGACATTCAATTCATCGAAGGTAAGGAATACACCCAGGAGGAGTTCTTCCATACCTTCAATGCGCTGCACGAGGCGGGTCGCCAGATCGTGATTGCCAGTGACCGCCCCCCCAGCCAGATCCAACGGCTACAGGAACGCTTGATCTCACGCTTTTCCATGGGCCTGATCGCAGACATTCAGGCACCAGACCTGGAAACCCGTATGGCAATCCTGCACAAAAAAGCTGAGCAGGAGGAGATGCGACTGCCGCGGGACCTGATTCAGTACCTGGCCGGCCGCTTCACTTCAAACATTCGGGAGCTGGAGGGGGCGCTCACCAGGGCGGTGGCCTTCGCTTCGATAACCGGTTTACCAATGACCGTGGAGTCGGTGGCACCATTGCTGGGCACCGGCATGCCCGATGCCGATGTAAACCCCAAGCTGGTGCTCGACAAGGTGGCCGAAGTCTTTGGGGTATCAGCCGAGGAGATGTGCAGCAGTAGCCGCAAACGGGCCGTGAGCCAGGCCCGCCAGGTGGGCATGCATTTAATGCGCCAGTGCACAGACCTGAGCCTGCCAAAGATCGGCGATCATTTCGGCGGCAAAGACCACACCACAGTGATGTATGCGGTGCAGCAGGTAGACAAGAAATTAGCCACAGATCCGAATCTTGCTAACCAAGTGCAACAGGTGAAAGATCTACTGCAAATCGATTCCCGACGTAAAAATCGTTAAACCCCTAGGGGCGGGAGCAGCTGATCAATGGCCGCTGCAAAGCTGGTGTCAGAATCACCAATCTCCCCGTCCTCCTGCTCAGGCCGCAGGGTGAGATTCACGTAGGTGCGCCCAAAACTGATGTCTGGGAAGCGGCCCTCCTGTTCTGAGAGGTCGTTGAGGCGCTCCAGAAAGGTGCGGGTTGGTTCGTAGGCATCGAACTCAATCCGCCGCTCAAGACGGTCGGGACGGGTCCGTTGAATCCAGGGCTGCTCCATGCATCAGACCTTAATACCTGAGCCACTCCTTAGAGATCACAGGGGTCGAGACAATCCGTACGGGAGCTGCTCAGCCGCGCAGCCCAGCTGGCGGCATAGGCCCGGTTGGCCGCCTGGGCATCGGCGTCAGGGTTATCTAGGTGAAAGGGGAAGGTGCCGGCAATGGCGGCATTCGTAACGCAGAACATTGACTTTTGGAAGCTGAGGCAGATCTTTACCCGCACATCGCCTTCACCTCTGCTGGTTTGGAGATACCACTGGTGCAAACGTTTTGGCAGATGGCGATACATGTCTTGCATCAGCAGGCTGGGGGGGATGCCAGCGCCCATGCTGGGCAGCGGATCAGCAAACAGGGCGCCATAGGTGAAGGTGCTCTGATCCGGAGAAATCTGCTGGGCCTGGGCATTAAATGACACCGTGCCCAAGAAGGGCATGCCCCTGAGGAACACAGCCTCCACATAGGGCACCGCCACATCCGCCAAAAAGGTGAGGCCGGCCTCCGGTGGGAGCACCCAAAATCTTTCACCAGCCAACTCCACCCCGTAGCTGATCGGCTCAGCGGCAGCCGCCACCAGCCCCTGGCGCAGGAAATCAACCACCGCCGCCACAGTGCTTACCTGGCCATCCTTTTCAGCCCGGGCCAGATCGAGGAATAAGTCACTCATCACCCGCCAAAACTGACCAAGGGCATGGGTGGTGGCGGCGGAACGGATCAGCTCCTGCAGGAAATTAGGGAACAGCGGATGGAGCAAGGCCAGCATCGGATCCCGGCGGGTCTTGCGGCCAATGATGGCGGCACAATTGGCAGCGAAGGCATCGGAATCAAGGTAGGCATCAAGACCACCGGTGCCATGCCAAAACATTGCCTTCTGGCAATACTCGGCGTATTCGAAATTGATGCGGTCATGGATTAGATGGCGCCAGATCTTGGCGGGGCTCAAGTCTCCATCTAGGTAACGGAAGATGGGCAGCGGATTAAGAAACTGCTTTTCAGCCTGGTAAATAAGATTTTTGCTGTAGGCATCAAGCACCTCCCCATAGCTTTCGAGCACATCCACCACCTGCATCAGGTGGTTGGGTGTTTCAGCCAACAGGGTCTGACCCGCCAGCAACTTGGCCTCCAGTTCGGCGACAGTGGGCATGCCACCGGCATGGGTGAGATCGGCGGAAATAATCGGCATTAGCTCACCCCACTGTTCTGGAGGGCCGCCAGCAACGCCGGTAGCCCCGCCATGGTGGTGCTGGCCGTTTCACTGATGCGGCCCAACCAGGCGGGGAAAAGCCCAATCGCGATAACGGTGATGGCAAGGGCCGTGGCCGTAATCGTTTCCCGTGGCGCCACGGCCGCCAGGCGGATGTCGAGCCTGGCATCAGCCACCGGATCCCCGGGGGGCGTAATTGCCATGCGACCAAAGAAGGCCCGGTTCACCAGCAGCAGGAAATAAACCGCCGTCAAACCTGAACCCACCATGCAAAGCAACGTGGCCAAGGGGAACGCCTCAAGACTGCCGCGAAACACCAAAAACTCTGAGATAAATCCAGCCATGCCCGGCAAGCCGGCGCTGGCCATTACCCCCAGGATCATCAAAGTACCGATGAAGGGCAGACCCCTCTCTGGATTGAGCAAACCGCGCAGCACCTCAAGGTCACGGGTACCGGTTTTGCGGTACACCACGCCCACCAAAAGGAACAACAGGGCCGAGATCAAACCATGGCTGATCATCTGGAAAACGGCGCCCAGCAAACTCAGGGGGGTGGCAGCGGCCGCAGCTAGGAGGATGTAACCCATGTGCCCCACGGAGCTGTAGGCCACCATCCGTTTCATGTCCCGTTGGGCTATCGCCGCCAAGGAGCCGTAGAGCACTGAAACCGCGGCCCACCCCGCTAGCCAGGGGGCAATTAAAACCCAGGCCTCGGGGAACATCCCCAGGCAGAAGCGCAGCAGGCCATAGGTGCCCATTTTCAACAGTACGCCTGCCAATAGCACCGACACAGGGGTGGAAGCCTGGGTGTGGGCATCGGGTAGCCAGGTGTGGAAAGGCACCAGGGGAATCTTGATGCCAAAGCCGATTAAAAGTGCCCCCAGCAGCAGCAATTGCTGGCCCATGGCCAATTTCTCACTGAGCACCGGAGTGATGCTGAAATCAACGGTGCCTGTGAATAGGGCCAGCCCGAGGAAGGCGCCAAGAATTAGAACCCCTGATACGGCTGTGAAGATTAAGAATTTAGTGGCCGCATAGGCCCTTTGGGCCCCACCCCAGATAGAGATAAGTAACCAGAGAGGAACCAACTCCAACTCGTAGAAGAAGAAAAACAGCAGCAGATTTCCAGCAAGAAAAACGCCATTAACCGCTCCACTAATAAGCAAAAGCAGAGAAAAGTAGATTCGCGGTCTTTGACTTATGTCACGGGTACAAACGATAGAAACTAGAGTTAAAGCTGCATTCATCAGCACAAGGGGTAACGATAAACCGTCAATGCCAAGCTTGTAGTCAAGACCAATGCTACTTACCCAGACAAGTGACTCCTGGAGCTGCATACCTCCATCACTAGAATCGAAGGCAAACAGAACTCTCAAACTCCAAGCAAGCTGGAGGAGAAGCACAACAATTGCCACCACCCGCATCCTGCCTGGCGCCGGCAGACCCGGCCACAAAAGCAATAGCGTGGCCCCCAAAAAGGGAATGATCAGGAGGATACTTAACATAAGGAATACCTCATCTAGGCAAATACGAAAGAATGCCCATCAGGACAACTATCGATATCACCACAGTAAGCACATAGCTTTGAAGCTGCCCGCTAACCCCAAACCTTAACGATTCAGAACTAGCCATAGATGCGCTGCCTATGCGGTTAACAAAGCCATTGATAAGCACCCGATCAAAGGTGTTGGTAAAAGCAGCAAGGCCTGCCACAAAAGCAACTATAGTTTCCTTATAAATTCTTTCTGTGTAGAAATCGTAGGCGAGCAGATCCTGAAGGGTACGCAGGGGCTTAATCACAGAGCGAGACCAAAATCTGTCTAACCTAATTACACAACCAGTCAATAGACCTATGGAGCCACTAGCCACCACCAGAATGGTGGTTAATGGGGTGAAATCTGCAATGCCATGGAGAGGGTCGATACGATTTATCCCGAGGGGGGTTAACAGCACCAGCACCGCCATGCTCACCATTGGCAATGCCATCAACCAATTCACCTCAGGGGCCCTGCGGGTTTTGGGGTGCGCCGCATCAAGGAAAACCTGACGAAATACCCTAACTAAATTTAGGGCAGTAAGGCCATTGGTTAGCAACACTACGGCTGCCAAAAGCGGGGCCTCCCGCATCAGGGTTTGAACCAACAATCCATAGCACCAAAAACAGCCCAAGGGAAGGATTCCAGTAAGGCCAGCCCCTGCCACCAGGAAAGCCGTGGTGGTGGCAGGCATACGACTGCCCAGACCCCCAAGTTCAGTAAGGTCTTGGCAGTTGGTGGTGGAAATCACACTGCCCACGCTCATAAACAGCAGTGCTTTCGCCAGGCCATGGGCAAAGAGCAGCAACAGGGCAAGAAATGGCTGTTCAAAGGCTATGGCAATAAAAACTAAGCCCAAATACGAAGTGGTGGAGTAAGAGAAAGCTCGCTTGAGATCCACCTGGGCAATGGCCACCAACGCCCCACCCAGGGCACTTATGGTGCCCACCACCAGAAGCACAGTGGTGGCAAATGGTGACACCCGCAATACGGGCATTAATTTCAACAGCACCAGCGCCCCACAGGTAACTACCACAGAGTTGCGCAGTATTGACGCCGGATTAGGGCCCTCCATGGCTTCATCTAGCCAGAGGTGCATTGGGAACTGGGCACATTTACCAATGGGCCCTGCAATCAGCCCCAAGCCCAATAGGCTGGCCGCCAGGGGCGAAAGTGGTGTATTCGCAGCCCAGACATAGAGGTCATCAAACTCCATTGAACCGGCCCAGGCAGACAGGGCTACCACCCCCATCAGCAACAGCACATCCCCCACACGCTTGGTTAGAAAAGCATCTCTGGCAGCAGTCACCACTAGGGGCTGGGCGTACCAAAAACCAACCAACAGATAGGTGGAAAGGGTGAGCATCTCCAGCAGGAAATAACTCATAAACAGGTTGCTGCTCAACACCACCCCGGCCATGGCCCCCTCAAAGAAGCCCACGAGGGCGAAGAAGCGGGCCAAGGACCATTCCTTGTCTAGGTAGCCGAGGGCGAAAACCTGACCAATCAAGCTGGTAAAAGTAACCAGCTCCAAGGCCGCCAGGTTAGTAAGGGAAAGATCAAAGCCAATGCGCAGGTCTAGGCCGGCGGCCTGGAACCAGGGAATATCCAGGTGCTGGGGGCCCAAGGTAAGCACCTCCCTGATAACCAAGCTGCCATGAACTACGGCGGCCAGGGTTACCAGCAGATTTAGATAGGCCGCAGGCCGGGGCCCATTCAGCTTGATCCAGCCCGTGGCCCAAGGCAGGGAAATCACCATGCCGCTTAACCCATATAGGGGTATCAGCCAGGCCAGCTGTATGGGCAGGGGGAGAGGGTGGTCCAAGTTGATTGGGGCGGCCCCTGGGGCCAGAGGAATCAATCGCTCGGCAGGAAATTTTAGGGATTCTCAGCAGATAACAGCCATGGGCCAGGGGCAAAAGCACCTAGCCGAGCTATGGCCTTAGCTATTGCGAAGATAATTAATGCTTAGAAGCGGGCCCGCTCCTGGCTTGGAGCCCCGTTGGTTGCCAAACTCTCCAGCCAGGAGTGCAACTCCTGGCCATGGTGCAGCTCTTCATTCCAAAGGGCTCTGAAGAAGTTTGCGTTCTCATCGTCGCCGATCATTACGCAAAAACTTGTTGCATCTGAGTAGTGGTTAATCAGATCATTTTCGAGGGTGGCGTTCAGGCTCAGCAGACCAATTAAATCCACGGCATCTTGCACGGGCCTCAGCTGGGAACTGGCCGGTGCCACCCCCAGGGCAAGCATGCGCTGCACAATCCTTTCGGCGTGCTGCAGTTCCTCCACGGTTTCCTCGCGGAAGCGCGTGGCGGCGTTCAAGTCGCCCCAAAGCTCCACCAGGCAAGCCTGGGTCATGTACTGCTGCACAGCAGAGAGTTCCAGGCTCAGGGCACGGCCAAGGAAAGCCAATACCCGCGGATGAACGGCAGCCATGGCCATCAGAGACGGCGCTCAACGCCACTGGGGGCGATCGCAGCTTCAACTTCGCTATGGGGGCGGGCAATGATGTGGGCGGCCACGAGGCCATCACCCACCCGCTCACAGGCATCGGCACCCGCACGCACAGCGGCATTAACTGCACCAGTTTCACCACGAACCATCACGGTGACGTAACCACCACCAACGAATTCGCGGGAAACCAGGGTGACTTCGGCCGCCTTGGTCATGGCGTCTGCTGCTTCGATGGCAGGCACCAAACCTCGGGTTTCGATCATGCCGAGGGCGATGCCGTGTACGGAAGGGGCCATGGGGGAGGGTTTGGGGGAAGGGGATTTAGGAGGGGTAGTGGCACCGGAGTTGCCACTGCGGCCAGGGGCAGCTGGAGCTCGGCGGCTGGTGGCTGCCGCCGGTAGGGCCTTAGGGGAGGCCACCACTGGAGCAGCTGCCGAGGCAGCTGAGCTAAGAGCGGCGGTTTTGGTCGGTGTCGGCGGAGCGGGCGCCGTCGGTGCTGGGGTGACGGCGCCCGTTTCCGTTGACTTAGCGGTCAACCCAGGGGCTGGGGGTTTGGAATCCGCAGCCCCTGGGGTGGCGCCAGAAGCCGCACCCGATTTGGCGGTGGTGGATCCGGTTCGGGGGGGACGGCTGACCATTGCATTAGAGGTTGTAGAGGAACAGGAGCGGAAGGGAGGCTGGCTCGGCACGGGTATGAACGGCCAGCCAGGGGGATCACCCGTCGGGTTCCCAAAAATCGATAATTCCACCAATGGTGAGATCAGTTTGCACTTCGGGGTTACCGCAGGCAAAACGGGCCGCCGAACCACTGGCAGTGAACACCCAATTGCCGGGGGCTGCCCCCACCGGATCAACGGCAACACTGAGCTTGCCCTTGCCATTGCGCAGCACCCGCAGATTGGTGTGGGCCAACCCCTGCACCCTTTGGGTGCACACAAGCGAACCGGTGACCTGCATGATTTCCATCAGCTCACCGCCGGGGGAGCTGATGCTGGGGCTGGGGCCTTATTGGCATCAGGATCCCAGTGATCAATAATGCCAACGATTGTTAGATCGCTGGGATAAGACTTACTGCCGGCAGCCTCCCGAGCGGCGGAACTGCCTACACAGATCACCCAATCACCGGGGATACAACCCACGGCATCCACCGCCACCTTTTGGGTGCTGCCGTCTAACACCACCTGGAGGTGTTTGTGCTCGAAGTCTGGAATGCGGTTGGTGGAGACCAGGGGCTTGACCACCTTGCAAATCAACATGTCAGTGACCTCCTGCCGTTGGGAAAGTAATTGTCGAACCCACAGCTTCGGCCGGCACATGCCGGTCCTGGTCGCGGATGGTTAGGAGGGTGTGAAGCAACCCCTGCTGCACCAGCTGGGGGTAGCGACTTTCGATGGCCGCCTGCACCCGTCGCCCATGGCCAATCGCCCGCTCCCGGGCCCCTGGCACATTGCCGTGATAATCGAAACGAGCCACCACGGGCACGGGCAAGCCCCGGGAAACATTTAGACCGGTGAAGATTTTGACACCTACATCGAGATCTGCCGCCCCTTCTTCAACGGTGTCCATATGGGCAAAATAAGTAAGATTGCGCAGGTGAATCTCCTTGAAACCAATGCCTACGCCAATGAAGCGTTCGGCATGGCCCCCATCACTGTAGTGGCCATTATGGTAATTACGCACATAGTCGATTTGGGAAAGATTGTGCTCTAAGAGTCGGGCAATAAATCTCACCATGCCTGGATCAGGGGTGCTAGCAGCCGCCTCTTCCACCATGGCACTGATCCTGGAACGGCCCTCTGGCGCCGAGAGATTTAAGGTGGCAGCGTAAACATCATTAGCATCAAGCCAACGCTCAAGATTGGTGCTGCCATCTATGCCTGGCACATGAACTCTAATGGCATCGGTATCAGTATCAATGCCGATTAATAGGAGATCAACCGAGGCCCCACAGCAGAAACTATTTTCCACTGCTATTTGAAAGTCTTTCAGTTTGGCAAGGCCGCAGGAGGCAGCCAAGGCGTCGTTGCTGCCGTGGGCGGCACAACCCTCATGGGCTGGATCCATAGAGCTGAAGTGGTAAAGCACCACCTTCAGATAACGGGTGTCGTCATGGGCAGGGTTTGGCAATCCCTCCCGATAGCGGCGATGCTCAGTTTTTACCCAGCGGTTAACAGTATTTTCCACATCAAACATGCCGCCAGCATGGGGGCGACGGCGGACGGAACTAAAGGGCAAGCGCAGGGCATAGGCCATGGCGTGGGCAAGGCGGCCATCGGCGCAGGGGGTGACATCAAGCAGATGAAAGCCGCATTCCAGAAGGAATAGCTCAAAGGCCTGGGCGGCCGGGCTGTTGGGCTTACCGCCAAGGGGATCTGTTTGGAAAAAACTGGCGCTGGTTTGTTCGTAGGTTTCGAATACACACCAGGCGAACAGGGTGCGCATGTCTAATTGACTTACCCAAGCCCGCTCAAGAATCGGCAAGGGGAGTTTGAAACCAAGGGAATCCTTAGATAATTGCTGGGCCCGTTCAACGAAATCAGGCTCGTGCTGGAGGGCCGAAAGCTGCTTCAACAGCGGCACTATGCGATCAAAAGATTCTTTTACCTGCAGGTCGTAGGTCCGCAGGCTGGCATTAGTGGCGACATCCGTGAGGGGATGGGCCGCGCCAAAGCGGTTAGCCCTATTCAATGGGCTGGGGCCATTGGAAGAGTTAGGAGTAAAGCCCCGCCGCTGGCGGGCCGCCGTTCCCCTAGCCCCAGGGGCAGGTTGGCCAAAAACAGCCCCATCTGATTGCAACTCCGGCACAGAAGTTGACTGGCCCGGGCGCCGGCGGAGGGCAGTGCCAGCCAAGGGGCGATCGCGGGGTTCCGGGCGACGGGGCATGGCTGGATTAGCCCCGGGCGCCGCCAGAAACGGTGATCAGTGAACCAGCTTGAGTGTTGCCACTGGAACCGGTCACGCGGCTTACCGGTGATGGCACCGCCTCATTGCGCTTGGCTTCGAGGCTGGGCATGGACCCCTTGGAACCTGGGCGACTGGGGTTGCGGCGCCGGGCGGAAACCCCCTCAGTGCCAGTAACCCGGTTGCCTCGATCCCAGTCATCACCGGTGATCTTCAGGCCAGCGGAAATACCTTCACCGGTTACCCGGGACACGGGCCTGGCATCTTCATCAACGCTTACAGGGGCAGCTACAGCGCGCTGGATTTGTGGGCCCGCCAACCGTTGATTGTCCCGATCAAAACGAAAGTGCTCGGTGCCGGTGATCTTGTCGTCTGCCATGGCGAAGGGGCCAGTAACCCGACTGCCCTGTTCATAGCTAGAGCCGGTCACCCCTGTTTGGCGTTCCCGGGCGCTGTGGGCTGAACCCGCCGGCGATTGCACACTGAACTTCTCCCAGGCGTTGCCCCTGAGGGGGCGAGGGAAATCTGCAGCGCTGCTGGATTGAGGGCCACAGGCTTCAGCCCGTTGGTCGTCGCCCACATAGGGGGTGCCGGTAACGTCCTCACAGGCGCCCCGCTCCGCTCCGGTCATCACCCCACCGATGCCAGGCCGAATGCCAGTCATCACCGTTCCCATGGCAATTAGCGGCCTTTGGGCAACATTATTTGCTTGATTTTTGCTGCACCAATTAGCTGAGTCTTCTAGGCCGGCATAGGGAGTACCGGTAACAAGCTTGCAAGTACCTGGTTCATCGCCGGTGACCTTTTCAGAGCGACCGGTGCGGGTACCACTCACCACCTGCTGGCGGTTGGTGACACTGAAACCTACTTTTGCGGCCTCCGGTGCAGGACTGCCGCCACAAAAGCGGTCATATTGCTGGCTGCCAATGTATTCATCACCGGTGATGATCTTGCAGGCACCTGGTTCATCGCCGGTCACCTGATCGCTGCGACCCACGGAAGTGCCAGTGATTCCGGTACCCCGCAGGGTTTGGAAGCTAGCCACCTTGCTAGGGGCCCGCTCGGAGCCCTGGTTGGGGTTATTTACGTACTGGTTGCCGGTGAGTTGCCGTCCGGAGCCAGATTCGTCGCCGGTGACTTTCTCCGAGCGGCCCACCATTACCCCAGAAACCTGGTGCCCAGCTTGGGTTTGCCCATGGGCAACCTTGCGGGGTGCGGGAATGCTGCTGGTGGCGCTGCCACAAAAACTGCTGGCCTGATTAGCAGAAACGTATTCCGTGCCAGTGATGTTCTTACAGGTGCCAGGTTCGTCCCCGGTTACCTTCTCGGAACGGCCCACCTCGTTGCCAGTTACTCGGTTGCCATGGCTGGTGGCACTGATGCGCACCTTGTCGGGCTGGCGGCTAGCGGTTTTTCCCTGGCAGAAGGTTTGGAATACTTCAGCTCCCAGGTATTCAGTGCCGGTGATGTTGCGGCAGGTGGCCGCCTCGTTGCCAGTGGTTTTAACTGAGCGGTTGGCCTGGGTGCCGGTAACTATCTGACCGGAAAGAGTTTCACTAACACCCACCTTGAGGCTGGCCTCCGCAACGGCGGATTGCTTTGAGCCGTGGCGGTTAGGGCCGCTGGGGCGGGTGCCCCCACTGCGGGCACTGCCAGCGGAACCTGTCTTGCACTTAAGTTCCCGCACCTTCTGGGCCAGTTCCCGGCTGTTCATGTCGGGATTTCCTTGGCGGGCCACGGTGGCGGCGCTGCTGTTGGTGGAGATATTTGCAGCTTTACCCCGTTTTGAAAGGGCATCCCGGCGGGCTAGCACCAGGGCCCGGCTTTGGTTGTGCTGGGCCGTCCGTTTGGGGGTGGAAGAGCGGCCCCCGGGGCGGTTAGCCAGGGAAGCAGTTAGGTCAGCCCCCCCAGCGCGCCGGCTGGGCGCAGCGCTGGGGCCTGGGTCCTGGCACTGGCATTTGTGCTCCTTGGCTGGGCCATGGGCCTGGGCATTTGCCGCTGCCACAGCAGTGGCTTTTATCTCCTCCTTGCGGGTGCGATCCCGGGAGCTGTCAGCCCGTTTGCCACCCCGGGAGAGCGCTTCCCGGCGGGCCAAAACCAGCTGTCTGCTTGGGTTGGCAATGGGCTTAGGAATCGAACGGCGAGCGGCGGAGCTGGTTTGGCCAGCGGTTTCCCTGGGCTCAGGGGGTCTGGAGTTACCCAAGGAGCTGCTGGGGGAATTCAGGGGGGCAGTGGAACTGCCAGCGGGGGCGCTGGGCAGGGCACCATTGGTGCGGGTAGGGCGCGCATCGGCGGCGCTACGAACCCGGGTAGGGCCGGAGGAATATCGGCCAGCGGATTTCTTGCCGCCACTGGTGAGGGCCTTGCGACGCTCCAGAGCTGCTTCACGACTCGATGGGCTGGCCATATCCGTCCGAAAAGTAATAGTGGCGAATTCAGGGGTAATTAAGCTAAATCTACCGGGAACTTAAATCCAGGTAAATCAGCAAACCCCTTACTTAAAAACAGTGGAAAATTTAATCCACTGCCATAGATAGGAAACCAAACAGAAGAACCCGAGAGTGTACGGGTTCTTCGTTTAGTTAGGAGGCTGGAAATCAGCGACCTTCGAAAACAACGAAACAGGCACCCTGGCTCTGGGTGTAGGCGTCGTAACCCACCAAACGCACGTGATGGTCGGGATATGCCCGGTGGCAAGCCTCGAGCTCATTAACGATCACGCTCAGATCCTTCTCACCGAAGAAGGGGAGCTTCCAATAGGACCAGTAGGTGGCCATGGAACGGCTGGGGTGCACGTGTTCGACCAGGGGGCTCCAGCCCTGGGCAATTATGTAGGCGATTTGATCGTAGATCTCGTCCTGGGTGAACGGTGGCAGAAAGCCGAATGTCTCCAGGGTGGCGACTGTTTGGTAGTCACCCACGGTGCTCTTGAAGGGCATGGGGATCCTTGTGGTGAAGGGGTGGTGCTGGGCAGTCAAAGCTTTGAATGAAGGAACGGCCTCGGGCCGAGGGCGACCAGGGACCGTTCCTTTTATTCAGTGGCCGACGATCACTGGACGTCGAGCTTGTCGACGGTGTCGAATTCGAACTTGATTTCCTTCCAAGTTTCGAGAGCAATGGCCAGCTCGGGGCTGTGCTTTGCTGCTTCGAGAAGGATATCGCGGCCTTCCTTCTCAATCTCACGACCGGCATTACGAGCCTTAACGCAAGCTTCGAGGGCCACGCGGTTGGCCGCCGCACCGGCTGCGGAACCCCAGGGGTGACCATGGGTACCACCACCAAACTGAAGGACGGAATCGTCTCCAAAGATGGCAACCAGGGCGGGCATGTGCCACACGTGGATACCGCCGGAGGCGACGGCGAACACGCCAGGCATGGAACCCCAATCCTGATCGAAGAAGTTACCGCGGCTGCGGTCCTCTGGGACGAAGGATTCACGCAGCTGGTCGATGTAGCCCAAGGTGGTCTGACGATCGCCTTCGAGCTTGCCCACCACCGTGCCGGTGTGCAGTTGGTCACCGCCGGAGAGGCGTAGGCACTTGGCCAACACCCGGAAATGGATACCGTGCTTGGGATGGCGGTCGATCACAGCGTGCATTGCACGGTGGATGTGAAGCAGCATCCCGTTCTTGCGGCACCACTTAGACAAACCAGTGTTGGCAGTGAAGCCACCGGTTATGTAGTCGTGCATGATGATGGGCTGGCCAAGTTCCTTAGCGAACTCAGCACGCTCATACATTTCTTCGGGGGTATTGGCGGTGCAATTGAGGTAGTGCCCCTTCTTCTCACCGGTTTCTTCCTGGGCCAGTTGCACGGCTTCGGCAACGAACTCAAACCGGTTCTGCCAGCGCTGGAAAGGCTGGGAGTTGATGTTTTCATCATCCTTGGTGAAGTCCAGACCGCCGCGAAGGCACTCATAGACCACCCGGCCGTAGTTCTTACCGCTCAGGCCGAGTTTCGGCTTGATGGTGCAACCGAGCAGCGGACGCCCGTACTTATTCATCCGGTCCCGTTCCACACAGATGCCGTTCGGCGGTCCGGGGCAGGTCTTGATGAAGGCCATCGGGAAACGAATGTCCTCAAGGCGCAGGTGGCGCAGGGCCTTGAAGCCAAAAACGTTGCCCACCAATGAAGTCAACACATTGGTGATCGAACCCTCTTCGAACAGGTCGAGGGGGTAGGCGATGAAGGCATAAAAGGATTCCTTGTCACCAGGAACGTCTTCGATGCGGTAGCAACGGCCCTTGTAGAAGTCGAGGTCCGTGAGGAGCTCTGACCACACGGTGGACCAGGTGCCTGTGGAGGATTCAGCGGCCACGGCGGCGGCAACTTCTTCCTTGGGAACGCCTTCCTGGCCGTGGCACTTGAAGCAGGCCAGCAGGTCGGTGTCGAGGGGAACGTAATCAGGAGTCCAATACGTGTCGCGGTACTCCTTGACCCCTGCGTCGTACTTCTTGCTCATAAAGATTCTGCGATTGAGTCGATGGGGAATTCAGAGGGTTGGTCGCTTCAGGAGCGAACCGCTCAGTCCTTAGACCCGATGGCGAAGCTGCTGGTGAGAGCAGGTTCGACTTCGCGGTGGGGGCGGGCGATTATGTGGGCAGCGACGAGACCGTCACCAACGCGCTCACAGGCATCGGCTCCAGCGCGCACGGCAGCGTTGACGGCGCCGGTTTCGCCACGGACGAGGACGGTCACGTAGCCGCCACCGACAAACTCACGACCGATCAGGCGCACTTCGGCCGCCTTAGTCATGGCATCGGCTGCTTCTATGGCGGGGACGAGGCCGCGGGTCTCAATCATGCCGAGGGCGATGCCCATGGTTTCGTTTGCCATTACCTGCTCCAGGGGGAGGGGTGGAATGTTCGCCAGTAACAGTGATGGGCAGCCCACCCCCCCGTCAAGCGATTTAGACCCCAATCGCCATCAAGGTTTCCAGTCCTGGCGATAAGCCTTCCTTATCAATTGACAACAAAACGTAAGAAATGCTTCGTTGGCAACTGCGCACATTGCATGCACCGCAGGCCATTTGGCCTTAGAGGATGAAGGCAAATTTTTTCCCAGCCGGTCTCAGATGGGCTCGGCTTCAGAGACGAAGCCCACGCCGCCGTAGAGATCAAATAACGGCCTAATCGCGGCCCGCACTGCAGCCACCAGGCTGGGTTCGCAGAAAACGATCACGTGGGCATTGGCCCCAAGGCCGCTGAAATCCATAGATTCGGAGACTTCGCCGGCGAGCCCCATGCCCGTGACGTGGCGAATCACCGAGTAGCCAGGCACGCCGGCTTTGCTAATCGCCTTACAAACTTTGTTAACTTCACGTTCACTCAGGAAGAGATCAATCCTTTTCATTGATAAAAAGAGGGCAATTTATGGGGGAAGAAAGCTTGAATTTGTTTTAACAGTGAACTTCAACTGCTCGGTACAAAACGCTGAATCAAAGCCATGTAAAGCGGGATACCCACCACCACATTGAAGGGGAAGGTCACCCCAAGGGCTGATGAGATGTAATAGCTCGGATTGGCCTGGGGCACCGTCATGCGCATGGCAGCCGGCACGGCTATGTAGGAGGCGCTGGCGCAGAGCACCATGAATAGAAGAGTATTGCCTTGACTAAGGCTCAGAAATCTGGAGATCGCCAATCCAACGCCAGCGTGCGCCAGCGGAGCTAACACCGCGAAGCCAATCAGGAAAGGGCCCGCCCTGTGCAGATCCCGCAGGCGCTGGGAAGCAACAAGGCCCATGTCGAGCAAAAAGAAGCAAAGGGCCCCATAAAACAGTTTGTCGGTAAAAGGCTCCATTTTCACCAGTCCTCCTGGCGAAAAACTCGTTACCAAATAGCCGATTACCAGGCTGCCAATCAGTAAAAACACAGACCCATTCAGGAAAGCCTCCTGTAGCACCTCTCGCCACCGCAAACCGCCGGCCTGGGCGCCATGGGGGTCATCGCTGATTTGACTCCCCAACTTGGCCAGCACCACACCAACCACAATCGCCGGAGACTCCATTAGGGCAAGGGCGGCCACCATAAATCCATCGAAATCCACATGGAGCACGTTCAGAAAGCTCTGGGCCGTAATGAAGGTGACGGCACTTATCGACCCATAGGAGGCGGCCACGGCGGCAGCGTTGTAAACATCCATGCGGGTGCGCAGGATGTAAAAACTAGTGATCGGCACCAGCAGCGACATCGCCACTGCTGCGGCAATCGTCATCAGCACTTGGCTGCCGAGGCCGCTGTGGGCGAGTTCCACGCCCCCCTTGAAGCCAATCGCCAGCAGCAGATAAAGCGAAAACAGCTTGGGCAGCGGCGACGGGATCTCAAGATCCGAGCCGATTAGCACGGCGAGAACGCCGAGAAAAAAGAACAGAACCGGTGCTGACACCAGGTTCTGAATGATTAGGCTCGACTGCATTCCATTTCGGAACAAAGGTTGCAACAACTTAGGGCGACTGGCACCTTGCCAATCCCCCTAAGCACTTCGCCGCTCCGATCAAGGGAGGAAACTTGCCCTAGGGCAAAATTTCCCCCCTTGGTCCTGGCGCTATCGTCGCTAGTTCGCCGGCCTGCCCAGGCCTTGGCATCGCCCTCGGCCCCTTGACCAGCCCAGCCCTACCTGTACTCGTCATCGCCAGTGGCAACCCCCACAAGGTGGCCGAGTTAGTGGCGATGTTGCAGCCCGTGGACCTAGACGTGCGCCCCCAGCCCAAGGGCCTTGAGATAGAAGAGACAGGTTCCACCTATGGGGCCAATGCCAGGTTGAAGGCGGAAACCGTAGCCGCCCTCACCGGGCAATGGGCCCTCGCCGATGACTCAGGTCTTGAGGTGGATGGCCTAGGTGGCAGGCCAGGAATTTTTTCTGCCCGCTATGGTCCCACCGACCATGAACGCATTCACCGCCTTCTCCACGAACTGGGGGATTCCCTCTATCGAGGCGGCCAATTCGTTAGTGCCATGGCCTTGGCTGATCCCAGGGGCACCACCGTGCTTGAGGCCCAAGGCATTTGCCGAGGGCTCATCCTGCGGGAACCCCAGGGCCATGGCCCTGGCTATGACTCAATCTTTTACGTGCGGGAGGCTGGCGCCAGCTACGCCGAAATGGGCGAGCACCTGCGCCGTCGACTCGGCAGCCGGGGCAAAGCGGCAGCCGCCCTGGCCCCTGGATTGCTTCGCCTAATGGGCCTGGACTGAAGTTGCCACACCAAAAAATATACTAACAAATATTTTATTATTAACTATTAATTAACTGTTAATTGTCTAATAGATAATTGGTAATTGCATAATTATCAACTACCAAGCAGCAATTGATTAGCCATTGAGTAGCCTTTGGTTCGGGTACATTTAGTTGTTGATTTGGGCCACGGCCCGCATGGCAGCCGAAGCCGCCTCCTCCACGTCCCCCTCCTTGCCCGCCAGGGTGAGGCGGCCAAAGGCGCCCACGGCCTTCACATCCACCACGGTGATATTTGAAGACTTCTCTGCCTCATTGGCGGCGATCAACACGTAGCCGGCTGGCTCAGTTTCAAGGATAAACATGCTCATGCCCGCCTGAATCATTGAACCGCGACGGTTCTGGCGATTGATCAGCACGGCGTGGTCTGGGGTGATGGCGCGGATAATCTCCGTCCAAGTCACCTCACAGCGGCGGCGGCGATTGATGCTGCTGCCGATGGCCTCCAGCACCACTTCACCGGAATGAAGCACGTTGCTCTGGTCCCGGTGGTACATGGCAATCGAGCCAAAGGCCCGTTCCACCACCATCTGGCCAAGGCGCACCGTGCTTGCCTTAAGGGCAATGTCGGTAACCCGGTGCACAGCCATGCCTGGGGACACCTCGAGCCAAAGGCAAGCATCGCCAGGGATGGGCAGAAACCCCTGGGAGACCGTGCCCATATAGGCAGCCAACTGGGGCTGGAGCGAGTCGAGAAACACATAGGTGCGTAGCTCGATCGACTGCACGTGGCTCGAGTGGCGAGACAGGCGCCGACCCTCGCTATCGGTAGTTACTACACAGCTGGCGCCATCTCGATCTCCCCCAGCGCCAGTGCCAGTGATCTCGGTGGATCCCAGGCGCAACGCCCCCCGCCGACGGCTGGGGCCACCGTCTTCACTGGTGAGAGGTCGCGAAAATCTGGAATCCATTACGGCGCCTGGGCGCCACCTCGCTGAAAGGGCACGGCGCCATTGCCCAAGGGAAGGGATTAACGGGCCATGGATATGGGGCGAATCCTACCTTTGAGACGATCTTGAACCTTTGACAACACTGGTTCTCCAGAGGCCATGGTGCTAAGGCCCTTGCGGCGCCAGAAGCAGCCGGTAGCGTCCGCTCAACTTCCCTGTGATCGCCATGGCCCTCAGACAGTCGGTTGCCAGCTCCCGGTCGGCCAGATCCAATGCCAGCACTGACCCAATGCCTGAAAACGGCAGCTTCAACACCGAGGACCACCAAGGGGTGATGCCCGAGTGGATTAGCCAAGCAGCGGAACAGGGCATCAAGCCTGAACAGGTGCTGGCGGTCCTTGGTCTCGGAATGATGGGCAAGATGTTTACCCCCGGGGGCGACCTGCCCTGGAGCTGGCAGGGGGAGGAGGACGCCGGTCAAGCTGATCTGGCCGCCCTGCGCCAGCGCCTGGAACTGATCCAACTGGCCCTCCAAACCGGTGCACCCCTGAGCACCGCAGAAATGAGCCAATTACTGGGGGCCAAACCAGGGTCCGCGGTAATTGAGCGGGGTGGCCTAGTGGCTCGGCGGGTTAGCCGCAATGTGTGGAAGCTCAGCCGGGCCTCAGAAACCGCTGAGCGGCCCACCACTGGTTTCAATGAAGGTTTCCGCCGCCGCCTTTGAAGCGCTTCCCCTGTGTGGAAATAACAACTTCAGTAGTTAATTCCCAAACAGATGTAACGCATTGATCCAACAGCAGGCTTGGCCTCGCTAGGCCTAAGTCGATCTGATCGAGATTGCCCCATCAATGGGCGTTTCAGTAGTCGATGCCATTCAGGAAACCGCTTCGGTTTCCCCAGAATTGCTCAAGCAAAACGGCCAAAGGGAGGTGTTCTGCGGGCTCACCTCCATCGTGTGGCTCCATCGCCGTATGCCCGATGCCTTCTTTCTTGTGGTGGGCTCCCGCACCTGCGCCCACCTGATTCAGAGTGCAGCCGGCGTAATGATTTTTGCCGAACCTCGCTTTGGCACAGCGATCCTTGGGGAACGGGACCTGGCCGGCCTCGCCGATGCCAATGAAGAACTCGACAGGGTGGTGCAAGAACTTTTGGGACGGCGACCCGAAATCCGCACGCTCTTTCTGGTGGGTTCTTGCCCCAGTGAGGTGATCAAACTCGATCTAGCCAAGGCGGCGGAAAGGCTGAATCGCCAGCACCGGGGCCAGGTGCAGGTGGTGAATTATTCAGGCAGCGGCATTGAAACCACCTTTACCCAAGGGGAAGACAACGCCCTAACGGCGCTGGTGCCACTGCTGCCCAGCAGCGCTGAGAAGCAATTGTTACTGGTGGGCACCCTCGCCGATGGCGTGGAAGATCGATTTTTAAACCTTTTCGAGCGCCTGGGCATTGGCCCCGTGAGCAGCCTGCCGCCGCGGCGTTCCACGGAACTGCCCAGTGTGGGCCCAGCCACCCAGGTGCTGCTCTGCCAGCCGTTTCTGGGCAACACCGCCCGGGCCCTAAAAGCGCGGGGCGCCCAACTGCTCTCAAGCCCCTATCCCCTGGGGGTGGAGGGCAGCTGCCGTTGGTTTGAACGGGCAGCCGAGGCCTTTGGCATTGATCCCGCCCATACCCGTTCCGTGCTGGAACCCTTGGCGGAACGGGGACGGAGCGCCGTGGCCCCCCATCGGCGGGTGCTGGAGGGCAAAAGATTGTTTTTGCTGCCTGATTCCCAGATGGAATTGGCCCTGGGCCGCTTCCTGCAGCGCGAATGCGGCATGGAAATAGTGGAAATCGGCACCCCTTACCTCGACCGCCAACTCCAAGCGGAGGAACTGGCATTGCTGCCAGAGGGCATTCAACTAAGCGAAGGTCAACACCTGGAAAAGCAACTGGAACGGGTACGCGCCGCCAAACCTGACCTGGTGGTGTGCGGCATGGGCCTGGCAAATCCCCTTGAGGCGGAGGGGATCGCCACCAAGTGGTCGATCGAGCTTGTTTTTAGCCCTATCCATGGCTGTGACCAGGCCGGTGACTTGGCTGAATTATTTGCGCGGCCCCTGCGCCGGCGGCAGCTCCTCAAATTTGACCCGGGTCAGCCTGGAAATTTGTAGATACCCATAGAAACCAGCCTCCCCCACCCCAAAGCCCCAGCCGCCCCTCCCTATGGAACTAACCCTCTGGACCTATGAAGGCCCCCCCCATGTGGGTGCCATGCGAATCGCCGCCTCCATGGAAGGGGTGCACTACGTGCTCCATGCCCCCCAAGGGGACACCTATGCCGACCTGCTGTTCACGATGATTGAGCGGCGCAACCGGCGCCCACCGGTCACCTACACCACCTTTCAAGCCAGGGATCTCGGTGGTGACACCGCCGATTTGGTGAAGCGTTCCATCACTGATGCCGTGGAACGCTTCAAGCCCCAGGCCCTGCTGGTGGGCGAAAGCTGCACCGCTGAACTAATCCAAGACCAACCCGGCACCCTGGCCCAGGGCATGGGTTTCAACTTGCCGATCGTGAACCTAGAACTGCCGGCCTATTCCAAAAAGGAAAACTGGGGCGCCGCCGAAACCTTTTATCAACTCTGTCGCAGCCTGCTCAAAAGCCAGGTGCCCAGCCCCGGAAGCGCTAAACCAAACCCCCAGCGCTGGCAAGCCGAGGGCCGTCGTCCCCGGGTGAATTTGCTGGGCCCCAGCCTGCTGGGCTTCCGTTGCCGCGATGACGTGCTGGAGGTGAAACGCCTGCTGGAGGAATTGAACATCGATAGCCATGTGGTGGCTCCCCTAGGGGCAACCCCCGCAGACCTGCAAAGAATCCCAGAGGCAGACGCCAACCTCTGCCTCTACCCGGAAATCGCTGAATCAACCTGCGCCTGGCTGGAAAGGCAATTCGGCATGGCCACGGTGCGCACGGTGCCGATCGGCATTGGTGCCATTGGGGAATTCCGCCGGGAACTCTGCGACTTGTTGGGGCTGGAGCCACCGCCATTGCCGCCGGAACGCTCCCGGATGCCTTGGTATTCCCTGTCGGTGGATTCCACCTATCTCACGGGAAAAAGGGTTTTTATCTTTGCCGATGGCACCCATGCCATCGCCGCTGCCCGGATCGCCAGCCAAGAACTGGGCTTTGAGGTGGTGGGCCTGGGCAGCTACAGCCGCGAACAGGCCCGGGCCGTGCGGGCCGCCGCCCAGCAGCTGGGCCTTGAAGCGCTGATTACAGACAACTACCTGGAGGTGGAGCAGGCAATGGCTGCCGCCGCCCCGGAGTTGGTACTAGGCACCCAGATGGAACGCCACAGTGCCAAAAGACTGGGCATTCCCTGCGCTGTGATCTCGGCGCCGCTGCATGTGCAAGATGTGCCAGCCCGCCATGCCCCCCAGATGGGCTGGGAGGGGGCCAATGCCATCTTCGACAGCTGGGTACATCCTTTGATGATGGGTCTGGAGGAACACTTGATCGACATGTTCCGCCACGACTTTGAATTTGTAGAAGGGCACATGAGCCATAAGGGGGCCGGCGCCCCAGCCAGCATCTCAAGCAACTCTGCCAGCAACACAATTGCCAGCACAGCCGTCCCCAACAGCCCTGCTGCCGCCTCAAACATTGAAGGCAGCCGCTGGACCACCTCCGGTGAAGCGGAATTGGCTCGGATCCCCTTCTTTGTGCGGGGCAAGGTAAAACGCAACACCGAAGCCTTTGCCCAAGAAAAAGGGCTTAGCGAAATCACAGACGAAATTCTCTACGAGGCCAAGGCCCACTTCTCCCGGTAATCCGTCACTAAGGATTTTGACAATCCAGTAATCCAGCACCAAGCCAAGCACCACCAGCTCAAATTCTGATTTTCACCCTTTCACCCCCCCAGCAACCATGACCATCAGCCTCCAAAAAATCAGCAATCCCCGGGAAGATGGAGAAGGCAGCCTCCAGGTTCACCAAGACGATGCCATGGCCATAAGCGAAGGGGCCTTGGTGATTGCCGTATACGGCAAGGGGGGCATCGGTAAATCCACCACCTCCTCCAACCTCTCAGCGGCCTTCTCAAAACTGGGTAAACGGGTGTTGCAGATTGGCTGCGACCCAAAGCACGACAGCACCTTCACCCTCACCAAGCAAATGGTGCCCACGGTTATAGACATTCTCGAAACCGTAAACTTCCACACGGAAGAATTACGGGCTGAGGATTTTGTTTTCCCTGGTTTTAATGGGGTGATGTGCGTGGAATCCGGTGGCCCACCGGCCGGCACCGGTTGTGGCGGCTATGTGACCGGTCAAACAGTGAAGCTGCTAAAGGAACATCACCTACTGGAAGACACCGACGTGGTGATCTTTGATGTGCTAGGTGATGTGGTTTGTGGCGGCTTTGCGGCGCCCTTACAGCATGCCGATTACTGCCTAATTGTGACCGCCAATGATTTCGATTCGATCTTTGCCATGAATCGGATTATCGCCGCCATTCAGGCAAAAGCAAAAAACTACAAAGTGCGCCTGGGCGGTGTGGTGGCAAACCGCAGCAAAGATACTGACCAAATTGACAAATTTAATGAACGGGTGGGCATGCGCACCATGGCCCACTTCCCAGACCTTGATGCGATCCGTCGCTCCCGCCTCAAGAAATGCACGATCTTTGAAATGGAAGCAACCCCTGAGGTGGAAGCAGTCCAAAACGAATATCTAGCCCTAGCCCAGCGGATGCTGAGCAATGTGGAACCATTGGAGGCCGAATCCCTTAAGGATCGCGAGATTTTTGACCTGCTGGGTTACGACTAAAAAGTGCAGCAGTGGTGGGCGGATCATCGGCGATCAGGTGAAGATCTATACGACGGCCCAGTAAACGCTGCTGCAACTTCTCCGCCAAGGAGCGGCCAAAAAGGGAGCGGCCGCGGGGGCGGGGGGCCTGGCCCATCACGATTTGGGTAATGCGACGCTCGATTGCCACCCCGGCGATCGAGCCAAGCACGTCGTCGCTATCAATGCGCAGAAACTCGCCGCCAAAGTCGTTGCAGAGTCGGACGCATTCCTCCAGCAGGATTCCCTCTTGGTGGGTCAGAAAGCTATGGGGGTTGAGAACAATCAGCACCAACAGCGGCGCATCCATGTAGCCCGCCAGACGGGCGGCCCGGCGCAGCAGTCGCTTTGATTCGGGGTAAGTGGAGAGGCAAACCAGCACCCTTTCGCGCAGGGAACTGTCGGCTGGGGTGTCGTCATCAACCCGGTCGGCCACCTCGCGCAGGGCCAGCTCCCGCAGGGCCACAAGGTTGCGGCGCTGAAAAAAGTGGGCGAGTGCCTGGCCCACCTTGTCGCTGGCGTAGACCTTGCCGTCTCGCAAGCGCTCCTGCAGGGTTTCGGGCGTGACATCCACCAGCACCACCTCATCGGCCCGCTCCAGCACCCGATCCGGTAGGCGCTCCCGCACCACCACGCCGGTGAGCTGGGCCACCAAATCATTGAGGCTCTCCAGGTGCTGGATATTGACGGTGGAATACACGTCCAGCCCAGCCGCCAGCAAGTGCTCCACGTCCTGCCAGCGCTTAAGCCGCTCGCTGCCAGGGGCATTGGTGTGGGCCAATTCATCCACCAGCACCAGCTGCGGGCGGCGCACCATGATCGCGGCCCCATCCAGCTCCTCCAGCCAAACCCCCTGGTGCAGGAGCCGCCGCAGGGGAACCCGTTCGAGGCCCTCGGCCTGGGCGGCGGTGTCGGCTCGGCCATGGGTCTCGAGCACACCAATCACCACATCGGTGCCGGCGCGACGGAGTTCCTGGCCCTCTTGGAGCATGCGATAGGTCTTGCCGACCCCCGGGGCCATGCCGATGAAGAGCTTGTGGCGGCCCCGCCCCTTGGCTGAACGAATCACGGCGGGGGGATCATCGGGAAAGGCGATCCAGGTCGAGGTTTAGCTCAAGTACGTTCACCCGAGCCTCCCCCAACAGCCCCAGGCTGCGGCCTTCGGTGTGGCGCTGGATCAGTTGCCGCAGCTGCTGGGCACTGAGGCTGCGGCTGGCAGCCACCCGCTCGAGCTGCTGGGCCGCCGCCGTGGGGGAGATATGAGGATCGAGCCCCGAGCCGGAGCTGTAGAGCAGGTCTGGGGCAGGGTTGCCCAGGCCCCCTATCTGCAGCGCCGCGGCCGTAGCGCCAATGCGTTTAACCAACTCGGGGTTGGTGGGACCAAGGTTGCTGGGCCCTGAGCTCGGCTGTGTAGCGGTGCTGTAATCAACCGCACTGGGACGACTCCAGAAATAGCGATCACTGGCAAAGGGCTGGCCGACCAGGGCCGATCCCACCACGGTTCCATCAACCCGCAGCAGGGAGCCATTGGCTTGGAACGGCAACAGCCCCTGGCCGATGGCCAAAATCGGCAGGGTGTAGAGCACCACGGTGATCAGCCACAGCACGGCAGTGAGCCGCAGGGCCCGGAGGGCATCGCGAATCAGGGTCATCAGAACTTCTCCGGTTGGATCATCACGGCGAACAGATAGACCGAAAGCGCCACCGTGCCGCTCATCAGCAGCGCCAGGGCGCCCGTTTGCAGGGGTGGATTGAACAAGCGCAGGGGCGAGGAGGCCGCCACCGCACCCACCACCAGCAGCAGGGGGACCCAGAAGAGGGGTTTGGTTAAGAACATCTCAGGGGCCTCAGATCAGGTGGAGGGAGGTGATGGCCAGGTCGATCGCCTTGATACCCACAAACGGCACCACCAGCCCTCCGAGCCCATAGACCAGCAGGTTGCGCTTCAGCAACTGTTCAGCGGAGTCCGGTCGGAAGGCCACCCCCCGCAGGGCCAGGGGCACCAGGGCGGGAATGATCAGGGCGTTGAACACCATCGCCGAGAGGATCGCCGAATGGGGGCTGGTCAGGTGCATGAGATTCAGCGCCCCGAGGCCGACCCCGCCAAACAGGGCGGGGAGGATCGCAAAGTATTTAGCCACGTCATTGGCGATCGAGAAGGTGGTGAGCGCCCCGCGGGTGATCAGTAGCTGTTTGCCAATGGTGACGATGTCGATCAGCTTGGTGGGATCGCTGTCGAGGTCCACCATGTTGGCCGCCTCCTTGGCGGCCTGGGTGCCAGTGTTCATGGCCACCCCCACGTTGGCCTGGGCCAGGGCCGGGGCGTCGTTGGTGCCGTCTCCGGTCATGGCCACCAACTTGCCCAGGCGCTGTTCCGCCTGGATCACGGCGATCTTGTCCTCCGGGGTGGCCTCGGCAATGAAGTCGTCAACCCCGGCTTCGCGGGCAATCACCCCAGCGGTGATTGGGTTGTCGCCGGTGAGCATGACGCTGCGAATGCCCATGCGCCGCAGTTGGTCGAATCGCTCCCGCATGCCGGGCTTAATGATGTCTTTGAGGTAGATCACGCCGTAGATATCGGCCCCCCGACTCACCGCCAGCGGCGTACCCCCCAGCCGGGACACCTGCTCGAAGGCCTGGTCAAGCCCATCGGGCACCTGGCCGCCGCGGGAGCGCACAAATCCCTTAATGGCATCCACCGCCCCCTTGCGTAGCTCGGTGCCGTCGGCCAAATCGGTGCCGCTCATGCGGGTGCGGGCGGAGAAGTCGAGGCCGCTGGCAGCGGCAGGGTCGAAGCCAGCACTGGCCCCGAGCTTCTCAGCCAGGCGCACGATCGACTTGCCTTCGGGGGTGTTGTCGAAACCGCTGGCGCCCAGGGCAACAGAGGCCAACTCGGCTTCGCTGTGGCCACCCACCGGCAGGAACTCCTCGGCCAGGCGGTTGCCCAGGGTGATCGTGCCTGTTTTGTCGAGCACCAGGGTGTTTATATCTCCGCAGGCCTCCACGGCCCGGCCGGAGGTGGCGATCACATTGAACTGGGCCACCCGGTCCATGCCAGCGATGCCAATGGCGCTGAGCAGTCCTCCGATCGTGGTGGGAATCAGGGCCACCAGCAGGGCCACCAGAATCACCACCGGCGTGGGACCACCGATGTATGCAGCCACCGGCGGCAGGGTGGCCACGGCGATCAAGAACACCTGGGTGAGCACCGCCAACAACACTGTGAGGGCGATCTCGTTGGGGGTGCGGCTGCGCTCAGCCCCCTCCACCAAGGCAATCATTCGATCAATAAAGCCCTGGCCAGGGTCGGCCGTGATCTGAATGGTGAGCTGGTCGGAAACCACCCGGGTCCCCCCGGTGACGGAGCTGGCCACATCGGAGCCGGCTTCCTTGAGCACCGGAGCCGATTCGCCGGTGATCGCCGATTCATCCACGGCGGCCACCCCCGCCACCACCTCCCCATCGGCGGGGATCAGCTCACCGCTGCTCACCTGCACCTGGTCCCCCTTGCGCAGGCTGCTGGAATCCACCAGCGCTTCGCTGCCATCGGGCAACAGGCGCCGGGCCTGGGTGCGGGCCTGGGTGCGGCGCAGGGCATCGGCCTGGGCCTTGCCGCGGCCTTCGGCCAGGGCTTCGGCCAGGTTGGCAAATAGCAGCGTGAACACCAGGATTGCCGCCAGAGCGCCATTGAACCCCCGCCCCGGGTCGTCTGAGCTGAGCCCAAACAACTGGGGCTCCACCGTGGCGGCCAGGGTGACTACCGTGCCGCACCACACCACAAACATCACCGGATTTCGCACGGTGAGGCGGGGGTCAAGCTTGCGAAAGGCTTCGATGATCGCCCGGCCCAGCAGCCCTTGGCTCTTGGGACGTTCGGTGTAGCGCCGTTGGTCACGGCGGCCCCGGGGCATGCGGGGAAAGAAGGCTCGCTTAAGGGTGGTCATGGGTTGCGCGAGACGCTCAACGGGGGAGGGAGAAGGCTTCGGCGATCGGCCCCAGGGCCAGCACCGGGAAGAAGGTGAGGGCGCCCAGGATCAGGATCACCACGGCGGTAACCACGGTGAACAGGCCCGTGTCGGTGGCCAGGGTGCCGGGGCTGGGGGTTATGGGTTGCTTCCGGGCGAAGCCGGCCGCCAACAGCAGCAGGGCGATGATCGGCAGGTAACGGCCCCCCAGCAGGCTGACGCTGGCGCTGAGGTTCCACCACACCGTGCCGTCCGCCAGACCCTCAAAGCCACTGCCGTTGTTGGCGGCGGCCGAGGCGTATTCGTAAACCACCTGGCTAACGCCGTGGAAGCCGGGGTTGCTGATCCCCTGGAGGGCAGGGAAACCAATGGTGATGGCGGCGGGCACCAGCACAAACAGCGGATGAATCAGCAGGATCAGGCTGCTAAAAACCACTTCCTGCTTCTCCACCTTGCGGCCAAACAGCTCGGGGGTGCGCCCCACCATTAGCCCGGTGAGGAACACGGTGAGGATCAGAAACACGAGCAGGTAGGCGATGCCCGTGCCCTGGCCGCCGAACACCACCTGCAGGAACAGGTTGAACAGCGGCACCAGGCCCCCCAGGGGCATCAACGAATCCATGGCGCCGTTCACCGCCCCGGTCATGGTGCCGGTGGTGACGGTGGCGAAAAGAGCCGAAACGGCGGCGCCGAAGCGCAGCTCCTTGCCCTCCAGGTTGGGCCCCCTGAGCCAGGGGGCCAGCAGGGGGTTGCCGGCCTGCTCCGCCGAAATCGCCAGCAGGGCGAGCCCCACAAACAGCCCTGTGACCAGCAGCAGCAGCAGGGTCCCCTGGCGCCGGTTGCCCAGGAAGCGACCGAAGGCGTCAATGGTGGCGGCGGGGATAGCGACCATGGCCCCGGTGGCCAGCAGGTTTGTAATCGGATTGGGGTTTTCAAAGGGGTGGGCCGAGTTGGCGCCAAAGAAACCGCCGCCGTTTTCCCCCAGTTGCTTGATCGCCTCAAAACCGGCCACGGGCCCCCGCCCCAGGATCTGGGTGGCGCCCTCGAGGGTGGTAAGACTCACCGGGCCGCCCAGGGTCATGGGCACACCATTGATCAGCAGGATTAAGCCGAACAGCAGGCTCAGGGGCAGCAGTACCCGAGTTAGGGCACGGATCAGATCGCTGTGAAAGTTGCCCAGGGGCCGGCCACAGATGCCTCGGATAAAGGCGAAGCCCACCGCCAGGCCGGTGGCGGAGGAGGTGAACATCAGAAATTGCAGGGCCCCCAGTTGGGCCAGATCCCCCAGGCTCTGTTCAGGGGTGTAGTGCTGCTGGTCGGTGTTGGTGAGGAAAGAGATGGTGGTGTGCAGGGCCGTGTCCCAGCGCATCCCAGGCAGACCCTGGGGATTAAGCCAGGCCGGTTGAAACAGCAGCAGCAGCAGGGCCACGGCCCCAAACAGCCCATTGCTCAGCAGCAGGGGGCGCAGGTAGTCCCAGGCCTGCTCGGCCGGGCGGCCCCGATCCCCCACCCATCGCATCAGGGAGCTTTCCAAGGGGGCAAGCCAGCCATCCAGCCAGGGCTGGGGGCGCCCGTCGAACACCCGCCAGAGATAGCGCCCCAGCAGCGGGGCGCTGCCTAGCCCTAAGGCAAGCACCAGGGCTATCTGTATCCAGGCATTCATCGGGATTAACGTCCTGACCAGAGGTGCCGCTAATTATTAGTCCCCCCTCAGGGGGTATGGCCGGGGCAGTGGCCCTTAGATGAGGTCAGGATTAGCTCAGGCCGATAAACCCACCAACTTGCTGGAGTAATCCCAAACCTTTTCAGCGGTGGCAGGGTCACTGGCCTGGGCAGAAAGTTCCTGAACAAACTGCTTACCGTTTTGCTTCTGGCGATTACCCCAACTCCAGTGAACGCCGGAATCAACAAAGGCAGGGTCGGCCACCACCTGGGCCACCCGGTCCCCAGCCAAGGCCTGGCTCACATAGCCCCCGGTGACATTTTTCTGGAACCAGGGGAAAATGGTCTGGAAGGCGGGGAAGTGGTTGCGAAATAAGGGGGTGTCAGCCACACAACCCGGGTAGAGGGAACTGAAGCTGATACCAGTGCTGGAATGGTAACGACGGTGCAGTTCCAGACTGGTGATCATGTTGCAAAGTTTGCTGTCTTTATAGGCTTTACCAGGCTTAAATTTCTTGCCATTGGCCATGGTAATTGGCTCCTTAAAGCCAGCGGCGAAGCCAGAGAGGTCGCCCAGATCTGCGGGGGCAGGAATCGGTATTTTGCCGCCCAATTCCTTGGAATTAGCTGTAACAGTGCCGAGGGTGATCAGGCGTTTATCCGCCATTGGTGAAGCCTGGAGATCTTCCAATAGCAAACGGCTCAGCAGAAAATGGCCCAAGTGATTGGTGGCCATCGAAAGCTCAAAGCCCTGGGAACTCCACTCCGGCTGCTTTAGCAAAGGCTTATACACCGCCGCATTGATAACTAGGGCCGCCAGCGGCCTGCCTAGGGACCGGAAGGAATTAACAAATTGCCGCACACTCTCCAGGTCGGAGAGCTCCAGGGGCAGGTGAATAATTCTGTTGCTAGGGAATCCCAGGGAGGCCGCTTCCGCCTGGGCCTTGGCTGTGTCGCGACAGGCCATAAGCACAGTCCAACCGCGATCCAGCAGCGCCTTAGTGGCCCATAGGCCCACCCCTGAGGATGCACCAGTAACTATCGCCAGCCGATCCGCAGGCAAGGGGGGAGTGCTAGTCATCGGCTAGAAAAATTCAGGGAGAAAGGGGTTTAGGGGCTGGGGCCCAAACAATGCGGCGCCGGTTGGGGGCAATCCACTGCTGCTCCTGCTGGAACACCACCTGTTGACCATCGGCGGAAAACAAGCGGTCTAACTCGTGTTCTCGTTTCTGGAGTCGATCGCTTTGGAGCTGCAAAACCGCCTGGATCTCACTGTGACGGTCCAAGCGTTCCTGGTGGGCGATGGCCAGTTTCGCCAAGGTAACTACAGCAAGTACCAAACCAGCTGCTTTCAACACCAGCCCAAGGGAGGCGAATAACAATTCCTCCCTTGCAATGGCAGCGGTGGAGGGAAGCACAACTTCGTTGTTCTCCTGCGCCACGGGCCGCAGATGGGACCCCCCCCTTCGACCCTGGAGCTGGCTCTGGAGCGGGGAAGGCTGGGAAGATCGTTCGGAAGCTCGGGGAACGGAACGCACCAGCAGGAGGGGAATGTCACCCGCTTGTAGCGCACCACACCTCAGCTGCCAACCCAAGCCCAGCTCAGTTGCGGTAAAGGCTCACCGAAAGCCGCACCGCCAGCACAGCAGCGTGGGCAGCCACCACCAATGCAATAAAGATCTCAGCCTGGGTAATAGCGGAGGCCATTGATTGAAAACGAACAGTCCCATTCTCCTGTGCCTTTGCCCCCTGGCCCAGCCCTGTCACAGGTCTTGATGGCCCCAGCCGATTAATTTGAATGGGCTAATCCCCTGCAGGCCTCGGCCTTGCCCATGTCCCTCGCTGCCTGGCGCCAGCTAGCCGGGGCCGGTCGTCGCCCCCCCAATGCCGAGGGCCACCGGCTCAGCAACCTCAAGCAAAAGCTGCTGCGGCTCGGGTCGATGGTGGAGGAATCGGCGGTGCTAGCCCGGGCGGTGCTGGCGGTGCCAGACCTGGAGGCAGCCCCCCAGATCCGCCGCGGGGACGACAAGATCGACAGGCTTTATCGGGAGCTGGAGGAGGACTGCGCCCAGCTCCTAACAGAACGGGCCCTGCCGCGGCACCAGGTGCGGGCCGTGCTCAGCTACGGCCACTGCGTAAGGGACCTGGAAAGGTTTGGGGACTACTGCAAGGAGCTGGCCGAACTGGGGGAACAACTATTGCCAGCCCAGCCAGTGGCCATGAGGGAACCGATCCTGTCAATGTTTGACCGCTGCCGTTCCCTGCTAGCCCTGGCGCTCGACTGCGTTAGCGAAGAGGATGTGAGCGCTGGGGCGAGACTCAACACCCTCGACGACCTGGTGGACAAGGACTACGAAAACCTGTTGGCCCAGCTCATGGATCCCATGCAATTCCCTGGCGAAAGCATCGAATCATTGCTGCTGCTAGTGCTGGTGCTGCGTTGCATTGAACGGATGGCAGACCATGCGGTGAATGTGAGCCGCCGGGTGGCACGGTTAGGCGATGCTTAATAACTGCATTGCGGTGGGCCCCACCCAACTGATCCAGCTAGACCTTTCACCCCTAGCCCCTTTGGCGGCTCTGCCCGTAGGGGAGCTACTGGCCCTGGAAGACAAGCTCCAATTGGCCCTGGACTGGCCCCGGGAGGACACTGACCCCCGCGAACTGTCGGAAATCCCCGAATGCCGGCTTTGGAGCCTGCGGGCCGACGCCCATTTCCCCTGGCTGCCGTTGCTGTTGGAACGCTCCAGCGGCCAACTCAGCCGCCATGTGGCCATGCTGGTGCCCCATAACTTCAGCCGCACAGAGGGAATCCGCTTTGATGCGGATGCCCTAAGTCTCTGGATCAGCCACCGGCTATTTCTGCTGGACCACTGGGGCCAGCAGAATCAAATCCCCCTGCGGGGCCGATTGGGGCAGATGGCCGCGGTTTTGGGCTTTGAGCTAGACCCAGCCTTCTGGCCGTCAACTTGAGTGGGGAACTTGGGTCAGGCTGAACCTTCCAACTCAGAATCTGCAGCCTCAAGGTTTACCGCTAGCGCTTCAGCATTAGCCGCTTCAACATTTGCAACTTCGGGATTTACCCCCAGGCGATTTGCCACTGATGGATAGAGCTCCCTGGTTAATCGGCGCGTTTCCTCGCTAACCTTTAGCCGAAACTGGGCAGCCTGCTCTGCTGGCAACACAGGGAACTGCTTAGCCTCCCTGCGGCCGGGCTTATCCCAGCTGGAGCGCCATTCCTTCTGGAGCTCCAGCTTCAGGGCTGCCAACTGGATTTCCACATCAAGGGCTTGCAACTGCCCCAGCTGAGCAGCCTCCTCAAGCCAGGCAGCACGAAAGGAATCAAAGCTTTTGCGATTTAACGTATCGCGCATGTCGAGCCTGGGTTGGTACTCCTTAAGCGCCTTCAGCTCCTCGTCTAAAACTATTGTCCAGGCCCCTTCATGGCCATCGGGGATTTGGGCAGCCTGCTCGGCCCGTTGAATTGCAATTTTATATAATTCTATCCACTTGTAATGTAATTTCTCCTCCACCTGTTTAACATCTGCAGCTGAACCGCCTCTTTTTTTAGTGAGGGCAGGTAGGGCATTATCAGCCTTTTTCAGAAAGATTCTTTCCTCCCTCTCAAGGTTTGCAGCCCCCCAGCGCTTGCGGTACTCCCAAAGCTCGGCATAGCGCCTGAGATCCTCTGGCGACCAACCAAGTTCTTTGAGTTCTTCCTCGCGGTTGACTTCGTCCTTGAGCACTTTGGCTTCTATGGCACAAATTCCAGTGTAGCTAGCTATTCCGCAGCAGACCCCTGGGCCTCAGCCAGCTCCCCCAGCCTCAAAAAACAACAGGGCCGCCCGCCGGCCACTGTCTAGGGCCAGCAGGACCGTGAGTAGGCGCAGCATCCAGGCAAGGCGCTCCGGGGCCACCCCCTGCAGCCTTGAGGCTGACCAGCGGGCCGCCACCGCTGCCAAAAGCCCTAGCACCAGGGCCACGGGCCCCTGGCCTCGCCCGGCGGATAAAAACAAAATGCCTGCGCCGCTGGAGGCACAGCACACGGCAAAGGTGCTGAGTCGAATGGCGTGGTGGATTGGCAACCTCAATAGAGAAACCATCAACGGCACCATCACCAGGCCGCCGCCCACCCCCAGCATTCCCCCCGCCAACCCCGCCACGGCCCCCACTGCCATCAGGCCCAGCAGCGGTTGGGGCAGCTGGGCAATCGGCAGGTCCTGCTGCTGGCCCCGGGGGCTAATCGTGAGGGCCAGGAGCCCATACATGGCGGCCTGCAGTCCCAACAATTGCCAGCCGCTCAGCAAAGACCCCAGGTGGCCAAACAGCAAACCAAACACCAGCGCCCCAGTGCCTATGGCCAGGGCTGAACGCCAAGGCAAGCGCCCGTTGCGCAGGTGCTCCCAACTGCCGCCGGCCGTGGTGGGCACGATTGCCAGGGTGCTGGTGGCCAGGGCCTGGTGGGGGCTGAGTCCCAGCAAGAGCAGCAGTGGTGAAAAAACGAGGCCCCCACCGATCCCGAGCAGGCCAGACAGCAGGCCAGCAAGAATGCCCAGGGGCACCAGTAGCACCATCACCGGCAGCATCCCCTTTGACCCATGGCCCCCCCAGCCTCCCCTATGGCGCCCCGGCCCTGGGCCCTGATGCCAAGCCTCACAGCCAGTGGCCCCAGGCAAATGGCCCTAGACCGTTGGATGCTTGAGCAAGTAACCAGGGGCCATGGCCCTGGGGCACTGCTGCGTTTTTACCGCTGGGACAAACCCTGTATCTCCCTGGGGCACCACCAGTCCTCCCTTGGCGTTACTACAGACCTACCGGTGGTGCGCCGACCCACGGGGGGGGCGGCAGTGCTCCATGGGGGTGACCTCTGTTATGCCGTTGCCCTGGCCGAACCCCCCGGCGGGCCCCGGGCCACCTACGGCTTAATCAGCCAGTGGTTACAACGGGGTTTTGAACGACTAGGCAACCCCCTCAGGCCAGGGACCACGGGCCAGGATCGCCAATTAAGCAATTGCTTTGCCAGCGGCACCGCCGCCGATCTGTTGGGCACCAAGGGCGAAAAGAGAATTGGCAGTGCCCAGCTCTGGCGCCGCGGCTTGCTGCTGCAACACGGTTCCATTCAGCTCAACCCAGACCCTGGGCTCTGGAGGATGCTCTTTAACCAGGAAGCCCCCCAGGCCCTCCCCCTGGGGGGCGCCATCGAGGCTGAGCTGCGGGCTGAAGCCCAAGCCTGGCTTTTTGGTACTCAGCCGGAGGAACTTCCCTTGCCGGCCATCACCTCCGGCAGCGACGCCACGCTTTGGGCGATCGGCGCCAAGGCCATGCCGATGGGGTAGGTGCCCTGGCGGCGGGCCTGCTCCAGCAGGGGCTGGGGCAACCGCAACGCCAGGCGCGCCAATACCGCTTCCGAGAGCTCGGGCCGTTCCAGGGTGCCCACCGGCAACCCGGCCGCACTGAGCACCAGCAGCCGGGCCTGGGGGGCCTGCTCCAGGGCCAGCACCGCCTGCCAGAGGGGGGCAGATTCAGCAATGGCGGGTAGATCTGCCAAGGGGCGCTGGTGGGCCTCCAGGCGCTCCACATCCCAACGCTGCACAGGCACCTCCCGCAGGGGGCCATCGTCTACATAACCGCGCCAGCGGCCCGCCTCACAGAGCAGCACCCAATCGGGGCGGGGGCTGTCACTGGCCAAGCGCAGCTTGCTGAGCTCCCGCAGGGAAGCCCGGGGATCCAACACCCGCAGGCGCCTGCTGGCGGCATCCTTCACCTGCAGCTGTTGCAGGGCCCGTTGTAGGGCCAGCAATTGCAACTGATTGCGGGAAGCCCCCAGGCCAAACCAACCGAGCAACACCAACCAAACACTGCCGAAGGAGCCGCCGCGCAGCAGCAGAAATACCCCCAGAACAATCGCTGTCCAGGCCAGCAGCTGACCGCAGTGGGTGGCCACCCGCACCCCCCGCACGCGACTGCCACTGAACTGCCACACCAGGGCCTTAACAATCTGGCCGCCATCGAGGGGCAAGCCCGGCAACAGGTTGAACAAAGCCAGCACCAGGTTCAACTGGGCCAGTTCCTCGGCCACCAGCCCAGCCACTGGCAACAGATGGCTGAGCGGATGCACTGCCAGGGCCAAGAGCAGCGCCAGCACCAGGCTCACCGCCGGACCGGCCACCGCCACCAGCAGCGCACCAATCGCCGTGGGGGGATCCCGTTCAACGGTGGCCACACCACCGAGCATGAACAGGGTGATGCTGCACACCTTCACGCCGAGGCGCAGGGCCACCAGGGAATGACCCAGCTCATGCAACAACACAGAAACAAACAGCAGCAGGGCTGTGCCAAAACCGGCCAGCCAATTGCCCTGAAATTGCTGCTGGAATACCACCGAGGCAAAGGCCAACACCACCAACCAGCTGGGGTGGATGTAGAGGGGAATCCCGGCCAACCGAAATAACCGCCAACCCTGGGCCCCTGGGGCTTCGATCACAACGCCCTGGCAGCGAGTAGAAACTTCATCCTAGAAACGGCCCCATGGCAGTGCCGCTTTTAAAAATTTGTGGTCTCACCCTGCCCAGCCAAGCGGCGGCGGTGGCGGCCCTGGGCAGTGATGCCATCGGGGTAATTGGCGTGGCCCGTTCCCCCAGGTATCTGCCGGCCAGCCACCGGAGGGAGCTTTGGCAAGCGGTGGCCGCGGCCGATCCCCACTGCCGCCGGGTGCTGGTGCTGGTGAATCCCAGCGACGCTGAGCTGGGGGAGCTCGATCCGGCCCATGGCCACCAGGTGGTGCAACTACACGGGGAGGAAAGCCCTGGGCGCTGCGCAGAACTGGCCCGCCACTGGCAAATACCCGTTTGGAAAGCCCTGCGAATCCGGGAACCGGCTGATTTGGCCAAGGCCCAGGCCTATGCCCCCCAGGTGGAAGCAGTACTGCTCGATGCCTGGGTGGCCGACCAGCACGGGGGCAGCGGCCACAGGCTGCCGCTGGCATGGCTGGAACGGTTTGATCCAGGCTGTCCCTGGTGGTTGGCAGGGGGGGTCGGCCCCAAGACCGTGGGGGCAACGCTGGCGGCCCTGGCCGAGCTAAAGCTGCAACCCAGCGGCATTGATGCCTCCAGCGGGGTGGAAATCAGCCCAGGAATAAAAGATCTGCAGCTGGTGGCCACATTGCTGGAGCTGGTCAAGGCACAATCAGGCCGTTGACCCCCTTGGTCCCCCAGGCGAAATATCAATGGCTATCCCGTTCCTGAGCCTTGGCAGCCTCAGCCTTGTCAGCTTGCCGCTCCTCGCCCAGGGGATGCTGCCCGGCTGCCAGTTAATTAACGGCAATCTTCAGTGCGTCCCTGGCCAGCAGCTCACTCCCCAGCAGCAAATAACCGTGCTGGAGCAACAAATCGACAGCAACCTGCAACTGGAAAATCAAATCCAGCAGTCGATCAACAGCCTCGGGCAGCTGCTGGTCAGTGGCAATGCCGCCGCTGGGGAGTTGCTCAGTGCCGCCTGGATCGCCAAGCCAGGCATGGGGCAACAGCCCCTAGCGGTGCACTGGTATCGCCAGGGGGCCTCAGGCTGGCTACTGATCCCAGGGACCCAAGGCCTTAAGTATCAACCTACCGCCCAAGACAAGGGCCTAAAGCTGATGGCCGTGGCCACGGTAAGCACCCCCAATGGCAACAATCGCGTTGCCTCCCAAGCCCTGGGACCAGTGGTGCTCACTGGCCCTTAATCAGCTGTAACCAATTGACGGAGAACTAATTAACCAGGGCATCCTGTTGGCGCACGAGTTCGAAGAACTCTTGCTTGAGGCTGGGGTCATGGCGGAAATCACCACGCACCACAGAATTAACCATGCTGGTTTGGGGTTCCTTCACCCCACGCCACTTCATGCAATAGTGCTGGGCTTTAACAATAATGCCAAGGCCAAGGGGCTTACATAGCCGCTCAATTTCATCGGCCAAAATCATCACGGCCTCCTCCTGAATATGGGGCCGGGAGAACACCCAGTCAGCCACCCGCGCAAACTTACTAAGGCCAATCACCCGCTCACCGGGCTTAATGCCAATCCAACAATTACCTAGGATTGGTACCAAATGGTGCGAACAAGCGGAGCGCACAGTGATTGGGCCCACCGTGTAAATCTCATCCAACTGCTTCACGTTGGGGAAACTAGCAATCTTGGGTTGATGGTGATATCTACCCTTAAACACCTCATGCAGGTACATCTTGGCGACCCGCTCGGCCGTTTCCTCGGTGTTGTGATCGCGATCAATATCAATCAGCAAGCTACGCAATAAATCGCGCACCTTATCGGCCACTTCCTTCTGGAGCAAGTCTAGTTCACCGTCAAGAATATGTTCTGCCAAGTTGTCATTGGCCAAGTACGGCACCTGGGCCGCCTCTAGGCGAGCGCGGATAATTTCGCTGATGGTGCGAGGCGAATTGGCTCGGGACAAGTGCTGACTGCCAATCCCATGGGATGAGGCCATCGGGGAAGTTGTTGCCATAGGACTTAGGTCTTCAAGGGCAGTCATGGAACTCAGAGCGCGCCGGCGGCGGGCATAAGGGTGAGATCTTCCAGCAGGAGCTGGGGGGGTTGCTGCGCCATATGCAGCAGGGTTGAGGCCACATGCTCCACAGGGAGCATGGCATCGCGATCAAAGGAGGCTTGCACCGTAGGAGTATCCCAAAGTGGGGAATTAACTGCCCCCAGGGTGAGGGTGGAAACCCGAATACCATGGCCTCGCTCCTCCTCAGCCAAGCAACGGCTGAAGGCCTCCAGGGCAGCTTTACTGGTGCAATAGGCCCCCCATTCTGGAAAGGAGCGACGGGCGGCGTGGCTGTTCAAATTAATGATCAACCCACCCCCCTGGGTGCGCATGGCAGGTACGAGGGCAAGGCAAACCTGAAAAACACTGGTGAGATTCAGCTGCAACAACCATTGCCACTGCTCCAGACTTGTGGATGTTAGCTGTGCCGTAAGGGCTACGCCGGCGTTGTTGATGACTAAGCCAGGGGTGCCGGCCTCCGCCACCAAATGCTCTAAGGCAGGGGCTATGGCCCCCGGATCAGCGAAATCCACACAGCGGCTGGTGACCCTTACCCCATGGGAGCGGCAGTGGTCTGCCACAGCATTGAGCTCCTGGCTAGATCTGGCCAGCAGCTGCAAATCCCAGCCTGCCTCAGCAAAGCTTTTGGCCGTGGCTGCACCGATGCCCCGGGAGGCCCCGGTGATCAGAGCAACTCTGGACAAGGCAAGCAAAAGCAGAGGTAAGGGCTAATCACCGTCAAAACGGAGAAACCTAAAAAAATTCTAAACGTTCCTAAGCTGGTCCGTGGGCCCGGGGTGCAAATCAGCGTCAGAGCCCTCTAGGACCCTGCCGATGCGCCGGTATTTGGCATAGCGCTGTTCTTTCAGGGTATTGATATCTAAAGCAAGCAACTGTTCCAGCTCCTCCCCTAGGGCTGCCCGCAGGGTTTCAGCCGCCTGCAGGGGCGCCCAATGGTTACCGCCGGAAGGTTCCGCTAGTACCCGATCAACAATGCCCAGCTGGCTTAGGTCGCGGGCTGTGATTTTTAGGGCTTCCGCAGCCGTGGAGGCCTTAGAGGCATCCCGCCAGAGGATTGAAGCGCAAGCCTCCGGGCTGGCCACGGTGTAAACACTGTGCTCAAACATCATCAGGCGATCGGCCACTCCGATGCCTAGGGCGCCGCCAGAGCCCCCCTCACCAATCACCGTGGCGATCACTGGCACACGCAAACCAAACATTTCCCGCAGGTTCACGGCAATCGCCTCCCCTTGGCCCAGCTCCTCAGCCTTCAGGCCGGCGTAGGCCCCAGGGGTGTCAATAAAACAAATGACAGGTAAGCCAAAGCGATCGGCATGTTTCATCAGCCGCAGGGCCTTGCGATAGCCCCCCGGGGAGGCCATCCCGAAATTACGGGCAACATTTTCCTTAATGTCGCGGCCCTTCTGGTGGCCAAGAAACAACACAGGCTGCTGGCCGAGGCGCCCGAGGCCCCCCACGAGGGCCATGTCATCGGAGCCACCCCGATCCCCGTGCAATTCAATCCATTCCTCACTGATTACCTGGATGTAATCCAGGCAGCTGGGCCGCTGGGGATGGCGGGCCACCTGAATCTTTTGGGAGGGGGATAGCGAACCAAAGATGTCCTCGCGGCGGCGGGCCGCCAGGGTTTCAAGCTGCAGCAGCTGCTGGCTCACATCAACTTCAGAATCCCTGGCCAGCTGCCGAATCTGGTCAATCTGTTCCTCCAGATCAACCAGGGGCTTTTCAAAATCAAGCAAAAAACGGCGGGCCATGGGGGTCAGGCCACAAGGGCAATGGCGGAAGCTTCCACTGGCTCCAGCCCCAGGGCGGAGAAGCCATGGCGGATGGAGGCGGCGCCAATTTGTTCCATGGCCTCAAGGGTGATGTTGTTGCGACCCCAACTGAAATTGGTGTGCCAGCCCTCGAATTCCAGCAGCATCGCCTCGGCAAAACAGGCAAACAACTGGCGGCGCGGGTTGCTCATCTCGGCCATTTCCATCATCTGCCAGCCGATATCCCGCACAAATTCAACAATTCCGCCCTTGAGCACAGTGACGTGTTCAGAGGCAACCCGGCTATCGAGGTTTTTGGGATAGCCCCCATCAATCATCAAACAAGGCTTCCGCAGGCTCTCTGCCTCAATGCTCAGAGTTTGGGGTAGGGATGCCACCCATACGACCACATCAGCCTCCGGCAGAGCCTCCTCCAGGCTCAGCACCCGAGCAGCGCCCAACTCCTGGCGCAGGTCTTCCAGCCGTTGCTGCTGGCGGGCCACCAACAATAATTCGGCCACCCCAGTGCGCCTAGCAAGCCAACGGCATACGGCACTGCCAATGTCTCCGGTGGCGCCGACCACAGCCACCTTTGCCTTGCTGAGATCAATGCCAAGACGGGGAGCATTTTGTTCCACCTGACGGCAAATTACCCAGGCCGTGTGGGTGTTGCCAGTGGTGAAACGCTCCCACTGCAGAAGGGTGGCGCGGATCTGTTGAAACTTAGACAGGTTGAAATTCTCGAAAATTATCGAGGTGAATCCGCCCAGGGCAGTGATGTTGATGCCCTTCTTCTGAGCCAACTCCATGGCGTTTTGCACCTTACGGGTGGCCGTTTTGAAGCGGCTCAGCATCTCCGGCACAAAGCAGGAGTCGATGTAAGTGCCTTGGATGGTCTGGCCGGTGGCACTGGTCAGTTCAAAGGTTTCCACCAGCTGGGGGGGAGCACTGCACCAGAGATCAAGTTCCCCCTCTGCCAGCTCTTCTAAGCCCAAATCCCGGGCCTTGAGGCGCGCATCCCTGAAACTGCTGGAGTGACCGATTAGACCAAACATGCTGCAGACCTAATGCACCCGGGGTGTAGCCGGGAGCGAATGATTAAGAACTAGTCTCCCACGACACCAAAGCTGGTGGGATCCGGCCTAGGCCACCAGGGCCGCTGCACTCATGCGGGCCAGGTCGCGGGATCCAAAGCCGATGTCCATCAAAGCCTCTTGGTAAGCAATCAAAAAGTCTTCGATCAGGCTTTCTTTCTCCATATGAAGCACCGCAGCATCGTCTGCCACTTGATCGAGCATGCGGCGGATGATCGGCAAATTGATCTTGTTGGCCTGTTCAATCTCACTGCGCACGGTTTCAAAACGGGCTTTAAGCCACTCCTGGCCGTAATTGAGGTGGGTGTATTCATCCTTTACGACCCCCTCGGTGATCTTGCGGGCGAAGGGGTCGGCCACGGGGATATAGATGTGATAAGCGGCGATGGCAAAGGCCTCGATCATTAGGGCCTGGATCACCAGGCAGGTCACCACCTTGCCTTCGCCCAGGGCGGTTTGGAAATTGTTGTGTAACGGTGCGAAAAAGTCTTTGGCGAAAGCCATGGCTGGCTCCACCCCCAGGTTCTTTCCGCAGGCCTGAAAGCCTTTCATGTGCTTCAGCTCCATGCGAGCGAGCTGGGCCAGGGGCTCCTTTTGATCAGGTAGCAGCGTGCCCAGGGACAGGTAGTTGTCGTAGGCCTCCTGCTCGCCTTCAATCACGATGGCGTTGATCCGGCTGTAGGCGGTTTTGTACGCCTCAGTGGTGAAATCTGGAAGCTCTGCAGCGATGGGGGCCATTACGGAAGAAGCCATCACTGCTGGGGAACTGCTGGTAGACGCTGCACTCTATCTAGCGCCGGCCTTCGTTGGGGCCAATCGCTGGTTAGCAAACTGGTAAATAGCTGTAGCCAGCCAGCCACCAGGCCCTCCAGCAGCTCGGCCCCCTCCCCCGGGTGGGCGCCGCTGGGATCCCCCACCACCCCATTGGCACTGAGCTCCCGGCTGATCCAGGCGCAGGGCACTGCCCCCTCCAAGGACAGGCCCGAGGGCGGTTCCTCTGCCATGGCCGCCGCCGGCAGCGGGCCCACCAACTCCGGTCTCAGCGCCATCATCAAGCTGGTTTCCCCACGGCCCCCATGGAGCCCCTGGCTGCGTTCTGGTTCTGGAATCGAATCCAACAGCTGCGGCGGCCCCGACCAAATAAACCAAGGCAACACCGCCAACTGCGGCCAGCGCCGGCGGATCTGCCGGGCCGCAACCTGTAACAGGGCGATTTGGCCCCCATGGCCGTTGAAGAGCACGAGCCGTTCAAATCCAGCGGCAGCCACCGCTTCGCCCACCGCCTCCAGCAAGCCCAAGAGCAACTCCGCCGACAAGCTCACGGTGCCGGGGAAACCGGTGTGTTCTGGCGAAAAGCCATAGCTCTGTAAGGGAAGACGCCAGATCGGCAATTCCGCTGGCAGTTGCTTCAGCACCAGATCCAACACGCTGTCTGCAAAGCAGCCATCGGTGCCCAGCGGCAAATGGGGGCCGTGTTGTTCCACCGCACCGATGGGCAGCACCACGGTGCTGCCGACTCGACGGGCGGCCGCCTCCACCGCGGGCCAGGGCAGGTCTTCAAGGCGGCGCTGGGAATCCATATGTCTGGAAGGTGCTGCCTACAGTGTGGGATCGCTTTAGTACAGGTCATGGCCGGTTCCGGCAGCGACAAGCCCCGCACTACCCCCGCCGCCGCTACCCCCCTGCGGAAGCCCTTGGCAATCCTTCATATCAGCAAGAAGGAAGAGGAAGAACGCCGCGCCAAGGAGGAGCAGGAGCGCGCAGCAGCAGTTGCCGCTGCTGCTGCCACCGCCCCTAAGCCGGTGGCGGCCCCGGTGCGGCGCTTCGTAGACGACGACCTGGACAGCATGGAAGGCATGACCATGGCCGACCTGCTCGGCCCAGCTGACCAGAAACGCAAACAGCAGCAACAGCCCCAGGCCGGCGGCGTTAGCCGCACCCCCGCCCGCAGCGTTGACGACTTTGATTTTGACGAGGAGGCCTTCCTGGCGGCCCTCGATGAAAACGAACCGGTGGGCACCACCGGTGAGGTGGTCACCGGCAAGGTGATCGAACACGAAAGCGATGGCATCTATGTAGACATCGGCGGCAAAGCCCCGGGCTTTATGCCCAAGGCTGAATGTGGCCTAGGGGTGATCACAGATCTCAAAACCCGCTTCCCCAAGGGCACCGAGGTGCAAGTGCTCGTCACCCGGGAACAGAACGCCGATGGCATGGTGACCGTGAGCTCCCGGGCCCTGGCCCTGCGCCAGGCCTGGGAAAAAGTGCGCCAGCAGGAGAAAGACGGCAAGGTGGTGCAGGTGAAGGTGAGCGGCTTCAACCGCGGGGGCGTTACCTGTGACCTGGAGGGCCTGAGGGGCTTCATTCCCCGTTCCCAGTTGCAGGACGGCGAAAACCACGAGGCCCTCGTGGGCAAAACCCTGGGGGTGGCCTTCCTGGAGGTAAACCCTGAAACCCGCAAGCTGGTGCTTTCAGAGAAACGGGCCGCCACCGCCGCCAAATTCTCTGAACTGGAGGTGGGTCAGCTGGTGGGCGGCCAGGTGGCCAGCATCAAGCCCTATGGCTTTTTCATTGACCTGGGCGGCGTGAGTGGCTTGCTACACCAGAGCTGCGTCACCGGCGGCAACCTGCGGGACCTGCGGGAGGCCTTCGAACCCGGCGAAGCAATCCAGGCACTGATCACTGAAATCGACCCAGGCCGCGGCCGCATTGCCCTTAACACTGCCCTGCTGGAAAACCAACCAGGGGAGCTGTTGGTGGATAAGGCAAAGATCTGGGCGGAAGTGCAAGACCGGGCCAACCGGGCCCGCAACATGCTGCGCCAAAAGGAACAGAACGCCGGATGAGCAGCGCCTCTACGGAGTGGGAGCTCGACTTTTACTCCCGTCCAGTGCTGGACGAGAACGGCAAGAAACGCTGGGAACTGCTGATCTGTTCCGCAGACCAAAGCTTCCGCTGGAGCCGTTTCTGCCCGGCCAACAGCGTTAATTCGATCTGGCTCAAGGCAGCCATTGAAGAAGCACTGGCCCTGCAAGGGGCCCAGGCCCCCCGCCGGCTGCGTTGCTGGCGCAGCTCGATGCGCACCATGGTGCAGCGGGCCGCCGCCCCCCTGGGCCTCGAAGTGCTAGCCAGCCGCCGTTGCTACGGCCTGGTGGATTGGCTGCGGGAACGGGAACGCACCGCTTACCCCAGCATGGAAGGACATTTGAGTGGTCCCCTGGCACCGCCCCCCAGCCCCGTGCAGCCCCTGGCCATTCCCCTGCCGGAGGCGGTGCGGGGCGACAGCTGGAGTTGGGCCCAACTGCCGGCAGAAAGTTTTAGCGAAGCTGCCGATTGGCAGATCAGCTTTGCCGGCCTGGTGCCCTTACCTGAGTGCGCCGCTGAAGCACCGGTGGCCGGCCTGCGCCTGTTCAGCCCCAGCCGCGCCCTGGCCCTGGCCGGTTGGCTGGCGGGGCTGGAACCGGTGCGGCTCGAGGTACGCGACCAGCAGCTGGTGCTGGAGGCTGGCCTGGAGGACCGCTGGCTGGTGTCTGACCTCAAACCTGAGGAAGCTGAGGCGGCCAGAACAGCCTTTCAGTTGGCCCGGGACCAGGCCGGCGGCTTGCAATTCCTAGCAGTTCAAACGGACGAAACGGCCACAGACTTCGCCGGTTTCTGGCTGTTGCGGGATCTACCCGATTGCTAAAGCCTCCCCACCGTTGACCCATGGCCGAAGCCCTGCCCGCCCCCTTTGATCGTCCAGACCGGGGCTTCAATAACCTCGAAGGCTGGAGCTGGGTAAGTACCTACGGTGGCATTTACCTGCAGTGCGATCTCCTGCAGGAATTTGAACACGGCTTTTTCACCCGCCAATGGCAGGGCCGGGGTCCTGGGGAACTGGTGGGCTATGTGAGCGCTGGGGTGAGCGTGCACCGGCCCCAACAAATCCACAGTGCCGAAGTACTGCCCGCCTCCCAGGCCAGCGCCACCCCCTGGCCCGAGGCCGATGGCCTCGTTAGTGATGGCGCCGGCCAGAGCCTCTGGGTGTGCGGAGCCGATTGCACCCCGGTGTTAATGGCGGACCCCAGCAGTGGTCGCGTGGCCGCCTGCCATGCCGGTTGGCGCGGGGTGGCTGGGGGCATCCTGGCCCAGGCCATCGAGCTGCTAGAGGCCGCCGGCAGCCGCCGCAGCCAGTTGCTGGTGGCCCTGGGGCCGGCGGTGGGCGGCGCCAATTACCAGGTGGAACGCCAAGTGAGTGTTCAATTGGGGGACCTAAGGCAGCTGCAGGCGGCAGGGGCCCTGCTGCCCGATCCCGAGGAGGGTCGCGATCGTTTGGATATTCGCCTGGCCGCCGCCCTGCAATTAAGGAACCTCGGCCTGGAAGCAGGGCAGATCAGCCATTGCCCGTTGTGCACGGTGGCCGAAGCTGAGTTGTTTCATTCCTGGCGCCGGGACCAGGTGAAGGCCGTGCAGTGGAGCGCCATCGTTAGCCAGGGCCCCTAGGCCACTTAACCGCGCCGATAGGCCACCGTGAGGTTATGGGCGGCCATGGGCCAACGGCCGGCCGGCACCAAGTGGTGGTGCTGGGCAAGGCTGGTGACCTGCTCCAGGGAGCGCAGGCCCCAACGGCGGTCGCGGCTCCGCAGCGAGGCATCGAAGGCCAGATTGCTGGGGCTGGTGGGCACCGCCGCCTCCAGGAAGGGGCCGTAAAGCACCAGCAGCCCCCCAGGCCCTAGCAAGCGTTCCCCATGGCGCATCAAGCCTTCGGTGGCCCCCCAAGGGGCGATATGAATCATGTTGATGCAGAGCATTAACACCGGCGGTTCCCCTAAATCCGGCCAGTTACCCGCGCAGGCATCCAGGGCCAAGGGGGCTGCCCTGGCAGGCAGGTTCAGGTGACGGGCCCAGGCGGCCAAACTGGCCCGATGTAGGGGATCTGGATCGCTACCCAGCCAGCGCAACCCCGGCCGACTGGGGCCAAAGCGCTGTTGCAGATAACAGAGATGTTCACCGCTGCCGCTGGCCAGCTCCAACACCAGCCCCGCCGCCGGCAACAACGGTTCCAACACCGTGCCGATGGCTTCGCGGTTGCGTTCGGTGGCGGGGAAACAAAGCCGGGCATCGTCGCCGTCATCCCCCATGGCAGGAGACCCTCAATAGATTCCCCCCATGGTCTCCCCCCAGCAGTCGTCAAATGCCGGCAGCTGAGCCAACCTGGCCCCAGTGCCTGGTGCTGCCATGGTTATCAATATGAAGGCGACGCTCCCGCTGGAGCAACGCCAACGGTTGGCCGAGCCAGCCCTGGCGGGGCTGATGACCATGGCCCGCCTTAATGGGGATCCCTCCGCCAAGGCCCTGGCGGCGGTGGCCGGGGTGCGCGACCACCTCATGCATGTGGATTTAGACCTCAGCAGCCTGCCGAGCCTTAGCCCTCAGGAACTGGCCCGACGGATCCGCGCCGTGAATCCTGATCCCCAATGGCGCGAACGGGTGCTGCGGGGCATGACGCTGGTGGCCCTGTTCGATGGGGCCGCCACTGGGGCTGAACTGGCCCTCTTAGAGCAAACCGCCCAGGCCTTTGAGGTGGCCCACAGCCCGGTGGAGAGCTACCGCAAGGTGATGGGAAACCGGCAAACCATGGTGCGCCTTGACCTGATGCGGCGCAGCTTCCTCAAAGACGCCATCAGCGCCACGATCCAACAGGAGGGGGCGGGGGGGGTGCTCGGCATTGCCATGGTGCTATCCGGCCAAGAAGACAAGGCCATGGCCGCGCGATATCAGAGCTTGCTCAGCTACCCAGAGGGCAGCTTTGGCAGGGCCTATGCCAACTTCATCAGCCGCAACCAGTTCAATTTTCCCGGTGAATTGGGGGGGCCACCGCCGCCGGTGATGCACCACGACTGTTGTCATGTGCTTGGGGGCTATGGCACCACCGCCGCCGAGGAGGGGGCTGTGATTGGCTTCCAGGCTGGTTTTGAAAAGCTTGATCCCTTCGATGTGTTGATGTTTGTAATCGCTGAATTCGAGGTAGGCATTGGCGTTTCCCCCTTCATCCCTGGGGAATTCAACCAGCTAGATCCCGAGCGAATTTTTGCAGGGATGGCCCACGGCAGCCAGGTAACCATTGACCTGATTGCAGAGCTAAACCCCTGGGATCACTTCGCAAGCCCCCTGGCGGAGGTGCGCCAACTATTCAATGTGGTGCCGCGGGGCCGTGAGGCCGAATACCCCACCTTGGTAGATCAATGAGCAACAACTTCTGGAGCCATAAACCCTGGTGGTGCCAACCCTGGTCGATCCTGCTCACGGGCAGCCTCGCCATCGCCGGCAGTTGGCTGCTGCTGCACATCTGGTGGCTCAGCGCCGGGGTGGCCCTGCTGGTGCTGGCCTGGTGGCTGTTGTTTCTGGTGGTGGTTCCTTACACCACCCCTGTGGAAGAAACCGAAGGAAAAACCCCGTGAGCCGCCAGGGGCGCCCATGAACAACTCCCTGCCACTGGTGTTGGTCCATGGCCTCTGGGACACCCCCCAGGTGTTTAGGCATCTACGCCAACAGCTAGCGGGCCGGCGCCCAGAGCTATTCAGCCCCCATTTACCCCACCGGCTGGGCACCACGGGGCTGCGGGATCTGGGCCAGCAGTTAGCCAGGGAAATCGAGGCCCGCTACGGGGCAGAGCAAGCGGTGGATTTGCTTGGTTTTTCCATGGGGGGCGTGGTGGCCCGCTGCTGGATTCAACTGCTCGGAGGCCACCGCCGCTGCCGCCGCTTCATCAGCCTGGGGAGTCCCCAGCGGGGCACGCTCATGGCCCAACCCTGGCCCCGTTGGCCCCTGGCCGGGGTGGCAGACATGAAAATCGGCAGCAGCCTGCTGCAACAGCTCAACGGCAATCTGGCGCCGCTGGAAAAGCTGCAATGCCATAGCTATTACTGCCTACTTGATGCGATGGTGGTGCCCTCCTGGCGGGGGGTGCTCCCGGTGGGCCGAGTGGAACGGCTACCTGTAAACAATCACCGCCAACTCGTCAAGGCCCCCCAGGCCCTAGGCCGTATCACTGAGGCGCTGTTGCCATAGCAACCAGAGTTCGCTGGGCATGGTGTCAATGCTAAGGCTTTCCATTCGGCCGATTAATAAAACTTCCAGCCGCTCGCTCAATTGCATTTCACCTATGACTTTGAGTGCGTCCACGATCAACAACAACTCAAGTTCTGTGATCGCTAGTTCCATCGCCAAAGCCCCCCTTCGCCCCAGCCATGGGCAACGGTTAGAGGCTACGGGGCTTAGTTGAGCCAGAGGGCCTTAGGCCGCAGATCTGCCCTAACCCAGCGGCCTAAGCGCATGGCTATATGCGTTCGGAAGTAACCAAGCTCCCGCCGATTGCCTTGGCGTAGGCCTCCAGGTTCCGGCAAGGGGCCCAGCCTTGGGCCATGGCAAAGGTACCGGCACACTTCAGCTCCATGGCCCGGCGCTGGGCGGCAGCCTTGGAGGTGAAGATATCGCCGTAGGGTTGAACCTGGCCGGCCCAAGCGGCGCCAAGCCCCAGCCCTAGGACCCCAGCGAGGAATGTGCCAATCAGGCCGATGCTGCCCATGGGACGAGTCAGGATGGTTGGATTGTTAAGCGCCAGCCACCTCTGTCAAGGGCAGAACTCCCCCCCACCATGACCAGCAACGCCACGATCAGAGTTGAGCGGGACCTATGCCACGCCCCTGAGAAAGTTTGGAGGGCCCTCACCCAATCGGAATTTGTAACCCAGTGGTGGGCCAGCGGCAGCATCGAGGCCACGGTGGGGCACCAGTTTGTGCTGGACCTGGGGGATCAGGGCTTGGCCCCGGGTGAGGTGCTTGAAGCCGATCCCCACAGCCTGTTTGTAATACAGCTCCACCAAATCTGGACGCTTTCATGGGTGCTCGAGGCCAGCGGTTCCGGCTGCTGCTTGGTGCTGTTCCATGAGGGGTTTGAACTAGATGCTGCCGATCCCCAGGTAGCCCAGCAACAGCTCAGTGCCCATTGGAACGAGAAACGGCTGCCCCAACTGGAACAGGTGCTGCAAATGATGCAGGATTAACAAACAAGCCCCCAGCAGCAGCAACAACTCCAGCGGCGGCCCACCAAGGAATTCGCAACTGGAATTCGCAATAGAAACTCGCAAAACAGTTTGACAAAACGGGCCCCTAGCCATTTAGCACAAAGTTTTATATACTTTTAATAACTAAAAAATATTGATCAACACCCCAAACCTATGGGCGCTTTAATGGCTGTTCGAAATGACAGCCGCTGCAAAGCCTTTTCTTCCTAGGGCGCGGTAACCCCTGGGCGCTAACCCAGGCAACAGCTAGTCATTTTATTACCTTACCTTTCTCCCATTGGGCCCTCTCTTCATGATGCCCTTATCCCAACCCAACGCTGAAGGCGACAACAACAGCGCCGGCCAGCAGCAGCTCAGCCTCGAACTAAGCGATGCCGCCTGGGAACAGTTGCTGCAACTAAGCGAAAACCAGGGCAGGCCCCTAGGCACGATCGCCCATGAATTAATCCGCCAAAGGCTTTTCTAGGCATAGGCCGAGGCCAAACAAGCTTATGCGGCAGATCTGCTGCATAAGCTTTATCAAAGAAAGCTTACGTAGGCCTTAAGGCATCCAATTGTGTAGGGGTGTCCATTTGCTGTAGGAGGCGCCTTGTCAGAAGCTGGCGCTCCAGGATCTAACTCTGAACAGCGCACCTTTGAATTCCGCACCCCCAGGCGGATCAGTATCACTGTTTCCCTTAGGACCTATCAAATGCTCGTTGAGAGAAGCGAGGGGGAAGGGCGCTCGATTAGCAACCTTGCTTCCTTCCTACTGGAAGATTCTCTGATCAATCGAAACGCTAAGGATTCGCCACCGTAAAGGCAGCCAAACCAGTGGGCAAAGATATTTCAGTCGATCGCCAGATTGCCCTGGGCATCCCAGCTCAGCAATGAGGTCAAGTGGGGGCTGGGGGTGCGAACCACCCCAGGCCTCCCCAGGCTGGAGTCCACGGTGAGGGGGATCAATTTGCCCAGCTGGATTACCACCGCAGAGGAAAGGCCATGGGCTGGAGCAGATTTCTGCTTCATCGTCAGACCCGTAGGGATCTATAACCCTATGCCGAAATTAGAGCCTTAGCCCCAGCGCCCCTAAAAAGCCTGGGTCCAGGGGTAGATCTCCACGGCGGTCCAGATGCCATTGAGCCAGTAAACGTCTGCCTTTACCAGGCCATCCACCTCCTCCAGGCTGGCCGCCTCATAGATGGCAAATACATGGGTGCTGCCCTCCGTGGGTCCCAGGGTCACCAACACCCCTGCTTCCTTTTGCTGGCGCAACCCTGCCAGGTGCTCCTCCCGGTAGGGGGTGCGGGCCTCCAAGGCATTGGCGCAGTAAGTACCCCAGAGAACAAAACGCATGGCCAGCAATGCACTGGCCCCAGGTTATGGGGCACCCCTCCAGGGGCAATCGGCTCAGGAATCCAGGGCGCTGCGCAGCTCCCCACAGAAACTGGCGGCCACCGCCACCGGATCCTCTGCCGCCGCCTGGGCCGCCGCCATGCGCTTCACCAGGGCACTGCCCACAATCGCCCCATCGGCCCCCCAATCGCGCACCTGGCGGGCCTGGTCCGGGCCGGAAATGCCAAAACCCACCGCCACCGGCGTCGGCCCAAAACCCTTGAGCTGAGCCACCAGCCCGGCAACACGATCCTCCAACTGGGTGCGTTCCCCAGTCACCCCAGTAACACTGACTAAATAAGTGAAACCACGGCTGGCCGCCGCAATGCGGGCCATCCGTTCTTTCGGGGTGGTGGGGGCCACCAACAACACCAGGTCAAGGCCCACGGCAGCGGCTATGGGCGAAAGGCGTTCCGCCTCCTCCAGGGGCAGATCCGGCACCACCAAGCCGGCGGCGCCAGCGGCGGCCGCCTCTTGGCAAAACCGTTCCATGCCGCGGTTCAGCAGGGGATTGCTATAGGTGAAAAGCACCACCGGCAGGGTCAGCTGCCCCCGCAATCCGCTGAGCATCTGCAGCACTGCCCCAGGGGTGGTACCTGCCCGCAGGGCGCGACTGGCGGCCGCCTGGATCACCGGGCCATCGGCCAGAGGGTCGCTGTAGGGAATCCCCAGTTCCACCAAATCAGCGCCCGCCGCCTGCAGGGCCAACAACACCTGACCGGTGGTGGTTAGGTCGGGATCCCCGGCCGTAAGAAAAGGCATCAGGGCACAGCGGCCCTGGGCCCGCAGTGCCTCAAAACAACGGGCCATGGGGCTGGGACCAGGGGCCACGGTCATGGAAGGGGCACTGAGCTAGGGGGAGCCTATGGCTCCAGCTGACCCACCTCCTTAAGCAGGGCCTCCTGCTCCCCCGGGGAAAGACTCTCAAAGCGCTGGCGCAACTCCTCAGTGGTGAGGGCGTCGTAGGCGGAGCGATACCGGCGCCGCTGCTCCATGAAGGTCATCTTGCCGCCCACCACCCGCCACAGGTAGCTGCCGGTCCAACCAAACACCAACAAAACAAGCACGGCCTCCGAGGCAATCCCTGCGGAAAAGCCCTGGAAACCCAACCCCTGGAAACCCCAGTAGCCGCCAGCGCCCAACAGAAACACAGCCCCCATGAGCAACAGGACCCTGGCGCGGCTCATCGTTCAGCCCTCCCCATGGCCTGCCATGCGCAAGTTGATGAAAGGGGCGAACAGGATCAGGCCGGGGAAAAACAGAAACACCAGGCCATACACCCCTGTGCGCTCAATTTTGCCCATCACATACCAGCGTTTATTCATCCAGAAATACAGGCCAAGCGGCACTACCACCAGGTAGGCAACGCCCAATGCTGCATAGGCCAGGAGCACCAAAAGGGTGTCGCCAGACAGCAGGGATAGCAAGGGCTGGAGGGACAAAGGTGGCTCCGGGGAAGCTGGGGGAGGGGTGGTGATGCCCGTGGCGGGATTCGAACCCGCACTGGAGCGATTTTAAGTCGCTTATCTCTACCGGTTGGATTACACGGGCCCGCTCGCCGCAAACCATCATCCCCCCCGCTGGCACCCATGGCCCAGGGCCCTGGGCCTGATCAATGATTACCTACGACTCAACTCCCCATGGCTCGCCGTGGGGAGCGCCAGATTCCCTCGGTGGGCCGTGTCCGAACAACAACTGCAGCGCTTCCTCCACAAGGTGGACCAGCTCAATGAACTGGTGGCCCAGATCAAGGCTGATCCCGCCCTGCGGGCCCAATTAAGTGCCTGTGAAACCCATGAGCAGGTGGTGGAGCTGGCCGCAGCCCAGGGCCTGGAGATCGGCCGCCGCTGGGGGGAAAACGATCCACCGCCCCCCCCTGAATCCAGCAAAAAAGCGGGACTGACAAATCTCTTCCATAGCCTCCCGCCGGTAGCGGGTAGCGAACGGGTGGAGCTCTTGCTGGAGGGCCGCGGGCTGAAGCTAGAGCTGATCCATTCCTGCGCCGCCAGCACCCCAGCGGGCCAGTGGTACGACCAACCCCTAGGGGAATGGGTGCTGTTGGTGCAGGGTTCGGCCCAATTGCGCTTTGCCGATGCCGACAGTGCTCAACAACTGCAGCCAGGCGATCTGCTTTGGATTCCGCCCCATCGGCTCCATCGTTTGGAGGCTAGCGATGGTGGCCGCGGTTGCCTCTGGCTCACCCTATTTGTGGCGCCGGAGCTGGAGCCCCAACTGCCCCTAGCCTGAGTTCGCTGCGACCTAGACCAATGGCAGGAAAAATTCGTAGGCGGGGACCGGCCGCTTCCAGCGCAGCCCTGGGAACACTCCTCTGCCTAACTTCGCTGCTCTGGCTGACCCTGGCTGGCGGCGCCGGCCAAGCCGCCCCCAAACAAACCATGGCCCAGGCCGCCGAAGCCCTGGATGTGTGCAGGCGGATCGCCAAGCCAGACCGCGACCAACTGATCGGCGAGCAGGCAGCCCAAGCCTGGCTTGCCTCGGCCCCAGGGGCCGCCGGCGAGCGCCTCGACCACCCCAGCCTGCTGCGGGCAATGGTGGAGGCCTATGGCCAAACAATGCAAAAAGAAGGCCAGCTGATTGCCATGGGCTGCAGCCAAGGGGTACTTGACCGCTGCCTACCGCTGAATTGGAGTGCGTTACACCAGGGGGCGATGCTGGTGCTGCAACGCAATGGCATGGGTGATTTGCTCCGTCCGGGCGGCCGGTGAAACCCCTGGGAAAGCGCCTAAAACAAACTTAAAATTGATGCTTAAACATTGTTACTAGCGCCATTGCGCCTTGTTAGCAACCAATAGGCGGCGCTGAGGCTGAGGGTGCCAAAGCCAAGACCTAACAGCAACAGGGGGTTATCCCCGGAATGGCTGGGAAGCACGATGATTTTTCGGGCCATGGCAGTGATTGCCGTAGCAAGCACCAGCTCCAACTGAATGGAGTGATCCCTCAGGTAGGCAAGCACGTTTTCCAGCACCTCGATGGCGATTAGCAGGGTGAGCACCTCACCCAGCACTGTTATCAATTCATTGCCCACCAGGGGCATTTGCCCTGGGGCTAGCTCCCTGGCTATCCCCAACAGCAACTGGACGGTGGCCGCCACAATCACCAACACCATGCCCACGGAGAGCAGCTTGGCGAGGGCCCGCTGAAAACGTTTCAGCCCCTCCAAGAAGCACTGATCATCAAACAAATAGGCAAAGACCCGTCCCATGGCCTAGGCCTCAGTAACCGAAATAGTCGTATTGGGGCCGGGCATCGGTGTCGCCAGCCGGATTCTCCAGGCGAGTGTCACAGGTAACCGAGCCATCGGCTTTGGTTACGCAATTCTCCGTCTTCACCTTTGTGGCCGGGCCCACATTGGAGCCAGGCCCCAGCAGGTAGCTCCCCGACTGGCTTAAGGCCGGCAAAGCCAGAGTTAGTAAAACCGGAACCACCAGAACCAGGGAGCGAACCATCGGAGCAGGACAGCTGCCGACACTTTGCCTGAGGGGCCCTGGATCTGCCTGGGATGGTGTTGATCTGCCTTAGGTGATCTGCCTTGGCTGGTCAGCTTTAAACGGAGTCGCTACGAATTTCCTGCAATAGCAAATCCAGCTGGGCCAACTCATCCGCCGCTGACAGTGAGTCATCGGCGGAGGCTGGGTCCGCCCCCAACCACTGGGCTTCAATGCTGCAGAGTCGATCGGCAAGCCCAGGGATCCCCGCCTGGCTCACCGTGCGCTGCAATTCATAAAGAAGCACCGGCATGCGGATCGAACCGGCCCGCAGGGCGCGCCTCAGGTCCGCCTGGGTACGCCCCGTATGGCGCAACCATTCCTTGAGAAAAACCTCCAGCTGCTCGAGCTGATCGGGGTTGAGGCTGGGGGCGGAGGAGGCCATGGCACGGCAAGGTCAGCCCAAGATTGGCATTTCACCGCCGCCCAGGGCTAGGGAAGCCAACGATCCAGCCGCCGCTGGGCCCGCTGACGAATCTCCTCAGTGACGTGGCTGCGGAAAATTCCCAACAGGGCCGTAAGCGCCACCACGTCGTCACTAAAACCGACTATCGGCAGAAAGTCAGGGATCAAATCTGTGGGCACCAGCAAGTAAGTCATTGCCGCCAGCATCGTGAGCCGCACCGCATGGGGGGTGGAGCCATCCAGCAACAGCTCAAGGCATTCCAGCGCTGGCCGGGCCACCACCCGGCCGGCCCGCCGCAACAGCTGGCGGATGGCGCCCTCATCCACCACGCTGCTATCAACAACCGTGCTGTCCACAACGGTTGCATCCACTGGAAGGGGATCTGTCACGGCTAAGGGGTGAACCACACCTCCAGCCTGGAACAAGCATCGGCCTAAGCCCAGGGGGGGAGAACCGAACGGCCAGGGGTTCCTGGTCAACAGGCCTCCACCAGGCCCGACTGGATCCCGGCCCGGCGCAGCTTGCGCAGGGAGCGTTGCACCACCTGGCGGCAATATTCGCGGCTGCAGCTCTGCTGGCGGGCCACCTCCGCCAGGGTGCGCCATTCGTTGCTGCCATCGAGGCCAAAGCGCAACATCACCACCGTGCGCTCCTTGGGGGTAAGGCTTGCCTGGTCCAGCAGTTTCCATACGGCGGCGCTGCGCTCAGCCAGCTCGACCCGCTCCATGGGGGGCAACTCCCCACTGGGGAGCACATCAATCAAATCTGAAGGATCAGATTTTGACTTCACCACCCCCTGGAGGCTGATCGTGACACTGCGCAGTTCACAACCCAGCAGCTCTTCCACCTCCGCCTGGGGAAGATCAAGGCATTGGGCTAATTCAAAGACGGACGGCTGCCGGCTGGAGCTTTGGATTAAACGGGCCTTGGCAGCCCGCAATTTGGTCAATTTTTCATTGATATTGACCGGAATGCGAATCGTGCGGCTTTGGGTGGAAAGGGCACGGTTCAAGCCCTGGCGAATCCACCAGTAGGCATAGGTACTAAAGCGGTGGCCCCTGGTGGGGTCGTACTTTTCCACCGCCCGGGTGAGTCCAATGGTGCCCTCCTGGATTAGATCCAGCAGGTCGAGGCCTTTGCCCTGGTAACGCTTGGCCAGATTTACCACCAGCCGCAGGTTGGCTGTGATCATTTGATTCTTAGCCCTTTCGCCTAATCGCAACAAGTTTCTTTCGGTTTCACTCAGTTGCTCCGCTGGTTTTGCCAACAACGGCACCATGGCCTGCACCTTTCTTCCCAGGGTGAGTTCCTCCTCCGGGGTCAGCAGCTTGTGTCGACCAATTTCGCCAAGGAAAGCACTAAGGGAGCTGGTCATGGCGCGTAACTCTGGTTAAGGCCTTGAATTGAACGTAAGGGGAAATGTTCTCTTTAGTGGAACCCTCACAAAGGTTTCGGAGTTCAGCCTTGAATTTGAGCTGGTTATTTGTTGGGGCTTGGTGTTTGCCTTGGGCAAGCCACCAGCTTCCATCCCCAACAACCCTGCCCAGGGGGCTACCCTCCCGGCGACGACACCTTGCACCAATGACTAGCGAACTACTGGGCCGAGCTGGCTTTGCTTACCTCCACGAGATCAGCTTCATGGTTTGTTTTGCCGCCCTGGTGCTGGAGCGCAAGTTGCTGCGCCCCAACCCCGACCGAGCCAGCGCCACCCAGCTGATCATTACCGATGTGGTGTACGGCATCGCCGCTTTAACCCTGCTGGGCAGTGGCGTTTTACGGGTGTTGCACTTCGGCCAGGGGGCTGGGTTCTATATGGCGAACCCCCTGTTCTGGTGGAAGGTGGGCATTTATCTGGGGGCCGGCAGCCTTTCTCTATATCCCACCATCACTTACATCCTCTGGGCGATTCCCCTACGCAAGGGGGAAGCGCCAAGCTTCTCGGCCGCTGCAGCCCAGCGGATCGGTTGGGTGATCAACATTGAACTGCTGGCCTTTGCTTGCCTGCCCTTCATGGCCAGCCTGATGGCCCGGGGGGTGGGGCTGCCCGCTCTACCGGCATGAATCTTGCGGGCCTGCTGCTGATCGCCAGCCTGCAGGGGAGCAGCTGTGCCCCGGTGCAGGAGCGGCAAACCCTGGTGGAACCAGCTCCTATCACTGTTGTGGGCAGCGAAGCTGGCAACGGTGCCCAGCTACCCGGCTACGCCAACCAACTGCAACCCTCGCGCCTGGGCTGGGTAACCCTGCCCCGTTGGTGCATCTGGGTGGAGCCCCCAGCCCCAGACCTCTGGAGCCAGCGCTGGAGCCAAGCGGTGGAGGCAGCCCTGGCCAGCTGGGCCCCCCATGTGCGTTTGGAGCGGGTGGAGCGGCCCGAAGATGCCCAGCTGCGGCTCTGGCGGCGACGGCCGCCGTTGCAGGGCGGTAGGGCTAGCCATGGCCGGGCCCTGCTCAGCTTTCAACAGGTGCGCCGGGGCCAGCAGCCCCAAAGCCAGCTGGAACCGCTGGTGGAAATCCTGATCAGCCCCGGCCAACGGCCCCAGGCGATCCAGGCCACCAGCCTCCACGAACTGGGCCATGGTTTCGGCCTTTGGGGCCATAGCGACCAGGCCAGCGACGTAATGGCCGCTGTGCCTGGGGCAATTCCGACATTGCAACTTAGCCAGCGCGATCTGCTCAGCCTGGGCTGGCTCCAGGGGCAGGCTTCGCTTTTTGGTTCCCCATGGCCAGCAGCAACGCCCCCAGGAAAATCAGCAACTGCACCACCACCACCGCCGGGCCGGAGGGGAGATTGAAGGCGGCGGAACCAAGGAGTCCCAATACGCCACCGCACCCCCCCAAGGCAGCGCTGAGCCCCACATAGCCATTGAAATGGCGGCTCACCAACCGCGATGCACAAGCTGGAATCACCACAAAGCCACTGATCAACAGCACCCCCACTGCCTTGATCGCAATCGCCACCACCACCGCCAGCAGCACCACAAACAACAGTCGATGCAAAGGCACCGCCACCCCCCGCGATAGGGCCAGGGATTCATCGAGGGTGAGCAGGATCTGGGCCCGGCGGCTATGGGCCCCGTAGGCCACTGTTATCAACAACAACAGGGCCAGCAAGCCCAGGTCCAGCCAGGAAACGCCAAGGATGTCGCCAAATAACAACTGCTGGAGGCTGCCCTTCGCCTGCCGCACAAAGCTGAGCGCCACCACGGCCACCGCCAGGGAGGAGGAATAAACGATGTTGAGCAGGGCATCGGCGGGCAGCTGACTGCGCCGCACCAGGGCACTCACCACCAGGGCAAAAAGCACCGCAAAGGGAATCAACACCAGGGTGGGGTTAAGACCCAGCAGGATTGCCAGCACAATGCCCAGCAGGGCCGAATGGCCCAGGGCATCACTGAAGAAAGACAACTGACGCAGCACCGCAACACTGCCCAGCACCCCCCCCAGGGCCCCGGTGAGCAAGCCCCCCAGCAGGGCCCTTTGCATAAAGGGCAAGGCCAACAGGCTGGCTATGGAACCGGGCTCAATCATGGCTAACCCTCAATGGTGATGGTGGTGATAGGGCCCATAGCCCTTGCCATAAACCAGCTCCAACTGGCCGGCGCTGAGGGCATGGTCGGGGGGGCCAGAACAACGCAAGCGCCGGTTGAGGCAAAGCACCCGATCACAGCTGCGACGCACCATCTCCAGGTCGTGGGACACCTGCAGGATTGTGAGCCCCTCCCGGCGCCGCAGCTCCTGCAGCAAGAGGTAAAAACGTTCCGCCCCCTGGGCATCCAGCCCCGCCTGGGCCTCATCCAGCACCAGCAGCCGCCGGGGCCGCACCAGGCAAAATGCCAGCAACACCCTCTGGATTTCGCCGCCGGAAAGTTCACTGAGCAGGCGCTCCGCCAGGGCCGTGGCGGTCACCTTGGCGAGGGCTTCGGCCACGGCCCCCCGGGGCCGGCGGGGGCCATCCCAGCCCAGGGCCACGAATTCCGCCACGCTAAGTGGGAAGCGGGCCGGCACCAGAAAGCTTTGGGGCATGTAGGCCACCTGGGCCCGCACGGCCGGCGGCAATTGGCCCTGGGGGCCGAGCCGCTGGCCCAGCAGGTGTATGGAGCCCCCCTGGTGGGGAATCAGCCCTACCAGGGCCTTCACCAGGCTGCTTTTACCTGCCCCATTGGGGCCCACCAGGGCAGTGTCGGTTTGGGGAGCCAGGCTGAAACTGACATCTTCCACGGCGATAACGCCCTCGCGGCGCACCGTTAGGGCGTCAACTTCGAGAATCATTTCAACCATGGGATCAAGTTAAAGGCCACCACTGGGGGATGCATCACAACTTCAACCCCCAAAGGCCAAAATCAAGTTCTTGCCATTGCGGCGCATGGTTTGAAAGTAGTAATTGGCTTCTGTCCCAGGGAGGGAGGTTCGCAAAGGAGTGGCCATTTCTGAAGAAGTTATAGGGCCAGATTCAATCGGATCAAAGATGATTACTGAAATTCCCAGGTCTTTAACGAGGGCATTAAAGGAACTGCTGCCCTCCTGGGGTTCAGAAAGCAAGGCCTTTAGTTGACTGGCCCCCACAAGTTTTGCCACCCGCTGTAGATCGGCTGGGGAAGGATTGGCTTCTGGTAGGTCCACCAGGAAGTTTGCCTTGAGCCTGTAGCGCTGGGCAAAGTAAGGGGCGAAATCGTGGAAGGCCACGAAACTCTTGCCTGCATAGGGGGCCAACTGGCTGGCCAGTTCCCCGTTGAGGCTCCGCAGCTTGGCCCCCAAGGCGGCGGCGTTGCGGGTGTAGCCCGCCTTGCAGCTGGGATCCACGGCGATCAAACCATCCCGAATCGCTTCCACCTGCTGGGCGGCCCGCAGGGGATCCAGCCAGATGTGGGGGTTCTGGTCTTTGTTAACTGTATTTCTGTTATCTAGATTTTTGTTATCCAAATTTGCCAGGGTGGTTACCGCCTTACTGGTGTCGATCACCTGGAGCTGGGGGTTATCGACACTGGCGATCAACTTGTCTAGGAAGGTTTCCAGGCCCAGGCCATTCTTCACCAGCACCCGGGCCCGCTGGAGGCGAGCCAGGTCAGCGGGCCTGGCTTGAAAGTCGTGGGGGCCAACGCCGGAAGGCAGCAGCGACTCCACCAGGGCGCAGTCCCCAGCCACAGCCTTAGTAAAAAGCGTTATCGGCAGAAAGGTGGTTACCACCCGCAGGCGAGCCCCCTTGGCCCCACCACCATCAGTTCCAGGTCCAGGGCCAGCACAGGCCCCCAGCAGGGCCACCAGGGCCGAAGCCAAAGCCGCGGCAAAGACCTTGGCCCCAGGACGCCGCAAGCCCGGGGCAGACCCATCGCCCATGGCAGAAAACGAGAACCATTTTCAGCCTAAGGGGCCGTCAGGGACTTGCCCGCCGCGGCGCCCCCCGGCGGGCCGCCAACACCTCCAGCACCCGCCGCCAATCCACCCCGTGGTGGGCCAGGGCCACTTGAATATGAAAAATGAGATCCGCCGCTTCGCCGGCAATCTCCTCGGGGTTGTTGTCTTTGCAGGCCATCACGAATTCAGCACTTTCCTCGCCGATCTTCTTGAGGATCCGGTTATCGCCCCCCTCCAGCAGTTTGTTGGTGTAACTGCCCGCTTCAGGGCTCTGGCGACGCCCCACGATCACCCGGGCCAGCTCAGTGCAGGCATCGGCCGGGGGGGGCAGGGCGTTGGCACCGCCCGCCGTGGGCAGGGGGCCGTCGTCGTAGAAGCAGCTGCGCGCCCCCGTATGGCATGCCACTTCGCCCCGCTGCTCAACCGTGAGCAGCAACACATCGGCGTCGCAGTCGTAGCGCATGCCCCGCAGCCGCTGGAAATGGCCACTGGTGGCCCCCTTATGCCACAGCTCCTGGCGCGAGCGGCTCCAGTAATGCACCTCCCCCGTAGCCAAGCTGCGGTCGATCGCCTCCCGGTTCATCCAGGCCTGCATCAACACCGCCCCATCAAGCCAGTCCTGGGCAATCGCTGGAATCAAACCGGCTTCGTTGAAGCGCAATTTCCCCAGGGGCAGGTCCGGAAGGGCACTGGGCACGGGCATCGCCACAGGAGAGACTGAACAAATAGCTTCGCAGTGCAAGCTGCGCCCGCATGTATACCTGCTCCAAGCAGTTCGAGGGCTTCCCCTGCTGTCACCGGCAGCCGAGCCATCCGGGCCATTGCCACTTCGTGCATGGCTACAGCCGCAGTTTCACCTGTTGGTTTGGCTCCAGCAGCCTCGATGGCTTCGGATTCGTAGTGGATTTTTCCAGCCTCAAACAATTGCGCCAACAATTGGAACAGCAGTTCGACCACACCTTTTTGGCCAATGCCAATGACCCTTTGTTAGCCGAATGGCAGCGGCTCCATGACCTGGGCGCCCTCAACCTGCGGGTGATGCCCAACGTGGGCATGGAAGCCAGCGCCCATTGGGTGTGGGAACGGGCCAATGAGCTGCTCTACCAACGGGACGGTGGCCGCAGCTGGTGTTGGCAAGTGGAGGCCCGGGAAAACCGCAAAAATGCCGCCTGCTGGCAGGCCCGGCCCAGCTGGGCGCCATCGGCCTGATGCCGTCCCTTTCGACCCGCCAGAGCCAACTCCTGGAAGTACTGCGCCACAGCCCCGAGGAACTGAGCGGCCAGGCGCTCCATGGCCTAATTCGCGCCGCGGGGGGAACCATGGGGCTGGCCACGGTTTATCGACACCTGCGGGCCCTGCAGCAACTGGGGCAGGTGCGCTGCCGGCACCTGCCCAGCGGCGAAGCCCTTTACGCCCCCCGGGAACGGGATGTGCACCACCTCACCTGCCTTGATTGCGGCAGCAGTGCTGCATTGCACTGCTGCCCACTGGAACAGCAAGCACTGCAGCTTCACCACCCCGAGGGGTTCACACCTTTGTTTCACACCCTTGAGGTATTTGGCCTCTGCGCCCAGTGCCAGGCGGGGGAAGGCAAAACCCCAATGGCAAACGAAAGCAGTCTCAGAACTGCCCCGTAACCGCAGCAAAGCAACTCCCAAAAAGGAAAATTATTTGAGAAAGTTCAATTTCTCGTGCGGGATCTTCGTTTAGTGCTGCTGCTGTGCTCCGGCCTTGGGCTAGGGGCGCCATTGGCGTCGCAAGCCCAAGACCTAAACATGGGGTCAGTTAACCGCTACGTAGACCAGCAGGACATCGACCGCATGCGGGCCCTGGAGGCCCAGATGGGTCAGGTGACCAGCGTTGGCCAGTTTTCCGACGTACAACCCACCGATTGGGCCTACCAAGCCCTCTCGAACCTGGTGAGTAAGTACGGCTGCGTGGCTGGCTACCCCAA